>CAWEJK010000006.1:0-228819 GCA_963809425.1 Thermoanaerobaculia bacterium
GCCGAGGCCCTCGCCGTCGCCGTCCTCGTCGTGGTCTCCCTGGCAGCGGTGCGCGGGCACCAGAAGGACGATTCCGCGACGGCGGACGAGGGCATCCACCTGTTCGCGGGGGCCGAGTACGTCGAGAACGGGACCTACTGGATGAACCTCGAGCACCCGCCGCTGACGAAGGACCTCGCCGGGCTCTCCCTGAGGTCCCTCGGGCTCGTCCCGCCGGCCGAGGGCGACTCGCGCGACCGGACGCCGCACAACGACTACGCCCGGTACCTCTACCTGAACCGCGCCCCTGCCCACGTGATCCTCCAGGCGGCTCGAAAGTTCTTCCCCGTGCTGCTCGGGCTCCTGGTCGTCCTCGTCTGGGCCGCGGCCCGGGCGCTCGCCGGAAGGGGGGCCGGTCTCCTCGCCGCAGGATTGATCGCGCTCGACCCGACCTTCGTCGCGCACGCGGGCATCGTCCACGCGGACGTGGGTGCCGCGCTGACGATGACCGCCTCCGTCGTCCTCGTCCTCGCGGCGGCCAAGCGCGACTCCTTCGTCCTCTGGATCGCCGCGGGCCTCGCGCTCGGCATCGCCCTCGCGACGAAGTTCTCGGCCATCCTCCTCGTCCCGCTCTACGCCTTGGTCCCCCTCCTCGCGCTCCTGGCCGAGGGCGAACGGCGAACCCTGAGGTCGGCGGCGAGGAAGGCGCTGGGCGCGGTGGCCGCTGCCGCGGTCGCCCTCGGGCTCGTCGCCGCGATCTACGCCGTCAACCTCGAGGGCGATGCCGTCCGGGAAGGCCACGGAGAGCGTCGAGAGGTTCCTTCGAGGCCGCGGGGCGCCACCCGACGTGGTCGGCCGGTACGCGAGACTCTCTCGCGCGGTGCCGTCTCTGGGCCACTGGGCCGCCGGCTTGAAAGGGGTGATGCTCCTCAGCACGGGCGAACGGGAGAACGTCAACTACTTCCACGGCCAGACCTCGCGCCACGGATTCCTGGCCTATTTCCCGTGGCCTTCGCCGTGAAGTCGACCCCGGCGTTCCTCTTCGTCTTGGTCGCGCACGCTCGCCCTGGGTCGGCGGGACCTCGCGAGCTACGCGGTCGGCGGTCTGCTCCTGGCGTCGTCCTCTACTTCGCCGTGGCGGTCCCGTCGGCATTCAACATCGGGGTCCGCCACCTCCTTCCGATCTACCCTCTCCTGGCCGTCGCAGGGGCCAGCGTCCTGGCACGGCGGATTCCGCCCCGGCCCTTCGCCCCGCTGTCGGTCGTCCTCGTCCTCTCGACCGGGGCCTCGCTCGCCTCGGTCCATCCGCTCGAGCTCGGCTACTTCAATATGGCTCTCGGGAGCCCGGAGCGGGGGGCCACCTGGTTCGTCGACTCGAACGTCGACTGGGGTCAGGACATGAAGCGCCTCGGCGACTACCTGCGTGACACGGGGACGGAGAGCAGGACGACCGTCGTCGCGTACGGCGGGTTCGCCACCAACTACTACTCGCGGTCGTGCCGCCTGCTCGACCCGTCGACCCCCATCGGCCCGGGTCTCTACGCGGTCTCGGACTCGATGCAGGCGATCGGGCCGGATTTCCTCGTAGGCCTCGAAGGGAAAGGCGTCCGCGGACCAGCTCCGCGATCTCCTCGCCCGGCTCAGGGCGCGCGGCCGCCGCCTGGGGAGGGTCGGCTCCTCCATCACGATCTGGGAGCTTCCGGGCTGACGGTGGACCGCCGCCTTCCGCCGAACTTCCACGAATTGGCGTTCCGGAAGGTGACGTAGGCGCTCCCCGGCTCGACGTCTTCCGAGGCGCAGCCAGCGCTCGACGGTGCGCCGGTCGAAGTAGTTCGTCCGGGGGGTCACGAGCTGGTCGAAGGCGACGTGGTGGAAGAACCAGAACGGCCTCTCCGCGATCCAGAGGGCGTAGGCGTGGAGCGGGAGAGCCTCGAGGAGCCGCGAGCGCCCGAACCGGCGACCCAGGAGGCGCAGGAGGCCGGCGTAGAGGTAGAACGGAACGACGAGGGGAAGCGCCAGGCCGTACTTCGTCAGCCACCACGGGAAGCCGCGAGGCGACCCGGCGGATCGGGTCGATGACGAGACGGATGAGCCCGTTTCCCTCGCGCGCGTAGACCCACCCGTGGAAGCGGCCGCCCGGTCGCGTGTGGCGGAGGAGGGAGCGAAAGCCGGCGTCCGGGTCTTCGAGGTGGTGGAGGACACCGATGCAGTAGACGAGGTCGAACGTCCCGAGGTCGGCGGTGCAGAGGTCGCCCCGGTGGAGCTCGACGAGACCCGGCGGGAGGTGCGCGAGGTTCCGGCGCGTCGCCTCGAGGGTGTCGCCGAGCTCGATCCCCACGAGGCGGCTCGGCCCGAGGCAGCCGGCGTGCGCGAGGAGCGAGCCGTTCCCGAAGCCGAGCTCGAGGACCGAGAGGCCGGCGATGGAATCGGGATCGACGGGCGTCATCCAGTCGAGGAACTGCTCGCGCGAGTAGACGGAGCCCCCGCGCACCGTGTTCCAGGACGACGCGAACGCCTCGGAGGTCCGGCGGTCCGGTCCGTCACGGAAGCGACCTTCGCGCGACGGCGTAGAGCTGGGCGCCCCGCGGGAGCGCGAGTTCAGCGCGAACGCCGCCCTCAGGACGGCGCAGATCAGTTTCTCGCGTCGGCCGTACGGCCGTTCGCCGAATCGTCGGACCGATGGCTTCGGGGTCTCGGTTCGCCCACCACTTCGAGAAGTCGTGGAACGGGAAGCCGGCGTTCCAGACGCGCGGTTCCGCCCATCCCGCATCCCTCAGCAGGTTCGTCAGGACATCGCGCGTGAAGTGTCGGCGATGGCCGACGCGCCGCTCGGTTTCCCTCACCGGGCCGCTCTGGGTCGTGAGGAGGAGGCGGCCGCGGCCGGGCGCGGCGAGAAGGAGGCGTTGCGAAGGAACGCGGCCGGCTCGTCCAGGTGCTCCAGGATCTCGGAGGCGACGACGACGTCCCAGCGGCCGGCGAGGTCGGCCGCGGCGCCGAGGGGCTGTTCGAGGTCCGCCACCTCCCAGCGGATCGCCGGGCTGCCTCGGCGGTTCTCCTCGACGAGGCGGGGTGAGAGATCGATGCCGAGGAGCGACGAGCCGGGGAGGCTGGCCTCGATCTCCCTGAGGAGCATCCCTCCGCCGCAGCCGAGGTCGACGAGCGAGCGGACCGGCTCTTCCCGGACGAGGGCGAGAAGGGTCGTCGACGCGGGCCCTGGGGCGCCGCCATGAAGCGCCAGTAGTCGCTGCGGCCCGGCCGAATCGGACTCGTAGTAATCGCGGTTGATCCGCGCGGCCGCCGTCTCCGGCGTTCCGGGCGTCACGACCGATCGCTCCCCGGCGGCCCTGCGCCGGTCCCCCGCGAAGGCGTTCCACCAGAGCTGGAACATCAGGAGGTTGAGCAGGCGCTTCCGGTGGTCACGGCGGCCGGTGGCGTGCTCCCGGAGGAGGCGCGACACGAAGCGCGGCTCGAAGATCCCGTGGCGTCCGAGCGACGCCGGAGAGAGGACGTCCTCCAGCAGCTCCCGCAGGTCCCCCGGAACCACCTTCCGAGCGGGGCGCCGAAGCCCTTCTTCGGCCTCCCGACGATCTCGGCGGGAGGCGGCCCGCCGCGTAGGCCTTGAGGAGGGCCTTGCCCCTGCGCGCCCGCGAGCTTCCGGCCGGGCGGGAGAGCGCGGGCGAAGGCGACGATCTCGGGCGCAAGGTAGGGGACCCGGACCTCGAGGGCGCACGACATGCTCGCCCGGTCGACCTTCACGAGGACCTGGTCCTGTAGGTAGAAGCGCTGGTCGGTTCGGAGCAGGGACTCGAGTTCTGCTCACCCCGGCGGACTCCGCCGACGGCTCGTGCAGCAGCCTCTCGAGCGCCGGCTGGAGGGTCCCATCGTGATCCTGAAGGAGGAGCGGCAACTCCTCGGGCTCGAACGTCCCGAGCCAGCGCGCGTTTCTGAGGACGGGATCGGGATCGAGCCCCGCGAGGAACTTCCGGAGCTTGAAGTCGAGGGAGAAGTTGCCGTGGCCGACCGGCAGCACGTCGTCGGCCGCCGCGGCCAGCGCGCGCCGGAACGGCCTCGGGAGCCGGGATGCGAGCGCGCCAGACCTGCGGCGCGGTAGGTCGGGTAGCCGGCGAAGAGCTCGTCCGCTCCATCGCCCGAGAGCGCCACCGTGACGTGTCGCCGCGTGAATCTCGAAAGGAGGATCGTCGGAAAGACCGAACCGTCGGCGAGGGGCTCGGAGAGCACCTCCGCCACGGATGGTATGAGGTCGAGAAGCGCGCGAGGGCGGAGGATCTCGACGTGGTGGTCGCTGCCGATCGCGGCGGCGACGAGGGAGGACCAGCGCGATTCGTCGAAGGACGGGTCTTCGAATCCGATCGAGAACGTCGCGATCCTCGACGGCGACACCTCGGCCGCGGTCAGGCGACGATCGACGAGTCGAGTCCGCCCGAGAGGAATACGCCGACCGGGACGTCGGCGACGAGCTGACGTTCGACCGTGCGGTGAATCAGCCGGTCGAACTCGGCGATGTCCCGCTCTAGGGGCCCGGATTCGTCCGCAACCGGCGGGGGAGGCGGCGCGTAGCGGCGGATCGACCGCTTGCCCGAGGCGTCGAGGTGGAGGAGGTGGCCCTCGCGGAGCTTCGCGACCCCCGGATGATCGAGCCCGGCCCGGGGACGGAGTCGAGCTGGAGGTAGGCCTGGAGCGCGGCGGGATCGACGTCGAGGGGCACGAGGCCGCTCCCGACGAGAGCGCCGAGCTCCGACGCGAAGACGAGGCCTTCGGGACGCTCACGTCCAGTAGAGGGGCTTGACGCCCATCGGGTCCCGAACGAGGAACGCTTCGCCGGAGCGCGCGTCCAGGATGCAGAACGCGAAGATGCCGTCGAGGCGTCCGAAGGCCCGCTCGCCCTCGAGCAGGTAGAGGCCCACGATCGCCTCGGTGTCGGAGGCCGAACGGAGCTCGAGGCCGGCCCTTCGGCACTCGTCCCGGATCTCCCGGTAGTTGTAGACCTCCCCGTTGAAGACGATGCACGCCGTGCGTTCGGCATCCCAGAGCGGCTGCGATGCGGCATCGGACAGGTCGATGACCGGAGCCGCGTGTGCCCGACGTGGGCCAGGGGTGTCCTCTCGATCCTCGCGCCGTCCGGCCCCCGGTGAGCGAGCCGAGCGCCCATCTCGAGGAGCGCGGCCGTGACATCGCCGCGCGGGGCGAGGATGCCGTGAATGCCGCACATGGACGCCAGCCGCCGGCGCGCCTAGCGGGCCGGCGGGACTCCGCCAGTCGGGCCCCGGCGTCCCGACCTCGTCGATGATCCTGTAGCTCCGCTTGCCGCCGACGCGGTGAAGCACCCGGATGTTGATCTCGGCCAGGAGGCCAGACGTGACGCAGACGAGGGAGGCCACGTACATCAGGAGCATGAAGAAGACCATCGGCGTGCTCTCGGGGTGGTTGAGGAAGAGCGCCCTCCAGGCCACGAGGAGGAACGCCGCAGTGCCGACGCCGAAGAAGACGAAGCCGAGCTTGCCGAAGAAGTAGGCCGGCTTCGAACCGTAGGTGTTGAGCATCTTGACGGTGAGGAGGTCGATCAGGACCTTGTAGACCCTCGAGAGGCCGTACTTGCTCTCCCCGTGAAGCCGTGGGCGGTGGTTGACCTCGACTTCGACGATCCTCCCACCCTGCGCGGCGCAGTAGGCCGGAATGAAGCGGTGCATCTCGCCGTAGAGCTCGACGTTCTCCAGGTAGACGCGGCGGAACACCTTGAGCGTGCAGCCGACGTCGTGAAGGCGCAAGCCGAGCGCGTGCGTGATGAGGAGGTTCGCCACCAAGGAGGGGACGATCCTCGAGACCGTCCGGTCCTTCCGGTGAGCCCGCCAGCCGCAGACGACGTCCGCGCGGCCCTCGAGGATCGTCGCGAGCATCCCCGGGAGATCGTGAGGGTCGTTCTGGAGGTCGGCGTCGAGGAACGCGATCAGTCGCCTCTCGCGTGCTCGATCCCGGCGGCCATCGCCGCGGTCTGGCCCTGGTTCCCGAGGAACCGGAGACCGCGGAGCCAGGGACGATCGATCGCCAGTTCGCGGATGCCTGTCCCAGCTGCCGTCCCTGCTGCCGTCGTCCACGAGGATCAGCTCGCTCTCGCCGGACAGAGACGCGCGGACCTCTTCGATCTCGCGCACCAGCGGCTCGAGGTTCCCGACCTCGTTGAAGACCGGGGCGACGATGCTGAGGATCAGACGCTCAGGAGCTGGAATCGCGATCCTCCGGTAAGCCGCGTGTCTCGGCGGCAGGGCAAGCCTGCCGCGCGGCCCAGACGAGACTGCGCCCGGGAGGCCGGCGTCTGGCAAGCCGAGGAGCAAGAGGACCCCGAGAAGGGTCAGACCGCTGAGCCATCGGAAGGCGACGAGAGGCGCGAACGGCCTCCAGCGCCAGGAGGCGACGTGCGGTCCGGCCGGCACGTCCACGGCGACGAGGCCGGTGGATCTGTCGAGGAGAAGCGGCGCCGGTCGACCATCGACCGCCACGCTCATGCCCGGGAAGCCGAGGATGTGCCAGACGGAGCGCGCCGGGCCTCGGCGCGACTAGAGAGACCTCCTTGTCGAGCCGGTCCCATCGGACGACTTCCACCGGCGTCTTGGGCCCGTGGAGAGCAACGCCGCGCGGGCACGCATCGGGTCGAGCCGCGGAGAGCGGCCGCCGGTCATCTCGATGAAGAAAGCCTCAGGAGCGGTCCTCGGGACGTACCAGTAGTCCCACATTCCCCGCTGGACCCAGCTCCCATCCTCTCCGGCGGCCTCGTGGACGGCCCGTGGGTCGGGGAAGCTCCTGCCGGCGAGCCCAGGTTCCGACGCCGGGCGCTGGGCGAGGGGGCGGTGCCGTCCCCTTGCCGCCGAAGGGAACCGCGATGAGCGCGCCAGGATCGCGAGGGACACGGCGCGCCCCCGCGACACGAGCGCGAGCAGCGCCGAGGCCGCGAGTGTCATGGGCGCGGCGACCCTCCAGG
This sequence comes from Thermoanaerobaculia bacterium, assembly GCA_963809425.1. Lineage (GTDB taxonomy): Bacteria > Acidobacteriota > Thermoanaerobaculia > UBA5066 > UBA5066 > Fen-183. Next base: position 6,974 of record CAWEJK010000006.1, read on the forward strand.
GGAACTGGAGTTTCGAGAGGACGGGAGCGGCGTCCCAGAGGGACCCAAACGGCCCGAGGGTAATGACGAACGCGGCGGCGAGGACACCAACCAGCTCGCGTCTCCGCCTTCCGGCGGTTTTCCGATGACATCAGGAGGGCGGCGGCGAGACCGAGGAGGACGGTTGCGAGGAGCGCGATCGAGACGCGGAAGTTGAAGTCGGCGTCCATGGCGCCGGGTGTTGAAGAGGGTGTTCGTCGAGGGGCGGTAGGCGCTCGCTCCCGTTTCGCCGAACCAGAGCTCCACGCGGAGCCATCGGGACGCGAGGGCCTGGGGGCGAGGGAGAAAGCCGCAAGCGAGAGACCGAGGGGCGCCGCGAGGAGGAGCGGTTCTCGCGCGCGCCGCATGGAGGGGAGAACGAGCACGATGGGACCGAGGGCGAGGCCCGAAGAGGACGACGAGCGGGAGGTTCGTCAGCGCGAGAGCGGCCATGACGAGCGCTCCAAGCGCGACGCGGCGGCGCGGCGAGAGCCGCCCGTCGGCTCCGATCCAGAGGATCAGCGGCGCGAAGACGAACGCCCAGTGCTCGGAGAGGGCGCCGCGCTCGTACAGGTCGACGAGACGGTACGGCGCCACGACGTAGAAGACGGCCGCGCAGAGCGCACCCGGCCCGAACCCGGCAGCCCGAGCCAACCCCTCAACGGCGAGGCCGGAGAGGAGCTGCGCCAGCGAGGGCGAGCCATCCGATGCCGGTCGCGAGGTGGGAGGCCGGCGAGCGGCGAGGGACGCATGAAGGGTGTTCACGAGGGGCGGATAGAAGATGAGGCCCGGTCCACCGAACCCGCCGTTGAGATCGCCGGCCCAGGCCGGAAGGAGGAGACCGCCCCGCAGGTTCGCCGCCGTCTGCTGCGCGTAGATGAGGTAGGCCGCGATGTCGTGCCCCTTCAACTCCCTCCCGGCGAGTACCGGGGCCCCTGCGAGAAGGACGGCGCCGACGAGGACAAGAAGCCCGACGGTGGCCTCGGAGCGGAATCGGGACAGCGTGTCGATTCTCGGGACGATGCGGGAGGCCGGCAGAGCTGTCAAGGAATCCCGCGGGGATGTCGGGCCTTCATCGAGACAAACCTGATGGGGACTCTCAGGCTGCTTCGAGCTCTGTCTCGACGTCGGAATCGCGAAGTTCGTCCTGGCCTCGAGCTCCAGCGTCTACGGGCTCGGCGCGGAGTCCCGTTCCGCGAGAACGCGGACACGAGCCGGCCGGTCTCTCCATACGCCGTGTCGAAGAAGGCCGCCGAGGAGCTCGGCTTCGCTACCACCATCAGTACGGTCCGGTCCGGCTCTTCGGGGACGGGACCACAGGAGCGGGACTTCACCTACGTGGACGACATTGCTCCGCGGGACCATTGCGGCCCTCCGGCCGTTGGGTTACGAGGTCTTCAATCTGGGTCCGACAGGCCGCCCGCGCTTTCCAGCCTTCTCCGGCTCGTCGAGGAGAACGTGGGCCGGAAGGCGATCGTCGAGAAATCGCCCAGCCATCCCGCCGACATCCCGCACACGTGGGCCCGGGTCGACAAGGCCCGGAACCATCCTCGGCTGGAGGGCGGAGGTCCCGCTCGAGGAAGGAGTCGGTGCGCTCGTCGCCTGGTACCGCGAGAACAGAGCCTGGGCGAAGGACATCCGGACGGACTGACGATGCTTCGAGGGACGAGGAACTGGGCCGAGCAGCCCCCGGGCCGCCCGGGCGCACTAGTTCAAATGGGGGATGGACTGTCCCCCGGGTTGCCGGATGCTCAGGCTGGAGGAAGCCGTGTACGGCATCCCGTTCCACCGGCATCTGGGTTTCAAGCTGACGGGCGCCGCGGCGGCGGTCTCGCTCGCGACGATCGCGCTGTTCGCGTTCTTCTCGATCCGCTCCCAGAGGGAGCATTCCATCGGCGAGGTCATCCGCGGAGCGGCGCTGTTCTCGAGCACGATCGCGAGCAGCACGCGGGATCTCATGCTCGAGGACCAGAGGCACGACGCGTACCGGATCATGGAGGCGATCGGCCGGCTCGAGGGCATCGAGAAGGTCCGGGTCCTGAACAAGGAAGGCCGCATCATGTTCTCGACGAACGCGAAGGACATCGGCGCGTCGGTCGACAAGGATGCCGAGGCCTGCACGGCGTGCCACGCGGCCGGCCAGCCGCTCGTGGCGCCCACGACGTCCGCGCGCAGCCGCCTGTTCCGCACGAACGGCCACCGCGTGCTGGGAATGGTGACGCCCATCTACAACGAGCCGGCCTGCTCGACTGCCGCCTGCCACGCGCACCCGCCCGAAAGGCGCGTCCTCGGCGTCGTCGACATCGGCATTTCGCTGAAGGAGCTCGACGCGGGCCTGCACACCCAGTCCCTGCGCCTCGCGGGCGGCGCGCTCGGGGCGGTGATCGCCCTCGCCGCGCTCGTCAGTTTCGCGGCGCGCCGCATCGTCTTTCGCCCCGTGGCGGAGCTCGTGGACGCCACGCAGCGCGTCGGCCACGGCGACCTGTCCGCAACGCTCGCCGTCCGCTCGTCGGACGAGCTCGGAATCCTCGCGAACTCGTTCAACGAGATGAACGCGTCGCTTGCCCGGACGCGCCGCGACCTCGAGCACCTCACGAACGATCTCGAACGCCAGGTGGAGGACCGGACCGCGGCGCTGCGAAGCGCGCACGAGGTTCTCGCCCGCAGCGAGAAGCTGGCCTCTCTCGGCCAGCTCTCGGCGTCCATCGCGCACGAGATCAACAACCCCCTCGCCGGAATCCTCACGTTCGCGAAGCTCATGACGCGGATGCTGGAGACCGGCCCGACGGACGACGCGACGCGTGCGGCGTGCCTCAAGAACCTGTCGCTCATCCAGAGGGAGTCCGAGCGCTGCACGGTCATCGTCCGGAACCTCCTCGACTTCGCGCGGGTCAGGCCGCTGGAGCTCAAGATCTTCGACCCCCTGCGCGCGCTCGAGGAAGCGCTCTCGCTCGCGGCGCACAAGATGCAGATCCAGGGCATCACGGTCGTGAAAAAGCTCGAGGGAACGGGCGCCGTGAACGCCGACTTCGGGCAGCTCCGCCAGGCGTTCATGAACATCCTGCTCAACGCGTGCGACGCGATGCCCTCGGGAGGCACGCTGACGCTCACGTCCCACTTCTTCTCCGGCAGCCGCGAGGTCGACATCGGCGTCGCCGACACGGGCTCCGGAATACCGGCCGAGCACCTCTCGCGCATCTTCGACCCGTTCTTCACGACGAAGGAGAAGGGCACCGGGCTCGGGCTCTCCGTCGTGTACGGCATCGTGGAGAAGCACGGCGGCTCGATGCGGGTCACGAGCCACGCCGGGCAGGGCACGACGATGACGATCCGGCTCCCGCTCGCCGCCGAGGGCGGCGCGGCCTCGGCAGCTCCCGCGGCGGCCGGGCCCGCCGCGAGAACGTGAGCGGGATCGCCCTGTGGTGGATCGGGACGGGGAACGCAGACCACGAGCTTCTCGCGGGCGTGCGTGCGCACGTCGAGAGAGTCTTCCGCCTGCCGGCGCGCCTCGACGTTCCGGCGGGACGGCCGGACGAGGCGTTCGACGCGGTGCGCAAACAGCATTCCTCGCATCGCGTCCTCCTGTGGCTCGCCGCGAACCGGCCGCGCGGCGCCGGGCGCCTGATCGGGCTGACGGACGCGGACCTCTTCATCCCGGTCCTGACGTTCGTCTTCGGCGAGGCGCAGCTGAAGGGCCCGGTCGCCGTCGTGTCGACCGCGCGCCTCGCCGGCGCGGGGCTTCCCGGCGAGGCGGCCCGGTTCCCGATCCGTCTCCGAACCGAAGTCATTCACGAGCTCGGCCACACCTTCGGGCTCCTGCACTGCCTCCGTCCCCGCTGCGCGATGGCGCGTTCGGCGAGCCTTCGGGACGTGGACCTGAAGGAGCCGGACCTGTGCGAGACGTGCCGGGCCCTCTTCCTCGAGAACGTCGACGAGATCGGAGAACCCCATGAGCAAGAAGAACACGCGGATCCTGCTGGTCGATGACGAGGAGATCGTGCGGGAGTCCCTCTCGGGCTGGCTCGAGAAGGACGGCTACACGATCGGCACGGCGCCGGACGGCCTCGCGGGCGTGAAGGCAGTGGAGGAGGGGCGCTGGTCGATCCTGCTCGTCGACCTCAAGATGCCGGGCATCGACGGCCTCGAGGTTCTCAAGCGCGTCAAGGAGAAGAGCCCCGACACCGCCGTCGTGATCATGACGGCGTACGCCACGGTCGACACCGCGGTGAACGCCATGAAGCTCGGGGCGTTCGACTACATCGTGAAGCCTTTCGACCCGGAGGAGGTCAGCCTCCTCGTGGAGAAGATCGTGGCGCAGCAGGCGCTCGTGCGGGAGAACGTGATCCTCCGCAAGGCGCTCAAACGCGAGTACCGGTTCCACGATCTCGTCACGAAGTCGCCGGCCATGCAGGGCACGCTCGAGCTCGCGCGGACCGCGGCGCGCAGCCCCTCGACGATCCTCGTCCTCGGCGAGAGCGGCACGGGCAAGGAGCTCCTCGCCCGCGCGATCCACGCCGAGAGCCCGCGCCACGACAAGCCGTTCGTGGCGATGTCGTGCGCGTCCCTCACCGAGACGCTTCTCGAATCCGAGCTGTTCGGCTACGAAAAGGGCTCGTTCACGGGCGCGAACGGGCGACGGGAGGGCAAGTTCGTGGCGGCGAGCGGCGGCACCCTTTTTCTCGACGAGATCGGCGACATCAGCCCGAAGCTGCAGCTCGATCTCCTGCGTGTGCTCGAGGAGCGCCGCGTGACGCGCGTCGGCGGGACGGAATCGATGCCGGTGGACGTCCGCATCATCGCGGCGACGAACCGGGACCTTCAGAAGGCGATCGCCGAGGGCCGTTTCCGGGAGGATCTCTTCTATCGGCTGAACGTCATCACGCTCACGCTCGCTCCGCTCCGCGACCGCAAGGAAGACATTCCCCTTCTCGTGGACATCCTGCTCGAGCAGCTCGCCGTGGAGATGAAGAAGCCGGTCGAGGGCGTATCCCCCGAGGGCATGGCGCTTCTCCTCGCCCACTCGTGGCCGGGCAACGTGCGCGAGCTGCGCAACGTTCTCGAGCGCGGCGTCGTCGTTTCGACGGGGCCGCTGCTCCTGCCGGGCGATCTCGGCCTCACCCTTCGCGGGGAGGAGGTGCCGTCGCACCCGGCCTCGCTCGCAGAGGTCGAACGGCGGCACATCGCGGCGGTCCTCCAGAACACGGGCGGAAACGTCTCGCAGGCCGCACGGATCCTCGACATCGACCGTGTGACCCTCTACAGCAAGATCCACAAATTCGGGCTGAAGCGCGCGGACGACGGCGTTTTCGAGCCCGCCTGAGGAGCGACGAGAAAGACAACGCCCCGTTGAGGATCTGAACGGTCCCCGCCGCGCGGCCGGCGAATCGAAAGCGCGCCAAGCCTCCTCGTTACAAGCAGTTGACACCTCGTTCGGCGAACCTCCGGCGCATGGCGCGGGCCTTGCGCTGAGACGGGTTGCCATGCGAGAGACCCCGACCACCTGCCCGCTGCTCAAGGAAGTCGTAATGCTCTATTGCGACGCCTGCCCGACGAAGAAAATGCTGCCTCAAGACCACCTCGTGTCGGCCCGGCCCTGCCAGGCGAGCCAGTACGTGGACTGCCCCCTTTATCAGGAGGCCGTGAAGAGGCTCGGGACGGGCGCCATGTACACGGAGCCGCCCGCCGTGGCGGCGAACGGCTCCGGGAGGGAGGCCCCATGATCGCCACGGTTCCCCTCGCGCTCCTCTTCGTCCTTCTCCTCCTCCTCAACGACCGCGCGCTCGGCCGCACGGCCCGGGCCTGAGAGAGGCCGCGATGAACCTGAATCGCCGGTCCCTCTTCAAGATCGCCGCCGCCGCCGGAACCGCCGGGTTGGCCGGCGCGGCGGCGACGTCGCGGGCCTCGGTCCCGACCGCGTCGAAAGACGCCCGGGGCGTCCTCGTGGACACGACGCTCTGCGTCGGCTGCCGCGGCTGCGAGGCCGCCTGCTCCGAGGCGAACGCGCTCCCGGGCCCCGAGAAGCCCGGGGACGACGCCGTGTTCGCGTCGAGGCGCGCGACGAGCCCCACGGCCTACACGGTCGTCCAGAAAGGCGCGACGAAGAGCGCGGCCGGCGACGACCGCTACGCGAAGACGCAGTGCATGCACTGCGTGGCGCCCGCTTGCGCTTCGGGCTGTGTCGTCAAGGCCCTGGAGAAGACTCCCCAGGGGCCCGTCGTGTACCACACGGACCGCTGCCTCGGCTGCCGCTACTGCATGATCGTGTGCCCCTTCGGCGTTCCGAAGTACGAGTTCTCGAGCGCGACGCCGCTCGTCAAGAAGTGCACGTTCTGCGCGGAACGGCAGGGGAAGGGTCTCCCGCCGGCCTGCACGGAAGTCTGCCCGTCGGGCGCTCTCAAGTTCGGCAGGCGCGCCGACCTCCTCGAGGAGGCCAGGACGCGCATCTACACGAACGCCGACAAGTACGTCCACAAGATCTACGGGGAGGATGAAGCCGGAGGCACGAGCTGGCTCTACATCTCCGACGTGCCTTTCGAGACGCTCGCGCTCCCTTCGGGCATCGAGAAGAAGTCGTATCCGGAGCTCGCGGACGGGGCGCTCTCGGCGGTGCCCTTCGTCATCACCCTCTGGCCGCCGCTCCTGATGGGCATGTACACCTTCTCGAAACGCCGTGACGAAGTCGCCGCGGCGGAAGGCAAGGAGGACGGCCATGTCTGAGCAGGCGCTGAAACCCGCGTTCCTCGGCGGCCCCTGGATGCGGGAGAACGTGTTCCTCGGGATGTCCTTCCGCGATTACGCGAAGAGCCTCCTGACGCCGTTCAACGCCGTCGCCGCGGCGATCCTTCTCGCCGGAATCCCGACGATGATCTTCCGCTTCTGGAAGGGGCTTGGCGCGGCGACGAACCTGTCGCAGACGAACCCGTGGGGCATCTGGGTCGCGTTCGACGTCGTGTGCGGCGTCGCGCTCGCGGCGGGCGGCTACACGGTCGCCTGCGCCGTCTACATTTTCGGCCAGAAGGCCTACCGGCCGATCCTGCGCCCCGCGATCCTGACCGGCTTTCTCGGCTATGCGCTCGTCCTGTTCGGGCTCATCGTGGACCTCGGCCAGCCGTGGCGCCTCCCCTACCAGTTCTTCTTGACCCCCGGCACGACCGCCGTCATGTACGAAGTCGGCTGGTGCGTCTTCCTGTACCTGATGGTGCTCGGCCTCGAGTTCGCGCCGGCCGCGCTCGAGTGGCTCGGCCTCGTGAAAGTGCGCCGGCTCCTCGGCTCGCTCACGATCGGCATCATCGTCCTCGGCGTCACGCTCTCGACGCTCCACCAGTCCTCCCTCGGAGCCTTCTTCCTGATGACGCCGGGCAAGCTCCACCCTCTCTGGTACTCGCCGTTCCTCCCGATCTTCTTCTTCATCTCGAGCATCTCGGCGGGCATCGGCATGGTGATCGTCGAGAGCGCGCTCTCGCATCGCGCCTTCCACGACCGGCTGGACCCCCAGGCCCCGGTCGATCTCGACAGGATCACGCTCGGGCTCGCGAAGGGCGGCGCGGTCGTCCTCTTCGCGTACTTCTTCATCCGGCTGCAGGGCCTCGTCGGAAGCGGCCGTTTCGACCTCCTCGCGACGGGCTGGGGGGCCTGGTACCTCCTCGAGATGCTGGGCTTCATCCTCCTGCCTTCGCTTCTCTTCGCGTTCGCGGCGCGGCGGAAGAGCGCGAGGCTGGCCCGGATAGCCGGGCTCCTCACGGTTCTCGGCGTCGTCCTCAACCGGTTCAACGTCTCGCTCATCGCCTTCAACTGGAACGTGGCGGACCGCTACACCCCGAGCCTGGGCGAGATCGTCACGTCGCTCACGATCGTGACGATCGGCGTCCTGATCTTCCGCTGGATCGTGAACCGCATGCCGGTGGTCCACGAGCATCCCGACTGGCGCGGCGCGCACTGAGAAGGAAGAGAGAAACATCATGAACGAAACCGACCTCCTCAGTCCCTACGCGGCGAGAGCCCTCGAGTACGGCCTCGCGATCTCCTACCTGATCCTCTTCGTTCCCTTCTGGCGCTTCGTCCAGGGGGAGACGCCCGCCCACGCCTTCGGGTTCGGCTGGTTCCAGGTGCCGAACGGCGTTCATCTGCACGCCGGACACGCCTGGGCGCGGCCCGAGGGCGGAACGGTGGACGTCGGCCTCGACGACTTCGCGCACAAGCTCGTGGGCCCGCTCGACCAGCTCCTCCTGCCCCCGATCGGAGCGCCCGTGCGGCAGGGGCAGAAGGCCTTCTCCCTCGTGGCCGGAGGCCAGCAGCTCGACGTGCTGTCGCCGATCGACGGCCACGTCGTCGCCATCAACGAAGCGGCGCGCGCGCATCCCGAAGGCGCGCTCCGCGACCCGTACGGCGCGGGCTGGCTCATGAAGGTCGAGCCCCGCTGGCTGACCGGCAACCTCAAGAACCTCTTCACGGGCGAGGGGGCCCGCCGGTTCCTGGACGCCGCGGCGGGGAAGCTCGCGCAGCGCCTCACGCCGCAGCTCGGAGTCGTCCTGCAGGACGGCGGCACCCCGGTCCACGGCATCGCGAGAGCGCTCGACCCGGACCACTGGGACGAGCTGGCCCGCCGGTTCCTGGGCGGAAAGTGAGAGGCCCGTCATGAGACACATCCGCCTGCCGGCCCTGCTCCTGACGTTCGGGCTGGCCGCCGCGATTCTCGCGAGCCCCCTCCCCCGCCTTCCGAAGGACCTCGCTCTCCCTCAGGGCGTCGACAGCCCGGGCGTCGTGACCTTCCGCCACCTCGCCCACGTCGACGGGACGAAGCCGGACTGCACGCCGTGCCATCCGGGGCTCTTCTCCATCCTGCCGTCCGCGGGCCGCAAAGCGCTCGCCCTCAAGCACGCCGACATGGAAAAGGGCGCCGCGTGCGGGAAATGCCACGACGGCAAGAGCGCCCACGGATTCGAAGACTGCGCGACCTGTCACGTGGAACCGAAAGGAAGGTGAGCATCATGGAAGCTCTCCTCGCGCTGCTTACGGGAGCCGCCATCTTCATGGTCGGTCTCCTCGTCCGGCTTCTCTTCCTCGTCGCTTTCGTCGCCGTCGCGCTCGTGCCGATTCTCGCGGTCTGGGGGATCTACCACGCGGCGGAGCAGACCTTCAGATGGCTGAAGGCGCGCCGCCTCGGACTCGTGGAAGTCGAGGGACTTCTCCTCGCCGAGAACCGGCGCTACACGCCCGCGCACACGTGGCTCGACGAAAAGCGCGGCGGCCGCCTGCGCGTGGGCCTCGACGACCTCGCCGGGCACCTCGTGCACGGCGTCACGGCCGTCACCCTTCCGCCGGTCGGGAGCACGGTCGCCGCCGGCCGTCCCGCGGTGACGATCGCATGTGGCGCCCGCACGGCCGTGATTCCGGCTCCGGTGACGGGAACGGTCGTGGCTGCGAACGCGCACGTCGGGAATCACCCGACACTTCTCCGTTCGTCCCCGTACGAGAAGGGGTGGCTCTTCACGGTTCGTCCGGCGTCGGACGCGTATCGCAGCTTCCCGATCGGTCACGAGGCACAAGCGTGGTTCCGCGGCGAGGAGGCGCGCCTCGCGCGCTTCTTCGAAGGCGAGCTCGGGCTCGCCGCGGCGGACGGCGGCGAACTCATCCTGCCGCCGTCGGTTCTCCTGTCCGAGGAAAAGTGGCGACAGGCCGTTTCGTCCTTCCTCGAGACCTGAGCCCCGATTGACCGCGGCGCGGAATCCGAAGGCCGCCCTCCCCGGGCGGCCTTTTTTTGCTCTTCTGTCAAAATCGGCGGCTCGAAGGAAGGGGAACCTCATCCATGCGCCGAATCATTCTCGTCCTCGCGCTCGCCCTCACCGCCGCGTGCGGCCGGAAGCCCGCGGCTCCCGCCGCGGCCCCGTCCGGCCCCGCCGCTTCCGCCTCGGCTGCCGCCGCTCCGCAGCCGCCCCAGCCGGCCCTCACGACCGTCTCCGGCATCGTGGAGGAGACGCTCGACGCCTCCGACTACACGTACATGCGCCTCAGGACCGGCGGCGGCGAAACGTGGGCCGCCATCACGAAGTCGAACGTCAAGAAGGGAGAGAGCGTCACGGTCGTGAACGCGATGTCGATGGACGGCTTCGAAAGCAAGACGCTGAACCGGAAATTCGACCACATCGTGTTCGGCAACCTCGGGGCCGGAACCCCGGGGGCGTCTGACGCGCCGGTCTCGTCACACGGCGCCGCGGCCGACGCGCCGAAAGGCGCTCCGCTGGCCGCGCCGCACGCCGCCGTGGCGGAAGGAGGCGCGGACGTCGGAGACGTCAGGGTCCCGAAGGCCGAAGGGAAGGACGCGCGCACGGTGGCGCAGGTCTTCGCCGAGCGCGCCCTCCTGAAAGACAAGACCGTGACGGTGCGCGGCAAGGTCGTGAAGGCGAACCCGGGGGTCATGGGCCGGAACTGGTACCACATTCGCGACGGCTCGGGCTCGCGCGAGAAGAAGGACGACGACCTGACGGTGACGACCGGCGATCCGGCGGCCGTCGGTGACGTCGTGGTCGTGAGGGGCGTCGTGCACGTCGACAAGGACTTCGGCGCGGGCTACCGGTACCCGGTCGTCCTGGAGGACGCAAAGGTCACGAAAGAGCCGGCCACGACGCGGGCGGACGCCTCGCGGCCATAGGCGCGTCGCGCACCATGCCGGAGATCGAGGACGAAGAGCGAAGGACCGCGCACGAGCCGGTCCTCGCGGGCTATCAGGGGCAGCCGGGATCGTTCGGAGCCCGCGCGGCGGCGCGGTGCGGACGCCCGGTGGCCTTCCCCACGTTCGAGCGCACGCTGCGCGCGCTTCTCGCCGGAGAGATCGCGTGCGCCGTGCTGCCCGCGGTGAACCGCGTGGACGGGCCGATCCTCGAGTCCCTGGACGCGCTCGCCCGCTCGCTCCTGGACCTGAAATCCGCGCTCGCCGTCGAGGCCGAGATCGAAGTGCCCGTGAGGCTCGTCCTCGCCGCGCCCCCGGGCCTCGCGCTCGAGAGCGTGCGCGAGGTCCACTCCCAGGCCGCGGTGCTCAGGCAGTGCCGCCACCTCCTCGCGCGCCTCGACGCGATTCCGATCGACACGCACGACACGGCGTACGCGGCGGTTCGCGTGAAGGAGGCGGGCGGGCCCCGGGCAGCGGTCTGCTCCGAGGAGGCGGCGCTCGAGGCCGGCCTTCTCATCCTCGAGGAAGACGTGTCGGACGTGCGCCCGAACACGACGCGCTTCTGGCGCCTCGCCCGCGCCGGGGCGACCGTGGACGCGGTGCCGGGGGACGACCTCGCGTCCGACGCCCCGGCGCCGCGCGCCGTCTTCTACGCCGGCGTCCGGGCCTCATCGGCCCTGGCCGAGGCCGGAGCGGAGCTGCTCTCGCTGCCGGGCACGCCGGGCGATCCGGTCCGCGGGTTCGCGGTCGTGCCCGAGAAGAACGTCGCCCGCGCCGCGGCGCTCACGGGCCGGCCCGCGGCGGGCGAACGCGTGATCTGGCTCGGGCCCGCCCCGGAATTCGTGCGTCCGCCCCGGATGAAGGACATCCCGAAAGTGACGGAGGTGCGCGAGCCGAGCGTCGTCGCCGTGGGGCCGTTCGTCGTCGGAGGAGGCCGCCGGGCCGTGATCGCGGGGCCGTGCGCGGTCGAATCACCGGACCAGGTCGCGCGTCTCGCCCGCGCCGTGGCGCGCGCCGGCGCCACGGCGCTCCGCGGCGGCGTCTTCAAACCGCGCACGTCCCCCTATTCGTTCCAGGGGCACGGCCTCGAAGCCCTCGGCTGGCTGAAGGACGCGGGCGACTCGGTCGGACTTCCGGTCGTGACCGAGGTGATGGCGCCCGCGCAGGTCGGCCCCGTCGCCGCGCGCGCGGACGTGCTGCAGATCGGCGCGCGGAACTGCCAGAATTACGACCTCCTGAAGGAAGCGGGCGCGAGCGGGCGGCCCGTCTTCCTGAAGCGCGGGTTCGGAACGACCGTCGAGGAGTGGCTCTCCTCGGCCGAGTACCTCCTCGACGCGGGCTGCAAGGACGTGATCCTCTGCGAGCGCGGCATCCGGACGTTCGAGAAGTCGACGCGCGGCACCCTCGATCTCGGAGGGCTTCTCGTCGCGCGCGGCCTCACGCATCTCCCGCTCTTCGCGGACCCCTCGCATGCCGCGGGCCGCCGCGACCTCGTGCCGGGCCTCGCGCGCGCGGCGTGGGGCGCGGGTGTGGACGGGCTCATGATCGAAGTCCACGACGCCCCCGAATCCGCGCTCTCCGACGGTCCCCAGGCGCTCCTGCCCGAGGACCTCGAAGAGCTCCTCGACGAATTCGGAATCCTGCCCGGCGCGAGCGGCTCGGTGGAGAGGATCCGGCGCGCGATCGACGGCGTGGACGGCGGCATCGCGCGCCTCGCCGCGCGCAGGCTCGACCTCGCGCGCCTCGTGGGCGCCGTGAAGAGGTCCTCGGGCCGTCCGATCCGCGACGAGGCCCGCGAGGCGAGCGTGCGCGCGCGCTTCGCGGAGGCTCTCGGCGAGGATGCGCCGGGAGCCACCCGACTCGCCGACGCGCTCATCGACCTCGCCCTCGAGGCGGAGGGGCGCGGCGAGTCCTAGGACCCGCGCGTCCCGGACCGGACGCGGCGCCTACTTCTTCTCGGCGGGTTTCGCCCCTTCCTTCGGCTTCGCGTCGGCCTGCTTCGCCGGAGCCGCCTTCGCGGCGGGCTTCGGCGTCCAGAACGCCGGATCCCGCGCGACGAACTCCTTCGAGGGATAGCTCATCGCGGGGCTGAAGGCGAGGATGTTCGTTTCGACCGACGCGAACCCGTCCGACGCGAGCTTCGCGAGAGCCTTTTCGTTTTCGGGGCCCTCGGCCTCCCGGATCGCCGCGGCGCGTGCGATCGCGGCGTCGATCTCGGACATCGACTTCATCGGCATCATGAGCATGAACGTCGGTCCGGGCATCCCGCCCGAGATCTGGTAGACCGCCCACGGCACCTCGACCTTGGCCTTCTCGTATGCGCTCCTGACGATCTTCACGGCGTCCTGAAAGTCGTTTTCGTGCCCCGGCCGCACCCGGAACGTGAGCAGGCGGAAGTACCGCATCTTCGCGATGTCGACGGGGCCGCCCGCGCTCAGGTCCTCGCGCAGGACGGCGACGAGGCTCCGCCCGTTCGTCAACAGCTCTCCATCCTTCTCGACGAGCCTGTCGAGGTCCGCCGTGAACGCGGAGTTCTTGTCGGTGTCGTCCCGGTCCTTCTCCCACGCGGCGAAGGAGGGGTACCCCGTCAGGAACCAGGCCTCGCTCGGGCCCGTGACGGTCGTCATGGCGAGGTAATGCGTCGGCCAGTTCGCCTTTGCCGCCGCGGCCACGAAGCCTTTCTCGACCTTGACGTGCGCCGGAGCTTTCCCGACCTTGACCTCCTCGCGGTAGATCTGGAGGACCTTCGGGGGCGGGTTCGGTCCGGCGGTTTCGGCGGCGCAGAGCGGGAGAGTGACAAGGGACACCAGCAGCTTGCTGAAAAGGGAGAGTTTCTTCATCGCAGCCCACCTCCTTCGGGGGCGTCTCGTTTCGCTTTCTTCGGCGCGGTTGCGGGAAGCCTAGTCGAAAAATGCGACTGAGACAACGTCGCAATGTCGCGCGCATCGAACGCGCCCTCGGGCGGGAAGGCGAGTGGAGCCGCTACTCCCCGATGATCTTGATGAGGACGCGCTTGTCGCGGCGGCCGTCCCATTCGCCGTAAAAGACGCGCTCCCACGTGCCGAAGTCGAGCCGCCCTTTCGTGATCGCGACGACGACCTCGCGGCCCATGAGCTGCCGCTTGATGTGCGCGTCCGCGTTGTCCTCGCCCGTGTCGTTGTGACGCCACTGCCGGACCGGCTCGTGGGGAACGAGCGTTTCGAAGAAGCGCTCGTAGTCGCGGTGGAGGCCCGGTTCGTCGTCGTTGATGAAGACCGAAGCCGTGATGTGCATCGGGTTGACGAGGCAGAGCCCTTCCTGAACGCCGCTCTCGTCGACCGCGGCCTGGACCTCGTCCGTGATGTTCACGAATCCGATTCGGCCGGGGAGTCGAAGCGTCAGGACCTTGCGATGCGATTTCACGGCTGGGCCTCGACGGCGGGAGAGCGCTCGAGCGCCTTGAGACCGGCCTCGGCGGCCTTGCGGGCGTCGCTCGCCGGCATCTCTTTCTTCAGGACTTCCTCGTACTGCCGCCTCGCGTCCGAGAGCCTCCCCTCGGCCCTGTAGAGAGCCGCGAGTCCGAGACGCGCCTCGTCGGCGTGAGACGAACCGGGCGCCTTGAGCAGAATCTCCTCGTACAAGGTCGTCGCGCGAACGGTGTCCTGGGATCTTTCGGCGTTCCGCGCGAGCCGAAGCGTCGCCGGCACGCTGACGGCGAGGTCGTTCGCCCGCGCCGCCTCCTCGAACAGGAGGTCGGCGGCGTCGCCCTGACCCAGGGAAGCGAGGAAGTCTCCCTTCCGGAGGAGAGCCCGGGGGCGCGCCTCCGGGATCTCGAGGAGCGCGTCGAGCGCCTTCGTGGCGCGCGGCCTGTCCTGCTCCTTGAGGGCGAGGTCGGCGAGGAGAGAGAGCAGGGTCGCGCGCGACGCGGGTCGCGCGTTCGCCTCGAGAGCTTCCTCGTAGAAAGCGAGCGCCGAGGCCGCCCCGGCCTCGCGCTCGAGCAGCGCGCCGCGTTCACGGATGCGTTGAAGGTCCGCCTCTCCGCCGCGGGCGGGCGCGACGACGGGCAGCGGCGCGCCCGCCGGGCTCGAGAAGCGATCTCCCGAGGGAAGGCGCGGAGCACGCTTTGCCCACCACACCCCGAGGGAGGCGAGCACGATGAAGATGCCGGCAGCCGCGAGCAGGCCCGCGCGACTGGACTCGTCGCGCGGGATGACCGGCACGGTGCGCGGCGTGCCGCCCGCCGCGAGGGGCACGGCGCGCGTCGCGAAGCCGGGCGTCGGTTCGCCCCCCGAGAGCAGAGACGCGACCTGTCCCCGCGTGTACGCGTCGGACGGCCCGAGCGACTGCAGCTTCCGGAAGAAGCGCATGAGATTCAGGAAGTCGTGCTCGAGGCGATAGAGCTTCGCGAGCTGGAGAAGGAGCACGAGGCTGTCGGGGTCCTTTTTCAGCGCTTCCTCGAGCTCGCGGATGCGGGCGTTGTCGAGGGGTTTCTCGCGCTGTCCGGCGCGCAGCGCAGCCGTGCGCAGGAGCGTCTGCGCGGCGGGGTCGTCCGGCGTGCACGCGACCGTCTGGTAGGCCGCCCAGAGAGCTTCCTCCGGCGGCGCGTTCCGATCCTGCAGCAGCCGCTCGGCGGCGGCCGCGGACTCCCGCGCGAGCCGCTGATTGCGCGCGGCGACGAAGACCGGAGGATTCGCGAGAAACTCTCGGAAGAGGACGCCGGGCCGCGTGACGCCCTCCCTTTGATACAGCGCCTCCAGGCCGTCGCGCGCCGCCGCCGCGCTCGCGAAGCGCCGCGACCGGTCCTTCGCGTGCAGCATCCTGAGAAACGAGTCGACGGACGGGGGAATCGACGGGTCGAGAAGCGAGGGCAGATCCGGCTCGACCTCGGCCACGCGGCGGAGAGACGCGGCGATGGAGTCGGCCGTGAACGGGTTGTAGCCGCAGAGGAGCTCGTAGAGGACCGTTCCCATCGAGAACAGGTCGGTGCGCGCGTCCAGCTCCTCGCCGCGCGCCTGCTCCGGCGACATGTGCGCAGGCGTGCCCACGACGGTGCCCGTGTGCGTGAGGCGCGTCAGGTGCTCGGCGTGGCTGATCCCGAAGTCGCCGATCTTCACGCAGCCGTCGCGCGTCCACATGATGTTCTGCGGCTTGATGTCCCGGTGGATGACGCCCTTCGCGTGGGCGGCCGCGAGGCCCGAGAGGGCCTCCTGGACGACGAAGAGGGCGATTTCCCACGGGAAACGGCCGGACTGCCGCCGGAGCGAGTGCAGCTCGCCGCCGTCAACGAACTCCATGACGATGTAGGCCTGCTGGGGAGTGGGGCTGCAGTCGAGGAGCTCGACGACGTTCGGGTGCTTGAGGGAGATCTGGATCCTGATCTCGTGGAAGAAGCGGTCGAGGAAGTCCGGGTCCGTCGCGATGTGGGGCAGGATCTTCTTGAGCGCGACCGTGCGGCCGGACTTCTCGTCCACGGCCTCGAATATCTCGGCCATGCCCCCGAGCGCGATCCGGCGCACGATCCGGTAATGGTCGATGCGCTCGGGCATCCGCGGCGAGCCAGCCTCGGAGGACATTGTTTGTCGAATCTTACCCGCGCCCCCGAAGGGGGTCAGGGGGAAACCGGGGTCCGGTTTCCCCCTGCATGAGTAGACTCTTCTCTTGTCTCTCGCCAGCGATCGCGGTGCTCGACGTCGGCTTTTTCAAACATCCGGACCTGCCCGCCCGCCGCGTGATCGCGTGTCGCGACGCGACGGGCCGCCGCGTCGTGCCGTTCCGTTACGGCGACCCGAAATTCTCTGCCGAGCACGGGACGCGCACGATGCTGCTCGCGGCCGGGGACGGTCACGGAAGCGGCCTCGTCTCGCCTTCGCCGCGCGCCCGGGTCGTCCTCCTGAAGGTGGGTCACGGACACCGCGTCCCGAGGCAGGCGATCGAACGGGCCTTTCGCTGGCTGATTGCGCGGGGGAACGCGCACGGGATCCGCGTGGTCCTCTGTCCGTTCGGGGACGATCCCGAAAGGCGGGGCCGGCGCAGCGAGATCCCGTCCCTCGTCCGAGCCCTGGACGAACGGCGCGTCGTCGTCGTCGCGGCCGCAGGCTGGGATCCTTCGGGGGCCTGCGTTTCACCCGCGTCCTCGCGTCACGCGATCGGCGTCGGCGGCTGGGACGTCGAGGCGAAGCGCCCGGCCCGCGGGCCGCGGGTGTGCGTGATGGACGGCGTTCTGAAGCCGGATCTCCTCGC
Organism: Thermoanaerobaculia bacterium; assembly: GCA_963809425.1. Taxonomy (GTDB): domain Bacteria; phylum Acidobacteriota; class Thermoanaerobaculia; order UBA5066; family UBA5066; genus Fen-183. The sequence continues at coordinate 23,877 of CAWEJK010000006.1, forward strand.
TCCGGCGGTGCCCCTCGTCGTGCCGTCCCTCGACGGGCGGCACCGGGAGAAGGCCGGGGGGACCTCGTTCGCGGCCGCTCTCGTCGCCGGCGCCGCCCTCGCGCTCCTGAGGGGGGACCCCCGCCTCGACCGGGAAGGCGTGCTCGCCCGGCTCGCGGGCGCCGCCCGGAAATCCCCCGGCAGGCCCCCGGCCCTCGACCTTCGGGCGGTCCTTCGGTTGGGGATTCCCGTTCGGCGAGCAGACTGATATCTTTACCGGGTGAATCAAAACGCAGACGAACGGCGGGTCTTCGATGACTTCCTGCGGAAGAAGGGCCTGAAGGTCACGCGCGAGCGGACGGCCCTCTTCGACGAGATCTTCTCAACGCACCGTCACTTCGACGCGGAGGATCTCGTGATCCGCATGCGGGACCGCGGCACGAAAGTGAGCCGCGCGACGATTTACAGGACGCTGGAGCTGCTGCACGAATGCGGCCTCGTGGGCCGGGTGCGGCTGAACGAGGAGAAGTACCGCTACGAGCGGCTCCGCAAGGGCGAGCACCACGATCACCTCGTGTGCTCGAGCTGCGGGAAGGTCATCGAGTTCATCGACGCGGCCATCGAGAAGCGCCAGGAAGCCGTCTGCAAGGAATACGACTTCGCCGCCACGTCGCACTCCCACCAGATCCGGGGCATCTGCTCGGCGTGCCGCAGGTCGGCGGGGAAAACCACTGCGAGGAGTGCCGGCGTAGCCTGAAGTGGCCCGCGGCGCGCGCGGCAACCGCGCCGCGTCCGCAACGCTCGGCAGGGCCCGAGCATCACGGGCTGGGTTCTGCCGCGGGCAGGGAGGCGGCGGGCGCGGCGGCGTCGAGCGGGAGCCCGTAGAGCGACGCGTAGACGCTCTGGAAGAACAGCACGCGCTTGACGTAGGCGCGCGTCTCCCAGAACGGAATCGACTCCAGGAACTCGTCCTCGGGCGCGAGGTGGGACGCCTTTTTCCACGCGCGCACGCGCCCTGGTCCCGCGTTGTACGCGGCGAGCGCCGCGGCGGTGTCGCCCGAGAAGGCGTCGAGGAGCTGCCGCAGATAGCGCGCTCCGAGGCGCAGGTTCGCCTCCGGATCGGCGAGGTCGGGGCGCCCCTTGGGGTTTTCCTTCCGGTAGAGGAGGCGACCCGTCGCCGGCATCACCTGCATGAGTCCGAGCGCCCCCGAGCGCGATCGCGCGTCCTCCGTGAACACGCTCTCCTGCCGGATGAGGCCGAACAGGAGCGAAGCGGGCACCCCCGCGGCACGCGCGGCCTCGGCGATCCGGTCGGCCTGCGCCAGCGGGTAATAGGCGGCCCGCGCCTCGGCGGGGACAGCGCCTTCCTCGGGAGTTCCGAGCTCCGGATAGCGCCGCTTCAGAACCGCGGCCGCGCGACGGTGGTTGCCCCGGGCAGAGGCCGCGCGGCCCGCGAAAAGCGGATCGAGAGAGCCTTCGATCTCGGCGGCGTCCTCGGCGAGTCCCGGGAATCCGCAGCGGAGAAGCTCGCGCGATGGCAGGGCATCGACGCCCGCAGCGTCCCCGCTTTCGGGAGCGGAGGGCTCCGGCCGCGTGGGCGGAAGCGTCACGCCGAGCGCGGCGGCCGCCCAACGACCGTAGAGATCGGGAACGGTGCCGGGCACGAGCCCGGCGTAAAGCGCTTTCGCCGTGTTCGCATCGCCGGCCTTTTCGTGCGCCCGCGCGGACCAGTAGGCCGCGCGTCGGCGCAGGGATGCCTCTCGATACGCGGGAATCTGCTCGTCCAGGAGGCGCGCCGCTCCGGCGAAATCGCCGCCCGTATAACGCGTCCACGCGTCGGCGAACCAGTCCGCCGCGCCCGCCTCCGTCGTCGGGTCGAGCGCGAGGAGCGGCACGAGGAGGCGGCGCGCTTCGTCCGCGTGCGCGGACTTCCAGGCGAGACGGACCCCGCCCTCCAGGAGCCGGCGCCGGTCCTCGTCGGAGAGCGGGCGGCCGAGGAGAACGTCGAGCGCGGCCAGCCTGGCTCCGGCGGCGGCCATCTCCTTCGCGGACACGGCCGGGCGGCCCGGTTTCGGCCGGGTGGCGGGCGCGTGACGGCTGCGGCGCGCGCGGCGGGGTTCCGGAGAGCTCATGAGACGCGTCTCGACGAGCCACGAGAGCGCCGAGAAGTGCAGCGCCTCCGCGTCATCCGAAGGGTCGGCGGGTCCGAGGGCGAGGAGGCGCTTCGCGTCGCGCGGGCTCCCCGCGAGAAGCCACGCATCGGCGGCCTTGGCTCGCGAACGGGCAGGCACCTCCGGACCGAGCGAGCGCAGGAGCGCGGACGCCTCCTTGGAGTCGCGGCCCGCGATCACCCGGGCCCGGGCCACGCGAATCTCGGCGGACGACCCGCGGATGGCGGCGTCGAAGGCGTTCCGGTCGTCGTCGTCGAAGAGGTCAGCGGCGCGGGCAGGAGCGTCGGGAAAGACCGCGGCGAGCCGGACGAGTCGGCCGTACACCTCGGCGCCGGAGGCGACGCGAGACTCGGCGAGCGCCTGCGCGATGAACGCGCGGGGCTGCGACGCCTGCGGCGCGGGGCGTACGGCGAGGGCGTCGCGCACGGCGTCGCGCTCCTGCGTCGTCACGGCGAGACGCGCGGCGCGCGCGAGAGCGGCGCGCGCGAGAGCGAGAGACGGTTCACCCGCCGCGAAGGCAAGGAGCGCGGGCACGCGATCCTCGCGCGCATCGGTGTCCGCCGAGAGTCCGATCCACGCGGGGAGCCCAGGGAGGCCGAGAGGCGACGCGTCGAGTCCGGCGACGCGGGCGGCGGCGGAACCGTCGCCTTTCGCGAGGGCAAGGGACGCGGCGATCAGGCGCGACCGTAGCTCGGCCGCGCCCGGGGAGGCCGGCGGCGCATCCGGCGTCGCCGGCGCACGGGCGAGGCAGCGCGCGGAGAGCGCGCCCGCGAGAAGGACAACCCGGAGATTCAGCTGCTCAGCTCACCGAGCCGAGCGATTCGGCCCGACCATCGGCCAGGATGCGCACGAGCTCGTCGTGGAAGAAGTCCGTTTCCTGGCGGACGGCAGCGGGCGTCCTCTCGTCGTACACCTGGCGGCTCCTCTCGATGTCGTCCTTGAGACGCTCGTAGAGGTCGTTCAGGGCGCGGCCCTCTTCCACCTTCTTCTCGTTGTAGAGCTTGATCTCCGAAATGAGGAGGCGGGCCAGCCGCCGGGCGTCGTCGTGGGCGCGTTGCGGGCTGTCGGCGGCCGTCGCGCGACCCCGCGGAACGAAACCGGAGATCGGTCGCACCGCGCTCCCGATGTCGCGTGGCGGCGTCACGGCGGAGCTCGACGCTCGGGCGGGCTTCTGGACGGTGACGTCGCCTTCCGTGGGCGACGGCACGCGCCCGGACGCGCGCAGAGCCTCGAACGCACCGGTGAAATCGCCGGTGGACGCGTTGGAGAGCGGCGAGGTCAGCGATCCGGGAAGCGAAGCGGAGAGCGGAGGCGCGGCCGCGGGGGCAGCCGCGAGGGAAGCCCCCGCCGGGATCGAAGACGGCGGGAACGAGGGTGACGGTGAGAACGAAGGCGACAGTGAGAACGAAGGGACGGGGGGAGCGGGAGGCGGCGGAGCGGGTGGAGCCGGAACGGCCCCCATCGTGGGAATCTGGCTCGTGAGGCCGGGATCGGACGAGAAGGAGCGGATGCCCGGTGCGATCCGGGACTTCGCGGACTCTTCGATGGCGCGCAGCGCTTCACCGGCGTCGGTGGACCGCGAGCGCTGGGTAGGTGGTGGAACGGGCGGCGGCGCGGGCGCCGGTGCGGGCGTCGGGGCGGGCGTCGGGGCGGGCGTCGGGGCGGGAGAGGCCTCGACCTCGAAGTCGGGGACGGCCGGTGGCGGCGAAGCCGTCGCCAGCGAGGGCTCGAATCGGGCGATCGCCTCCCCCGTGGGCGTGAGAGAGGGGGACGGGATCTTCTTGCGCGCGGCCAGGAGATCCACCGCGAGCCCCGTCACGAACGTGAGAACCTCGACGGCGGCCTCGTTCAGGCGGCCGTCCTCGCCCGGAAGCTCGTCGGCGCAGACGACGCCGGCGAGCCTGTCGCGGATGACCATCGGAACGAGGAGCGTGCGCGACGGCGCCTGCCCGCCGAGAGCGCGGCGGAGCAGCCCGGATTCGCTGGGCGGCTCGGCGAGCACGGAGTGCTGCGACTTGAGCACGGCGGCGACGAACGGGTCGTCCTCGCCGGCGATGTCGAGGGAACGCACCGCTTCGTCGCGTCCACCGGACGCGTCGAATCCAAGGGCCTTCCAGCCGGTGAGCCGGTCGTTCCGAAGGACGAGAAGGGCGACCCGCGACGCATGCGCGTTCACGCGCGTGAGGAATCGCGAGAGGACGTCGACCTGCGTGCGTGCGGACTCGATGGCGGCAAGCGAGCCGCGCACGACGGTCCAATCGGCCTGGGGCGCGCCCGAGGCGGGGGCCGCCGCGGGAGCCGGGGGCGCCGGCGCCGCGTCCTCGAGCATGAGCGCGACGAGGTCCTCCGGGAGCAGCGGGTCCGCGTGCGCCGGGATCTTGTCCGACAGCGTGGTGAGGAGGACCTCGATGTCTCTCCGTGCGTCCACGAGCGACGATTTCCACGTCGCGAGGTGATCCTCGAGATGCGTGGAGAGCGATTCGATCAAGCGGCGTGTCGCGGCGGGGTCGACCGACATACGTCTCCTGACGGCGCCTTCCGGCCGGGCCTTCGGCGTCGTGTTCCCGGCATTATATTCGGACAGCGTACGTTCGCGGGACTCCGGTGGGGTCAATTGACGCCCGGCCCGGCCGGCTTTAGCATGCGGGGTTTGCCCGCGCCCTCTGAACCTTCGCGTTCGGGGCACTCGGGGCCGGAGAGGAGGGAGATCTTAAGTGCCGTTGATCCACGTCAAGGAAGACGAGTCGTTCGAGAACGCCCTGCGCCGTTTCAAGCGCAAGTGCGAGAAATCCGGAATCCTCTCCGAGCTCAAGAAACGTCAGCACTACGAGAAGCCCTCGGCCAAGCGAAAACGCAAGGCCATCGCCGCCCGCAAGAAAATGCTCCGCAAGCTGGCGGAAGAGCGCCGCACGGGGATGTAGATTCCCGTTCCGTGAGTCATCCCGAACTCGACTGGCCCGGCGCGCTTCGGCTCGCCGGGCGTTTTTGTTCCACGGAGCGCGGCCGGGACAGGGTCCTCGGCGCAACGCCGTCGCCCGATGCGTTCGAGGTCGTGCGCCGCCTCGGCGTCACCCGGGATCTCCTTGCGCGCCGCTCCCTTCGCCCTCCGGTCGCTCTCGGGGGGCTCGATGAAGGGGCTCCCCTCGTCTCGCGCCTCGGCCCGCAGGGGCGCGCTCTTCCGCCGGAGGACCTCCTCGATCTCTTCCTCCTCGTCGAGCGCGCGGAGGGCGCGCGCGCCGCCGTGCCGGTTCCCGACCTGGAGCTGTCCGCCCTGTCCGACCTGCTCTTTCCTCTCGCGTCGTTCGAGGACCTGCTCGGAGAGCGCGAACCCACGTTCGAGCCCGACGGGCGCGTCAAGGACACGGCGTCGGCGCGCCTCTATGCGATTCGCTCCTCGATCCAGCGGCTGAGGAAGGAAGTCGTCCGCAAGCTCGAGGAGGTCGCGCGGACGCACCCGGAGGCGCTGACGGGCGGTTACGTCACCGAGAAGGGCGGGCGTTACTGCCTGCCCGTGCGCGCGAACCTTCGCGACCAGGTGGGCGGCCTCGTGCACGAGCGGTCGGGCTCGGGCCAGACCGTCTTCGTCGAGCCCCTCCTCGTCGTCGAGGACAACAACGCGCTCCAGGAAGCCGTCGAAGAAGAGCGGGAGGAGGTGCACCGCATCCTCGTGGCGCTGACGGGCCGCTTTTCGGCGCGGCGCGAGGACCTCGTGGCCGCGGTGGAGGTGCTCACGGAGCTCGACGCGTTCCAGGCGCGCGCGGAGTTTTCGTCGCGCACCGCGGGCATCTTCCCCGACTTCTCCGATCGGCTCGTCCTCAGGGCCGCGCGCCATCCGCTTCTCGACCGGCGCCTCGCCGATCTCCGGGCGGACGTCTTCGGAGAGCTCGAGGAACGTCACGCGGACGCCGTGCCGCTCGATCTCGAGCTCCCGGAAGGCGCCCGGCTCCTGCTCCTCTCGGGGCCGAACGCGGGCGGCAAGAGCGTCGCGATGAAGACCGTCGGCCTTTTCGCGCTCCTCGCGCAGTCGGGCTTCGCGATTCCGTGCGGGCCTCTCTCCACGCTTCCCGTGTTCGACAAGGTGCTCGTCGTCGCGGGCGACGCGCAGGACCTTCTCGGAGACCTCTCTTCGTTCGCGGCCGCCATGACGCGCACGGCCCGCGTCCTCGCGGAGGCCACGCCGAGGAGTCTCGTCCTCCTCGACGAGCTCGGCAGCGGCACCGATCCGGACGAGGGAGCGGCGCTCGCGATCGCGGTCCTGGACGAGGATCTCGCGCGCGGCGGGGTCACGATCGCGACGACGCACCTTTCCGCCGTCAAGGAGTGGGCTCAGGACAGGACCGGCGTCCTCTCCGCCGCGATGGAGTTCGACGAGAAGGCCGGCCGGCCCACGTTCCACGTGCGGGCCGGCGCGAGCGGGCGCTCGCGCGCGCTCGCGGTCGCGGAGAAGGCGGGCCTGCCGGCGCGCGTCCTCTCCGCCGCGAAGAAACAGCTCGGCGCGAAGTGGGAGGCCGCGGACGCGGCCCTGACGCGCCTCGAAACCGAAACGCGCCGCGCCCGCGAGGAGGCGGACAAGGCGCAGGCGGCGGCGGAAAAGACTGCCGGCCGCCTCGTCGATCTCGAGCGGGAGCGCGCCGCTCTCGCGGCCGAGCGGGAGAAGGTGAAGGCGAGGGCGAAGGAACAGGTCGACAAGGCGCTCGCGACGCTGCGCGAGAGGACGCGGCAGGAGCTCGAGCGCATGCGCGAGGACCTGAAGGCGGGGCGCTCGATCTCGCGGGGCGCGCTGATGACCGTCACACAGACGGCGCGCGAGGCCGCGCTCGGCCTCTTCGGCGGCGACGACGAGCCTCCCCCGCTGGCTGGGCCCGTTTCCGTCGGCATGGAGGTCCGCGTCGCGGGCCTCGGCGCGACGGGCCGGCTCCTCGCGCTCGCGGCGGGACGCGGCGAGGCCGAGGTCGAGGTCAAGGGGAAGCGCGTGCGGGTATCGCTCGCGGCTCTCTCCCCCGCTTCCTCCGTTCCTCCGGCAGGCCGTGCGATTCCGGCCAAGCCCCTGGCCGCCGTTTCGAGTCGGCTCCCGCCGTCCTCGTCCGGGACGACGCTCGCCACCGCCGAGGTCGTGCTCGTCGGGCAACGGGTCGACGACGCCCTTCCCGTCGTCGAGAGAGCCATCAACGACGCGCTTCTCTCGGGCAAGGCGGCGCTCCGCCTCGTCCACGGCCACGGGACGGGCAGGCTCGCGGCGGCAGTGCGCGAGTTTCTGAAGACGCATCCCGGAATCGCGTCCTACCGCTGGGGCGACGCACAGGAGGGCGGTCAGGCCGTCACGATCGCGAGGCTGGATGTCTGAGCCCGTTTACGACATCACGGACGACGTCAAGCGGGACGTTCTCGCGGCCACGGATCTCGTTCAGCTCATCGGCTCCGTCACCTCGCTCAAGAAAGCAGGCCGCTCGTGGAAGGGCCTGTGCCCGTTTCACACCGAAAAGAGCGCGTCGTTTCACGTGCATCCCGACAAGGGTTTCTATTACTGCTTCGGATGCGGGGCGAAGGGCGACGCGATCACCTTCGTGCGCGAGACCGAGCGTCTCGAGTTCCCCGAAGCGGTGGCCTATCTCGCCCGGCTCGCGGGCATCGCCGTGCCGGTCCGCAGGAGCGGCACGCGCGTGGATCGCGGGAAGGAGACGCGTGCGGCGGAGGCGCTGAGTCTCGCGGCGGCGTTCTTTCGCGCGAACCTCGACAGGCATCCGGCCGCGCGGGCGCTCCTCGAGAGGCGCGGGCTCACGCCGGAGGAAGGGCATGTCTACGGGTTCGGAGCGGCCCTCGACGCCTGGGACGCCCTCAGGACCTCTCTCGCGACGCGTGTCCAGGAAGACACGCTGGTCGAGGCGGGACTCCTTCAGAAGAACCCGGAGACGGGGCGCGTGTACGACCGCTTCCGGAACAGGCTGACGATCGAGATTCGCGACGGACGCGGCGAGATACTGGGCTTCGGCGCCCGCGCGTTCGGGGACGACGAGCCGAAGTACCTCAACTCCCCGGAGACCGCGCGTTTCTCGAAGGGAAAGCTCCTCTACGGCCTCGACCGGGCGAAAGAGGCGATCCGGAGGGAAGACCTCGTCCTCCTCGTCGAAGGCTACTTCGACCGGATCGCCTGTGAGCGCGCGGGCGCCGCGAACGCCGTCGCTTCGATGGGCACGGCGCTCACGACCCAGCAGGTGGACCTCCTTGCGCGGCAGGCCGCGACGGTCGTCGTGGCGTACGACGGCGACGCGCCCGGCGTCGCCGCGGCGTACAAGGCGTTCCCGCTCCTCCTGGCTCGGGGAATGCACGTGCGCCATCTCGTGCTGCCGGACGGACACGACCCCGACTCGTATCTCGCGGCGCACGGCCCCGAAGCGTTGCGCGCGGCGATCGCAGAGGCGCCGCCGCTCCTCCAGGCTCTCCTGGCGCGAATTCCCGAGGCCGCCGGGCAGGACCCGACGGAGCGCGCCGCGAAGCTGCGGGAGGCCGTGGACATCATCACCGTGGCGCCGGATCCGGTGCTCCGTCACGAGCTGTTGTCCGGTCTCGCGCGGGGAGCCGGCGTGCCCCTTTCGGTCTTCGCTTCGCCGTCGGGGAAGAAAACCGGCCTCGCGCCGGTTAAGCCGACGCCGGAGTCCGCAGCGCCGCGGCATTCCGTCGAGCTACCCGAACAGGAGGCGCGTGTGCTGGCAACACTTCTATCTGAATGGCCGCAAAGCGCCGCGCTCACGGCAAGGATCCCGGCGGAAGTTTTTTCTCATCCTATTGCAAAAGAGCTACTTACGGCCCTACGGGACTTGCCGGAAGGAACCGGAACCCTTGATTTTTCACAGCTTACGTCACATCTTGGAGCGGATGCGGGTCCCCTCGCCGCTGAATTGCTGCTCGGCCAGGGCAATTCGAGGGCAGAAACCCCGGGCGAGAGCGGAGACAGAAGCGGGCTCTCCCGAATTCACATCCCATTGCTTCAGTTGAAGATACGTTTGCTGGAGGAAACCGCGAGAGGCCTCCAGCCAGAGATACAGGACGCCGTGGCGTCCGGAAACCTCACGGGGCGGGACGCGGCTTATCGCCGCAAGCAGGCCCTCGTCGAGGAAATCCGGAGTCTGAAGGCGGAACTAAAGGCAGAGACCGCGAGACGAATTTGAAGCGCGCCGGAGACTCCCTGACGCGCATGGAAGCGAGAAGTCGGTGACGGTAGAAGAAAAACACCCTGAAGTCAGGACCCTGATCAACCTCGGAAAGGAGCGGGGGTACCTGCTCTACGACGAGATCTATCAGGCTCTGCCCGAGGAGCTCGCGAACGCGCCGGACGAGCTCGACGAGATCTACATCCGGTTCGGTGACTACGGCATCGAGGTCGTCGACGTCCCGGAGAAGGCGACGAAGAAGGCCGGACCCGCGGCCGGGTCCGCGACGACCGTTCCCGATCCGACGACCGTCGAGAAGACGAACGACCCCGTCCGGATGTACCTGCGCGAGATGGGCACCGTGAAGCTGCTCGACCGCGAGGGCGAGGTCTCGATCGCCCGCCGCATCGAGAACGGCGAGGCGAAGATCTACCGCGCCCTGTCGACGAACAAGGTCGTCCTCGGCGAGATCCTGAAGATCGTCGAGCAGGCCAAGAAGGACAAGAACGTCGCGCGCGGCTTCCTCGAGTTCGCCGCCGCGGCGCTCGAGGAAGCGGACGAGATCGATCCCAGGACCGCGAACCGCATCGGGTCGATCCAGAAGCATTTCGAGAAGATCGGAAAGCTCGACGGCGAGCTGCGCAAGCTGGCCGACCGCAAGCGGCCCGCGCCGAAGCCGAAGAAGCTGACGGTCAAGGCCCTCGTGCACGCGAAGGCGAAAGCGGCGGGGAAGCCGGTGCCGCCCACGAAGCCGCAGCCCGTCGTCGATCCCGCGATCGACCGCCGCATCTCGGAGATCGCGCGTCTCATCCACGCGATCGACTTCACGCCTGCGACTCTCCTGCGCATGGTGAACATGCTGAAGGACCTCGACCGGCAGTTCGCGATGCCCGAGGCCACGATCCGCCAGGACCATGCGAACCTCAAGAAAGAGAAGAACGAAGTCCGCCGCGACTTCTACAAGCGCCGTGTCTCGAAGTACCGGCAGATGCTCAAGGACCTCGAGGAGAAGTACCGGATCGACCACGACGAGATCAAGCGCACGATGAAGCTCATCCGCGAAGGCGAGGGCGAGGCCGACCAGGCCAAGCAGGAGCTCATCGTCGCGAACCTCCGCCTCGTCGTCTCGATCGCGAAGAAGTACACGAACCGCGGCCTTCAGTTCCTCGACCTCATCCAGGAGGGGAACATCGGGCTCATGAAGGCGGTCGAGAAGTTCGAGTACCGCCGGGGCTACAAGTTCTCGACGTACGCGACGTGGTGGATCCGCCAGGCCATCACGCGCGCCATCGCGGACCAGGCCCGCACGATCCGCATCCCGGTCCACATGATCGAGACGATCAACAAGCTCACGCGCACGCAGCGCTCTCTCGTGCAGGAGCTCGGCCGCGAGCCGACCGCCGAGGAGATCGCGAAGCGCATGGACATGCCCGCGTCGAAGGTCCGCAAGATCATGAAGATCGCACAGGAGCCGATCTCTCTCGAGACGCCGATCGGCGAGGAGGAGGATTCGCATCTCGGCGACTTCATCGAGGACCGCCAGGTCATCTCGCCGATCGACGCCGTGATCGTCGCGAACCTCAAGGACCAGACGCGCCGCACCCTGAAGACGCTGACCCCGCGCGAGGAGCAGGTTCTCCGCATGCGTTTCGGCGTCGGCGACGGCTCGGAGCACACGCTCGAGGAAGTCGGAAAGAGCTTCAACGTGACCCGCGAGCGCATCCGGCAGATCGAAAGCAAGGCGCTTCGGAAGCTCCGGCACCCGAGCCGGGCCAAGAAGCTCCGGCCCTTCGTGGACGTCGGGCAGTAAGGTGTTATATTGGTTCTTCGGCCGTAAGGGTCCGTAGCTCAGCGGTCAGAGCCACCGGCTCATAACCGGCGGGTCCCTGGTTCGAATCCAGGCGGACCCACCGGACGGTTCCGACGGCGACATGAAAGAGGGAGACTCGAAATCCGGGCGCGCAGAGACACTTCCGATCCCTCCGGCGTATTCGAGCGCCGGGGGTCCGTCCAGACGGGCGCCGCGTGGCGCCCGTTTTTGCATTTGAGGGGGTTCAACATGAAGACTGGGACGATTAGGTGAGCGCGACGATGACGAGTCCGCTCGACAGGCTTTTTCTTCTCCAGGAAGTTCTTCTCGAGGTTCACCAGAAAACCGAACGGCGGGACAAGACCCCGGACCACCTCGTTCACATCGAGGCCGCCTATCTCGACGCGCGGCGCCAGCGCGAGGCGGCGGGGGCGATCCTCTCGCAGGCCGGGGAGCGCAAGAAAGCGCTCGACGCCGAGATCCAGGATTTCAACGAGCACCTGAAGAAGTACCAGCAGCAGCTGCAGTCCGTGAAGACGAGCCGCGAGTACAGCGCGCTCCTGAACGAGATCGACGGGATCAAACGCGAGGTGAGAACCCGCGAGGACGAGCTCCTTTCCCTCGACGAGACGATGGCCGGGTCCTCGACGGAGCTCGACCTTCGGGACGAGGCGTTCCCGGCGGAAGAGGCCGGCTACGAAGAGCAGATGAAGGAGTGGCGGGCCGAGCAGGCCGCTCTCGACGCCGAGATCGCGGCGGCGAACAAACGGGTGAAAGTCCTGAAGGCCGACCTCGAACCGCGCCTCCTGAAGACGTTCGAGCAGATCCGGAGAAAGAGGGGCGGCGTGGCCGTGGCCCGGGTCGACATGGTGGGGCCGCAGACGGCCGCCTGCTCGGCCTGTCACGTGCGCCTGCGCCCGCAGCTCCTCTCCGATCTCCGGCTCTCCAAGGAGACGGTCTTCTGCGAGAGCTGCAAGCGGATCATGTACTGGATTCCGTGAGGCGCGCCGGAACGCTCGTTCTCTACTTCGACGGGGCGTCGCGCGGGAATCCCGGGCCCGCGTCGTACGGTGTCTGGTCGCCCGCGGGGCTCAAGGACGCCAGGACGCTCGGCTCCACCACGAACAACGTGGCCGAATGGCGCGGTTTTCTCGCGGCCCTCGACCTCGCGCTCGAAGCGGGCGCCCGGGACGTCGAGATCCGGGCCGACAGCCAGCTCGTCCTCCGGCAGTTTTCCGGCGAGTACCGGATGAAGGCGCCGCACCTCGCGGGCTTCCTCGAAGAGGCCAGGCGGAAAGCGAGCCGGATTCCGAAGCTGAGCGTCGTCCACGTGCCGCGCGAGGAGAATCACGAGGCCGACGCCCTCGCGAACGGGGCTCTCGACTCCGCTCGCGACGCCGCGCGCGTTCGAAGGTGAAAGCAGCGTGACGCGGGCCGGGGAGATCGCCGCGCGTCTCGCCGACGTCAACGGGCGGATCGCGGCGGCGGCGGCGCGCAGCGGACGCGAACCCGCGAGCGTCCTCCTCGTCGCGGTGGGCAAGACCTACCCGCTCTCCGACCTGGTCGCCGCGCACGCCGCCGGGGCCCGCGCGTTCGGCGAGAACCGCGTCCAGGAAGCGGAGGAGAAGTTTCCGGGGCTGCCGGCCGACGCCGTGGGACACCTCATCGGCCCGATCCAGTCGAACAAGGTGAATCGCGCCGTGAAGGCGGCCGCGGTCGTCCAGACGATCGACTCGCCCGAGCTGGCCCGGCGGCTCGACCGCGCCGCGGCGGCCGCCACGAAGCGTCTCGCCGTATTCGTCCAGGTGCGCCTCGGCGGGGAAGCCACGAAGTCGGGTGTCGAGCCGGCGGGCGCCGCCGCGCTCGTCGAAATCGTTCGGGCGCTGCCCGCGCTCGACCTCGAGGGACTCATGACGATTCCTCCGCCGGGCGAGACGCGTCCGCACTTCGCGGCGCTCCGAAAGCTCGGCGAGACGCTCGGGCTCTCGAAGCTCTCCATGGGCATGAGCGACGACTTCGAAGCGGCGATCGAAGAGGGCGCGACCGTCGTGCGCATCGGCAGCGCGATCTTCGGGGCGCGCGAGACCAGGAAGGAGATTTCCTAGAAGGTGAAGAGGGAGAGAGCGGCCTTGCTAATCTGCCGGCGATGAGGCCGACGTACGCGACACGCTTCGCCGCGCCTCCTGGCTGGCGCCGCATCCCGCCCGTGACGCGCTCGGTCCTCGTCCTCGTCGCGGCGGGCTACCTCCTGACGCTCGGGTGGCCGGTCGGGGCGGCGTGGCTCGCCCTCGCGCCCCGCGCCGTGCTGGCCGGGCAGGTCTGGCGGCTTCTGACGTACGCCTTCGTGAACGCCTCGATCGGCGGCGTCCTCTTCGCCTTGCTTCTCTTCTGGAGCCTCGGCAGCGAGATGGAGCCCCAGTGGGGCTCGCGACGCTTCGCGCTCTTCCTCGCGGCGGCCACGATTGTCGCCGGAGGCTTCGGCATCTTCGTCGGAGGCGGCGCAGGAATCTCTCCGGCGCTCCTCGCGCTGATCTTCGCGTGGATGCTCGAGGGACCTTCGCAGAGTCTTCTCTTTTTCGGCGTCTTCCCCATGACGAGACTCGCCTTCGCGGCGATCGCGTTCGTTCTCGTCGTGTTCGGGGAGCTCGAACAATCGCGGTCCCTCGCACGCCTTGTCTTCGTCCTGGGCGGGCTACCCGTCAGCTGGCTCTTCGTTCGAGGGTCGCGCGGCAGCGGGCCGCGTTTCCCGCGAGTGAGGAACCCGTTCCGGCGCCGGCGCTTCACGGTCGTCGACCCGGGGCGCGACTTTCGCGTCCATTGAATTGAGTCCAAAGGGTTTATAATCGCGCGCATGAGACCCTCCATCAGCGCGCTCGAGATCCGAAAGAGGCAGTTTCCGAAGCGGTTTCGCGGCTTCGACCCGGCCGAGGTGACGAACTTCCTCGATGCCTTCGCCGAGGACCTCGAAGAGATGTCCCGCGAGCTCGACGACCTGGAGCGCGAGAACGCGAGGCTGCGGGAGGAGAACGCCCGTCATCGCGACACGGAGGTCACGCTGAAGGAGACGCTTCTCCTCGCCCAGCGCTCGGCCGACAGCCTCCGCGAGACGAGCGAGAAGGACGCGGGCCGCATCGTGAACGAGGCCGAGACGAAAGCCGAGCGCATGGTGCAGCAGGGCTTCGAACGGATGGCCGAAACGGAGAAGAAGATCCGCGAGCTCCGCATGGAGCGCCGGAACTTCCAGCTGAAGCTCCAGAGCACGATCGACCTCTTCCAGCAGGTCCTCAACTTCGACAAGGAAGAGGACGAGATGGAGAGCTCCCTCTCGATCCACCGCCCGAAAAAGCGCGAGGGGGAAACGGCCTGAAGCGGCTGTCCATCCGGCATCTCGCCGAGCTGGCGACGCCGGAGGGAGGCTCGGCCCGCGCCGGCGCCTCCCAGGGCGTTCTGCGCCGGGTGAGGGACGCCGCGCTCCTCGTGGAGGACGGCGTGATCGTCTTCGCGGGGGCCGATGCGGATTTCGTCCGGCTCCACGGCGAGGCCGCCGCGCGCGAGGAGACGGTTCTCGACGGCAGGAACCGGACGGCCGTTCCCGGGTTCGTCGACGCGCACACGCATCTGCCCTGGGAGGGCTTCCGGGAGGACGAGTTCAACCGGCGTCTGAAAGGGGAGACCTACGCGGGCATCGCGGCGTCCGGAGGCGGGATCGTCGCGACCGTCGCCGCGACCCGGGCCGCCTCTGAGGAGACGCTCGCCGCGAACGTGCGCGCGCGCCTCGACCGGATGCTCGCGCACGGCACCACGTTCTGCGAGGCGAAGACGGGCTACGGCCTCGATCTCAGGAACGAGACGAAGCAAATGCGGGCGCTGCTCGCGGGCGCGAAAGGCCACGCCGTCGGCGTGGCGCCGACGGCGCTCCCCGCGCACGAGGTGCCGCCGGAAAGGCGCGGCTCCGCCGCCCTCAAGCGGCGTTACGTGGACGAGTGCCGGGCCGAGATCCTTCCCGCGCTGGCGGCGCTCGGGGCGCGCTTCGTCGACGTCTTCTGCGAGGAGGGCGTCTTCTCCCTCGAGGAATCGGCCGCGATCCTCGAGGCGGGGAAGGCCCTCGGCCTCGTCCCGCGGGTCCACGCCGACGAGCTCTCGCCGCTCGGCGGCGCCTCGCTCGCGGCGCGCGTGAAGGCCGCCTCCGCGGACCACCTTCTCTACGCGACGGACGAGGGCATCGAGGACATGGCGAGGACGGGCGTCGTCGCGACGTTGCTTCCCGGCACGTCCGTGTTCCTGCGGATGAACCGCTACGCCGCCGCCCGAAAGATGGTGACCGCCGGCGTCCCCGTCGCTCTCGGGACGGACTGCAATCCCGGCTCCTCGTACACGGAATCGCTCCCGGCGGTCGCGTTCCTCGCCTCCGTCGGGATGGGCCTCACGGTCGAGGAGACGCTCACGGCGATGACGCTCAACGCGGCGGCCTCGCTCGGCGAGGGCGCGCGCCGGGGCTCGCTCGAGGCGGGGAAGACCGGCGACGTGGTGCTCCTCGACGCGCCCGCCCTCGAGCATCTCGTCTACCACTGGGGCGTCAACCTCGTCTCCGACGTGCTCGTGGCGGGAGAACGGGTGGTCGAAGGCGGCGACCTGCTACGCTCGCGCGCGCCATGACGCTCGTCGGTCTCTCCGTCTCGGATTTCGCGGGTTCCCTCGCGTCCGACGCTCCCGCTCCCGGCGGCGGCTCGGCTTCGGCGGCGGCCGGCGCCTGCGGTTCCGCGCTCCTCGAGATGGTCGTCCGCCTCACGCTCGGAAAAGAAAAATACCGCGCGTCGTGGGGAGACCTCGAACCGCTTGGCGATCGGCTGCGCGAAGCCCGGCGGAGGCTTCTCGAGCTCGTGGACGAGGACACGAAAGCGTTCGATGCCGTCGTGGCCGCGCGCCGGCTTCCGAAGGAGTCCGATTCGGACAAGGCGGCGCGCCAGGGCGCGATCGACGCGGCGAACGTCCTCGCGACCACCGTGCCGATGCAGACCGCCTTTTTCGCGCACGAGGGCCTGAAAACCGCGCCCCTCGTGCTCGAGAAGGGCAATCCGAACGCGGCGTCCGACGCGTGGGTCGCCGCCCTGCTCCTCCACGGTGCCGCGCTCGGCGCGCTCGCGAACGTGCGGATCAACCTGCCGGGCGTGTCGGACCCGGAGCTCTCGCAGGGCTTCCGCGAGGACGCCGCCGATCTCGAGAAGAAGGTCTCCGATGCTCTCGAGAAGACGCGCGCGCTCGCGAAGGCCCGCGCGCTCACTCTGTGAGCCGGCGGTACTTCGCCGCGGCATGCGCCGCCTTCTTCGCCTTTGCCTTCGCTCTCGTCTTCACTCTCGCCTCCGGAAGCGCGTCCGGCGCCGTTCTCGGCTTCGATCGGCCCGGCGACGCGTTCGAGCCTTCCCCGGGCTTCCGCCTCGACGCCGTCATTCCCGAGGCCTCTCCCGCCGGCGCGTCCGCGCGCCCGCCTTCCGTGACCGAGCCCGCGTCCGGGCCGGCGCCGGAGACGTTCTGGGACGGCAGAACGACCGCGATCACGGCCGGCGTCTTCCTCGGCGCACCCGTCGTCGGCTATTTCACGTGGTGGCGAACGTCCAGCCGCTCGGAATTCACGGTCGCGAACGAGCGCTGGTTCCAGCGCGACACGTACGCGGGCGGCGCCGACAAGGCCTCCCACGTTTTCCTCGGCTACTTCGGGACGCAGCTGCTCCAGGGCGCGTACCGCGGCGTCGGGAAGACGCCGGCCGAGTCCCGCGCGCTCGCCGTGAGCGTCTTCGCTCTCACGGGCGCGCTCATCGAGGTCGGCGACGGCTACTCGAAGTACGGCTTCTCCTGGGAGGACATCACGGCGAACACGATCGGCTCCCTCGTCGCGACGGGGATCGACGCGTGGGGCCTGAAGGACACCGTCGGCCTGCGCTTCGGCTACGTGAAGGCGCGCATCCCGGACGCGTGCTGCCGGTTCGGCGGCTACGGCGACGACTACTCGAAGGAGATCTACTCGGCCGATCTCAAGCTCGGCGGCTTTCTACCGCGTCTCGGCCTCCCGCCGGGGCCCGCGCGCTTCCTGCTTCTCTCGGTGACATACGGCTCGAAGGGCTACCGCTACTCCCCCGCGCCGGTGCGCGAGCGGAACGTCGGCGCCGAGATCGGTCTGAACCTGCGCGAGGTGCTCCTCGCCGCCGGCGTGCCCGAGAAGCTGTGGTGGGGGAAGGCCCTCCTCGGCATCGCGACCTATTTCCGGTTCCCCTACACGTCCTTCGGCTGGCACTACGACGTGAACCACGGCACGTGGAGCGGGCCGGACACGGGGGACCGCTTCGACCCCGGCTCGGTCATCTACGACTGAGCGCGTTCAGCCGGCGCGGCGCTCCTCGAGCCAGTCGAGAAAGCGGTCGCGGGAGAAGGCGTTCACGACGCGCGACGCGGGAATCCCGGCGAGCCGCGCGACGGCGAGACCGAAGTCGAGGAACGAAAGGTGCGCCGCCGCGTGCGCGTCGGAGGACAGCGAGAAGAGGCAGCCGGAATCGACGGCGAGGCGCGCGAGCGCGGGCGGGAGATCGAGCCGCTCGGGGCAGCCGTTCAGCTCGATGGCGACGCCGCGGGCGGCGGCCACCGCGAACACGCGCGGCCAGTCCGCGCGGATGCCGCTCCGCATGTCGTAGAGGCGCCCCTTCGGGTGGCCGAGGACCGCGACCCCGGGCGTCTCGATCGCGCGCACGAGGCGGGCCGTCTGGTCGCGCGGGCTTCGGAGGTCCGTGTGGATCGACGCGACGACCGCTTCGATTTCCGGAACGCTCCCGGGTGTGACGTCGAGGGTGCCGTCCTCGGCAATGTTCGCTTCCGCGCCGAGGAACATCGTGAACCCCGAATGGCTCCTCGCGTTCAGGAGATCGAGCTCGCGGCGCTGCGCGCGGAAGTCGCCCGGAAAGAGCCCGCCCGCGACTGCGCAGTCCCGCGCGTGATCCGTCAGGAGCGCGTACGCGTCGCCGCGCGCCTCGAGCACGCGATGAAGGGCCGCGAGCGGCATCCGTCCGTCCGAGCGGTCCGTGTGGAGGTGTGCGTCGCCGCGGAGATCGGCGTGCGCGAGGCCGCCGGGGGCGGAGAGGATGCGGTCCACGTCCGCCTGTGAAAGGAAGTCGGCCTTGCGGTGCGCGGCGGGGTCGGCGCGGTCGAGCATCGCGGCGAGAGCGTCTCCCACGTTCTCGTCCGAGCCGCACGCGAGGAACGCCGCGATCGCGTCGGCGGCCCGGGACGAGACTCCCGGCAGGGACGAGACGGCGAGACGGCGGCCGAAGAGGTCCGTCCCGAGCTGGCGGAGCGTCCGCGCGGCGGCTCGGTACTCGGCGGCGCGCCGGCTCTCCGGGCTCTCGGCGGCCGCGAGCGCGAGGAGCGCGGAAGCGAGCCCGCCGTTCGTCACCGGAGGAGACGCGGGAAGGGACGGAGCGGACGGGGGAGACACCAGTGCCGACATCGCGCCTCGCCCGGATTCTACGCGGCGCGGATACACTTGCCGCGCGATGGCGCCTTCCCCCGACAAGCCGACGATCGCGCTCCTCGACGCCTCGAACTACCTCTATCGCGCGTTCTACGCGATTCGCGGGCTGACGGGCCCCGGGGGCCGGCCGACGAACGCCGTCTACGGCTTCCTGAACATGTGGCGGAAGTACGAGACGACGCGGAGGCCGGCCGCGGTCGCCGTCGCGTTCGACCGCTACGAGAAGACGTTCCGCGAGGAGATGGACGCGGCGTACAAAGCGCAGCGCGCCGCGATGCCGGACGACCTCGTCCCGCAGATCGAGGACGCCAAACGCCTCTGCCGCCTCCTCGGACTCGCGGTCGTCGAGGAGCCCGGCTTCGAAGCGGACGACCTCATCGGGTCGATCGCGGTCCTCGCGCCCTCGGCGGGCTTCCACGCCGAGATCTGCTCGGCCGACAAGGACCTCTTCCAGCTCGTGAAGGATCCCGACGTGGCCGTCTGGCATCCCGCGAAGGAGACGCTGCTCGACGAGGCGGGCGTTCTCGAATTCTTCGGCGTGAAGCCCTCCCAGGTCATCGACGTCCTCGCGCTCATGGGCGACTCGTCCGACAACATCCCGGGCGTCCGGGGGGTCGGCGAGAAGACCGCGAAGGAGCTCATCGGGACGTTCGGCTCGCTGGACGCGATCTACGCGCGGCTGGACGAGGTGAAAGGCAAGAAGAGGGAGCTCCTCGAGCAGGGCAGGGAGGACGCCTACCGCTCGAAGACGCTCGCGACCGTGCGCTGCGACCGGCCGCTGCCGGCGGCCCCTGAAGGTCTCCTCGAGCACTTCCGCATCCGCCCGCTCACGGACGAAGCCGCGGCCCGTCTCGCGGCGTTCTACGAGGAAGTGGGCTTCGCGAAGCTCCGCAAGGAGCTTCTCGAGTCGCGCCCGGGAGGTTCCGGGAGATCGGCTCCGCCGGCGTCTCCCGCTCCGTCCTCCCTTTCCCTCTTCGACGAGGAGGCCGCGCCGGCGGGAGCGCCGGACGCGGTGCGCTGGGAATCGTCGGCTTCCGGCTTCGCGGCCCTCGACGCGTCGGCCCGGAAGGCGGGCCGCGCCGCCGTCCACGTCGAGTGCGGCCCCGGAGCGCCCTGGCCGGCGCCGCCGCTCGCGGCGATCGTGGCGGTGCCGGGCGGCGAGACCGTGGCGTTCGCCCTCGACGCGGTCGGGACGAAGGCCCTCGCAGAGCTTTTTTCGAAGGTGCCCCTCGTCGCCCACGATGCCAAGCGGCTCTTTCTCGCGGCCGATGCGCTCGGGATCGCGCCTCCCGCGCGCATCGAGGACTCCATGCTCGCGAGCTACGTCGTCTCGCCGGGTCTCCACGCGCACGATCTCGCGGGCGACGCGCGCGGCGTCCTGGACCTCCCGCCGGAAGCGGTGCCGCCCCTGAAGGACCTCGCCGGCGGAGCGGCCGTCACGCTCGACATGCTCGCGTCGGAAGCCGGGCGGAAGTGGCTCTCTCCGCGGGCCCGCCTCCCGCTCGCGCTCCTCGAGACGCTCGCGCCCCGCCTCGCGGAGGGCTCGGCCCTCCGAAGAGTCCTCGACGACATCGAGCTGCCGCTGATCCCCGTCCTCGCGCGCATGGAGATCGCGGGCGTCGCGGTCGACCGCGGCGTGCTCGCCGAGATGTCGAAGGAATTCGACGGAAGGCTCGCCGCGCTCGAAGCGAAGATCCACGAGGCGGCCGGGGAGCCGTTCAACATCGGGTCGCCCGCGCAGCTCGGGCGGATCCTGTTCGAGAAGCTGGCGTATCCCGCCGTTAAGAAGACGGCGAAGACGAGATCCTGGGCGACGGACTCGGACGTGCTCGAGGAGCTCGCGGCGCTGTCCACCGGCCCCGTGCCGGGGCTCGTCCTCGAGTGGCGCGAGATCTCGAAGCTGAAGGGCACGTACGTGGACGCGCTTCCCCTGGCCATCGCCGCCGACGGGCGCATCCACACGCGCTACGACCAGGCGGTCGCGGCGACGGGGCGTCTCTCCTCGAACGCGCCGAACCTCCAGAACATCCCCGTCCGCACGGAGGCCGGTCGCGCGATCCGCCGGGCCTTCGTCGCGCCGGCCGGCCGGGTCCTCGTGGCCGCGGACTACTCCCAGATCGAGCTCCGCCTCCTCGCGCACCTGTCGGGTGACGAGGCGCTCCTCGAGACGTTCCGGCGCGGAGAGGACATCCACCGGGCAACCGCCGCGAAGATCTTCGGGCTCGCCCCCGCTGCCGTGACGCCGGACCAGCGGCGCGGCGCGAAGACGATCAACTTCGGCGTGCTCTACGGCATGGGTCCGTTCGCGCTCGCGACGCAGCTCGGCGTCCCGCGCGCGGAGGCCAAGGAGTTCATCGCCGCCTACTTCGAGCGGTTCCCGAGGATCCGCGCGTGTCTCGACTCCATCCTCGAGAAGGCGCGGGCGACGGGCGGCACCGAGACGCTCTTCGGGCGCGTGCGGCCCATTCCCGGCCTCCACGACCGGAATCACAACGTGCGCGCGAACGCCGAGCGGATGGCGATGAACGCCCCGTTCCAGGGAGCGGCCGCGGATCTCATCAAGATCGCGATGCTCCGCCTCGACGCGGCCCTCGCCCGCGAGATCCCCGGAGGCGCGGCTGCTCCTGCAGGTGCACGACGAGCTCGTTCTCGAGTGTCCGGAGGCCCTCGCGGAGAAGACCGCGTCTCTCGCGAAGGCGACGATGGAGGGCGCGGCGACGCTCTCGGTCCCGCTCACCGTGGAGGTCGGGCGCGGCCGAAACTGGGCGCAGGCGAAGTGAAAGGCCGTTGGGAGCCAAACCGCGACGGCTCCCGCTAGAATCACCCGGATGCGTCCCGCCCTTCCCGTCGCCGCTGCCGCGCTCTTCTTCGCGGCAGTCGCGGGCTTCGCGGGAAGCGCCGAGGCCCAGGCGCCGCCACCCCGCCCCGTGGAGGTGCTGCCCGACGTGGCGCGCCTGACGCCCGCGGAGGTCGCGTACGTCCACCCGCTCACCCGCGCGCTCGACGACGCGCCGAAGCTCGCCGAGCGCACGAACCCGCCCGACCTCGAAACGCGCCAGCCGCTCGTCTTCACGGTGCACCTGCTCGAGACCGGACGCGTGGCGGAGGCTTTTGCCGTCGAGCCGGCGCTCAAGGCGTTCGCGGCGCCCCTCCCGGCGCTCGTGCCCCGCTGGCGGTTCTCGCCCGCGAAGAAGGGCGGGCAGCCGGTTCCCACGTGGGTGACGTACGGCATCGAGCTCGCGGTCTCGCTCGAGAAGGCGGTCTTCACGGCCTTCACGCTCGAGCCGGTCCGGAAGGACGACCCGCTCGTCGCCACGCTTCCGGACACGGCCGGCGACGCGTGGATGGCTCGCTATCCGCGCGAAATCGACCCGAAGGACGCCGCGCTCGTCTCGATAGAGGACGTCGACGTGCTTCCCTCGCCGGAGAAGACCCCGTGGAGCCTCGACGCGTCGCGGGCGCGCGCCCGCGTGACCGCTCTCGTCGAGGTTTCCGAGCAGGGCACGGTCAGCCGCTTTCTTCCGACGGGCGAGACGGAGCCTCTCCTCGGGCTCTGGCTGAAAGGGTTCGCCGCGAAGTGGCGTTTCACGCCGGCCGTTTCGGGCGGCCGACCCGTCTCGTGCTGGATGGCGCTCGACGCCGCGCTCGACTACACGCTCGACTCGGCGAAGAAGAAGAGTGAGCGCGTCCTCAAGAAGAACCTGCGCGCGACGCCACGCCCCTGAACCCCCTCCGCGCCTCGGCCGAAGCGGAATCCGAGTCGGATCACTCGACCTTGCGCACGTCGCCGAGGCGCCGGGTCTTTTTCTTCGCGTCGAAATACTCGAGCAGCGGAATGAGCGTCTTGCGCGTGAGGCCGAGGAGATCGCGGAAACCCGCGACGCTCAGCGTCTGCCCGCGCGCGGCCTCGAGCTTCTTCTCCGCCGCGAGGGCAACGTCCTTGTGGACGACGAGGTCCGGCGAGAGCCGGACGAGCGTGCCGGACTTCACGAGGTGCGACACGAGACCCTCGACGACCGCCGGTTTCGTTCCCGAGGAGGCGCGCGAGCTCGTGAACGTGAGGCGGGTCGAAGCCCGCCGCGCGAAACCCTTCGGCGATCTTCGCCGCGAAAGAAGCCGAGTCACCGGCGAGATCCGCGGCCTTCGCGCCGGGCGGGACGACGCGGTCGCCGTCGAGCGCGATCTTCCTGCCGGCGAGAAGAACGGCGATCCACCCGTCCACGGCGGCGGGCGACAGCGACTTTCCGAGCCGCTCGGCGAACTCGGTCTTCGCGAAGGAGACGGAAACGCCGCCGCTCTTCCGCCGCTCGGCGAAGGCGGCCTCGGCGCGCTCGGCGAGGGAGGACGCGGTCGCGGCATGCGCATGGAGCGCGGGCGCGATGCGCAGGGCTCTGCCGGAGGAGGCGAGCGCGTCGAGGAGAGCGGCGGCCGCGGGACCGGGCACGCCGAGGCGCGGCCCGAGGTGCGCCGCGGTGAGACCCGCCGGGCCGGCTTCGAGGAGGAAGAGGTCCGCGAGGTCCCGTTCGTCGCCGCCCGAGAGCACGGAGAGGAACGTCCTCCGCGCCGCTCCGGCGCCGGATCCGCGGACGCCCGGCGTCGAGCACACGCCCTCCTCCGACCGTCTCGACGGGTGAGGGGCGCCGGAGGACGAAGCGATCCCCGGGGCGCGCGGGCAGAGGCGATTCGAGCGTGATCTGCGCAAAGCCGCTCGATCCCGGCGCGAACGCGCGTTTGTCGGGAGCGTCCGCCCCGGGACTCGCCCCGAGCCGGTGCACGCGCCCCGCGACGTCCGCGGTCCCGAGATGAACGCGCAGGCGCGCGCCGTCGTCGAGGGGGCTCCTGACGGAAGGCAGCCAGGTGACCTCCGCCGTGAGCACCGAAGAGGCCTCGAGGCCGCCGCGCGCGGCGAGCGCCTGGCCCCGGCGGAGAGCCAGCCGCTCGATCCCCGCGAGGTTCAGGCTCGTCCGTTCCCCGGCCCAGGCCTCCCGGCGCTCCTCGCCGTGCACCTCGATGCGCCGCACGCGCACGTCGCGCTGCTCGGGAAAGAGCGTGAGCGTGTCCTCGACGGCGAAGCGGCCCCCGTCGAGCGTTCCCGTGACGACGGGGCCGAAGCCCTTCATCGTGAACGCGCGGTCGAGGAACAGACGCGGCACGCGTTTCGTGCGGTCCTCGCGCACGAGGCCGCGGGCCGCCCGGGTGAGGGCCGCCCGCAGCTCGCCGAGACCGGCGCCCGTGACGGCCGAGACGGCGACGAGGGGGGCGTTCGCGAGGAACGAGCCTTTGACGAGCGCGCGGATCTCGTCTTCCACGAGGGCGCCCGTCTCCGCGTCCGCGAGGTCGCTCTTCGTCCGCGCGATCACGCCCGACCCGACGCCGAGGAGCTTCAGGATGTCGAGATGCTCGCGGGTCTGCGGCATGACGGAATCGTCCGACGCGACGGCGAAGAGGACGAGGTCGACGCCCTGCGCGCCGGCGACCATCGTCTTCACGAATTTCTCGTGGCCGGGCACGTCCACGAACGAGAACATCGTGTCGTCCCACGAGGCGTGGGCGAAGCCGAGGTCGATCGTGATGCCGCGCGCCTTCTCCTCGGGCAGGCGGTCGGGGTCGGTCCCCGTGAGCGCGCGCACGAGAGCGCTCTTCCCGTGGTCGATGTGGCCGGCGGTGCCGACGAGGACGCGGCGCATGCAGCTGCATTATGCGTTTCGATCGCGTGACCTCCCGGGCCGGACCTACACTTGTGCGATGCGCTGCGGCACGAGAAATCCGAGGCACGTCGTCGTTGCAGCGCTGGTTCTCGCCGGCTCTCTTCGCCTGGGACCATCGCGCGTCTTCGGATGGCGCGCCTTTTCTCGTCAAGGACCTCGGGATCGCCCAGGCGCCGGGTATCGACGCGGGGATCGAACGAGTCGATTGTCTCGGGGAACAAGCTGTTCTTCATCGGGAGCGACGAGTTCCATTCCGTGCTGACGTTCGTCTCGGACGGGACAGCGGCGGGAACGGGCTCGTGCGGGACGTCGGTGGTTAGACTGGTTCGGCTTCTCCCGCTTGCTGACCGGTCTTTCGGGATCGGCGTTCTTTTTTGCGCCGGCCGAGGCCGGCCTCGAGCCGCCCCCGTCGCTTTGGCGGACGGACGGAACGGCGGCCGGCACGAGATCGTGGCGAAGCTGCCGCGTTTACCGTCCGTCCCGGTCGGTGGCGGCCTTGACGAGAGATATTCTTCGTGGAGGGCGCCGACTGTGGGTGAGTGATGGGTCTCGACGGGCACGAGGGTGGTAGTCGTGCAATCGTCGTCGGGCATCTCGACGCTCGCGACGCTCGCGGATCGGGCTTATTTCATTCTCGGCTCGCGGATCTTCGCGACCGACGGGACGGCGTTCGGCACCGCCGTCCTGAAGGATTTTTCGCTTGCCGGCACCACGGCCTTTCTCGATAACCTGAACCGCGCGGGCGACCGTCTCTTCGTCAGCCTTCTGCGCGCGCCGGCGGGAACCGCCGATTTTTCGTCGGCGGAGGTCTGGGTGTTCGCGGGAACGGCACCGGGGACGACTCTGTTCTCAGCATTCCATACTCTTCGGGGATCGATCAGCCCCGCGAGTTTGCGAAGGTGGGAAGCCTCACCTTCTTCTCGCTGGTGGCCGGAGGTGAATCGCGGCTCTATGTGACGGACGGAAGCGCTGCGGGGACACATCTCATCTGGAGCTCCTTGTCGTTCTTCCCGCCCGCCGGTCTGAAGAGCCTTGGAACCGTCCTGACGTTCTCTTTGGAGGCCGTCTGTGGAAGAGCGACGGCACCGCTCTCGGCACGTCGATGCTCGGTACCGTCGGCGCGTCGTTCGGTTTCGGGAACTTCGAGGTCGTCGGCAGCCGGTTGTTCTTTGCGGGGTCGGACCCCGCGACAGGCAGCGAGCTCTGGGTGACGGACGGCACGAGCCAGGGAACGACGCTCGTCGCCGATCTGGCCCCGGGGCCGGCGTCGTCTGGCCTGTTTCACTTCAACGATCTGGGCGGCACGCTTGTCTTCTTCTCTGAAAAGGGCGGACTGATGAAGTCCGACGGCTCGGCAGGCGGCACGCTGGTCGTGACACCGCTGAAAGTCGACACGTCGGACGCCGCTCCCGGAAATTCTCGGCGAGACCGGCGGCAAGATGCTGTTCGCGCTGCCGGATTCCGTTTTCGGAACGCCGCAGCTCTGGTCGAGTGACGGGACGGATCAGGGAACGTCCGTGCTCGCGACGGTCCCGGGCGTCGGGTTTCGGAATCGACTTCTTGTTCTCCGCAGTGAAGACGCCTTCCCTGACCTTTTTTCTGAACCGCGCGTCGTCGGGGGGAACCGAGCTCTGGAAGACAGACGGCACGCCAGGCGGGAACGGGCCTCGTCGCCGGCAACCTTCCCTCCCTTCCCGATCCCGGGTCCGCCCTTCCCGGATCAGCCGGTCGTCGCAGTCCTCGGAAACTCGGTCTTCTTTCCCGCCACGGATGCGGAGCACGGAACCGAGCTCTGGAAAAGCGACGGGACGCCAGAAGGGACAAGCCTCGTCAAGGACATCCTTCCGGGGCCCTCGTCCTCGGGAATCGACCAGCTCACGCGCAGCGGAGTCGGAGTCTTCTTCACGGCGATCAACCCGGCGGATTCGACGACGGTGCTGTGGAGGACGGACGGGACCGAGAGCGGCACGAGCATTCTCCGGTCGTTCGGAGGCTTCGCCCCGGAACGGCTCGCAGACCTTCAGGGAACGCTCCTCTTCTTCGTGCAGATCCCCGACGCGCGCCAGCTCTGGTGGACGGACGGCACGCCCGGGGGAACGACCTTCGTGCGCAGTTTTCCGGCGGTTTCGACGACGTCTCCCGGAACGGTCGCGGGCGGATTCCTGTTCTTCGGGTGGAGCGACTCGCTTGGGAATTCGCAGCTCTGGAGGACGGATGGAACCGCGTCCGGCACGATCCTCCTCGCCCCCGTGCTCCCGGAGGAACTGACGGCGGTGGGGGGTCAGGTCCTTTTCGCGGTGGTCGATGCGGCGCACGGACGCGAGCTCTGGCGGAGCGACGGCACCCCGGAGGGGACCTGCCTCGTGACCGACCTCGCGCAAGGGGTCGAGTGGGGCGATCCTCGAGCGCTGACGGCGGTGGGCGCGCGGCTCTACTTCAAGGGAACGGACGGAACTCACGGGCGAGAGCTGTGGCGGTCGGACGGGACGCCGGGGGGCACGCTGCGCGTTACAGACGTGTTTCCGGGAGCAGGTTCTTCGACGCGGCCGTTTGAACGCATGGCCTTCGCGGGTGGGAACCTCTTCTTCGGAGCGAACGAGGGCCTCCACGGCTTGGAGCTGTGGGCCCTTCCACTCGACCCGCCGCCGTCCGCCGCGCTCCGGACGCTGACGCCCTGCCGTCTCCTGGATACGCGCGCCGGCGCGGGTCTGCTCGCCGGTCCCCCGCTCGTTGCCGGAGAAACGCGGACGTTCCCGGGCACCGCGGCTTGCGGTGTTCCCTCGACGGCACGTCAGCTCTCGGTGAACGTGACGGTCGTGAAACCGGGCGGCTCGGGCAGCCTGCGCGTCTTTTCGCAGGGAACGGTTCTGCCGCTCGCGACGGTGATCAGCTTCCGCGCGGGGCGCACACGCGCGAACAACGCGATTCTCGATCTGGGAGCGTCCGGGCAGTTCAATGTCTTCTGCGACGCGCCTTCCGGCACCGTCGACCTCGTCATCGACGTCAACGGCTGGTTCGAGTAGCGGACCGATCCCCGATTCGGCGGGTATCAGTACTCCGGCCCCGTGAACGTCGTCGCCTTCTCGGGCGGAAGCGGCTCGCCCGCGAGCTTCGCGCGCGCGTGCTTCGCGACGCGGAGCCCGTCGAGGGCCGCCGAGACGATGCCGCCGGCGAACCCCGCTCCCTCGCCGGCGGGAAACAGGCCGGGCACGGTCGTCGACTCGCACCAGCCGTCGCGCTCGATGCGCACGGGCGAGGACGTGCGCGATTCGGGGGCGAGGAGGACCGCCTCGTCGGAGACGAAGCCGGGCATCTTCCTGTCGAAGGCCTTGAGCGCCTCGGCGATGGCCTCGAGATAGGGCTCGGGCAGGATGCCGTCGAAGAGGGAAGGAACGACCGCCGGGCCGTACGTCGAGTGTGGGATCTCCCGCGGCTCGACGCGCCCCGCGCGGCTCTTCAGGAAATCCGTGACGCGGAGCGCCGGGGCCGCGTACGTCGAGCCTCCGGCGCGAAACGCCGCCTCCTCGACGCGGCGCTGGAGGTCGCGTCCGCGGAGCAGCGGCTCGCCCGGCATCGCGTCGAAATCCTCGTCGCGCGTCTGGACGACGAGCCCCGCGTTCGCGTAGCCGGACGCGCGCTTGTAGCGCGACATCCCGTTTGTCACGACGCCGGAGGGTTCCGACGAGCACGCGATGACCTCGCCGCCCGGGCACATGCAGAACGTGTAGATGCCGCGCCCGTTCGACGCGACGTGCGCCTGCTTGTAGTCGGCGGGCATCACGCCGCACGAGGACGAGAGCTGCGCGTACTGGATGAGGTCCACGGCGTCCTGGGGATGCTCGATTCGGACGCCCATCGCGAAGTGCTTCCGCGTCATCGCGACGCCGCGCCGGAGGAGCATGTCCATCGTGTCGCGGGCCGAGTGGCCGAGCGCGAGGATCGCGAGCTCCGCCGGGATCTCCTCCCCGGAGGCCAGGACGAGAGCCGCCAGGCGGTTGTCGTCGCCCCGCGTCACGAGATCGACGACCTTCGCGCGGTAACGGAGCGTGGCGCCGTGCTCGAGGAGGTGCTTGCGGACGTTCCTGAGGACGACGACGAGCCGGTCCGTGCCGATGTGCGGCTTGGCGTCGACGAGGATCGAAGCCGGCGCGCCGAAGCGGTGCAGCGTCTCGAGGACGACCGCGATCGTGCCGTGGCGCTTGCCGCAGGTCAGCTTCCCGTCGCTGAACGTGCCCGCGCCGCCTTCCCCGAACTGGACGTTCGACTCGGGGTCGAAGACGCCCGACGTCCAGAACTTCATCACCGCGCGGTAGCGATCTTCGGCCGGATCTCCGCGCTCGAGGACGGTGACCGGGATGCCCGCGTCCACGAGCGCGAGCGCCGCGAAGAGGCCCGCGGGTCCCGTGCCGACCACGGCCGTCTTCGCGAAGCGCAGGGCCGGCGGGAGAAGAAGCTCGGGGCCGCGAGGGGCCGGAGCGTCCGCGAAACGGAGCGGGAGGGAAAGCCGGGGCGCGAGCGGCGCGTCGGAGGAAAACTCCACGCTGAGATCCCAGAAGAGCGCCGGTTTCTGCCGCGCGTCCAGGGAGCGGCGGACGAGGACGAGATCGGAGAGCCCGTCGGGCGAGATGCCGAGGGCGCGCGCGACGGCGGCGAGATCCACGGTTTTCGGCGCCCGGGCGCGGAGGCCGGAGAGACGGTAGCGAAACGAGCCCGGCACGGGCCGTATTCTGACGCTATCCTTCAGGCCGGATGATCGCCTTCGTCCTCGCGGCCGGTTTCGGCACGCGCTTCCGGCCCGAAACAACCACACGGCCCAAACCCCTCCTCCCGCTCGGCGGCCGGCCAATCCTCTTCCACGTTTTCGACCATCTCCTCGGGGAGGGCGCGGAAGCCTTCGTCGTGAATGCGCACCATCTCGCGAAGGAGCTGCGCGGCGCGGTCGGGGAGTCGTACGCGGGCGTCCCCGTCGCATGGTCCGTCGAGGAGGAGATTCTGGGGACGGCGGGAGGCATCCGGCGCGCGCACGGGCGCGGCCTCCTCGGGAACGGGGCGTTCCTCGTCGCGAACGGCGACGTCTTCACGACGCTCCCGCTCGGGCGGCTCCTTGCCGGACGCCGCGAGCCCGGCGTCGCGTCGGCGCTCGCCGTCCTCCCGAACGGGAATCCTTCCGTCGACACTCCGCTCTGGGCCGACGCGAAAGGGCGGCTCGTCGCCGTGGGTGGCGAGCGCCCGAGCGGGGACGCCACGGGGCCGTGGCTCTTCACCGGACTCCAGGCCGCGACCCCCGCGCTCGCCTCGCGCATTCCCGCGGGCTTCAGCGAGCTCGCGCGAGACGTCCTCGCGCCTTCCGCCCGCTCCCGGGACGGCGCGTTCGCGCTCGTTCCGTACCGGACGCCGGACGACGGGCTCTTCTTCGACCTCGGGACGCGCGACCGGCTGGCCGCAGCGGAAGCCGCTCTTGCCGCCCACTGAGATCGTCACCATCTCTTGATCCACTTCAGGGACTTGCCGTGCCAGGTGAAGATCTGGATCTTCGCGTTCGAAGGCGTGATGCGGACAGCGGCCTGGCGGCGCTTGCCGTTCGAGAGATAGACGGAGCCCGGAGAGGCCTTCCCGAGCGGCGAAAAAGAGCAGATGTCCGAACGGCCGAAGCGGAGCGGATCTCCCAGATCGCCGATCGGCGCGCCGCCCGGATCGAGATCATCGAAGCCCGGCACGAAGGAGAACGAGATACCGGGATACTTGCCGCGGAGCCAGTAGGGGCCCGCGACGAGGCGGTCGACGCCGTTCCGGATTTCGGCGGTCGTGACGCCGTTGCCGTTCCGGTCCTGGTGGACGGAGAGGACGAGATCTCCGCCCGCGGAGATCCACTTCACTCCCACCTCGGCGCCCTGGAACACGGCGCGCGCGCGCGCCGCCGTCAGGATGGCGGAGACCTCGCGGGCCGCCGCCTGAAGACCCTCCTCGGCGAGCAGGTCGGAGAGGGCGGGAACGCTGAGCGCGAAGACGAGGCCGAGAATGGCGAGGACGACGAGAAGCTCGGGGAGGGATGTGCCACGCATGGTCGGCTCTTTCCGCGGGGACGGAGGGGCGGCCCGGCGTGGACGCGCGCGGGCCGCCTGCTCCGTCGGCCTCGTCAGGCCTTCGACTTCTTCGCGCCGGAGGCGCCGGATTTCTTCGCCGCTTTCGACGCACCGCGCGTCCCCTTCGAAGAGACCTTCTCGACGAGCGTCGTGGGACCGGTCGTCGAGACGTAGGGCTTGAGCGTCGTGAAGAACTTCTCGCCCACGCCCTTGACCTGCATGAGGTCCTCGATGCGGGCGAACGGACCGTGCTGGGTGCGATGCGCGACGATCCGGTCGGCGAGCTTCACGCCGACGCGCGGCAGGCGCGCGAGCTCGGCCGAGGTCGCCTGGTTGATGTTGACGGTCTTGTGAGGCGCGGCGGCGTCGCCTTCGGCGACGGCGGGGTGCGACGCGAGACCGGAGAGCGAGAGACCGAGAACGGGCACGACGAGCGCGCGGACGATTGGACGCAGGGCCACTGGAAACTCCTTTCGAGTTCGTTGCCGTTGAGGAAATTCAGGACATTCCGGGATTCGTGTGAGTTCCTTCCGCTTCTTCCCGGGCGCGCCCGGGTGCGCGTGCCGTTCACTTCAGCTGCCTCGTCTCCTTTCGCGGCACTGCACCGCAGGTCTCGTGCCCCGGGCGCGCGAAAGGGCCAAACCGCTCGCGATCCGTGAGTTGCACGAGAGTCGAGGGGGCGGGCGGCACGCGCGGACTGTCAGGGCTTCCTGTCAGCGCGCCGTCCGGACAACTCTCAACGCACTGTGCCAGAGAGACTTGGAGCGGCCGCACGAACGCGTCGGCGCCTGACAACGGTTCCTGACACCCCGATCCCTGGGGAACCTCGGCCGTAGGACAATCGAAAGCCGCAGGAGACTTCGTGAGTCCTTCGTCCCAGCTCATCCTCGGCATTTCGGGTGCGAGCGGCGCGCGCCTCGGCCTGCGCGCACTCTCGCTCTTCGCCGGCTCGCCGGACGTTCACTGCCTTCACGTCGTCGTCTCGCCGCGCGCGCTCCTCGTGGCGCGCACGGAGATCGACGCGGGCATCTCCTCCGCCCCGGCGCTCGTGGACGCCGCGGGGCTCGATCCGGCGATGCGCTCGAAGATCGCGCTCTATCCCGAGACCGCGGTGGACGCCCCGATCTCGTCGGGCTCGTTCCGTACGCGGGGGATGGCCGTCCTGCCGTGCTCGGCGGGCTCCCTCGCGGCGATCGCGCACGGCACGTCGCGCGGCCTCCTGCAGCGCGCGGCCGACGTCTGTCTGAAAGAGAGGCGCCGGCTCGTCCTCGGCCTTCGCGAGACGCCCCTGTCCCTGATCCACGCCGAGAACATCGCGCTCGTGACGCGCGCCGGCGCGATCGTCGCCCCTCCCGTTCCGGCGTTCTACGCGGCGCGCACGGCGGAGCAGATGCTCGACGCGTACCTGCTCAGGGTCGCGGACCTCTTCGACATTCGCGTCGACACCGACGACTTCCGCTGGAAGGGCGGAGCGTGAAGCGCCTTTTCTCCCTCGTCACGTTCTCGCACACGATTTTCGCGCTGCCGTTCGCGCTCCTTTCCGCCGTGCTCGCCGCGCGCGGCGTGCCGAAAGCCGGAACGCTCCTCTGGATCGTCGTCGCGATGGTCGCCGCGCGCTCGGCCGCGATGGCCTTCAACCGCATCGCCGACCGCGCGATCGACGCCGTGAATCCCCGCACGCAGGCGCGCGACATCCCCGCCGGCCGCATATCGGTGGGCTCCGCGTCGGCCTTCTGCTCGCTTGCCGCGGCCGTCTTCGTGTTCGCGGCCTGGCGGCTGAACGCGCTGTGCCTCGCGCTCTCGCCGGTCGCGCTCTTCATCGTCCTCGGCTACTCGTACACGAAGCGCGTCACGGCGCTCTCCCACCTCGTGCTCGGACTGAGCCTCGCGATCGCGCCCGTCGGGGCGTGGATCGCGGTGACGGGCCGGTTCGCGGCGACGCCGGTCGTGCTCGGGTTCGCGGTCCTCTTCTGGGTGGCGGGTTTCGACGTGATCTACAGCCTGCAGGACGAGGCCTTCGACCGCGCGCAGGGCCTCTTCTCGCTGCCGGCGCTCCTCGGCGCCCGCCGCGCGCTCGATCTCTCGACGCTCTTCCACGCGGCCGCGCTCGCGCTGCTCTACGGCGTCTTCGTCCTTTCGGGTGGCGGACCCCTGTTCGGCGCGGGCGTCGTCCTCGCGGGGATATTCCTCGTAAGGCAGCACGTCCTCGTGTCCCCGAGGGACCTCTCGCGCGTGAATGGCGCGTTCTTCACGGCGAACGGCTGGCTGTCCGTGGCCGTCTTCCTCTGCGGCGCCGTCGACGTTCTCCTCAGGCGCTAAACTCGCGGCCTCGTGCCGGCGCCGACCCCGAAGGAATTCCCGCTACGCCACATCGCGATCGAAGGTCCGATCGGCGTCGGAAAGACCTCGCTCGTGGGTCTCCTCGCGAAGAGGTTCAGCGGCACGCAAATACTGGAGGACGTGACGAATCCGTTTCTCGCGGACTTCTACGCGGGGAAGAAGGGCGCCGCGTTCCAGACGCAGATCTTCTTCCTGCTGTCGCGCTACCGCCAGCAGCAGGAGATCGCCCAGATCGACCTCTTCCGGAACCTCGTCATCGCGGACTACACGTTCGCGAAAGACAAGATCTTCGCGTATCTCACGCTGAACGACGCGGAGATCGCGCTCTACGACAAGCTCTACGCCACGCTCGCCGCGAACGTCCCGCGGCCCGATCTCGTCGTGCACCTGACCGCGAGCGTCGAGACGTGTCTTGGGCGCATCAAGAAGCGGGGTCGGACGTACGAGAAGACGCTCGCTCCCGAGTACCTGAAGTCCCTCGTCGAGGCCTACAACTACTTCTTCTACCACTTTCGGGACTGCCCGCTCCTCGTCGTGGAGACGAACGAGATCGATTTCGTGGAGAAGAAGGGCGACCTCGAAGACCTCATTACGCAAATTACGCGCCCGTTCCGCGGGACGCAGATCTACGTCCCGCGCGGCTCGAAGAAGTAGCCTTGGCGGACGAGACCCGGCGCGAGAGCGACGGCCTCGCGGTTTCCCCGGCGAACGCCGGCCTCTCCGAGGAGGAACGCCGGGCCGCCCCGGGCCTGTTCCGCGCCCTCCTCGCGGGCCATCTCCTCCACGCGCTGGGGGAGAGGAAGGCCGAGAAGATCCTCGCCGCCGTCCGCATGGCTCTCGAAATGGAGCCGGGCCTCCGGATCGAGTCGCTCGAGCTCAGGGATGCGGAAACCCGCGAGCCCGTGACGAAACTGAAAGGGCCCGCCCTTCTCGAGGCGGCGGTTCACGCGGGCCGGACGCGTCTCACGGACGGCGTACGCCTCGGGTGAGAAGCAGTCTCACCAACTTTTCTCTTGCTTTTGAAGGGATTCTTGTTTCTCATTGATGAATTAATTCTCGGAGAGTTTCGGTGGTCGATTCCCCGATGTCTTCGCCGGCCCTGATTTCCATGGCCGGAAGGTTCTGGTCAAGGAGGTCCTCCCCTATTTCCAACCCCAGGGGTCACATCTGGGAAACGGCCCCACCGAAGCCTCCCGAAGTCCCGGAGCCGGTAAAGGTTTCCCGCACCCCAACCCGGCGGTCGCCGCTCCCTGCGGAGCTGCACCCGCGATTCCCCCACGGTTCTCCGAGCCCGAATCGGAAACCTTCTCTGGAGTTCTGAATGTATACGGACAAGACCATCCCCTGTATCGACTGCAGCACCCCCTTCACGTTCACGGCGAACGAGCAGGAGTTCTACGCGCAGAAGGGCTTCTCGAACGAGCCCAAGCGTTGCAAGAACTGCCGCGACAAGCGCAAGACCGGCGGCTTCGGCGACGGCGGCGCGCGCCAACTCTACAACGTGACGTGCGACGCGTGCGGCAAGACGACGCAGGTGCCGTTCAATCCCACGAACGGCAAGCCTGTCTACTGCCGCGACTGCTACCGCGAGCGGCGTCCGGCTCGATAGGGGGGTTCGGGGGGAAGGATCAGGGATCTTTCCCCCCGGATTTCGGCGCGCGCCCCGCGCGCTGCTAGAGTCCTTTCCCGAAATGAGCGTTTGCGCTGCCCGTCCGCTCTTCGTCGCCGATTCCGCGCTGGATCTCGTCGGGAATACGCCGATGGTCCGGCTCACGCGCTTCGCCGGGAGCGGGGCAGCCGAAATTCTCGCCAAGTGCGAGTTCCTGAACCCGGGCGGCTCGGTGAAGGACCGCCTCGGCGTCGGAATGATCCGCGACGCGGAGGAGAAGGGCTTCCTGAAGCCGGGGGGGACCATCATCGAGCCGACGGCCGGGAACACGGGCGTCGGGCTCGCGCTCGCGGGTGTCGCGCGCGGCTATCGCGTGATCCTCTGCGTGCCGGAGAAATTCTCGATCGAGAAGCAGAAGGTCATGGCCGCGCTCGGCGGGACCGTCGTGCGGACGCCGGACGCTCTCGGGATGAAGGGCGCCATCGAAAAGGCGCACGCTCTCGCGGCGGAGATCCCGGGCGCGTACGTCCCCCAGCAATTCTCGAACCCGTCGAATCCGCGCACGCATTACGACACGACCGGTCCCGAGATCTTCGAGCAGTGCGGCGGCAGGCTCGATGCGATCGCGATCGGAGCGGGCTCGACCGGGACGTTCGTCGGCGTCGCGCGCTTTCTTTCCGAGCGCCTGCCGAACCTCCTCAAAGTCGTCGTCGAGACGCAGGGCTCGATTCTCGGCGGCGGGACGGCCGGTCCGCACAAGGTCGAAGGCATCGGCCAGTCGTTTTTTCCGGAGATCTGGGACGCGGCGCTCGTCGACGAGGTGATCGCGATCGACGACGAGGAGGCTTACGCGGCCGTGCGCGAGCTCGCGCGGACGGAGGGCCTGCTCGGAGGCGGTTCCACGGGCTGCAACGTGGCCGCCGCCCGAAAGATCGCCCGGAGGCTGGGTCCCGGCAGGCGCGTCGTGACACTCATCCCGGACGGCGCCGAGCGCTACATGAGCCAGGGAATCCTGGGATGACGAAAAAGCCGAAGGCTCCCGGATTCGCGACGACGTGCATCCACGCCGGGCAGGAGCCCGAGCCCGTCACCGGAGCGGTGACGGTGCCGATCTTCCAGACCTCCACGTTCGTCCAGGAGGGCTTCGGAAAGCCGCGCCAGGGCTACGAATACGCGCGCACGAAGAATCCCACGCGCCTCGCGCTCGAAACGCAGCTCGCCGCGCTCGAGGGCGCCGCCGGCGGTTCGGCGACCGCGCACGCGTTCGCGTCGGGCATGGCGGCCGAGACGACGCTCATGCTGAGCCTCGTGA
The DNA here is from genome assembly GCA_963809425.1 of Thermoanaerobaculia bacterium. Taxonomy (GTDB): domain Bacteria; phylum Acidobacteriota; class Thermoanaerobaculia; order UBA5066; family UBA5066; genus Fen-183. Next base: position 59,553 of record CAWEJK010000006.1, read on the forward strand.
AGGCGGGCGACCACGTCCTCGTGAGCCGCAACACGTACGGCGGGACGTATCGCTTCTTCTCGAAGGTCCTCGCCAATTTCGGCGTGACCTTCGCGTACGTCGATACGACGGACGCCGAGACCGTCCGCAAGGCCGTGACGCCGGCCACCCGGATGCTCTTCGTGGAGACGCCGACGAATCCCACGATGGAGATCTCCGACCTTCAGGCGCTCGCGGGCGTCGCGCGCGACGAGGGCAGGAAAATCGGCGCGAAGATCCGGGTCGTCGTCGACAACACGTTCGCGACGCCGTATTTCCAGAAACCTCTCGCCCTCGGTTGCGACGTCGTCGTGCACTCCACGACGAAGTACCTGAACGGCCACTCGGATTCCGTGGGCGGCGCGGTGATCTGCGCGGACGCGGAAGACGGCGCAAAGATCGGCTTCACGCAGAACGCCGCGGGCGCGATCCTGTCGCCGTTCGATTCGTTCCTCGTCTCGCGGGGCATCAAGACCCTCCCGGTGCGCATGCGCGCCCACGATGCGAACGGCCGCGCGGTGGCGGCGTGGCTCACGAAGCAGCCGAAGGCGAAGAAAGTGTTCTATCCGGGCCTGTCTTCGCACCCCGGCCACGCCGTCGCGGCGCGCCAGATGTCCGGTTTCGGCGGCATGATCTCGTTCGACCTCGGGTCGGTCGAGGCCGCGAAGCGCTTCCTCGACCGCGTCGTCGTGTGCGCGCTCGGCGAGTCGCTCGGCGGCGTCGAGAGCCTCATCTCGCACCCGGCCTCGATGACGCACGCGAGCGTCGAGCCCGAGGAGCGGCTTCGGCGCGGCATCACGCCAGGCCTCGTGCGGGTGTCGGTCGGCATCGAGGACCTCGAGGACATCCTCCAGGATCTCGAGAACGCTTTCGACGCGGTGTGATCCCCCGCGGGAGGCCGCTCAGGAAACTCGGCGGAGCAGCCGGACGCCGCCCGCGGCGAGGAGCACGGCGAGCACCGCTCGCGCGCGCGCGTCGAGCGCCGGGATGCCCGTCGCCGGGGAAGCTCCGACGGCCGGGTCGTCGTACGTCACGCTGAGGACCGGCCTCAGGGACGGGTCCGATTGCTCCCGCGAGCCGAAACGCTTCGCGGTCGGCGCAATCTGAGCCTCGTCCATGCGCAGCTGCCATCCGAAGTTCGTCGCGGGCAGGTTGATCCAGCCCTGCACGTCGCCGACGAGAGACGGAGTCGTCGTCCAGAGGGTGTCGGCGAGGGAGCTCCCGACGAGCGTCGTGGCGCTCGGGACGGCCGCCGTATCGCCCCCGAGGCTCGCCCAGGGCGTCGCGGGGTACGCGCGCATCGTCCAGGTGGGATCACCGGAGGTCGCCGGAGCGCCGGTTCCGCCTGGAATGCCGGCGTTCGACGTGCCCTCGCCCCAGGCGCCCGAAACGCGATAGAGCGACCCGAACACGCTGCTCGAATTCGAGCGCGTGAGGCTCATGCGCACCTGCACCGACGAGACCGCGACCCCCGCCGGAATGCCCGCGAGGTCGAAGCGGAGGAAGGCCCGGCGAAGGTGGTCGACGTTGTTGCGTCCCGCGAAGAGGCCGGGACTCTTCGCGTCGCTCGAGCCCGCGTTCTCCTCGAAAATCGTGGCGTCGGCGGACGGCGCCAGGACCGCCGTGACGAGCCCCGCCTCGGCGGCCGGAGCGGAGAGAAGCGCGGCCGCGAGGCAGGGCCCTGCGAGCGCGCCGCGGACGAGAGACGCGAAGCACGATCTTCGTTTCATCGAGCGAGTCCGGTCGGGAGTGTCAATCGATCGTCGCTTCCCCCGGCTCGTCATCTTCGTCGTCCGACGGATTCCGTATTCCCGTCGCGTTCTCGGCGACCCATTTCGCGAAGGTGGGATCCGCGTGATCGGCGGGAAACCCGAGGATCTCGGGCAGCTCGTAGGCGTTGAGGTCCTTCAGGACGCTCCGCACGCGCTCGAAGTTCTCCGGCACCGTCTTCGCGACGAGAAGGAATTCGCTCTCGTGCTGCACCTTTCCCTTCCACCGGAAGACCGACCTCACGCCCGGCAGGATGTTGACGCAGGCCGCGAGCTGGCTTTCGACGAGATGCTGGGCGATGTCGAGGGCCTGTTCCTCCGTGCCCACGGACGTCACGACGACGAGGACGGACGGCGCGGTTTTCGGGGACGTCTTCACCCCGAACAAAGTACGGGAGGCCCGCCGCTCCGTCAAGAGCGGGAGACCGGCCCCACGTGAACCCCGGATCAGTCCCGCGTCAAGGCCCGGAGAGCCTCGAGATCGGGAATCGAAAACCCGTCCGGGCCGGTGATCACGACGTTCTCCTTTCCCCAGCGGCTCATGACGCGAATCGCGGTCTCGACCGTGGTCGCCGTGAGGTCCGCGATGTCCTGGCGGGAGAGCACGAGCGGGATCGTGGCGCCCTCTCCCGCGCGGCGGCCGACGCGTGCCGTCAGCATGAGGAGGAGCCGCGCAATGCGCTTCTCGACCGACCCCGTCAGATCCGCGAGACGCCGGGAAATCTCGAACTGCCGAAGCATGAGCCCCTGAAGGAGGCGGCGCGTCATCTCCGGATGGCCGTCGATCGTCGCGAAGAACTCGCGCTCGGGAACGCGCAGGATCGTGGAAGGCTCGAGGGCGACGGCCGAGGCCGGAAACCGTTTCCCCTCGAAGAGCGCGACGGCTCCGACCGGCTCGCCCACGCCGAAGAGCCCGAGGATCACGTCGCGCTGCGGCGCCGCCTTGACGATCTTCACGCGGCCGATCACGACGAAGCACAGGTCGGTCGCGGGCTCTCCCTCGCGAAAAATCTCTTCACCCTTCTCGTACACGACGACCCGGGAGACGGGGGCGAGCAGGGCCCGCTCCTCCTGGTTCAGGCACTGGAACAGCGGGACAGCGTCGAAGTGGGGAAGGGCGGAGGCGGACACGCGCGGAGCATAGAACGCGGCATCGATCCCGCCTTCGCTCGATCAGGAGGTCCTGACCGGAAGCGCGAGCGGCGAAACGGCCCGAGCGGCGGCGGAGCGCGGCCGGAGCGTCGCGACGAGGACCTGGGCCCAGAGCAGGAGCCCCGCCGTCGCGAGGATTCCGCTCGTTCCGACGAGACGGTAGAGAGGCAGCCCGCCCCAGCCCAGCGCGACGGGGATCTGCATCGCGCGGGCGACCGCAGCGGCTCCCACGAGCGCGAGGGCGAGACGGGCTTCCCGCGGCCGCGCGAGCGCGCGGCCGGTGAACGCCGGGACGATGCGCAGGCTCATCGCGAGAATGAGCAGCGTCAGGAACCCGACCGTGTAGACGTGGCGCGCGCCGTCCCAGACGAACTTGTGGACGGAGGCGCCCGACAGCTCGCCGAGGCAGGCGGAAACCGAAAGCGCCGCGAAGAGGCCGAGGAAGACGAACGGCGCGCGCAGCGAGCGCGACCCGGGAACGCGGACGAACGGCGCGAAAAACCGGCCCGCCGCGAGGAACAGAAGGATGGCCGCCGCGAGAAGCAGCGTGCCGGCGAGCGTCAGAGCGCGCGAAACGGGCGCCGTAAAACCCGGAATCGGCGCCGCGGCGAGAAGGAGAACGCCCGATCCCTGAAGCAGGGCGACGGTCCACGCGCTCCTCTCCGCCGGGCGGGGCAGTCCGAGGAACGCGGGAACCATTCGCGACGCGAAGCCGAACACCCACGAGAGAACGAATCCGAAGAGGGCGATCGCGTAGAAAGGCTCGACGAGGCTGCCGGGAATCTCCGACTCGACGTGGCCCGCGAGGAACGCGGCCTGCGCCGCGGAGAGCGCGACGGCGGCGACGGCCCACGCGGTGCCGAAGAGAATGTGGAGAGAGAGCGGATCGGCTGCGGCCCGCCGCCGCGCGAGCGCGGGAAACGCCCAGGCCGCAAAGGCGAAAACGCCGGCCAGCTCCAGCGCTCCCGAGAGCAGGGAGAGGAGGCGTCCGATCGCCCAGGGCGCGAGCGGCTGTCCGACCGCGCGCAGCAGGGCGCCGCCACCGATGCCGAAAAGCACCGTGAGGACCGTCTGCCGGGACGCGGGCGCGACTCCGAAGATGCGCGGCACGGCCTGGAGCGCGACACCCAGGATGAAGAGTCCCGCGAAGCCGACGAGCTGGACGTGCGCGTGGACCTGGAGATGGGACGGAAGGACGGTCCCGGTCGCGAACGCCATGCGCCAGAGCGCCCAGCCCCCCATCGACACGCCGAGCGTGACGGCGAGCGTCAGGGCCGTGAAGACGAAGCTCGGAAAGAGGTTCCGCGGCGCCGGCGGAGATCCGGGGGCGCAGGTGCTGCAGCAGGGAGCCGTCTCGGGGTGGGCCATCGATGTCTCGTCTCTCCGGACTGAAGGTAGGCCGTTCGGTACCGCCCGGGTATGACCGCCGTCATGGCACGATGGGGATCGGGCGTACGCGTTCAGTCCGACGACACGACGGGCTCGAGGAAGCCCAGCTCGAACATGCGTCGCGCCGCGGGGAGCCCGGCGAGCACGTACCGCTCGACTTCGGTCACCCCTTCGCGTCGAGCCCCTTCCGCGAGCGCCTCGCGCAGGGTCCGCGAGCCGTCGAGCTCGATCAGCAGGCGCAGGACCTGCGCATCCACTCCCGCCTGAAAGCCGACGCCCTCGTCCAGCGTCAGAGTCATGCCCTCCACGCGCGGCTCGCCGACGGCGAATCGTACGCGCTGCTCGACCGCCGCCTTCGGCACGACGCGGAGCTTCTTCTCGAGCAGCAGCTCGCCGCCTTTCCCGCCGGCGAGGAGATCGTGCGCCGCGAAGACCCGGAGGATGTGGTCGCTGGCGGCCTTGAGTCTTCCCGGTGGAAGCGGATCCGTGCGGAACCAGTTCGTTCCCTTTCGCCGGCGCAGCAGCAGGGAGCCGTAGGCGATCCCGCGTATCCCGAGCTCGCGGTAGTACGCGAGCCAGGTGTCGATGAGCCGGGCGTACCGCGCCGGGTCGCCCGATTCCACCCGGTTCCACGCGGCTGCCGTTTCGAGCGGCGTGTCGGTGCGGTAGTGAAGCAGCCACGCGTCACATCCGCTCTCCCGGACCCAGCTTCGGACGGGCGCGGCGGCATCCCCGTCCGGATCGGCGATCCAGCTGATCTGGACGGTCGCGAAGCCGCCCTCTTCCAGGTGCGCCGGGATCGAGCGGACCACCTGCTCGGAGGCGCCGTCGCCTTTCAGTCCGCTGTCGCGGTAGATGTACGCGCTCGCGGGGGAGATCACGTACGGCGGGTTGCACGCGATCGCGTCGAAGCGCTCGTCGCCGATGGGATCGAACCAGCTGCCGGCGCGGCACGCGACGTTGGGCGCGAGGTTCAGCTGCGCGTTGAACGCCGCGAAGTTGACGGCGCGCAGGCTCACGTCGGTTGCGAGGACGCGCTCGGCGTGCTTCGAGGCGAGCAGCGCCTCCACGCCGCAGCCCGTCCCCAGATCGAGGAACGAGCGGACCGGCCGCCGGACCGTCAGATGCGCGAGCGTCACGGACGGGTGATGCACCCCGGGCACGTGGTCTGCCGGAGCCGACTCGCCCGCGCGCAAGCGCACGTCGGAGGCGATGAGCAGCTCGTCGTGCGGCACGATCCGGACGAGCGGACGCGCGGCGCCGTCCCGGAGCTCGACGACACGCAGGCGCTCGAGGTCGCCGGCGGTGAGCGGCACGAGCGCCGGCGCGAGCTGATCCACAGGGACGTCCAGATTGAGGATGAAGAGCCGCACGATGGCGCCGAACGGACCGCGCTCCTCGAGCTGGCGGACCTGGACCGGGATGTCTGCAGCGGGAGAAACGATTGCGTCTCCCGTGCCAAGCGCCTCGCCGATCTTCTCCGGGGTGAACGACACCGAAGCGAGCACGTCGCGCAGACGGCGAACGAGATCCGGCTGATCGAGCGGAAGCGGTCCGGTCACGAGGAGCGATGTTACGTGCGGAGCGTCCCCCGGGCGGTGCTAGCATTTTCATTTCATGCCGGACAACGTCCACGACGGCACGCCGCTGACGTACGTCGACACCGCCTGGCTGCACATGGAAGACCCCACGAACCTCATGATGGTGACGGGGATCTTCGTCTTCGACAGACCGCTCGACTTCGCCCGGGTGCGCGACACGCTCCAGGGGCGGATGGCGGACAGGTTCCCGCGCCTGCGGCACAGGGTGAAGCAGGACGGGTCGTCCGCGCACTGGGTCGAGGACCCGACGTTCGACATGGACGCCCACGTTCACAAGATGGCGCTGCCTTTCCCCGGCGACCTCGGGGCGCTCCGCGACGTGGTGAGCGACCTGATGTCGACGCCGCTCGATTTCACGAAGCCGCTCTGGCAGTGCCACTACATCGAGGGGCTCGGCTCGGGGAGCGCGATCCTCCTCCGCTTCCACCACTGCATCGGCGACGGCGTCGCGCTCGTGCACGTGATCCTCTCGCTCACGGACACCGCGGCCGACGCGCCGTGGCCGAAGCGGACGGTGCTCATGGCCCACGAGGAGCACGTCGGCGAGCGGATCGTCTCCCTGATCGACGAGGCGCGGTCCGCCGTGGAGAGGACCGTCGGAACCACGCGGAAGGTGACCGAAACGCTCCTCCAGGAAGGGGTGGAGGTCTTCCGCCACCCGTCGCACGTCCTCGACATGGCGCAGACCACCACGGAAGCGGCCGGCATCCTCGTGAAGCTGCTCCTGAAGAGCGCTGACCCCGCCAGTGTCTTCAAGGGGCCACTCGGGGTCGCCAAGCGCGCGGCCTGGTCGCGGCCCATCCGGCTGGACGCCGTCAAGGCCGTCGGCAAGACCGTGGGCGGCACGGTGAACGACGTGCTCGTCACCGCGGTATCCGGGGCGCTCCGGCACTACCTCAATAAGCGTGGTGCCCGGGTCGACGGCGTCGAGATCAACGCCATGATTCCCGTGAACCTCCGCCCTCTCTCCGAGGCGGACCAGCTCGGAAACCGCTTCGGTCTCATCTACCTCGCGCTTCCCGTCGGCACGGCCGACCGGGCCGAGCGGCTGCGGCTCGTGAAGGCGCGGATGGACGAGATCAAGAGCTCGCCCCAACCCTTCGTGACGTTCCAGATCCTGAACGCGCTCGGGCTGGCCCCCGTCGAGGTCGCCGAGCTCGCCGTGAACATGTTCGGGACGAAGGCGACGGCCGTGATGACGAACGTGATCGGGCCGAAGCAGCCGCTCTACTTCGCTGGCGAAAGGGTCCGCACATGGCTGGGCTGGGTGCCACAGTCGGGCCGGATGGGCCTGGGAGTATCGATCTTCAGCTACGACGGGCAGGTCGTCGTCGGCGTCGCGAGCGACAAGGGGCTCGTCCCCGACCCGGAGTCGATCGCGACCGCCTTCGAGGAGGAGTTCGAGGCGCTCGTCGAGTGGGCCGGCCGCGGCGCGGCGAGTAAGAGGAAGGCCGCGCCCGGGAAGAAGGCGGCCCGGCCGCGTGCGACACGGCGGAAGAGGTCGCCTCGATGAAGACGAACCGGCCCCCGGTTTCCCGGAGGCCCGTTTCGGGCGTTCAAGAATGGTGGAGGCGGGGGGAGTCGAACCCCCGTCCGAAGCGCCCGAACGTCGAGATTCTCCACGCTCAGTCCGGACTTGTTTTTTTAGCCACCGCGCATTCAGGTCCGGACGACCGGGCGCGGCAGCGAACCTGACACTCTCGGGTCGCCTCTTCAGATGGCGGAGGCGACCCCAGCCCGGATTTCGCGTCAAACGCCGAGGCGCCCCGGACAGGCTCCCCGGCGCCCGTCGAGGCTAATTAAGCCGCGAGAGCGTAGTCGCTGGTGTTGGCAGCTAGTTGTTGACCGTCGTTTTTACGAGCGAACGGCCGTGCTCGGCGTGCTCCTCGATCGCTGAATGCCCCGTCGAAACCGGGACGCCCCCAATCGTGGCCGGGAAGAATAGCAGAACGGCCGGGACTCGGGGGCCGGCGCGGACCGCCATAATCGGCGGGTGAGACGTCGGGCGCCGGATTCGCGACACGCTGCCGCGGCCGTTCTCTGCCTGGCCGCCGCTCTCTTCCTGTCGCCCGCCGCGCGAGGCCAGGACGTGACGGCGGTCCTGTCCCGTCCCGACAAGCCGGCGGCGAGCCTCCGCGCGGAGGAACGGGACGGCCGGATCCTCCTCTCCGTGAACGACGCCGTCGCCGCGCTCGAAGGGACGATGACGTTCGACGAGAAGACGCGCTCCTACGAGGTGAAGCTCAAGGGGCGGTCGGCGGTCTTCGGTGTGGACGCGGCGCTCGCGGTCGTGGACACGAAGCTCGTTCCGCTCGGCGCGCCGGTGCGCGGCCACGGGGCGCTCGCGTGGGCGGAGCCGGAGTTCTTCCAGAAGGTCGTGGGCCCGATGGCGGGACTCTCCCTGACGTGGGACCGGGCGACGCGCACGCTGTCGGTGCGCAGGTCCGAGATCGCCGAGATCGCTGTCGAGCCGTCGGTGGCCGATCTCGGCGAGACGACGAAGATCGTCTTTCGCTTCTCGCAGACGCCGTCGTACGCGGTGGAGACGACGGCCGACCAGGTGGTCCTGCACGTTCCGAACGCACGCCTGACGGCGCCGTCTCCCGAGAGGCTCCTCGATTCGCCGCGGGTCGCGCGCCTCCTCGTCCGCGGGGGCGACCTGACGATCGTCTTCCGCGAAAAGGGGCTCCTCGCGAACGTCTACGCGCTCGGCGCCCCGCCGCGCCTCGTCGTGGACGTCACGAGAAGGGCCGCCGGCGCCGGGGGTGCCGCGGCCCCGGCTGCGGGTGCCCGCGCGCCCGTCCCTGCGCCCGGCGCGCCTCCCGCCGCGAAGGCGAAAACCGTGGTGATCGACCCGGGGCACGGCGGCGTCGAGGAGGGGGCGAAGGGGCCGGGCGGCCTTTTCGAGAAGGACGCGACACTCGCGCTCGCGAAGACGATTCAGGAGGTCCTCCAGCGCCGCGGCTACCGCGTCGTGGCGACGCGGAGCTCCGACGCGACGGTCGGCCTCGACGACCGCGCCGCCGCCGCGAACGCGGCGAAGGCCGACGTCTTCCTCTCGATCCACTGCAACGCCTCCCGGGCGGCGACCGCGCACGGAACCGAGGTGTATTACCTCTCTCTCGACGCGTCGGACCGCGCGGCGGCCCTGCTCGCCGAAAGCGAGAACGCCGCGCCTGTCGCGACGCCGAACACGGCGGAAAAGAACGCGGCCGTGCGCGACCTCGACCTCATCCTCTGGGACCTCGCGCAGAACCAGCATCTCTCGGCGTCCGCCCGGCTCGCGGAGATCGTGCAGGCCGACTTCAACCGGCTCCTCGGCATCACGACGCGAGGCGTGAAGCAGGCGCCCTTTCGCGTTCTCATCGGCGTGAACGCTCCGGCCGTTCTCATCGAGGTCGCGTTCATCACGAACCCGGACGAGGAGGCGCGAATCGGGTCGGACGAGTTCCGCCGCCAGGTCGCCGACACGCTCGCGGGAAGCGTCGACACGTACTTCCGGACCGCCGACGCCGTCGGCCCCGTGCCCTACGCGCCGAAATCGCCCGGCAAGAGCTGAGGCTGCCGCCGACCCATGCCGCGCCGCTTCGCTCTCGCGCTCGTCGCCCTGCTCCTCCTCCTGCTCGGCGCCCTTCTCGCGGGGAGGCGGCTGAAGGGCCCGGCGCCCGCCGCGCCTCTCGTGCCGACACGCCGGCCGACGGCCGTCATTCCACCGACGCCGATTCCCGCCCGTCGCGTGTCGCTGTATTTCGAGTCCCGGAACGACGACCAGCTCCATCCGGAGGCGCGCGACGTTCCCGCGGCTCTCGACGACGTCGCGTTCCTGCGGTCGGTCGCGGGAGCGGTGATGGACGGGCCGCGGCGGCCCGAGCTCGTGAAGCCTTTTCCGGACGGCTGGTCCCTGCGCGGCGCGTACCTGCTGCGCGAAGGCATCGCCGTCGTCGACCTGTCGCCGCCGCCCCTCGACGCGCCAAGAGAGACCGGCACGCCCGCGGGGCCGCGCTGGCCGGCCGGCTCGCACGAGGAGGACACGGCGATCCAGGCTCTCGCCGTCACACTCGCGAAGAACCTGCCCGCGGTCACGCGCATCGTGCTCCTCGTCGCGGGAGACGCCGCCGAGACGCTCGGCGGACACGCGGATCTGACGCATCCGATCGCGCCCGATCTCCGGCGTGCCGCCGACGAGCCGCCTCTCGAGGCGCCCGTCGCTCCCACGGCCGCCCCGACACCCGAGGTCGCGCCCACGGCCACGACGAGTCCGGGGCCGTCCCCTGCGCCTTCCGCTCCCTCGCCGCCTTCCCGATCCGCTCCGCGAAGGAGCGCGACGGTCGAGTCGACATGAGCGACCCGCGGCCGATCGGCCTCTTCGACTCGGGCGTCGGCGGCCTCACGGTGCTCGAGGCGGTCGCGCGGCGCATGCCGTTCGAGGACCTCCTGTACCTCGGCGACACGGCGCGGCTGCCGTACGGCACGAAGTCTCCCGAAACGGTGCGGCGCTACGCGCGCCGCGCGATCGGATTTCTGCTCGAGCAGGGCGTGAAAGCGGTCGTCGTCGCGTGCAACACCGCCTCGGCGCTCGCGCTCGACACGATCGAGGAGATGTCGCCGGTTCCCGTCGTGGGCGTCGTGGCCCCCGGCGCAGAGGCGGCGATTGCCGCGGCGCGGGCGTCCGACCCCGCCGGGCGGCGCGCGCCCATCGCGGTCCTCGCGACCGAAGCCACGGTGGTGTCGGACGCGTACGGCCGCGCCATCCGCGCGCTCGATCCGGGCCGCGACGTCACGCACACGGCGTGTCCCCTCTTCGTGCCGCTCGCCGAGGAGGGCTGGACGGAGAACGAGGTCGCCCGGGCCGCAGCGTCCCTGTACCTCGCGGACGTGACCCGCTCCGGCGCGCGCGTCGTCGTCCTCGGATGCACGCACTACCCGCTCCTCGCGCGAACGATCGCAAAGGCCCTTCCCCCGGGCACGCTCCTCGTGGACTCGGCCGAGACCGCGGCGCGCGCCGTCGAAGCGGCTCTTCCCCCGGCGTTCCGCCGCGGCGAGACGTCTCACGGGACGACGCGCCTGCTCGTGACGGACGCCTCCGAGCGGCTGCGCCGCGTGGCGGGACGGTTCCTCGGCCGTCCGGCCGCGGACCTCACGCTCGTGGATCTGCCCTAGCGCGAATCGCGCGCGAGTGGGCCAGAATGCCGCCATGCCGACGATCTCTCATGTCCCCCGCGCCGGCGGCCGCGGCCCGCTCGACCTCCGGGACGTCACGATCGTCTGCGACGCCGTGCCGCATGCCGAAGGTTCGTGCCTCATCACGCAGGGCCGCACGCAGGTCCTCGTGACGGCCTCGGTCGAGGCGAAGGTCCCGCCCTTCCTGCAGCGCACGGGGCTCGGATGGGTGACGGCCGAATACGCGATGCTGCCGCGGGCCACGCTCGAAAGAAACCCTCGCGAAGCGGCGCGCGGCAGGCAGTCCGGAAGAACGCTGGAGATCCAGCGCCTCATCGGGCGCGCGCTCCGCGGCGTCGTGGACCGTTCGCGTCTCGCGGACCGGACGATCACGCTCGACTGCGACGTCCTCGTCGCCGACGCGGGAACGCGCTGCGCCTCCGTGACGGGGGCGTACGTCGCGCTCGCGCTCGCGTGCGCGTCGCTCACGAAGGGACGCGACGCCGGCACGAACCCGCTGCGCGAGGCCGTCGCCGCGATCTCCCTCGGCGTCGCCGGCGGCCGCATCCTGCTCGATCTCGACTATTCCGAGGATTCGACGGCGGACGTGGACCTGAACGTCGTCGGCACGTCGGGCGGGCGCTTCGTGGAGATCCAGGGCACCGCCGAGCGCGAGCCGTTCGACGAGGATCAGCTCGGCAGGATGCTCGCGGCCTCGCGGAAGGGGCTCGCGGCGCTCTTCGCGGCGCAGCGCGCGGCGCTCGCGGGCCGCGTCCCGGACGAATGGCTCGAGACCGTGAAGCTCGCGGCGCCCGCTCAGGCGGCCGCGAAGAAATCGCGGAGCGCCCGCGCGAGGCGCGGAGGATCCTCGAGAAGGGCGTAATGCCCGATCCCGGGCATCACGAGGAGCGTCGCGTCCGGCCTGACGCTCCGGATCGCGCGCAGCTCTTCGGCCGGCGCGAGCGGATCGTGCGCCCCGGTCGCGAGAAGGAGCGGCATCGACGTCCCCTTCAGCCGTTCGGCGAGCGGCGGGGCGGCGAGGACGCCGTCGACGTATTGCTCGACCGCGTGGACGACCTCCCCGCGCCGGGGCCCCGTCCGCGCGGCGACCGTGCGCGCGACGAAGCCGGCTCGTCCCGGGCCGTGCACGGCGAAGCCGTAGCCCGCGGCGTTCCGAAGCGAGCTTTCGGGCACGCTCTCGAGGAGCGCGCGCCGCGACATCGCCTTCCACTTGAGGCGGTCCGTGAACCCGTACGGCGCCGACCCGAGCGGCGACAGGAGAGCGAGGGCGCGAACGTGATCCGGCGCGAGCGCCGCCATTTCGCCGGCCACGCGGCCGCCGAGCGAGTGGCCCGCGAGCAGAACGGGTTTCTTTCCGATCTCGCCGAGGACCCAGCGCGCGAGCGGCTCTATCGCGTAGCCGTTGCCCGGCCGCGGACCTCGAGCCGAGCCCGGGAGATCGAGCGCGCGCACGGTGAAGTCCTTCGCGAGGACTTTCGCGACCGCGGCCCAATCCTCTCCCGAACCGCCGAGGCCGTGCAGGAGGACGAGAGTTCCCTTCGACTTCTTCGCCGCCATCGCGGAGAATCCTACCCGACGGGGCGTGGCGCAGTGGTAGCGCACCTGCTTTGGGAGCAGGGGGTCGCCGGTTCGATCCCGGCCGCCCCGACCATTCATTGTTCGAAGGTTTGATGAGCGTCGTCGTGTCGGCATGTGCCTGATCGTCTTCGCGTGGGAATCGTCGCCGGCGACGCGCCTCGCGGTCGCCGCCAACCGCGACGAGTTCTTCGCGCGCAGAGCCGCGCCGGCCGCGTGGTGGGCCGACGCGCCGGACGTCCTCGCGGGGCGCGATCTCGAGGCGGGCGGAACGTGGCTGGGAGTCACGCGCAAGGGCCGGTTCGCCGCGCTCACGAACTTCCGGGACGCGTCGGCCCCGAGGAAGGACGGCGCGCCCTCGCGGGGCGCGCTCGCGGCGGACTTCCTGCGGGGAGAAGCCGGCGCGGCGGACTACGTCGCCGCGGTCCGGCCCGGCGCCGGCCGTTATCACGGGTTCAACCTCCTCGTCTCGGACGGCGCCGAGCTGTGGTCCTTCTCGAACGCGGAGGGCGACCCCGTGCGCCTCGGGCCCGGCGTCCGGGGTCTCTCGAATCACCTCCTCGAAACGCCGTGGCCAAAGGTGATGGCCGCCCGCTCGCGCCTCGAGGCCGCGCTCGGGGCCACGGACGGCGCGGAAGACCTCGAGCGCCGCCTCCTGGATCTCCTCGGAGACCGCACGGCCGTGCAGGACGGCGCGCTCCCCGCGACGGGCCTGCCTCCGGACCGGAAGGGAGCCCTCTCGGCCGCGTTCGTCGAGGGTCCCGGCTACGGGACTCGGGCCTCGACGGCTCTCGTCATCGGGGCGGACGGCACGGCGCGGTTCGTGGAGAGGAGCTTCGGGGAGGGAGGCGCGTTCCTCGGAGAGGTGCGCGAGGCGTTCGAGGTCAGCGCGACGCCGTGAGCGTGACGATGTTCTCTTTCGAGAGTCTCAAGAGCGGTGAAGGGAAAGGAGTCGTTTATGAGTACCGTCCGTAAAGTTAGTCGAATCGCAGGTTGCGTCGGGCTGGCTTGGTGTGCGTGGGCATTGGCGAGCGCCACTGCTGCTGCCGAGGAACCACCCAAAACACCCAAGGTCTGGACGGCCGATGAGATGAGGTGGGAGGAAGACACTCGGCTACCGGGTGTGAAGAGCGTCCCGTTGTGGGGAGATCCACAGACTGGAGAGCACGGAATGCTCCGGAGGTTTCCAGCTGGCTTCGCGCCTCCGCTCCACATCCACCCTTCGGTGGAGCGGCTGGTCGTCATTTCCGGAACGATCTTGGTACGCTACGCAGGCTCTACAGAGAAGAGGTTGGGTCCCGGCTCCTACTCGGAGATTCCTGCCAACACGGCGCACGCGGCGAAGTGTGCGACCGGAGCCGACTGCGTGTTCGCCCTGATGTCTTCTGGACGTTTCGAGATTAGACCTGTGCCGGAGAAATAAGTGCCGGCGCATGCGCGATCATCCCCGACGATCTCGCGGCTTCGAAAGAGCGGAGGTTGCGCGTGAAACCTGTTACCACCGTCGCCGTCGTGGTGTTCGCGCTCGTCGCGCTGCTGCAATTGCTGCGCGTCATTCTGGGGTTGGAAGTCACGGTGAATGGCAGCGTCGTCCCGATCTGGGCGAGCGTCGTCGCGTGCGTCGCCGCGGCGACGCTTTCGGTCATGCTGTGGCGTGAAACGCGCGCGTGAGGGTCGTCGTCACGCCCTGGGCGTGACGACGAGCGGCGCGGGAACGCCCGTGACCTCGCGGATCGCCGGTCCCGTGACCGACACGTCGTCGGAGATGACGCTCGCCGCGCCCAGGCGGGCGAGGTGCGCGGCGAAAGCGGCGTCGTTCACCGTCCAGACGTGGACGCCGAGGCCCTCGGCCTTCGCGCGCGCAAAGAGCGCGTCGGAGACGAGCGCCACGCTCGGGCCGATCGCCGCGCACCCCTTCGGAAGATCCGGCCAGAGGCGCCCCTCGGGCCGGTGGGCCGTGCCGTCGTAGTTGAGGCACGTCTGGATGCGCGGCTCGATCTCCCGGATGCGCCGGAGCGCGTCGAGCGAGAACGAAAGCACGAGAGCCTTTTCGAGGAGCGCGAGCTGGGCGAGGAGGGCGGCGACGCGGAACTCGAGAAGGCCGGGCCGAGGGGCGGGGCCCGGCTTCAGCTCGACGAGGTAGCGTCCGGCCGGGCCGTATCGCAGGAACACGTCGCGGAGCGCCGGCGCGAAGCCCTGGAACTCGCCGCGCACGATCGGGGTCTCACGCAGCTCGGGAATGGTGACGGACGCGAGCGGAACCCGGCGCGAGCCGAGAACGATGTCGGCGTCGTGGTGCACGACCGCCTCGCCGTCCAGGGTGAGCCGCACGTCGAGCTCGAACGCGTCGGCGCCGTCGGCCTCGGCGCGGTCGAAGCTCTCGAAGGTGTTTTCGAGCGCCTTCGTCGGGGATCCGCGGTGCCCGACGACGCGCGTGGGAGAGTCCGCAAAGAAGTTCATGCGGCCTGGATTATCCTCGCAGCGCATGTCACGGCTGGTTCGCGGGAAGCCCGGGAGCGTCCTCCGTCCGCGCGGCGCGGCCAAACCTCTGCCCGGCGGGCCGTTTCCCGTGCCCCTCTCGACGATCGACTGGCTCGTCTCGCGCGAGAGCCCGGCGGCGCGTTTCGTGGCCCTTCGCGACCTCCTCGGGCGGCCCGCGAAGGACCCCGATCTGAGGAAAGCGAAGCAGGGGTTCTCCCGCGAGCCGTTCGTGCGCGACATGCTGGCGCTTCTCCGGGCGCGGCTCGCGCCCGGGCCGGGAGCCGGGGCCGCGGGGCTCGAGCGACGCTACGACGGGGGTGTGTGGCTCGCGCTCTTCCTCACGGAGATCGGCGGAGACGGAGCGCTGCCGATTCTCCACCACGCCGGCGACGTCCTCCTCGCCCGGTGGGAGAAAGTCCTCGTCGCGATCGACCGGCGCGAGGAGGCGGACATCGACGCTCCGCTCTTTCGCGCCGCCCTCAGGGTCCTCGCGCGCGTCGGATGGGAACGCGACGCCCGCGTCCTCCAGGGGGCCGATCTCCTCGCCGTGCGCGCGCTCGCGGGGCGCGGACGCACGGAAAAAGACCTCCTGCTCTTCGCGTCGCTCCCCGAAGGCGTACGGAGCGAGCGCGTGACCCGGGCCATTTCCTTTCTCTCGGCCCGGCTTCTCGAGGCCGAGCTGCCTGCGGCGCTCGCGGCCGGGGCGCCCGAAGAGCTCGTCATGCCGGGGTTTCCTTGCGGCGACGAGACGGACCTGCTCGAGATGCTGTTCGCGCTCGCCTCGGCCCTGCCGCCCGAAAGCCGGAACGAGCCGGTTCTCGCGCGGTCCCTCGCGCGTCTCGCCGCCCGCGCCGACCATCGCGCGCGCTGGAAGCTCGAAAGGCCCCAGCCCAATCGCTTTCCGGTCGCCCTCGAGCGCGCAGGCGAGCTGTCGCGCTGGGTCACGCTCCGCGCCCTCTCGGTCCTCCAGCACTTCCTCGGGCTCGAGGTTCCCGTCGCGTCGCCGAGGAGGCGGGCGTGAGACGCGCCGCCCGGTTCCTGCCGCCGCTTTTCTTCGGGACTGTCTTCGGCGCTGTCTTCTGGACGTCGCTCCTTCTTCCGGGCTGCGCGGCCGATCCGTTCGGCGCGCCTCCGCGCGTGAAGACCCATGGCTACCGCGCGCGCGTGACGCTTCAGATCGACGGCGCCCCGAAGGCGTCGTTCGACATCGCCGTGCGCGGCAATCTGCGCCGCAAGGGGCCGAAGGACGGCCCGGCCCTCGTCCTCGACCTGGCGGCGCGCCGCGCCTACCGGCTGGATCCGGCCGCGAAGACGGTGCGGGACGTTCCGTTCGAGGAGGCCGTGGGAGAGCTGCCCGGCGGGATCCCGCTGGCCGGTGGCTTCGACGAGAAAGCCGAGGCCGCGAGGCGGAACGTCAGCGTCTATCACCGTGAGGGCGACGAAGTCTTCGCGGGACACGTGTGCGCGCTCTGGCGCTTCGACGACGATCCGGCCGTGCCCGGATCGCCGACGACGACGTACTGGGTGGCGGCGGATCTCGACGGGCTCGTCATGCGCTTCGACCGCGAGACCGTGGGCGCGGACCTAAAAGAGCGAAAGTCGACGATCGGCCTCACGAACGTGCACGTCGGAGCGGATCCCGGCCTTTTCGCCTTGCCCGAAGGGTGGGCGCACCCGGGATCGTGACCCCCCTTTTTGGCGGCCCCGTTCTTGCTGCTATCCTCCGCGGCTCAACGGCGCTGTCGCGCCCAGGGCCATTTCTGCAAGGAGTCCGCGTGAAAATCACACACAGCCGTTTTCCGAAGGCTTTCGTCCTGGGCCTGGCCGTCGTTCTGCTCCAGCCCGCCTCCGCGCAGACGACGACCCCGAAGGACCCGAAGTCGCCCGTGGCGGGATTCGCCGACGGGCGCGGTCCATCCGGTCCGGTGACCTTGAAGATCGTCTCTCCGACCCCGGACGAGGTCATCCCGATCCCCGAGGCTGCTGCGGGGCAGCCGCCGGCCAAGGGCGCTCCCGTGACGCTCAAGGTCGAGCTCGCGAACTTCGAGACCTTCGAGGACGCCGCGACGAAGACGGGGCAGCGCCTGGAGATCCTCGTCGACAACATCTCCTCGACGTTCCCGTGGCGCGACGCGACGAAACCGTACACGTTCAAGAGCCTGCCGAAAGGCACGCACATGGTCCGCATCTTCCCGGTGCGCCCGTGGGGCGAGGCCATCAAGGAGCCGTCCGCGCTCGCGTCCGTCTCGTTCCACGTGGGCGAGAAGGACGGCAAGAACACGCCCGAGGCCGGCTCGCCGATGCTCACGGTTGTCGCGCCCCGCGGGAAGGTGAAGGGCGACGCGGGCAAGGTCCTCCTGGACGTCCTCGTCTCGGGGTGTCCGGTGGCCGAGCAGTCCGTGTCGGACTCCTGCCGCCTGCGCTACAAGGTCGACACGCAGCCCGAGGTCACGCTCACGAAAGCCGAGCCCGTCTGGCTCGAGGGCCTCACGCCCGGGCGGCACGCGTACGTCGTCGGCCTCACGCGAGACCAGAAGGTCGTGCCCGGCGCCTTCGCGCTCTATCAGGGGTCGTTCGAGGTGGAGAGCCTCGTGAATCCAGCAGCGCCGGCTTCCGCCCCGCCCGCGAAGGCCACCGGCCAGTAGACTTCCCGGCATGGCCCTGGTTTACGGCGGCGCCGGGACGCGCCCCTGTGCCGTCGACCCCCCGCTGATCCTCGCCCCGATGGCCGGGATCACCGACATGACGTACCGCCTGCTCCTCCGCGGGATCGGAGGCGTGGGCCTCGTGACGATGGAGTTCATCTCCTCCGAGGGGCTCACGCGCGGGAACCGCAAGACCGAGCGGCTGCTGCGCTTCGATCCCGCCGAGCGCCCTCTGTCGGTCCAGATTTACGGAGCGGACAGCGCGCGCATGGAGATCGCCGCGGAGCACGTCGAGGAGATGGGCGTCGACGCCTGCGACATCAACATGGGGTGCCCGGCGAACAAGATCCTCAAGGGCTGCGCCGGGGCGGGCCTCATGCGCGATCTGGACAAGGCCCGCGGGATCATCGCGGCCTGCCGCAAGGCGCTGAAAACGACGCCGCTCACGGTCAAATTCCGCCTCGGGGTGACGGACGAAACCGTGAACTATCTCGAGCTCGGCCGCATCTGCGCGGGCGAGGGGGTCGCCGCGGTCGCGCTCCACGCGCGGACGGCGAAGCAGATGTACACGGGCCGGGCCGACTGGAGCCGCATCGCGCGCCTCAAGGAGGCCGTGACGATCCCCGTCGTCGGGAACGGCGACGTCGCGACGCCCGAGGACGTTCTCGCGATGTTCCGGGAGACCGGCTGCGACGCCGTGATGTGCGGCCGCGCCACGATGAAGAACCCGTGGATTTTCCGGCAGGCGTCGGAGCTCCTCGCCGGCCGCCCCTATCGGGAGGCGACGCTCGCGGAGCGCCGCGCCGTCATCCTCGACCACTTCCGGCTCATCCAGAAGGACGACGCGGACGCGCCGAAGGCGATCATCGCGAAGCTCCGGACGTTCACGGGCTGGTACACGCACGGCCTGCCGAACGGGGGAGAGCTGCGCCGCCGCATCGCGTCCCTCGAGAGCCCGCAGGCGTTCCTGGAAGCCGTCGAGCACTTCTTCGAGACGCACGCGGGCCGCGCCGCGGCGTAGGCCCTTCAGTAGACCTTCGGAACCGCGTCCGCCGCGAGCGGGCTCGCGTAGGGCTTGCCGGCCGTCGACTTCTGAAACTCGGCCTTCGCGGCGGCGATCGTCGCGGAATCCTTCAGGAGGTCGGTCACGGAAGACGCGAGGACTTTCGCGGCGACGAACATCCCCTTGACGCCGACGGGGCTCGCCGCGCACGCGGCGACGCCCCAGTGGTGCCAGGGCGCGCCCGTCGGCCCCGCCTGGACGCCCAGCTCGGCGAGCGGCACCGCCGCGCTCACCTCGCCGACGTCGGACGACGCGCCGCTCCCGCGGCCCGGCGCCCACGGAAGGACCGCTTCGGCGAGGCCGGCCTCGGGGACTCCGACCTCCTTCTGGATCGCCTTCGCGAGCGCGACGTCGGCGGCGTCCCATCTCGGCGCGCCCACGCGCTCGAGGTTCCTCTGGACGACCTTCGAGATCGCCTCGTTGTAGAGCGGGTTGCGCGTCGAGGCGAGGAGCGTGACCTTCGCGGCCGTCTCCGTCGCGAGCGCGGCGCCGTCGGCGGCCTTGCGGAGGCGGCCGACCATCTCGTTCACGCGCTCGCCGTTCTCGTCGCGCACGAACCACTGGACGCGCGCGTAGTCGGGAATGATGTTCGCCGCGAGGCCGCCGTCCTTGACGACGCGGTGGAGACGCGCCGTCGGGAGGACGTGCTCGCGCATGAGCGACATCGCGTGCTCGAAGACCTCGACGGCGTCCAGAGAGCTCCGGCCCAGCCACGGATTCGCCGCCGCGTGCGCGGTCTTTCCGAAGAACTCGACGTCGACCGCCGTGATCGCGAGGCGGCGGCCGGAGTAGACGTAGTTCGCCTGCTCCGGGTGCCAGGAGAGGACGGCGTCGGCGCCGGCGAACGCGCCGTCCCGCAACATGAACGTCTTGCCGAGGATCTGCTCCTCGGCGGGCGTGCCGTACACGCGGATCGTTCCGGGGAGCCTGTCGGCGATGCGCTGCCGATTGGCAGCGACCGCCGCCGCGACGGCCGCCGTGCCGAGGAGATTGTGGCCGCATCCGTGCCCGGGAGCGCCCGCGACGAGCGGCGCCTTCTTCGAGGCGCCAGCGGCCTGCGAAAGGCCGGGAAGCGCGTCGTACTCGGCGAGGATCCCGATCACGGGAGAACCGCTCCCGGCGGACGCCACGAACGCGGTCGGCATTCCCGCCACGCCCCGCGTCACGGCGAAGCCTTCCTTCTCGAGGAGGTCCGCGAGGAGAGCGGCAGACTTCGTTTCCTGGAGCGCCGTTTCGGCGTAGTCCCAGATCTTCCGCGAAACCTCTTCCCATTGAGCGGCTGCGGACTCGAGGTATGCGTCGGTCCGGGCGCCGGCGGCCGCCGGGGCGGCGGGAGCGGCCACGAGAGCCGAGCCGAAAGCCAGGCCGAGCGCGAGGGCGGCGGGGCCGCGGAAAGGAACTTGCATCGGGCGCCTCCGAACGGGGGTGTGTCGCTTGAGAAAGACAGCATACGATGCCGGAATGCGAAAGAGTCTCGCCCTGGCTACGATCCTCCTCGCCCTGTCGGGGGCCGCCCTCGGCCAGCCGGCGCCTCCCGGGGACGCCCAGAAGACGCGTCTCGACGCGCCGGGGGTCTCGATCCCGATCGACGTGCGCGAGCAGTATCTCGGCCGCACGGGCGACAAGACGGCGGTCAAGTTCGTGCTTTCGGTCAGCCGGGGAGACCTCCGCGGGGCGGGAAACGCGCAGCCGCGCGTCTACACGTTCTTCCTCGCGTGCGACGTCACGAGCGACAAGGGTGCTGCCGTCGAGACCTTCCGCGTCCCCGTCGACATCGACCTGTCGAACACCGACGTGACGAACGCCTCGAAGCCCCTCGCGATCACGTTCCTCCGCCCGTTGCCGCCCGGCACGTTCAACCTCCAGTTCCGGCTGGAGGGCGTCGCGGGCCGGCTCCTCGGGACGCGCGCGATCTCGCTCACGGTTCCCGCGATGTCGTCCACGTTCCGCGCCGAGGACGCCGGCGGCGATTCCGCGGGATTGCCGAGCGCGGCGGCCGTGGTCCTCGAGGCCGAGAACCGGCCCGTGATCCCGAAGAACGTCACGGGTCTCGTGAAGATCCTCGCGCCGGAGACCGAGGTGCCGGTCGGCCTCCTCAGGATCTCGTGCGAGGTGAAGGAGCCCGTCCGGCGGGTCGAGTTCTATCTCGAGGAAAAGAAGATTCTCGTCAAGAACCGCCCGCCGTACACCGTGGAGCTCGACCTCGGGAAGATCCCGAAGAAGCAGACGCTCAAGGTCCTCGGTTTCGACGTGCAGGGCAACTTCGTGGACGCCGACGCGTGGGCGATCAACGAGAAGGACTCCCGCCTCGCCGTGCGCATCCTGGAGTTCCCGAAGCAGAAGGACGCGGGCGACACGGTGGAGCTGAAGGTCGCGCTGCAGTCCATCGCGGGCGGGGAAGCGAAGAAGCTCCAGCTCTGGCTGGACGACACGATGCTCAAGGAATGGACCGAGCCGCCGTTCATCGTCAACGTGCCGGTCGAGAAGATCCAGAAGGCCACGCTCATGCGGGCGACGGCGACGGACGCGGACGGAAAGGAGTTCACGGACCTCAAGATCCTGAAGGGCGAGTCGCGCTTCATGTCGAAGGTCGAGGTGAACCTCGTCGAGCTTCCGGTGTCGGTCTTCGACGCCGACGGGCGCCTCGTGAAGGACCTCTCGCGCGACGACTTCACGGTGCTCGAGGATGCCGTGAAGCAGGATCTCTCGAGCTTCGAGTTCGCCGAGTCGCTGCCGCTGTCGCTCGGCATCGTCATCGACGGATCGGGCTCGATGAAAGAAGCGATGCCGCTCGTGCACCAGGCGGCCTCTGAGTTCGCGCAGAAGCTCGTTTCGAAGGAGAAGGACCAGGGCTTCGTGATCGAGTTCCGCGAGCGGCCGACGCTCCTCGCGACCCTCACGCACAAGGCCATGGATCTCGAGCGCGCGATCGCCGAGACGCGCGCGTCGGGCGGCACGGCGCTCTACGACGCCGTCGTGATGGCCCTCTATCAATTCCGCGCGCTGCCGGGGCGGAAGGCGATCGTGGTCCTCACGGACGGCGACGACAACCACTCGTGGACCGACTACACGACGCTGCGCCGGTACGCGCGCGCGGCCGGTGTGCCGATCTACTTCATCGGCCTGAACCTCTCGCTCCTCGACATGGGGATCAAATCGAAGATGACCGAGCTCGCGTCGGACACCGGGGCCGAGGCGTTCTTCATCGGCAAGGCGTCCGCCCTCGCGGAGGTCTACCGGAAGATCGAAACGGAGCTCCGCTCGCAGTACTTCCTGCGGTACCTCACGAACTCGTCGAAGGGCGAGAACCAGTTCCGCGCGATCGAGGTGAGGCTCAGGAACCCGAAGCTGCGCGCGAAGACGATCCGCGGCTACTTCCCCTGACGTCCCGGTAGGTTAGGATCGGCGGATGACGACGCCGCGCAACTGGGCCCTCGTTCTCGGCGCCTCCTCCGGCTTCGGCGAGGGCGTGTCCCTCGCGCTCGCCCGGGCGGGCCGCAACGTGTTCGGCGTCCACCTCGATCGCCGGGCGACGCAGCCCAACGTCGAGCGCATCACGAAGGAGATCGAGGCGGCGGGCGTCCGGCCCGTGTTCTTCAACATGAACGCGGCGGACGACGAGAAGCGCGCCGAAGCGCTTGCCGGCATGGCGAGCATCCTCGACGCCGAGGGCCGGCGCGCCGGGATCGACGTCGTTCTGCATTCCCTCGCCTTCGGAACGCTGAAGCCGTTCCTGGCCCCCGAGGCCGGCGACCGGATCTCGAAAGCGCAGATGGACATGACGCTCGACGTCATGGCGCACTCGCTCGTGTACTGGGTGCAGGACCTCGTCGCGGCCGGCCTCGTCGCCGAGGGCGGACACGTCTTCGCGATGACGTCGGCCGGCGGCCACCGCATCTGGAAGTCCTACGGCGCGGTCTCGGCGGCCAAGGCCGCTCTCGAAAGCCACTGCCGTCAGCTCGCCGTCGAGCTCGTCACGAGGAAGATCGCCGTCAACGCGATTCGCGCGGGTGTCACGGACACGCCCGCCCTGCGCAAGATCCCCGACAACGCCGCGATGATCGAGCGCTGCCTCGCGATCCACCCGGCAGGCCGGCTCACGACGCCCGACGACGTCGCGCGGGTGATCGTCGCGCTTTCGCGGCCCGAAACCGTCTGGCTGAGCGGAAACGTCCTCGGTGTCGACGGGACCGAAGACGTCATAGGCTGAACGCGCCATGAAGCCGAACGTCTCGTCCGGACGCCTCCCCGCCGCCGTTTTTCTCGCGGTGATGGCCGTCGTCCTTCCGGGCGCCTCGTGCGAGGTCGTGAAGCCGAATGTCAAGGCGGCCAGCGACGTCCCGTCGGCCGGAAAGTTCCCGCACGCTCTTCTCGGCCGCCTCCTCGAGAAAGCGGTCAAGGACGGCCTCGTCGACTACGCCGCGGTCTCGGTCGACGAGGCGCAGCTCGAGGATTACCTCGCGGAGGTCGCCCGCGTCTCTCCCGACTCGCATCCCCACCTCTTCCCGACGGAACCGGACCGGCTCGCCTACTGGATCAACGCGCACAACGCCTGCGCGCTGCGCGGCGTCCTCAGGTTCAACAGGCCCGCGAACCTCAAGGAGATCGCGCACCGGTTCGACTCGGAAACCACGTACGTCGTGGGGGGAAGGAACCTCTCCCTGAACGCGATGACCGCGATCGCGTACAAGCGCTTCACGGACGCGCGCGTTCACTTCGCGCTCGTGAAGGCGCGGCGGGGCGGCCCCCCCCTTCAGAAGGAGCCCTGGGAGCCGGCCGACCTCGACGCGCGACTCGAGGGGGCCGCCCGCACCTTCCTCGCCGATCCGCGGAACGTGGACTGGAAGGCGCCCGCGCTCAAGGCGGGTCTTTCGCGGATCCTCCTGGATTTCCGCGTCGAGTTCGAGCGCGAGGTTCCCGCCACGGTCACGGGGGACATGCGCCTCGTCACGTCGCTGAACCGCTTTCGGGCCCAGCGGGAGAAGATCAACGCGACCGAGGTCTATCCGATCCCGATGGACGAGCGGCTCAACGACGTGGCGAACCGGTAGCCTCGTGCGCGCGCCGCACCGCGCCGCCCCGGCTCTCGTCGCGGCGTTCGCGCTCTCCTGCGGCTCCGGGGCGCGCGAGGAGAAACCGGCGCCCGTCGCCACTGCCGTTCCCGCGCGTTTCAGCGATCTGCCTCTCGCGGCCGGCCTCGTCCTCGCGCTCGACCCGAACCTGCCCGGCGTCGACGTCGGAGACGTGCCCGAGTCGACGCGCCGCGAGGTCGAGATTCTCGAGTTCGGAAAGGCCGGGCTGAGGCTGCGCTGGTCGGGACGCGTGCGCACCGAGAAACCCGAGTCCGCGCACCGGCGCGAGGACTGGGTGCGGGTGCAGGCGAACGCTCCGCGGGGAAACAAGCCGATCCCCGCTCCGCCCGCCGCGTACGAATCCAAGGAAGTGGGCGGCACGCTCTTCTTCCCGGACTTCGCGACGGCCACCGAGTTCCTGCTGCCCGGCCTCTGGCCGGAGGGCGTCGCGACGATCGGAGGATCGTCGGCCCTCTGGATCTCCCCGAACGCGTTCGCCGAGCTGAACGCCGCGGGACACGCGTTGGTGCCGTTCTCGCTCTCTTCGAACGCTCTGCGGAACCCCGCCGCCTCGCTCCTGAAGCGCGCCCTCCAGCTCTCGGACGAGGCCGCTTCGGGCCCGCAGCACCTCTGGACGCGGGACGCGGAGTCCGACTTCCCGCTGCGCGTGGACGGCGGCGAAGCGCGCGTGAAAGCCGTCGACGCGCGCAACTGGTTCGGCGTCTACACCGTCCTCGCGGCGGGCGGCCCGCCGCTCGTCCTCTCGGTCCTGCCGTCCCCCGCTCCGACCCTGGGCCTCGATCTCTTCGCGCCCGCGGGCGTCCTCCGGACGCTGCTCGGCTATCGGGTGTCGGAGGTCATCCGCATGCCGCGAGCGGCTTCGTGACGGGCAGAGGCCTCGCCGTCGTCACGGGAGCGTCCTCCGGCATCGGCGCCTCGCTCGCGCGCCTGCTCGCGGAATCGGGCCGGGACCTCTTCCTCGTCGCGCGCCGGAGCGACGCGCTCGCCCGGCTCGCCGGGGAGCTCACGAAGGCAAACGGGATCGACGCGTCGTTTCTCGCCGCCGACCTCGGGACGCCGGAGGGGCGCGAGGCCGTGTTCGTCTCCACGGAGGGATCGGGGAGGGCCGTCTCGATCCTCGTGAACGATGCCGGCTTCGGCCTGAACGGACCGGAGGCCGAGCTGCCTCTTGCGCGCGTGCTCTCCATGCTGCAGCTCAACGTCGTCGCGACGGCCGAGCTCACGCACCGCTTCCTCGTGGCCATGCGCGCGCGCCGCGCGGGCGGCATCCTGAACGTCGCCTCGACGGCGGCGTTTCTTCCCATGCCCTATTTCGCCGCGTACGCGGCGAGCAAGGCGTTCATCCTGTCCTTCACGCACGCGCTGCACGAAGAGGCGAAGAAGGACGGCGTCACCGTGACGTGCCTTTGCCCGGGCTACACGAAGACGAATTTTCACGCCGTCGCGGGCATGCGCGGCGCCGAGGCGACGCCTTTTCCCGAGATGTCGCCGGACGCGGTCGCGAGGATCGGCCTCGAGGCGCTTCGGAAGAAGAAGGCCTACGTCGTGACGCACCCGCTCGATCGGGCCTGGATCGCGTCGGGCCGCCTCGTGCCGCGCTCGGTGCCCGTGAAGCTCAGCGCCGCGGTATTCTCGCGCACGCGACTGCCCGGGGCGTCCTAGAGAGGCACGTACTTTCGTAAGGAGATCGTGATGAAGACCCTGTTGGCCGTTTCCGCCGCGACCCTCATACTCATCGGCTTCTCGGCGTCGGCGGACGACGGCGATGCCGTCGCCAAGGCCCAGGTTGCCGCCAAGAGCTGGCTCGCGCTCACGGATGGAGCGAAGTACGGCCAGAGCTGGGACGACGCGGCGTCCGTCTTCAAGGGCGCCGTCACAAAGGCCGACTGGGAGAGAGGCATCAAGGGCGTTCGCGCGCCTCTCGGCGCCGTGAAGACGCGAAAGGTCAAGTCGGCCGCCTTCACGCGCACTCTTCCGGGCGCCCCTGACGGCGAGTACGTCGTCATCCAGTTCGAATCACAATTCGAAAACAAGGCCGCCGCGATCGAGACCGTCACGCCCATGCGCGACAAGGACGGCGCCTGGAGGGTCTCCGGCTACTACATCAAATAGCGGGCACGCGTCCTTCGGGCGCAGTCGGCTCAGTGCTTCGGAGCGGCGTCGCCCCAGATCTCCTTCAGGCGCGCGTCGCGCCCGCAGCCGGACCGGTAGAAGCCGTAGCGGATCGGGTTCTTCCTGTAGTAGCTCTGGTGGTACTCCTCGGCCTTCCAGAACGTTCCGGCCTTCACGATTTCCGTCGCGATCGGCTTTTTCAGGACGCCGGAAGCCGCGAGCGCTTTCTTCGAGGCCTCCGCCGCCGCTCTCTGCGCTTCGTTCTCGAAGAAGATCGCGGTGCGGTACTGCGAGCCGTTGTCGCAGAACTGCCCGTACGGATTCGTGGGGTCGACGTTGTGCCAGAACACGTCGAGCAGCTTCTCGTACGTCACTTTCCGGGGGTCGTAGACGACCTCGATCGACTCGATGTGCCCGGTGCCTCCGGCACCGACCTCGTGATACGTGGGACTCGCCTTCTCGCCGCCGGTGTAACCCACGGTCGTCGACACGACGCCGGGCAGGTTGTCGTACGGCCCCTGCATGCACCAGAAGCAGCCGCCCGCGAAGGCGGCCTTCTCGAGGCCGGCGGGAGCCGGCTTCGTGGCGACGATCGCCTCGTCCGCGCGCGCGAGGCACGCGAAGAGAACGAGGGCGAGGAGGGGGACGAGAAAGCGAATGCTGCGGCGCATGGACGAGGCCTCCGGTGTCTGGTCCTACGGGACGGGACCCGCCCCTGGATGACGCGAACGGGGCGTTTTGTTCCTGAACGCTCCTCAGGCCGAGTAGGGACGCCCGAAGAGCCGGCTGAGCGCGTCGGCCACCGAGCGGAAGGCGAGCTCGAGCCCCGCGGCCTCGTCCGCCGTGAACCAGCCGACCTCCAGGGTCTCGTCGCCGGCGTGGGGCTCGCGGCTTCCGACCGCGAGCGACCCCCGGTAGATCACGATGACGACGGGCCTTCCCGGATAGGAGAAGGCGCCGAGGAGGTCTCCGAGGTCCGCGGTGACACCGCACTCTTCGAGCGTCTCGCGCAGCGCGGCCTCCTCGAGGGTCTCGCCGCGGTCCACGTGGCCGCCGGGAAACGTCCAGCGGCCGTATCCGGGATCGATGGCGCGCTTCACGAGGAGGACGCGGTCGTCCTTCACGACGAGGATGCCGGCGGCGATCTTCGGGTCGATCCAGTGGACGGCGCCGCAGCGCACGCAGACCGGGACCTTCTTCGACGACACCCCCATGGGCTGCTCTTCCAGTCGCGCGGCGCACTGCGTGCAGAAAATCGGGGCCTCGTACACGGCGTCAGGCTATCGCGATTCCGTCTCAGAAGCGCCCGGACGTCGCGATTCCGGGCCCGGAAGGCCGGATTCAGGCCCAAATTCGCGCGCCTTGACGCGGGGGGGAGAGGTGAAGAGAATTCGCAGTCCTTATCCGGCTCCCCTTGGCCCGGATCCCTCCTGGAGGCCGCTCCGATGACTGTCCGAAAGTGGACCGACGACGACGCGAAGTGGCTGAAGGCGAACTTCGGCCGGATGGATTTTCAAACGCTCTCGAAAGAGCTCGGGCTGCCGCTCGAGGACCTCGAGAAGAAGATCCGGCAGATGAAGCTCGGAGGGCCCGAGCCCGACAGGGCGCGCAAGGCCCCCGCGTCCCTGAAGGAAGCCGTGCGCGAAGCCTCGGCGGCGCGCAAGGAATACGAGAAGGCCATCGAGCTCTTCCACAGGCGGCAATTCGACGAGGCCGCGCGGCGCTTCGAGGACCTCATCGAAAAGCGTCCGGAGGAGAAGGAATTCCTCGACCGCGCGCGGATGTATCTCGTCGCGTGCCGCAACGGGAAGAAGACGAAGGGCACAGCGGCGGCCGAGCCCGAGGAGCTGTACCACGCCGCCGTCTTCGAGAAGAACCGCGGCAACGTCGAGAAGGCGCTCGACCTGCTCCGCAGGAACGCGGGCCGTCGCGACGGCGACGGCCGCGTGCACTACCTCACGGCCTGCTGCCTCGCGCTTCAGGGGGACGTCGAACAGGCTCTCCAGAGCCTGAAGAAGGCCATCGCCGCCGACGACCAGAACCGCATTCAGGCCCGGCTCGAAGCGGACCTCGCCGCCCTCCGGGGAACGCAGGGTTTCACGGAGCTCGTCGCGGGAAGCGCGTGACCGTCGTCGTCCTCCTCGCCGCGGGCCGCGGCGTGAGGATGAGGTCCGAGCGGCCGAAAGTCCTGCACGAGGCCGCCGGCCGTCCGCTTCTCGCGCGCGTTCTCGACACCGCGAAGGCCGTGGCGGGCCAGGCGGAGGCCGTCATCGTCGTGACGTCGAAGGAAGATTCTTCGAAGGAAGGCGGCACGGTCGCCGCGTTCTTGACGGCGAACCATCCGCGCGTGAGCATCGCCGTGCAGGACCCCCCGCGCGGCACGGGGGACGCCGTGCGCGCGGCCGCGCGCGCCGGCGCGTTCGGGAAAGCGGAGATCGTCGTCGTTCTCTCCGGCGACGTCCCGCTCCTGTCCGCCGAATCGGTGAAGGGCCTGGTCGAGGCTCTGAAAGCAGACAGGAAGGCGGCCGTGGCGGTCCTGACGGCGAAGCTCGAGGACCCGACGGGCTACGGCCGCGTCGTGCGCGACAAGAGACGCGCTTTCGCTCGGATCAGAGAAGAGAACGATTCTTCCGAGAAGGAAAGAGCGATCGGCGAGATCAATACGGGAACGTATGCCTTCGACCGCGCTTTTCTGGAGAAATCTCTTCCCCTCCTCACTTCAAGGAATTCCCAATCCGAGTTCTACCTGACGGACGTCCTCTCTCTCGCGATCGGGGCGAAGCGAAGGGTCCTGACCGTCCTGGGCGATCCCGCGTCCGCGCTCGGCGTGAACTCCCGCGCCGATCTCGCCCGCGTGGATTCCATCCTTCGCCGCCGCAACGCGGAAGCCGCGATGGCCGCGGGCGCGACCCTGCTGCGCCCCGAGACGATCACGCTCGACGACGGCGTCACCCTCGGCACGGACGTGGTCGTCGAGCCGTTCGTGACGCTGCTCGGGAAGACGGCGGTCGGCGCGGGCAGCCGGATCGGGCAGGGAGCCGTGATCCGCGACGCGGCGCTCGGGCGCGGCGTCACGATCCTGCCCTACTGCGTGATCGAGGAGGCCCTCGTCGGCGACGGCGCGATCGTGGGTCCGTTCGCGCGCCTTCGAAAGGGAACGGATCTCGGCGAAGGGGTCCACATCGGCAATTTCGTCGAGACGAAGAAGGCCGTCCTCGGGAAAGGCGTCAAGGCGAACCACCTGACGTACCTCGGCGACACGGAGATCGGCGAACGCACGAACGTCGGCGCGGGCGTCATCACGTGCAACTACGACGGCTTCGCGAAGCACAAGACGACGATCGGCCGCGACGTCTTCGTGGGATCGGACGTGCAGCTCGTCGCCCCGGTCACGATCGGCGACGGAGCCATCATCGCGGCGGGCACGACCGTGACCGAGGAGGTTCCGAAGGACGCGCTCGCTCTCGCCCGCGTGCCGCAGACGAACGTGCCCGAAGGCGGGGCGAAATACCGCGCACGGAAGAGCGCCCCGAAGAAGGCCTGAGATGTGCGGCATCGTCGGGTACGTCGGGTCCCGCGAGGCGACGCCGATCCTTCTCGACGGGCTGAAGCGGCTCGAGTACAGGGGCTACGACTCGGCGGGCATCGCCGTCGTGGGAGAAGACGCGGTCGTGCGCGTCGCGCGCAGCGAGGGGAAGCTCGGCAACCTCGCCGAGAAGATCGGGAAAGACCCGCCGCCGGGAAGGTTCGGCATCGGGCACACGCGCTGGGCCACGCACGGCCGGCCTTCCGAGGAGAACGCGCACCCGCACCGCGACGCGTCCGGCCGCGTCGTCGTCATCCACAACGGCATCATCGAGAACTTCCTGCCCATGAAGCAGGGGCTCCAGGCGCAGGGAGTCCGGTTTCTCTCCGAGACCGACACGGAGGTCGTCGCGCAGGCTCTCGGCGCGGCGCAGAGGGCCGAGCCGGGCACGCCCTTCGCCGAGATCGTGCGCCGGACGGTTTCGTCCTTCGAAGGGATGTTCGCTCTCGTCCTCTTCTCGGCGGACGAGCCGGGAGTCCTCTACGCGCTCAAGTGGGGACCGCCGATCGTCCTCGGGCTCGGAACGGGCGAGAATTTCGTCGCGTCGGACGCGACCGCGCTTCTCGCGCATACGCGCGACCTCGTCTTCCTCGAGGACGGCGACCTCGCGCGCGTGACGGCGTCCGGCGTCACCGTGACGGGGTTCGACGGGACGCCGCGCGAGCGGCCTTCCCGCCGCGTGGCGTGGGACGCGGTCTCCGCCGAGAAGGGCGGGTACCCGCACTTCATGGCGAAGGAGATCGCCGAGCAGCCCACCGTCGTCATCGAGACGATCGGCAACAAGCTTTCCCTCGAGACGGGGCTCTTCAACGAGGAGGAGATGGGCGTGCCGCGCGCGCTCCTTCGCGGCATCGACCGCATGCAGATCGTGGCCTGCGGCACGAGCTGGCACGCGGGCCTCGTCGGGAAGTTCCTCGTCGAGGACATCGCCCGCGTCCGGGTGGGCGTGGACTACGCCTCCGAGTTCCGGTACCGGTCGCCGCTCGTGGACGGGAAGACGCTCGTCCTCGGCATCTCGCAGTCCGGAGAGACGGCCGACACCGTGGCCGCGCTGAAGGAAGCCCGCCGTCTCGGAGCGCGCACGACGGGCCTCGTGAACGTGCCGAACTCCGCGATCGCCCGGATGGTGGACGGCGTCATCGCGACGCACGCGGGGCCCGAGATCGGCGTCGCCTCGACGAAGGCCTTCACGACGCAGCTCGTGGCGCTCGCGCTGTTCGCGCACTACGTCAAGGCCGCGCGCGCCCGGGACGAAGAGCCGGTCGACGCCGCGTTTCTCGCCGGCCTCGCGCGGCTCCCTTCGGCGCTGCGCGAGGTGCTCGCCCTCGAGCCCGAGATCGAGAAGCTCGCCCGCCGCGTCGAAAAGGCGCGGGACATGCTCTTCCTCGGGCGCGGCGCCCATTACCCGATCGCCCTCGAGGGCGCGCTCAAGCTCAAGGAGATCTCCTACCTCCATGCCGAGGGGTATCCGGGCGGCGAGATGAAGCACGGCCCGATCGCTCTCCTCGACGAGGAGCTGCCCGTGATCGGCCTCGCGCCCGACGACGCGCTCTACGAGAAAATCGCTTCGAACCTCAGGGAGGCGAAGGCGCGCGACGCCGTCGTGATCGCGCTCGTGAGCCCGGGAGACGCGGACGTCTCGACGTTCGCGGACGCCGTGCTGACCCTGCCGAAGATCCATCCGGCGCTCCAGCCGATCGTGTCCGTCGTTCCGCTCCAGCTCCTCGCGTACCACGTCGCGCGGCGCCGCGGCTGCGACGTCGACCAGCCGCGGAACCTCGCGAAATCCGTCACGGTGGAATGACGAGATCGCCCGGGGCGCGCCCGGGACGGAGGACCCTTGACATATTAGAAAACGCTACTATATTGGAGTCGATGGCACGGAGCACGAGCGGCGAAAGCGTCTTCCACGCGATCGCGTGCCCCACGCGGCGCGCGCTCCTCGACGCGCTCGCGGTCGGCGAGAGCAGCGTCTCCGACCTCGTCGCCTCGCTCGACGTCACGCAGTCCGCCGTGAGCCAGCAGCTCGCGGTCCTGAAGAGCGTCGGCCTCGTCGGAGAGCGCGCCGAAGGGAGATTCCGCTACTACCGCCTCTGCGCCGAGCCGCTGGCCGAGATCGGCGCGTGGATCGGCCGCTGTCGCGCCTTCCACGAGCGGCAGCTCGACGCCCTCGGCCGCGTCCTCGACGCCATGCCCGACGACCCCGGGAACGAAGCTCCACGTCCCAAAAGGAGGCGACGAACGTCATGACCACCATCGCCGGCACCGCCGGTCAAACGACCGCCACGACCACCGCCCGAGGAACCTCGATGAGCGACATCCGCATCGTCCGCGACTATCCGCACCCGCCGTCGAAAGTCTGGCGCGTTCTGACCGAGCCCGCGCTGATGGCGCTCCTGGGGATGCGGCCCGAAGGGTATGCGCCCGTCGTCGGCACGCGCTTCAGGCTCGTCGGGGAAGCGAACCCCGCCTGGCGCGGGTTCGTCGAATGCGAGGTGCTCGAAGCGCGCGAGCCGTCGGTGCTTCGCTACGCGTGGGACGACGACGGGAAGGGAAGGCCGACGCACGTCGCGTACACGCTCGAGCCGCACGCCGGCGGCACGAGGCTCACCGTCGAGCACACCGGCTTCATCGGCATCGGCGGCATCCTCTTCACGAAGCTCGTCATGGGACCGGGCTGGCGGACGACCCTCGGAAGGCTTTCCGCCGTGCTCCTCGACGTCGACGACGGGGGAAACCTCCGGCCGGGAAGCACGCTCAAGCCGAAATACTGAGGGAGGCCTCGCGGGACCGCGGCGCTCAGCACGCCCAGTCCTTCGCGCGGCTGACGGCCTTCTCCCAGCCGGCGCGGAGCGCCGCCGCGCGGTCGCGCGACATCGCGGGCTCGAACCGGCGGGCGACGCGCCAGTTCGCGCGGATGTCCTCGGCGCTCTTCCAGGTGCCGACCGCGAGGCCGGCGAGATACGCG
The DNA here is from genome assembly GCA_963809425.1 of Thermoanaerobaculia bacterium. Lineage (GTDB taxonomy): Bacteria > Acidobacteriota > Thermoanaerobaculia > UBA5066 > UBA5066 > Fen-183. Next base: position 92,186 of record CAWEJK010000006.1, read on the forward strand.
GCGCCGAGGGCGGTCGTCTCGAGGATCTCCGGCCGGACGACGGGCACGCCGAGAAGATCGGCCTGGAACTGCATGAGGAGCTCGTTCCGGGCGGCGCCGCCGTCGACGCGCAGCTCGGCCAGCGTGACGCCGGCGTCCTTCTCCATGGCGCGGAGGACGTCGGCGCTCTGAAAGGCGATCGACTCGAGGACCGCGCGCGCGAGATGCCCGCCGGTCGAGCCGCGGGTGAGCCCGAAAATCGCGCCCCGCGCGTACGCGTCCCAGTGCGGCGCGCCGAGCCCCGCGAACGCCGGCACCATGTACACGCCGCCGTTGTCGGTTTCGCTCGCCGCCAGCGGCTCGACGTCGGCGGCCGTCCGGATGAGCTTCAGCCCGTCCCTGAGCCACTGCACGGCGGCGCCTCCGATGAAGACGCTGCCCTCGAGGGCGTAGCTGAGCGCGCCGCCGAGATCCCAGGCGACCGTCGTGAGGAGGCGGTTCCGCGAGGGGACCGCGTGCGCCCCCGTGTTGAGGAGCAGGAAACAGCCGGTCCCGTACGTGTTCTTCGCGAGGCCCGGCCGGTCGCAGGCCTGTCCGAAAAGCGCGGCCTGCTGGTCCCCCGCGATGCCCGCGATCGGCACGGTCGCGCCGCCGAGCACCGTCGTGGCGATCACCTCCGAGGAGGAGACGACGCGGGGCAGGATCGCCTTCGGGACGTCGAAGAGCGCGAGGAGCTCGTCGTCCCATGCCCCCTTATGGATGTCGTACAGCAGCGTCCGGCTCGCATTCGAGGCGTCGGTCACGTGCACGGTCCCGTTCGTGAGGTTCCAGACGAGCCACGTGTCGATCGTGCCGAACGCGAGCTCCCCTCGCTTCGCCCGCGCCCGCGCGTCCGGAACATGGTCGAGCAGCCACTTCAGCTTCGTGCCGGAGAAGTAGGCGTCGAGGACGAGGCCGGTCTTCGCGGTGATCGCCGCCTCGTGGCCGGCCGCCCGCAACGCGTCGCACGTCGGCGCCGTGCGGCGGTCCTGCCAGACGATCGCGTTCGCGAGCGGACGCCCCGTCGCGCGCTCCCAGAGGAGCGTCGTCTCGCGCTGGTTCGTGATGCCGATGGCCGCGACGTCGCGCCCGGTGATGCCCGCCTTCGCGAGCGCCTCGTGCATGACGCCCGACTGCGTCGCCCAGATCTCGGTCGGATCGTGCTCGACCCACCCGGGCTCGGGAAAGATCTGCCGGAATTCCTGCTGCGCCATGCCGCGCACGGCGCCCGCGCGGTCGAAGACGAGCGCGCGCGAGCTGGTCGTGCCCTGGTCGAGAGCGAGGATGAACGGCATGGGCGCGACGGATCATGCCGCAGTCGGAAACAGGCGCGTCAGCGGGGCAGGATCGTCCGCGGGTCGTTCGTCGTGTTGTCGATGACGGACGCGTAGGCGGCGACGAGGCCGCCGGGCGTCGGCGTGGAGACGGAGATGCGGCCGAGGTCGAGAGTCACGGCGCCGAGAGAAGCCGCGACGTTGTTGATCTGCGTCATGCCAAGCGGCGGAAGGTCGACGTTGCGCGTGCCGATGAGCGTCCCGTCGGCCGCGAAGAGAGCAACCTGGGCCGTGAGCGGAGCCTCGGTGGCGTTCGCAAGAACGAGATTCGTGCGGAAGAGGGCGTTTTCACGGATTGGGGCAAGCGTCTTCAGCGTCGAGCCGGCGAAGTCGCCAGGTCCGAGTGCGGGCACGGCCTGGCCAACGGTGCCGCCCGAAGATGGCGTCGAGGTCTCGCTCACCACGGCCACGTCGGCCTCCGTCAGGATTCGGACGGCCCCATACGCGGCCGGGTCCGCGAAGAAAGTCGCGAGCACGTCGCGGATTGCGACGAGCCCTCCCGCGGGAAGCAGAAGCGTCCGCTCCTCCCCCGAGCGGCCGTCGATGTCGTGTCCCAGGAATTTCAAAGTTGCGAACCGGTCGGCGGAGCCGGGGTTCGCGAACAGGACATCGGTCGACCAGGAGCTGCCGGCGAGACCGGGTGACCGCGCGACCGCCGGGAGAACCCAGAGAAACACGAGAGACGACGCCGGTGTCAGGAACATCTCGTCGACCGCACCCGCGAAAGTGCCGCCGAATGCAACGCCATAAACAGTCGCGCCCCGCGCCAGGGGGAGCGGTCACCTGCCCAGCGACCGGAACCCACTGGCCGTCCGTGGGCAGCGGCCCGGACAGGCTGCTTTCGGACGGGCCGAGCGGCGGACGTACGAAGCCGCTGCAGGTCGGCGTCGAGTCGAATACGACCCCGACGTAAAGACCGGCGAGGAGACCCTCCTTCGAGTCGACGCGGACCTGAGCTCCGAAGCTGTAGACGAGATTGCCGCTGACCGGCACACATTGGCTCAATCCGACGTTGACGCCAGACACGTTGGAGGAAACGAAGATCGCGGCCGCCCTCGATCCCGGGCCAGTCGAGCCGGCCGAGCTCGGATTCACGTCTCCGGACGCCAGGCCAGGAAGTTTCAGGGTCGGCACGTCACGGTACTTCGTCCATCCCGAAAGCCCGCGGTCGAATCCGGGATTCACGAGGAGGTTCTGCGAAAGGGCGGGAGCGGTGAAGAGGGAAAGGAGAAGAGAGAGGGGAAAGAGCCCGCGAAAAGTTCGCCGGCGAATGCGCATGACAGTCCTCGGTCCTCAGGAAGTGGCCGCAGTTTCGACCACCTTTCCAAGAATTCTTCTCTTCGACCTCCGGCGCCATGAGCAGCCTGTACCGGCCGGCGTGGCCGCCCGTGCGCTGCGTTACCATCGCTCCCCTTGGTCACCCGCCCGGAAGATCTTCTCGAAGGCCTCAACCCCGAACAGGCCGCCGCCGTGTCGCACGGCGAGGGGCCGCTCCTCGTCCTCGCGGGCGCGGGGTCGGGGAAGACGCGCGTCCTCACCCGCCGCCTCGCGTGGGTCGTGGCGCACGGCGTGCCCCAGGAAGCCGTCGTGGCCGTCACGTTCACGAACAAGGCCGCGGGCGAGATGAAAGAGCGCGTCGGCGCTCTTCTCGGCACCGAGCGGCCGCGCTCGTTCGTCGGAACCTTTCACGCGTGGGGCGTGCGGCTTCTCCGGCGGTTTCCCGACGAGGCGGGCGTGCCGAAAGGCTTCGTCGTCTTCGATTCGGACGACCAGCTCGCCGTCGTGAAACGCGCGATGAAGGAAGTCGCCCTGCCCGAGAAGTCGGCCACGCCGCGCCAGATCCAGTCGCGGATCTCGCAGGCGAAGAACGAGGGGATCCAGCCCGACGACTTCCCGCGCCGTTTCGGCGATTTTCTGGGTTCGCGCCTCGCGGACATCGCGCGCGCGTACGAGAAAGCGCTGCGGGCGTCCAAGGCGCTCGACTTCGACGACCTCCTCGTCCTCTCGACGCGCCTCGTCGCGACGCGCGACGACGTGCGCGACCTTCTCAGGCGGAGCATCCGGCACCTCCTCGTGGACGAATACCAGGACACGAACCGCGTCCAGGCGAAGCTCGTGCGCCTCGTCGCGGGCGAGGCCGGAAACCTCTTCGTCGTGGGCGACGAGGACCAGTCGATCTACCGCTGGCGCGGCGCGGACGTCTCGAACATCCTGGAGTTCACGCGCGATTTTCCGACGGCGAGGACGGTGCGCCTCGAACGGAACTACCGGTCGACGGCGCCGATCCTGAAAGCCGCGGGCGCGGTCGTGGCCGAGAACCGCCGCCGGCTCGGCAAGACGCTGAAGGCCACGAAGACGGGGGGCGAGAAGGTGCGTCTCGCCGTCTTCGACGAGGAGCGCGACGAGGCGAAGGAGATCGTCTCCAGGATCGCCGCCGCGCGGCGCGCGCGCCCCCGCTCCGAGGTGGCGGTCCTGTACCGGACGAACGCGCAGTCGCGCGCCTTCGAGGACGAGCTCCTGCGCGCGAACATGCCGTACGTTCTCGTGGGCGGGACGAAGTTCTACGAGCGCGCCGAGATCAAGGACGCGCTCGCGTACCTGCGCCTCGCGGCGAACCCGGCCGACGACGTGTCGTTCCGGAGGGTCGTCAACGTGCCGGCGCGGGGCATCGGCGCGGCCACGATGGAGGCCGTCGAGGCCGAGGCGAGAGAGCGCGGAGGCTCGCTCCTCGCGGCCCTGGACTCCCTGTCCGGCCTCACGGAGAGGGCGAAGAAGGCGCTGACCGAGTTCCGAACGCTCGTGGGGAAGCTGCGCGACTTCGGTCTCGTCCCGGGAACCGGCGCCGGGGCGGCCGTGGCGCTCATGCTGGAGGAGACCGGTCTCGCGAAGCTCTACGAAAACACGCTCGACCCGCAGGACGAGGCGCGCCGCGAGAACCTCGACGAGCTGCTCGCTGCCGCGCGCGAGCACGAGCGCGCGGCGTCGTTCGGAGGCGAGGGCGACGACCCGTCCGCCGCGGGCTTCCTCGACGCCGTGACGCTCCGGGCCGACGCCGACGACGTGGACGAGAAGAAGGGCATCCTCCTCATCACGCTCCACGCGGCCAAGGGCCTCGAGTTCGACGACGTGTTTCTCGCGGGCTTCGAGGACGGCTCGCTACCGCACGCGTCGTCGAGGGACGACGACGAGCAGTTCGAGGAGGAGCGTCGCCTCGCGTACGTCGGGATGACGCGCGCGAAGGAGCGCCTGACGCTCTCGTACGTCCTCCGGCGGATGGTGCGCGGCGAGTGGATGGGCCGCGAGGCGTCGCCGTTCCTCGAGGCGATCCCCGAAGCGGTGCTCGAGCGGGAAGACATGACTTCTGGTTTCGGAAGAGGGAGGACCGGGGATTTCCTGGAAGGGGGAGAGAGAGGCGGCGCGCGCGAGCGGGGCTTCGGCCCGGGCCGCGGCTTTGGCGGCGGGCGCGGTTTCGGAGGCGCCTCGTCGGGAGGGTCGCTGTTCCCCGACTACGAAAACGAATCCCAGGAGCCCGCTGCGGGGGGCGCGCGATCCCCCTCTTACCCTTCCAAGAAATCTCTCTTCGGACGTTCCCCGATACGCAGCGTCACCCCCATCAGGCCCGTGATGAAGCGCACGCCGCCACCGCCGACGGCCTCCGGCTACCGGCGCGGCTCGAAGGTGCGCCATCCGGAGTACGGGCTTGGCGTCGTCCTCACGATCGAAGGGTCCGGCGACGCGGAGAAGCTCGTCGTCTATTTCGACCATGCGGGCCGCAAGAAGTTCGTTGCCCGCTTCGCGAACCTCAGCCCGGGCTGAGGTCCGGCGCGGCGAGCGCCGCGATCGCTTTCCGCAGCTTGCGGTGACGATCGAAGAGGCGGACGAAGTCGGATTCGTGGCGGCCGCCCTTCGCCCGGATGACCGCGGCGAGACCGCGCTTCTCGGCGGGCGTCCAGCGCGCGACCTCGGGCAGGATCGTCACGAGAGGCGCCCAGCGGCGGAACGCGAGACGCTCTCCCGCGCTCCAGCCCGAGACCGTGCGCAGGCCGAGGAGGTCCCGCGCCTCGAGGGTCAGCGTGGCCTCGCCCCTCTCGCGGTCCGAGCCGAAGCGCCGGGCGAGCATGTCGGTCACCGCGAGGCCGACGTTCGGCAGCTCGAGGATGCCGATCGCGTCGTCCCGCTCTTTCCCGAGGTGGAAGTAGACGTTCTCGGACGCGAGGATCTTCAACGTGGCGATGGAGGAGCGGTGCGCCGGGTCCGCTTTCATCCGGGCGAGCTCCTCGTTCATGAGGGCCACGACGCGCGGCGCGCGCGGCGCAAAGCCGAGCTTCCGGTAGAACCACCAGGCCCCGGAGGCGAGCGCCTCGGGGTTGCCGTAGCCTCCGAGCTGGTACGGGAAGATCGTGAACATGTCCGGGCCGAAGAGGTGCCGGGTCGTCGCGAGGACCTTTCCATAGATGTGGCCCGACTCGCCGCCGCGGAACGTCTCGAAGACGTTGTAGGCGATCTCCGAAGATCCGAAAAGCGCGCTCACGAGGACGTAGCCGACCGGCACGCCGTTCTTCAGCGTCAGGTAGCCGTAGACGGACTCGAGGAGGAGGCGCCGCTCGGGCACCGCGCCGATCACGACGAACGAGAGGCCGTCTTCGAAGCGCACGAGGCGGACGCCGTCCGGGTCGCCCCACTGGAAGACGTCGAGATCACGCTGGCGGGTGACCATCGATTCGCGCGCGAGGTCGAGGAGGCGCCGGCCTTCCAGGGGAGAGACCGGGACGACGTTCCTGGGGGGCCGCGCGACGTCGCGCCTCACGTCGGGCCGCCCGCCCGCAAAAGGCGCGGTCTGGAACCGGACCCTGGAAACCGGGGACGCGGCATGCGTGCGCGCCGGCCCGCCCGGGCCCGGCGCGAGAACGAGGGGCAGCTCGAGCCCCTCGTAGGCCCATTCCTTCTCGAAGCTGTCGCGCCCCAGCGCCTCGAGCCGGCGGATCAGGAACGCCGCGTCGGTCTCGGAAGGACCCTTGAGCCGCTTCACCCAGCCGCGGGCGCCGAGGTCCAGCTCGTCGAGGCCCGGCGCTTCGGCCGGAAGGCAGACGAGGGGCAGGACGCGCTCGAGCGCCGCGCGATTCGAGAAGGCCTTCCAGTCCACCGTGAGGCGGTCCGCCCAGCGCGCGGCGAGCCAGCGCGCCGTGCCCGCGAAGAACGGGAACCGTATCGCGGTGCCCGCGATCCCGGTGCCTTCGAGCGCCCGGGCGTGGCGGCGGAGGTCCGGCCTCCGCGCGAATCCCGCGAGCATCGCGACGACGCGTTGGAGCACCTCGGCATCGTCGGGATACGCGCGCAGGAAGCAGAGTGCCTCGTGGAGCCGTTCCACCGCGCGGGCCGTGCCGGCGGAGCGACGGGCGAGGACCGCGAGGCAGGCCTTCTTCGCGGCGGCCGCCTCCTCGCCCCGCGCGTTGCGCAGCTCCTCGAGCCTCGCGAGCGCCTCTCGTGCGTTCATCGTTTCTCGGGGGAGAGCGTACTCCCTGCCTGCGCCGCCGCGAGCTCCGCATCCGCCCAGTGCAGCTCCGTCTCCAGCAGCATGAGTCGCCTCCGCCGCGCGGCCGTCGTCCCGGGGGACGCCCGCGTCAGCTCGTCCGAGAGAAGGGAGCGATAGAGCCGGAGCGACGCGAGCCGGCTCTCCGGCGATCGCCTCTCGAGGAAGGCGAGCCGGGCGAGGGCGGCGGCGTGCGGCTTCGGAACCTCGAGCGGCTCGGCGAGCCATTCGCGAAATTCACGGCGCCCCGCGGCGGTGAGACGGTACTCGCGTCTCGGCGGGCCCTTCGGAGAGCGGCGCCGCCGGAGCGCGACGAAGCCGCCGCGCAGGAGGCGGCGGAGGGCGGGATAGATCTGCGCGAGCTCGGCGCTCCATCCGAGAGCGGGATCCTTCGCGAGGCGGGACCCGAGGTCCCAGCCGCTCGTCGGACCGCGCGCGAGCAGTCCGAGAAGGACGTGCGAAAGAGACATCGGCGAAGTATATAAAGGTTTACATACCGCCGTGCAAAAGACGAGAAGAGGCTGTGGAAATCTGCCCGTCTCGGCGCCGCTTCCTATGCGAGCGGACAAAAAAATAAGGGGGCTGTTTCAGCCCCCGAATCCCGGAAATACCTTGATAAGAACAGGTTATGAGAGGGTAACTACTTCTTACCCTTTTTCGCCTTCTTGGTGCTCTTCTTGGCGGCCTTCTTCTTCGCTGGCATGTGGACTGTCACCTCCTCTTGGCAGATTTGATTGACAGTCCCGAAAGCCGCGTGCTAGGTTGGCCGCCCCTCGAAGGACGGGAACCTCGCGTTTTCTGGATCTGCCGACTGCCGAAAGAACCCTGAGAATTTCGTCGTCGATCGGTTTCAAAAGAACTTGGGGTTTCCGTAAGGACGGCGACGTGACTCGAGATCACGGCGTCGTCCTTTTTTCTTGCTGCAGATAATTGTAGAGAGTTTCGACCACGAATCAAGAATTTTTTTCTTGACGTCGGAAGTTTTTTTCACCCGCCGGTGATCCGGCTCCGCGAGATCGTGTCGGCGCCGCATCCGGGCTACGATCGCGCGCGGAAAAAAATCGGAGACATCGCATGAGCCAGACACTCGTCCTCGCGCACTCGCCCGATTCCGACGACGCCTTCATGTTCTACGGGCTGCGCGAGAACGCGGTCGACACCGAGGGCGTTTCGTATCGTCACGAGCTCGCGGACATCGAGACCCTGAACCGTCGGGCGCTGTCGGGCGAGCTCGCGATCACCGCCGTGTCCTTTCACGCGTACGCGTTTCTCGCGGACCGGTACGTGCTCCTGCCGCACGGGGCCTCCTTCGGCGACGGCTACGGGCCGTGCGTCGTCGCGCGCGAGAAGGCGGGGGCGCCGCGGACGCTCGCCGACCTCGGGGGCCGGCGCGTCGCGATCCCGGGCGCGCTCACGACGGCCGCCCTCGCGCTCCGGATCTACGCTCCCGCCTCGATCCCCGTCGTGACGCCGTTCGACAAGGTGGGCGAGGCCGTCGCGCGCGGCGACGTGGACGCGGGCGTCGTCATCCACGAGGGCCAGCTCACCTGGAAGGACGAGGGCTTCCGTCTCGTGGCCGATCTCGGCGTCGTCTGGAAGGAGGAGACCTCCCTGCCGCTGCCCCTCGGAGGCAATGCGGTCCGGAAGGACCTCGGGCCGGAGCTCATCGCGCGCGTCTCGCGCGCTCTCTCCCGGTCCATCGAGTACGCGCTCCTCCACCGCGAGGACGCCCTCACGGACGCGATGCGCTTCGCGCGCGGGCTTCCGCGCGAAAAGGCGGACCGCTTCGTGGCCATGTACGTGAACGACTGGACCCGCTCCTACGGCGAACGCGGGCGCGAGGCCGTGCGCCGGCTCCTCGCGCGCGGGCACGCGTGCGGCGTCCTCCCGAACCTCGTGACCCCCGAGTGGGTCGCGGAGGCCTGAGAGAGCATGGAGCGCGTGGAACGCATGGAACGACTAGCCGCGGCGGAGTGGAACGGATGACGGGCCGGGGGCGGGCGACCGTGGCCGGCGTGTGGCTGTTCGTGGCCGCGCTCTGGTGCGGCATGCTCGCCTTCTTCGGCGCGTTCGGCGCGCGCACCGTCCTCCTGACCGCCCCGAGCCGTCACGCGGCGGGCGCCGTGAACCGGGCGCTCCTGGACGGCCTCGACGCCGTATCGCTCGGAGCCGTCGTCCTTCTTCTGTTCGGGTTCGTCTTCTGGAACCGCGTCGAGGCGTGGACCCCGCGCGCGCGCGGCCTGGCGCTGCGGCTTCTCGCGGTCGCGGCGGTCGCCGCGATCGCGTCGCTCTACGTCATCACGCCCGAGATGATGGCGCTTCGGGACCGGATGGGCGCGATCGATCTCGTCGAGAAGACGAATCCCCTGAGACAGGAGTGGGGACGCCTCCACGGGCTCTCGTCCCTGACGCTCCTCGTGCGTCTCGCGGCCGGGATCGGCGCCTTCGCCGCGGGCTTCCGGCAGGTCGCGCGCGGCAGGGACTGACGCGCACGCGAGGGGACCGACCTCAGGCGAGGCGGGAGCGGAAGAACTCGGTCCAGCGCCTTTCGTATTCCGCCCGCTGAACCGCCTGCGGCTCGTCCTCGTGGTGGCAGTGTCCGCAGCGCGCGACGCGCCAGAAGATCTTCTCTCCCGCGAGCGCCTCGTAGACGCGCGGCGCGAAGCGGATCGGCACGAGCCCGTCGTCTTCGCCGTGCACGACGACCGTCGGGCAGGTCACGCGCCGGGCCGCGCGCACGGGGTCTGCCTGCGAGAGGTCGAGGCCCTCGGTGCGGGCTATCCGCCACATGAAGAAGCGCACGGGGAGCGCGAAGAGGACGGCGGGCAGCCCGGTGGCGCGGTGCAGGTAGTGCGCGGCCATCTCCTTCATGTCGGCGAACGGCGCCTGCAGCCACAGCGCGGCGGGCGGGGCGGCGGCGGCGAGGTGAAGAGCGAGGAGGGCGCCCATCGAGCAGCCGTCGATGCCGAGGCGCGCGCGCTTCACACCGAACCGGGCTTCCGCGAGATCGAGAAGGCGCTCGAGGTCGACCGTCTCGAGGATGCCGTACGTGAGGCGCGTTCCCGTCGAGGGCGGATGCCCGCGCAGCTCGGGAACGAGGACGTTGAAACCGAGGCCCAGGGCGCGGACCGTGTCGGGAGTCCATTCAGCGCCGCAGCCGCCCTTCCCGTGAAGGAAGAGAACCGTGCCGCGCGTTTCCGGCCGGCCGGGCGTCGCGAAGAGGGCAAACAGGTTTGCGGGCTCCCTCGGATCCCCGGCGTGCGTGACGACCTCCACGAATCCCGCCGGCCCGACCGCCTCTTTCACGGCGGATCGGAAAGCCTCGACGGATGCGGTCGCGGGGGCGAGGCCCACGGGAGAGAGGAGGATGCCCGCGGGCGACCACCTGCGCGCCACGTCGCCTCGTCCTCTCAGGAGGCCTTCGCAGCCTTCTTCTTCGGCGCCTCGGGAGAGGCCACGCGGTACTCGGGGTTCGCGGGTTCGAGCTCGGCCGCCCTCCGGAGGGCCGCCGAAGCGCCGGCCCGGTCCCCGTTGGCGCGAAGGGCCGCCGCGAGAGCAGCCTGCGCGCTCGCGTCCTCTCCGCTCGACAGCTCGACGGCGTGGCGCGCGTGCCTGATGGCGGCGGCCGGCTCCTTCAGGGCGAGCGCGACGCGCGATGCGCGCGCGGCGAGCTGCGTGTCGAGCGGCCCGATCGCGGTCCCGGCGTCGTAAGCCTTCTTCGCTTCTGCGAGCTTTCCGCTCGCGGCGAGCGCCTCGGCGAGGTCGAATTGCCGCTCGACGCGCGATCCCGGGGCGGCGCCGTTCTTCTCGGCGAGAGCCGCGGCGCGCTGGAAGGCGACAAGCGCCTCCGGGCCGTTGCCGGCCTTGCGTTCGGCGGCGCCGAGAGCCGCGAGCACGTCGACGGAGTACGGCGAGGCTTCGCCCACGGCGTTGAAGGTCTCCGCCGTCACGGTACGCGCCGCCGCGACGTCGCCGCGCTTCCCGAGGCCGGTCACGAGCGCCGCGGCGAGGAATGCGCGACGCGGGTCGTTCCCGAGCTTCGGGAGGAACGTCGCGATGAGGTCGCCCGTCTCGGGGGAATAGTCGTTGTCGAGCGTCTCGACCGCGATGAGCTGCGCGAAGACCTGGAAGATCTCGGGCCGGCCGAGATCGCCTTCCTCGCTGACGATGCGGAGAGCGATCGGGCGCACCCGCGCGAGGTCGCGCCGCGAGGCGAGAATGTTCGACACGGGGACGGCCTCCTCCGCGTTCCAGGCCGCCTTCAGCCTCGCGAGGGCCATGAGGAAACGGCTCCGTCCCGTGAGAAGGGCTTCGGCGCCTCGCTGAAAATCGACCGGGCTGAAGCCGCCCACGAGGCGGTCGATCTCGTTTCCGTCGCCGTCGAGGAAGACGATCGTCGGAAACGAGAAGGCCTGGTAACGCGCCGAGATGCGTCGTCCCTCGCCTTTTTCCGCGTCGACACGCGCGGGGATGACGGACTTCTTCGCCCAGGCGACGACGGCGGGATCGGAGAACGTCGTCTTGTCCATGATCTTGCACGGCCCGCACCACGAGGCCACGACGTCGAGCATGACGGGCTTGTTCTCGGCCTTCGCGCGCCGAAGCACTTCGGCAAAAGGCCTGCCTTCAACGAACGGAACATGGGGACCGGGAGCCGGAGGATTCTTTGCTTCGGAAGAGAGAGCGCCAGGGGAAGAGGGCGAGGCCTGGGCTCGGGCGACCTGTGCGGCTGCGAGCGAAACAGTGGCGGCGGCAATGAGGGTTCGAAGTTGCAAGGTGTCTCTTCCTCTATTCACTTTCCAAGAAATCTTCTCTTCTCTTGTCTTCTCTTGCTTTTACCTTCCAAGAAGATCTTCTTCTTCGTTCTTTCTTTCTAAGAAGATCTTCCTCTTCTTTATTCCCGTCAGAACCCGGGCCGGAAGGGATCGATCGCCGGAGGCGGCGGATCGCCGGGGTACGCGACCGATTCGAGGAAGAGACCCGAGGGCGGGGCCGTCCATTCGGCCGGCTTCCCGGAGCGGCTCTCGAGGAGCGCGCGGACGCCGGCCGCGTCGAGCCGGCCCCGGCCCACCTCGAGAAGCGTCCCGGTGAGGCGCCGCACCATCTTCCAGAGGAAGTGCGAGGCGCCGATCCTGAAGAAGATGAGATCGGGCGCGTCGGGCGGCGTTTCCACGCGCGCGAACGCGACCTCCACGAGCGTGGAGTCGTGGCCCTCGGCATTCTCCGCGAAGCTCCCGAAATCGTGCCGGCCGACGAGCAGATCGGCGGCCGCCTGCATGGCGGACGCGTCGAGGCGGTCCTTCACCCAGTAGACGAAACGCTTGCCGAACGCCGTGCGCCTCCGCGAGACGCGGTAGCGGTAGATGCGCTCTCTCGCGGAGTGGCGCGCGTGAAACGAGGGCGGCGCCACGGCGAGGCGGAGCACGTTGATGTCGGGGGGGAGCAGGTCGTTCAGGTCCTGGCGCACCTTGCCGAGCTCGGCGGCCTTGACGCTCGCGCCATGAAGGGAAGCGACCTGCGCGAAGGCGTGGACGCCCGCGTCCGTGCGCCCCGCTCCGTTGATCTTGACGTCTTTACCGAGCACCTCGCGGCAGGCGCGCGCAAGCTCGCCTTGCACCGTGCGGGCGTTGACCTGGGCCTGCCAGCCGCGGTAGTGGCCTCCGTCGTACTCGAGGGTGGCCCGGAGAACCGAAGGCGGCGGCATTCGGCTATTCTCTCTGAACGCCGTGGCAATCGATACGGGCGAAGCGGGCCGGCCTTTCACGGCGGCGCGGGACGCCGGCGCCGAAGCGCGCGCGGCCGAGGCGGTGCGCGCGCTCGTCTCCGCGCTGGCGGACGCCGCAGGCGACGCCCTCGCCGGAGCGGCTCTCGGCGGCGCGCTCGGGCTCGGGGAGGGGACGACGGTGCTCGGCAAGGACGGCACGGGTCATCCCGGCGACGCCTTCGAGCTGCTCGCGGTCGTCGACGCGCCCGTCCGTGACGTGCCGGCGCTCGAACGGCGCCTCGCAAAGGCCGTCGCCGAGACGGCGAAGAGCCGCCGCGTGGAGGCTGCCGTCGCGGCCGTCGCGCGGCGAGGCCTGCGTCTCCTGCCTCCGACGTTCTGGAACATGGAGCTCGTCGCGGCGCGGCGCGTGGTCGCGGGGCCGGCTGCCCTTGTCCCGCCGTACGCGGAGGTGTTCCACGGCGCGCCCGACCGTGCCGAGGGTTTGCGCCTTCTCGCGCGGACGGGCGCGCGACTGCTCGCGGCCGAGCGGCTCGTGGATCGTTCGGCGACGGGGCCCTGGGCGCGGGAGGCTCTCCGGACGGTCCGCGCGGCCGACCTCGCGCTCGGGGCCGTCGTTCTCCTCTCGGCCGGCCGTTGGACGCCGGGGACGTTCGCGCGGGAGGACGCCTTGCGCGCGCTCGCGTCCGCCGGCCCCGAGGGGCCGCGGCGGACGGGCTTTCACGTCCAGATGAACTGGACCCGGTTCCGCGACCTCGTGGAGCGGCACCACGCGGCCTCGCTCGCGCTCGAGGTTCCGGAAGGCGTCGAGACACCCGACGCGCGCCGGCAGGTGGCGCGCGCGGGGGACAGGTTCATGGAAGTTCTCCGCCTCTTCGAGGAGGAGCGGCTCGGCGTGCCCCTGCCGAACTGGACGGAGTACGCGATCGCGCTCGCGAGGCGGCGGAGCGGCGCGGCCGTGGCCGAGCTCTTCGGCGACGGGGAGGAGACGGCGGCGGACGCCGCGGCGACGTCGCGGCTCGCGCGGAAGTCCGCGAAGAGCTGGCCGCTCGCCGAGCGCCTCGCGCCGGCCGTCGCGGCGCTCGTGGACTGGGATCCGGGCGATCTTCCGATCGCGCCCGTGCTCCTCGACCTTCCGGACATCGCGCCGCGCGAGACGCTGCGCCAGCGCGCGATCGCCTGGAGCGCGAACGTCTGAGGGCCAATTCGACGGATCAAGAGGGTTGGTCTGTTACCGTCAAAGCCGATGCACGACGAACGGAGCGCGTGGCGAGAGCGCACGGGTCCCCGACGCGTCCGAGCCCTGTTCCTCCCCATCGCTCTGCTTTTCTTCTTTGGTGCGAGCCCGCTTCTGGGCGGGCAAGAGCTCCACGACCGCGCGTACGTCTCGCCGGCGGACGGCGACCGTCGCGTCTACCAGGTCCTGACGCCCTCCGGGTACGACGGCATTTCCCAACTACCCGCCGTCCTCTTTCTGCATGGCCGAGGGGGATCGATGGCCTCGTTTCGGACGGACGGATACATGGCCGAGGCGGAGGCGCGCGGTGTCGTTCTGATCTTCTGGCAGGGGCGCTACGATCTCACGATCGGCGCGTATTCCACGCAGTACGTCGACGGTGTCAACGGAATCCCCGACGAGACCGATGTCATCGCCTGCCTGGCCGACGCGCTCGCGTCCTTCCGGATCGATCCGGACAGCGTCCACCTCGTCGGCTTCTCGCAGGGAGGGAAGGGCGCGCTCCTCGTCGGACTGAAGAACCCGGACCGCTTCGCGTCCATCAGCGACGGCGCGGGTCCGTCGGATGCCTTCGAAGGGCAGGGCTGGTCCCCGGGGTTTCCCGATTTTCGCGCCGCGGCGGGGGGAAACTTCGTCGGCGCGACCGGTTCGGTGCTGGCACTCTGGTTCGCGCAGTCCGCCCGTTTTTTTCTCGGCAACGCCCGAAACGTGCCTCTCTACCTGGCGCACGGCACCGCCGATACGGTCGTTCCCGACTCCACCGCTCTCTTCCCTTACCGCAACACGCACCACATCGCCGACACGCCGGGATTCAAAGACGCCCGTGGCTCCGTGCCGACCCTTTCCGAGCTTCACCTCCAGGATCCCGCGGGCTACGAATTTCAGACGTTCTATCCGGCGGGCGTCGACCACATGGACGAGATCGTGCTCGCGCCGAAGTCGCTTTTCGATTTCATGCTCGGCAGGCGCCGGACGCACCATCCGGACCGGGTCGTGGCGACGACCTACGATGCGGCGGAGCGGAGCTATTACTGGACCAGACTCGGAAGGATCGACCCGCCGGACGGAGCGCCCGCGAGGCTCGACGCCACCGTCGATCCGGCCGGGAATGCGCTTTCGATGAAGATCTTCGGAGGTCCGCGCGTCGATGTTCGGGTGGAGGACGCCGGACTCGACTCCTCGCAGCCGTTGACGCTGCATGTTGCGGGCGGGCGCGCTCTCTGCGCCTTTCGGGAGCGTTTCCGGCTCGTCTCCGCGTCCTGCGCGACGGGATCCAGTTGAGCGAAGGAGCGTCCTACAGCCGGATCGGCTCCGACGTCCTCCTGTCGCCTTCCGACGGCTTTCGGGGAGAAGAGCTGAGGGTCGAAGCCGAGTCGCCGGGAGCGCTGTCCGAAAGCGACCTTCTCGTGCCGGCGCTCGTCGACGCGCAGGGTCTTCAGGGCGCGGTGTTCAGCACCGAATTGACGCTGACGAATCTCTCCTCCCTCCCGCTCACGATCGAAGCGCTGCTGCTGGACGGGTCTCTCGCTACGACCTCCATCGAGATGTCAGCGTTCGAGACCCGATCCTTCACGTCGCGCTCTCTTTTC
This sequence comes from Thermoanaerobaculia bacterium, assembly GCA_963809425.1. Classification (GTDB taxonomy): domain Bacteria; phylum Acidobacteriota; class Thermoanaerobaculia; order UBA5066; family UBA5066; genus Fen-183. The sequence goes on from CAWEJK010000006.1 coordinate 107,616, forward strand.
ACGTCGTTCGGAAAGCCGGGTGGAGTGGCCCCGCTTCGGCTTCGGATCGTGGGCGGAACACCGGGTGTGCTTCTAGCTTCCTCGCGCGTCTTCAACACGGTCCCGGGCGGCGGAACCTACGGCCTTTCGTTTCCGGTCCTCGCCGCGAGTGACTCCGTCCTGAATTCGGGCGAGCAGGCCGATCTCTTCGGAACCGACGGACGCCCACCCGGCGCGAGTGAACGTCTCGCTCTTCGCGCCGTTCGAGGACGTGACGGCGCTGCTCGAGACCTTCGGTCCGCTGGGCGCCGCGTTTTCGAGCCGCGCTCTCACCGTCCCGGCCGGATCCCGGATGCAGGAGAACGACGTACTTTCCGGCGTGCCGAACCCGGGACGCGTTTCGGTGTCGATCCTGTCGGGCCGGGCGCAGGTCTACGGAACGGTGGTCTCGAACGCGTCGACGAACGATCCTTTCCGCAGTCCTCCGCTCGTCAGAAGCAGGAGCGCGAGGGTCTGGACGGTTCCGGCCGTGGCCGCCGCGCCCGGCCGAAACGGAGCTGTTTTCTCGAGTGACGTCTTCATCGGAGAATTCCTCGGAGAGCCGCCGGGTGGGCCGGACTCCACCGTCCAGGTCGACCTCACGTACCGGCCGCGCGACGGAGGTCCCCCGGTGCCCGCGACGATCGCGATTCTGGCGGGCAGCACGCGCGTCCTGTCGGACGTTCTACGCAGCTCCTTTCCGGCGTCGGCCCCTGGCGCTGGCGCGCTCGAGATTCGAGGCCCCGTCGGCCTTCAGGTGCTGGCCGTGACGCGGAGCGATTCGGAGGCGGGCCCCGCGTCGCAGGACGTCGCGTCGATCCGAGGGGAAGATGAGATCACGAACGCGTCTCCCGCCGCCTTCGTCGGAGTGGCCGAGTTCGAAGAGGCACGCTCGAATCTCGTGCTCGTGAACGAAGGTCCCGGCACGACCGTCGACCTTCGGATGTTCTCTGAAGGGGGAGTCTTTGGAGGGCGTGTTTCGGTCGATCTCGGCGCGGGCGAGATCAAGCAGCTCGATTCGTTCCTGCGCCTCTACGCGCCAGGCTCGCAGGCACTCGTGAAGTCCGGCACGCTCCTCGTCATTCCGGCGCCAGGGGGGAAGGTCGTCGCATCGGTCGCCCGCATCGACAACCGGACGAATGACCCGGTCGGAATCACGCCCGTCTCGATTCCGAAGGCGGCGACGTTTCCGTAGCGGTTCCGGGCTTCGCGTCTTCGGCGCGGCTCATACTTCGTGTCTCTCGAGAAAGCCTCGTCGCCTCCCCGGAGTTCATCGGAGACGGCAAGACGCAAGAAAGGAAGAGAACCATGCCAGCGTTCGGATCGCCATTTTCAGGATTAGCGCAGGACAGGAAACTCACGGACGAGGAGCTCGTCAGGGCAATTCGTTTCATGGTGGCCGCGGAGTACGAAGCGATTCAGATGTACATGCAGCTTGCCGAGTCGACCGACAACGAGCTCGCCGTCGAAGTGCTCAAGGACATCGCGAACGAGGAACGTGTGCACGCCGGAGAGTTTCTGCGACTGCTCCGCGAGCTTGCCCCCGACGAAAAGGCGTTCTATGCAAAGGGGACGAAAGAGGTCGAAGACGAAATCAAGAGGATGAAATAGAGACGGTGGGTGGCCGACGCGGCATCCGGCCCGTCAGGCCCGTGGAGACTCCCGGTAGCGCGTCAGCACCCAGACGACGAGGATCGCCACGCCCGCGCCGATGAAGAACGTTCGCGCAGGCGAGCCGAGGCCTGCACGGAGCAAACGCGGCATGGCGAGCACGAGGACGACTCCGACGACGAGCTCGACCATCCCATGGATCGGAAAGGGGATCAGCTTGACGAGGCCGAGCGGAAAGCGCGTGAAAAGGGTCATCAAGAGATGGACGACCGCGAGCCCCCAAGCGACGGCCGCCACGTAGCCACCGAGACCGAAAAGAAATGGCGCGAGAAGGAAGACGGCGACGGTGACGAGATCGAGAAAGCCATGGAGACGCGCGTCTAGAAGATTCATGAACTCATTATCACGCGCGCACGGGCCGTGCCGCCGGCTCGGAACCGGGCTCGTCGAAGGTCGGGCAGCCCGCAGGCGCCGGCTACAGCCGCGACCTCCCGCGCGTGAGCGCGAGGAGGAAGTCGAGGCACGTGTTCGTGCCGCGCACGGCGACGCGCTTCAGGCGGAAGGGGTCCGAGAGATCCTCCGAGATTCCGCCCCGGATCGCCGTGGCCGCCCGGTAGCCCGCGGCCCGCACTGCCTCGACGACGCGGTCGTCGAAGTCCCCGTAGGGATAGCAGAACGACGTCACGGGCGCACCCGTGATCCGCTCGAGCGTTTCCCGGCTGCCCGCGACTTCCCGGGCGAGGTCGGCGTCGCCGAGGCGCGTGAGCGCGCGATGCGTGGCGCCATGTGACCCGATCTCGATTCCGGCGCCCGACAGCGCGCGGATCTCGTCCGCCGCGAGGAGCGGCTCCCCGGGGGTCTCGCCGTCCCAGTCGTTCACGCCGCCGATCCGGTCCGCGACGACGAAGACGGTCGCCGTGAAGGCACGCGCGCGAAGAGCGGACAGCGCGCGTTCCCTGACGCCGCGGTAGCCGTCGTCGAACGTGAGGACGACGCGCCGCGCCGCAGGCGACGGCGATGTCCGCTCCGGCGCGTCCACGAGGTCGCGCAGCGCCACGCCCCGGTAGCCGAGGCGCCGGAGCGTATCGAGCTGCCATTCGAAATCCCGCTCCGTCACGCGCCACCGGTTCAGGGGCGAGCCGGGCCGGTGCGGCCCGACCTGATGGTGCATGAGGATCGGCGTGCCGGGCCGTTTCGGGCGCCACCAGGTGAAACGAAGGGAAAGGCCGAGAGCGGCCGCCGCGCCCGACGCCGCCGCGAGGAGGGCGCCGTTCACGCGGCCGTCACCGGGACCTGAGGAGCGTGCGAACCCGGATCGCCGCGGTGTCTTCGATCCTCACGCCCTGGGGCGGCGTGCGCTCGCCGCGGGCGATCGCCCGCTCGAGCTCGCGGAGCTTGAGGTACTTCAGGAGCGTGCTCGCGGACGAGAGCGTCGCGAACGTGAGGCCGGCCGAGCCGTCGAGGAAGGCGAGGCGCAGGAACGCGCGGTCGAAGAACTCCCAGAGGACGCGCCCCGGCAGGAAGCCGCCGCCGACCTTCCCGGCTGCCCACTTCGACTCGGCCGCGAGCGTCGTGTAGAGGTCGAGCTTCTCGAGATAGTGCGCGAGGTCGCGATAGGAGCGGTGGAGGACGGACTCCTCGAGGGACTCGAGCCGGCCCGTCGCGAGAATCTTCTCGTGGACCGGATCGTCCGAGAACCGCGCGCGCGCGCGATCGTAGAGGCGCGCGGGCCGCACGACGGTGTCGCGCCCGAACCGGAGCTCGCGCCCGAGGAACTCGAGGCGGATGGGCACGCGGAAAGCCGCGGGGGGATTCGTCTCGGAAGCCGTCGCCGCGAGGCACGCGCGGATCTCGACGGCAAGCTTCGGCGAGACGATCTCGTCGGCGTCGATGGACAGGATCCACCGATGGCTCGCGAGAGCGGCCGCGGCGTTCTTCTGGCGGCCGAAGCCGTCGAACGGTCGCACGAAGACGCGGGCTCCGGCCGCGCGCGCGATCTCCTCGGTCCGGTCGGTGGTGAGGGAGTCCACGACGACGACGCGCTCGTCCGCGAAGGCGACGGACGCGAGGGCGGCCGGAAGGCGATCTTCCTCGTCGCGCGCGATGAGCGTGGCGGTCAGGAGGGGCTGTTCGGGGGCGGCCACCGTCCCGGAAGTATGAACGCGCCCGCCGGGGAGGGGGCCTCCGTATACTCCTCGGCCGTGACGTCCGGACGCCGTTCCGACAACCCCGAAGCGTCCGGGCGCATCCTCTTCGCGATCGCTCTCGCGGCGGGCGCGCTGCTGCGGCTCGTGCTCCTCGGTCAGCCGGATCTGTTCGGTGCCGACGAGGGGCGGTGGGCGATCGGCGCGCGCAATATCCTCGCGGGAGGGCCGGACCAGTTCCTGGGCCTCGCGTCGACGCCGATGGGCCCGGCTTCCGGAACGCCGATTCTCTTCCCCTGGGTTCTGTCCGCGATGGTGCGCGTCTTCGGCCCCGAGGAATGGGCGGTGCGCCTGCCGTCGGCGATCCTCGGGCTCATCGGCGCGTTCGTGCTCGAGCGCGTCATTCGGCGCGGATGGGGCCAGCCCGCGGGGCATCTCGCGGGCGCGTTCGCGGCCCTGTTTCCCCCGCTCGTCGCGGCGTCACGAGCGGCCACCGTGGAGCCGACGCTCGTCACGCTCGGCCTCGCCGGCATCATCTTCGGTCTTCGCGCGTTCGAGGAGGACGCCCCGTTCGAAGGCGCCGTTTCGGGCTTTTTCTTCGGTCTCGGCTTCCTCGCGAAGGGCTATGCCGTCGGGCTCTACCTCATCCCGCTCCTTCTCGCGCTCCTCGCGCGGCCGCGCCTCTTCGGTCTCGGCCGCACGAAGCGCGCTCTCGCTCTCCTCGTCACCGCGTTCGTCGCCGTCGGGTTCTCCCACCTCTTCGCGGTTCTTCTCTTCCGGCGCGAGGCCTTTTCCTTCGAGCTCGCGACGTCGTTCGGAGCCTCCGAGGCGGCGTCCCGCGCCGCGGCGCTGCCGACGGCGTTCGGGGCGGACGTCGGCACGCTCGTGCGCTCGCTCTTCTTCTTCCTGCCGCTCGTGGCGCTCGGCGTCGTCTTCCTCGGGCGCGCCGTCGGCGAAGCGGAGATCGCGTCCGGGGCGACGGGAGGCGATCGCCGCCTCCCGCACGGCATCCTCTGGGGGGCCTGCGTCGTGGAGCTCGGGATCGTCGTCGCGGTCGCGGGCAGGTACCGGCTCTCGTCCATTCCGATGATGCCCGCTCTCGCCGCTTTCACCGGGCTCGGAGGCACGTGGCTCCTGCTCGCGGCGCGCGAGCGGACGTCTCCGGTTCCGGGCCGCATCGTGAGAGGCGTCCTGGCAGCGCTCCTCGCCTGGGGCGGAATCGAGGCGGCACGCCAGACCCGGCACGATCTCCTCACGCACCGGACAGGCGCGCGGGAGCTCGCCGACCAGCTCTCACCCGTGCTCGCGCCCGTGCCGCCCGCGATACCCGCCTTCCGGAGCGACGAGCCCGAAGGACTCGAATTCCGTCTTTTCCGCACGGGGCTGCCCTGGGACGGCGTGAGCGCGGCCTCGATCGCGGACGAAGCGCGCGCACGGCGCATCCAGTGCTGGGCGTATCGCGAGAATGCGGCGGTGCCGCCGGCCGAGGTGCGGGCCTGGCTGACCGCCCACGCGCGCGAGATCACCGCCGACGTGAACGCGCGCGCGGGCCGCGCCACCGGTCTGAGGGCCTTCGTCCCATAATCCCTCTCCCATGAGCACCGTCCTCTTCGCCGACCGCGACGGCGCGGCGTTTGGCCCGCTCGGAGAGCGCATCGTGCCCGCTCTCCTCCCGCTCGCGGGCGTGCCCGTGCTCGAGCACGCGCTCGAGGCGCTCGTGCGCGCCGGCCGTCGCTCGGCGCTTCTCGTCGTCGGCCCCCGCGCGCTCGAGATCGAGCGCCGGTTCGGCAAGGGTATCCGCTGGGGCATCGCGCTCGAGATCGTGCGGCGCGAGGACGGAGAGACGGCTGGCGACGTCCTGCGCCGTCTCGAGCCCCGGCTGGACGGCGAGACGATCGTCGTGCGCGGCGACATCGGCGTCCATGCCTCCCTCGGCGAGTTTCTGAGGAAGGTGGACGAGGCGCGCGGACCGATCGTCGCCGGACTCCTGGGCGGACGTCCGGCGGGCGTCTGGCGCCTTCTGCCCGGCGCGCTCAAGAAGAAGGATTTCCCGCGCGAGCCCGGCGCGGCCGAGTGGGCGGTGGACGGGAGCCATGCCGCGCTTCAGCTCACCGAAGGGCCGATTCTCCTCGAAGGCGTCGCGTCGTACTTCCGGGCCGACCGCGCCGCCGCCGGCGCGGCGCCGGCGCTGTCCGACCGCGCGACCGTGGACGGCGGGGCGGCGCTTCTGGGGGGCACGACCGTGGCGGAGGAAGTCGTCGTCCTCTCGGAGGCGCGCCTCTCGGCGGTGAGCGTTCTTCCGAGGACCGCGATACCGCCCGGCCTCGCGCTCGAGAACGCCGTCGTCTCGGGCAATCTCGTCGTCGACGCGTCGACGGGCGCGACGAGCCTCCTCACCGACCGGCTTCCGGCCCCGCAGAAGAAGGCCTCCTCGTCCTCGAACCGCGGCCTTGGCCTCGTCGCCCTCGCCCTCTCGCTCCCGCTGTGGCCGGTGGCCGCCCTCTGGAGCGCGATCGCGAACGCGGGCCACGCCACGCGTCCCGTCACTCTTTCCGGAAACGCGCCGGGGGGCGGGCGCGTGACGTTTCGGACGTTCCGGTTCGAGACGGCTGTCCCGGTGCTTCGCGACCTGCCGCTCCTGTTCGCGGTGGTGTCGGGACGCCTCGCGCTCTCCGGCGTGACGCCGCTCACGCCGGCGGAGGAGGCGGGACTTCGCGAGCCGTGGGAAAAGATCCGGAACGAGGCCCCGGTCGGAGCTCTTTCGCTCGCGCGGCTCGCCGCCCCCGCGTCGGCCCCGCCCGAAGTGGCGCGTCTCGTGGACGCGTTCTGGGCCCGGACGCGGACACCGCTCCTCGGGCGCGCGCTTTCCGCGCTGTTCTCGGCGCGCGCGTGGACCGCCTCCAGAGCCTGGAACCCGGACGCGCTCCGGGAGGAGGAAAAATCGTGAACGACTCCGACCTCGTGGTGCGCGCGCCCTTCGGAGGGCGGGAGCTCGCGCGGGTTCCGCGCCCCTCGTCCGAAGAGGTCGAGGCCGCGGTCCAGCGCGCCGTTCGGGTCTTCCAGGAGACGCGGGCGCTTCCCGCCTTCACGCGCGTCGCGATCCTCCGGAAGGTCGCGGCCGAGCTCGAACGCCGGCGGGACGAGCTCGCGCGCTTACGCTCAGCGCGGAGGCCGGCAAGCCCCTGAAGGCCGCGCGCACCGAAGCCGAGCGCGCCGCGGCAACGTTCTCGGCCACGGCCGCCGCGCTCGAGGCGCAGACGGGCACGATGCTGCCGCTCGACGTGAACGCGGCCTCGCTCGGCAGGTGGGGAGTCGTGAAGCGCGTCCCGCTCGGGCCCGTCCTCGCGATCACGCCCTTCAATTTTCCGCTCAACCTGACGGCGCACAAGGTGGCGCCGGCAATCGCAGTGGGAGCCCCCGTCGTCCAGAAGCCGGCTTCCCAGACGCCGCTCTCGGCGCTCGCGCTCCGGGAGATCGTGCTCGCCGCCGGCTGGCCGCGGGACGCGTACGCCGTGCTTCCCGTCCCGGCTGCCGCCGCCGAGGGGCTCGTTCTCGACCCTCGCCTCCCGGTCGTGTCCTTCACGGGCTCGGGCGCGGTCGGATGGCGGTTGAAGGCCCTCGTGCCGAGAAAGCGCTTCGCCCTCGAGCTGGGCGGGAACGCGGCGGTCGTCGTCCACTCCGACGCGGACCTCGACGACGCGGCGCGGCGCACCGCCTCGGGAGCGTTTGCGTACGCGGGTCAGTCGTGTATTTCGGTCCAGCGCGCGTTCGTGCACCGTCCGGTCCTCGAGGCGTTTCGCGGCAAGCTGCTCCTCGCGACCGCGCCGCTCGTCGTCGGAGATCCGCTCGACGAGAAGACGGACGTCGGCCCGATGATCGCGCCCGAGGAGGCCGCACGCGCCGAGGCGTGGGTGCAGGAAGCCGTCGCGGGAGGCGCGACGGCGCTCGCGGGCGGGACCCGCGCGGGGGAGTGCCTTTTCCCCACGATCCTCGAGAACACGACGCCGTCGATGAAGGTCGAGGCGCAGGAAGTCTTCGCGCCCGTCGTGACGCTCGCGCCGTACGACACGTGGGACGAGGCGCTCGCCCGGGTGAACGACTCGAAGTACGGCCTGCAGGCCGGCGTCTTCACGAAAGACCTCGGTCGCATCCAGCGCGCCTGGGATGTCCTCGAGGTCGGGGCCGTGCTCGTGAACGACGTCCCGACCTGGCGCGCGGACCGCATGCCCTACGGCGGCGTGAAGGAGTCCGGCTCCGGGCGCGAGGGCCCGGCCTACGCGATGGAAGAGTTCACCGAGCCGCGGCTCCTCGTGATCCGGGCCTGACGGCCCGAAAGGAATTCGATGCCCGACCTCTTCTCGATCACCGCGACCTGGAACCCCGCGGCGAAGGAAGGCCGCCTCGCGAACGGCGACGGCGGCTTCATGACGGCGCATGTCGGCGCTTCCGCTCTCGGGGGGAAAACCGGCGCGCCGAACCCGGAGGAGCTGCTCCTCTCGGGCGTCGCGACCTGCTTCGTCCAGACGTGGGCGATCTTCCTCGAGAAGCTGAAGGTTCCTCTTGCGGCCCCGCGCCTCGACGCGACGGCCGAGATGGACAAGGACCCCGCGGGCGGCTTTCGTGTCACGCGGATCGACCTTTTCCCGAACGTCCCTGCGGCGCTCCTCGCCGAGCGCCGGGCGGACGTCGACAAGACGCTCGCCCTCGCCGAGAAGTACTGCATCGTGTCCAAGGCCGTGAAAGGCTCGCTCGCGCTCACGATCACGCCGAAACCCGTCTGAGGCGGGCCGGGAATTCGCGCGGCGGGGCGTTTGCATGGGCGGAAGGGAGCGTCCCCGGGAGGAGACCCATGAGACTCGTTGGATTTGCCGTCGCTCTCGCGTTCGGTGCCGGAGGTGTCGCAGCCGGGCAGGAGGCCCCCCGCGTGATCGCGAGGGAGAGCGTCCTCGTCCGATCCGTGAAGGTCGTTCTCACCGGCAAGTCGGGCAAGCCGCTGAGGCTCGCGCCCGCCCCCTCGGACTTCGAGGTCTTCGAGGACGGCGTCTCGGCGACCTTGCTCGGAGTCGAGCCGCTCTTCGAGCACGCCGGACCGAGGTCGATCCCTCCGCCCGAGAAGCTCGAGGAGGCGGCGAGGGCCGCAACGGCGGCGCCGGCAGCCCCCGGTGCCGTGCCGCCGCGCCGGCTGCCGCAGGTCTTCTATTTCGACACCGCGTTTCTCGCGCGCGACTCGGTGCTCGTGACCGTGCGCAGCCTGAAGGGACGCGTCGGCCGCTTCCTGAAGCTCGGGCCCGTCGAGATCGTCGTCGCCGATCCCCAGCCCAGGATCTTCCTTCCCGAGACGGACGATGCGCCGACCCTCCAGGACGCGCTCGAACGGCTGTCTCGCGACGTCGTGGGCCGGGATGTCGTCACGCGCCTGCGGATGCAGTCCGCCCAGGGATCCGGGGGCACCCCGGCCCCGATGAACGCGCTCCTCCTGGAGGAGGAGAAGCTCCTCGTCAGGACGACGCTCGCCCGCCTCGCGGGTTGGGCGAACACGCGCCAGGGACTGCCGGGCGCGCTCTATCTCGTCAGCGACGGCTTCGACGAGTCGGTCGACTTCTACGGGGAGAGCCAGCGCGAGGACTTCGCGCGCGAGAGCGGCGTTGCCACCGCGGCGGGGCAGCCGATGACCCCGTCCGCTTTCCTCGGCCAGCTTCTGCCCACGTCCTCGTCGCCGATGGTGGACTCGATCGCCGTGCTTCTCGCCTCGCGCGGCTGGATCGTGATGCCTCTCTCCCTGCGCGGATACTCCTCCGCGTCCTCGCGGTCGTTGGCCACCGCCGAGAACGCGGGCGGGTTCTCGTCGGGACTGCGCTTCACGAGGCCGAGCCAGATGCTCGTCGGCCGCGTGGCCGTGGAGCACCCGATGGATCCGCTCGAGACCTACGCTGGCGCCACCGGGGGCGAGATCATTTCGTCCGTCGGAAAGATCGAAGAGGCCATCGATCGGCTTTCGGATCTCTTTCTCTTCACGTACCAGCTCGACCGGCCTCCGGACGGCAAGGTGCACCGCCTGAAGATCCGGTCCCGGTCCAACGACGTCGTGGTCCGGACGGCCCGCATCGTGTCGACGGGGACGCCCATGGAAGTCGCCGGCACGCGGGCGCTCGACGCGGTCCTCGGGCGCGCCCCCGCCGGAGACCTGCCCGTCTCCCTGAAGATCGAGGCGGGACAGGATCGGAAGGGCGGGAAGAAACGGTCCGGCCGGTTCGAGGTCCGCGTGAAGCTGGGAGACCTCCCGCGCGTACTCGAGAAAGTGGGCGCGGGGCAGATGCGCGTGACCGTGGCGGTGTGGGAGCCGAAGACGGTTCCTTTCGTCCATCACGACGAGAAGCCTCTCGAGAAGTCGAAATCAGATCGCGACGGCGACACGTGGATTTACGCGGCGCCGATCGAGTGGCCCGCCCGGGCCAGGCGCCTCTCGGTTTTCGTCGAGGAGCTGAAGACGGGCGCGTCCGGTTCGGCGATCGCCGACTTTCCGGCCGACTGAGCCGGTCCGGCGCGTTTGGTCGATCCGGCCCTGCCGCGCCGCACCGGCCGCCGCTAGTCTCCCTGCGTGCCGCTCGCCGTCGCCGCCTGGCTCGTCCTCTGCCTCATCTGGGGCTCGACGTGGCTCTTCATCAAGCTCGGCCTCGCCGACCTGCCGCCCGTCGGCTTCGCGGGCGTGCGTTTCGTCGTCGCGGCCGCGGTGCTCTGGGTGATCGTCGCGATCCGCCGGACGCCGCTGCCGAAGGGCGTGAGGGCCTGGGCCTTTCTCGCGCTCACGGGCTTTCTCGCGTTCTCCGTGAACTACGGCCTCCTCTTCTGGGGCGAAGCGCGGACCTCCTCGGGCCTTGCAGCCGTGCTGCAGGCGACGATTCCGGCGTTCGGCCTCGTCCTCGCCCACGCCCTCCTGCCGTCGGACCGCATGACGCCGCCGAAGGTGCTCGGCGTCGCGCTCGGAATCGCGGGCGTGGCGGTCATCTTCTCGGATCGCGCGACGCTCTCCGGGCCCGACGCGCTCCGCGGCGGCGCCGCGATCGTGGGCGGCGCGTTCGCGGTCGCGCTTTCGAACGTCCTCGTGAAGGCGCGGGGGGCCTCGTTCGACCCGGTGATCCTCTCGGCCGTGCAGATGACCTTCGGCCTCGTGCCGCTCGTCGCCGCGGGCGCCGTGCTCGAGGGCAGCCCGCTCGCGTTCCGGTGGACGCCGCGTGCCGTGGTGTCGCTGCTCTACCTTGCGCTCGTCGGCTCGGTGGTCGCGTTTCTTCTCTTCTACTGGCTCCTCCGGCGGATGGACGTGACGAAGGTGCTGCTCATCGCGCTCGTGACGCCCGTTCTCGCGGTCGCTCTCGGCGCGGCCGTCCTCGACGAGCATCTCGGCGCCCGCGCCTTCGTCGGCACCGCGATGATCCTCGGCGGCGTCTTCCTCGGCGTGCGCGGGAGGGTCGCTCGCTAGAGGTTCTTCTCGAACCAGTCGACGAGGCGCAGGTTGCGGTAGAGGAGCGCCTCCCGGCGCGGCCCGTGCTTCTGGCGCGGCAGGGGCACGAAGGCGAAGTCCTTGCGCGCCTTCATGAGCTCGTCGATGAAGCTGATCGTGTTCTGCATGTGGACGTTGTCGTCGGACGTGCCGTGCATGATCAGGAGCTTCGTCCCCAGGTCCTTCGCGGCGAGAAGCGGCGACGACGATCGGTATCCCTCCGCGTTGTCCTTCGGCGTCTTCATGTACCGCTCGGTGTAGATCGAGTCGTAGAGCTTCCAGTCCGCGACGGGCGCCCCCGCCAGCCGCGCACTTGAACGTCGCGCCCGCGTGCGTCGCCGGTGATAGAGCGTCATGTACCCGCCGTAGGACCAGCCCGAGATCCCGATCCGGGCGCCGTCGACGTAGGGCCGCTTCTTCGAGCTCGGCGACGCCCTCGAGCTGGTCCTTCAGCTCCTGCGCCCCCATGTTCTTCAGGATCGGCGTCTCGAAGGCGTGCCCGCGGCCCCACGAGCCGCGGTTGTCCACGGACCAGACGAGGAATCCCTTCGAGGCGAGATAGTGGTCGAGGCCAGGCCGCGCCCACGCGTTCTGGACGAGCTGCGCGTGCGGGCCGCCGTAGACGTACACGATCGACGGGGTACTTCTTCGCGGGATCGAAGCCGGCGGCTTGACGAGCCGCGTGTAGAAGAGCGTACCGTCCGCGCCCGGTGAACGATCCGATCTCGACGCATCCCGGATGCTCGTACCCGGCGAGCGCGTGCGGCCGTCGTCGACGGACGCGCGGCGACGGCGCCCGAGGCGTAGCGGACGACGGTCTTCGGCGGCGTCGTGACGTTCGAGAACGTGTCGACGAAGTACGCGGCCGTCCGGGCGAAGACGGGCGTGTGGACGCCGCGGCTCGGCGGTCAGCGCGTCTGGAAACCCGAGCCGTCCAGCTTCGCGCGAAGTACACGTGGCGCTCGCGCGGGTCCTTCTCGGTGCGCGGTGAAGCAGACGACCCCCGTCTTCTCGTCGACGCTCCACGGGCCCGTCGATCATCCAGCTTCCCTCCGTGATCGCGTTCCGCGAGCGTGCCGTCGGCGGCGTGCCGGTAGAGATGGAAGAAGCCGCTGCGCTCGGACCGGAAGAGGAACGAGCCGTCCTTCAGGAAGTGCGGCGGCTCGATCGCGTTGATCCACGCGGCATCGGTCTCCGGAGAGGAGCTTCTTCGGCGCGCCGCCCGCGCGCGGCGAGAAGGCAGACGTCGAGGCGTCGTCTGCGGGCGGTCGAGGAGGAGGAAGCAGACGTTCTTCCCGTCCGGCGTCCACGCGAGCTCGGGGCGCGACGTAGACGTCGTCGGGGCTCGGCGCGAACGACGCCGTCTCGTGGCCCGGCGAGGTCCACGACGTGAACGGACGGAACGGCGTTCGCGTCGCCGGCCTTCGGGTAGCGCTGCGGCTCGAGCCTTCCCGTTCACCGGCATGAAGTCCACGATCGGGGTACGGTCGGGACGCGGGTCTCGTCGAGGCGGAGGTAGGCGATCGCCGACGAGTCCGGCGACCACAAGTACGAGCGGCCTCCGCGCCGCGGCGCGAGCTCCTCTTCGTAGACCCAGTCGAGCTTCCCGTTCAGGACGTGTCCGGCGCCGGTCTTCGTGAGCCGCGTCTCGCGTGCCCGATCGCGCGCTCGAGCGCGCAGAGGTCGTGCTTCCTCGACGTACGCGAGGCGCGTCCCGTCCGGCGAGAAGGCCGGGGACTCCTCGTCGTCGGCGTCGTTCGTGAGGCGCTTCGCGGCGCCGCCCGGCGGCGACGAGCCAGAGGTCGTGGTCGAAGGAGACGACGAGAACGTCGCCCTTCGGGCTCCACGCCGCCCCGCGGAGGGAGAGCTTCTTCTCCTTGCCGTCGCGGGCCTTGACGGCCGGCGGCGTCGAACAGCTTCGCCTTCTTCCCGGTCGTCGCGTCCGCCTGCCAGAGGGCGGCGGGCGCCTCTGGTCCCGGGCCGTCGGAATCGACCCAGACGACGTGCGTCGCGTCGCGCCACGCGTAGCCCGACGGGCCCGCCCGGCTCCGGGTCGGAGACCTTCTCGAGCGTGAGCGCCTGGGCGGCGAGAACCGCGGCGAGAAGGATCACTTCGCGCTCCCTTCCGTCGCCAGGGCCATGGGCTTCATCGTGAAGGGATCGCGCAACGGAGCCTCCGTCGAGCTTCCCGCCCGTGAGGTCCGCGAACTTCACGGGGTGCTTCGGGTCGGGGTTCAGGAGGTCGGCCTTTCTTCCCGACGACGAGGAGCGTCACGGCCTCGGGCTTCAGGAGCCGCTGCGCGACGCGCTTCACGTCCGCCTTCGTCACCTTCTCGACGTTCGCCTGGTACTTCGCGTAGTAGAGACGGATCCGAGGCGTAGCGGCCCGTGTACTCCTCGTCCGCGAGAAGGTTCACGACCTGCACGGGCGTCGAGAAGCGGCGGGGGAGGGTGTCGATGAACGCGCGCTTCGCCGTTTCCATCTCCTCGTCCGTGACCTCTCCGTCGCGCAGCTTCGTCATCTCCTCGAGCACGATCTGCGAGGCGTAGGCGGCGGTCCGCACCTTCGACTGGAACGCGGCGCCGAAGCGGCCGGGGTACCAGACGCCCGGCTGGAGCGCGGAGCCGGCCGAGTACGCGAGGCCCTCGTCCGAGCGGACGCGGTTCGTGATGCGGCTCGTGAAGCCGCCGCCGCCGAGGATGTCGTTCATGACGGCGGCCGCGAAGAAGTCGGGGTCGGTGCGCAGGAGGCCCGGCAGCATGATCGAGACGCGGCCCTGGTTGACGTCCTTGTCGACGAGGAACGGTACCGGGGGCCATCGTGCGAAGGCGGCTTCGGCACCGGCGGCGCGCTTTCGCCCTTGAACGGCCAGTTCGCGAGGAGCGTGTCGAGCTTCGCGGCCATCTCGGCCTTCTTGAAGTCGCCGGCGGCCGCGATGAGCATGTTCTTCGGGTGCGATCCACTTGCGGTGGAACGCCGCGAGGTCGTCGCGCGTGAGCCCCTCGACGGAAGCCTTCGTCTCGAAGCGGTTCAGGTAGAAGTCGTCGCCATACAGGAGGAACGAGCGCTCGCGGCGCTCGATGTCCGCGGAGCTGTCGTTCCGCTGCTTCATGTCGGCGAGGAGCTGGTCCTTCCGGAGCTTGAGCTTGTCGTCCTGGAACCGGGGCTCGGTCAGGACCTCGCGCAGGATCGCGAGGCCCTCGTCGAGGTCCTTCGCGAGGAGGTTCAGCGAGACGACGCCGCGATCGTCCATGTAGCCCGAGGCACGCACGTCGGTCGGGCGGCCGTCGGGCCGCTCGGGATTGAGCTGCGCCGCGAGGAACGCGAGGCGCTCCTCGAGCTGCTCGGCGGTCCGGCTCTTCGTGCCGCCGCGCGCGAGGAGCCAGCCGGTCGATCTCGGCGAGACCTTCCTTGCCGGGCGGGTTCAGGTACGTGCCGCCCCTCAGGAGGATCTGGATGTTGACGAGCGGAAGCTCGTGGTTCTCCGCGAGGTACGCGACGACGCCGGACTTCAGGACCGCGCGATGGTTCCTCGCGGCGGGTGGCGTGTACGCGAACGGCTTGAACGCGAGCTGATCGGGCTTCGCGGGGATCGCGTCGGCGCCCGCGGCGGACGGGCTGAGCGGCGCGGCGAGAAGCGCGACGAGAACCGCCGGCACGAGGATGTTCTTCTTCATGGCTACTTCTTCTCCGTCGTCTTCGGGGTCTTCTCGAGCTCGGTCAGGCGCTCCCGGGCCTTCTGCAGGATGAGCTCCGTGGCCGGCTTCATCTGCGGCGGCATCTGCGCCGACTGACCCTCCATCTGCGCGATCATCTGCCGGAGCTTGTCCGCGTCCCGAGAGGCCGCCAGCCGGGCGAGCGTCTGCTTGACCATCGGGCGCATCTGCTCGGGCACGGCGGCGAGGGCAGGATCCTCGTGGGCGTCGGCCGCGCCCGGCTTGCGCGTGTAGGTCGCGACGCCGCGGTTCTCCTTCGTGAGGTACGTCTGCGCGACGCGGCGCACGTCCTCGGCGGTCACGGCCTGGATCTTCTTCGGGCCCTCGTTGAACTCTTTCCAGTCGCCGCGGCCTTCGTTTCCCATGAGCTGGTAGAGGATGCCCATGTTCGACTGCAGCGAGCGGAACGACCTGCGCGGCGAAGTTGTTCTTCACCTTCTGCAGCTCTTCGGCCGGAACGGGGTCCTTCTTGAGCTTCTCGAGCTCGACGTAGATCGCCTTCTCGGCGTCCTCGGGCGTCTTGCCGGCCTTGACCTCGGCCTCGACGCCGAACTCGCCGGCGTACTTGCGCGAGAAGGCGCCGGCCGTCACCTTCGTCGCCACGGCGCCCTCCCCGGCGACCATCGCCTTGTGGAGCCGGCCCGTGCGGCCGTTGAGGAGCTGCGCGAGCACCTGAAGGGGGTACGCGTCCTTGTTCTGGAACGCCACCGTGTGCCAGTTGACGGAGACCTGCGGGTTCGTGTCCGCCTCGCCGTTGAGGCGCATTTCCGCTTCCCACTTGGGAGGCAGGATCGTCATCTCGGGCGGCGGGTTCTTGCCGCGCGGAATGCGTCCGAAATACCGCTCGGCCATCGCAACGGCGCTTCTTCGGGTCGAAGTCGCCCACGAGGATCGGCCGTGATGTTGTTCGGCGCGTAGAAGAGCGCGTAGTACGCGTCGGCATCGGCCTTCGTGATCGCCGGAATGTCCGAGGCGTACCCGACGACGGGCCAGGTGTACGGGTGGCCGTGCCAGAACATCTCCTCGAACGCCTCGTCGAGGCGACCGGTCGGGGTCGATTCCGTCCGCAGGCGGCGCTCCTCGAAGACGACGTCGCGCTCGGAGTAGAACTCGCGGAAGACGGGAGCCTTCAGGCGGTCGGACTCCATCCAGAACCAGAGCTCGAGCTTGTTCTTCGGCACGGTGACGAAGTACTGGGTGAGGTCCGAGTTCGTCGACGCGTTCATGCCCGAAGCGCCCTGCTTCGTGTAGATGCGGTCGAACTCGTTCTTCACGAGGAGGTCGCGCTGCTCCTTCACGAGAGCGTCGAACTCCTTCTCGAGCTCCTTGTACCGGGGGTCTTGCTCTCGGGTTTCGTGATGTCGTCGATCTCGCCGCGCCGGAGGGCCGCGCGCATCTTCGACTCTTCGTCCCGCATGAGGCCGCGGACCCGCTCCTGCTCGGCGATCAGCGTCCGGTCGCGCGCGACGTCCTTCGAGCCGATCGCCTCCGTGCCCTTGAACATCATGTGCTCGAAGAGGTGGCTGATCCCCGTGATGCCCGGCCGTTCGTTCGCGCTCCCGACCTTCGCGACCCAGCCGGCGGAGACGACCGGCTCGTCGCGCCGGGGCACGAGCAGGAGCTTCATGCCGTTCGTGAGCACGTGCTCCTCGATCCGGAGCTCCTGGGAGCGGGCGGGGGGCGCGGCGAGAACCGCGAGGAGCGCGGGAACCGCGGCTCGCGCAAGGGAGATGCGTTTCATAGACACCTCTGTCGAGAATTCCAAACGGTGATCTTACGTCGAAACGGGTGCGCCGGTTTCGATCGATTCCTCGCGGACGGGGAGTGAGAGAATCGGGGACAGGTGGTCCCCTTCCGCCCCGGTGAAGAGCTTTCCCTGCCCGCGCTCGCGCGGACGCAGGGGTTCGAGTCGGACGTGTTCACGGTCGTGGACGTCATCCGCGGGGGGATGGGAGTCTGCGCCCGGGTCCGGCAGACGCCGTCCGGCCCGAGCTTCGCGGTCAAGGCGCTCCCGCGCGGGAGCGGCAGCAAGGAGGACTTCGAGCGCTTCCTGCAGGAGCTTCAGGTGTGGCTGACGCTTTCCGTCTGCGACGGGATCGTCGAGGCGCTCTGCGTGTTCCCTCTCGACAACCTCCCCGTGATCTGTTCCCGGTGGATGGCGGGCGGAAGCCTGCGGTCGCAGATGACGTCGCACGACGCCGGGCTCTTCTTCAGGACGCTCGTGCGCATCGCCGGCGCTCTCGAATGGGCGAGTGTCGAGCACGACATCGTGCATCGCGACCTCAAGCCGGAGAACATCCTCCTCGACGAAATGGGCCGCGCCGCGGTGAGCGACTGGGGGATTTCGGCGCCCGCGACCGCGAGCGAGCTGGAGACGACGCCCGACGGCGGCCACCTCATCTTCGGCACCGTCGCCTACGCGTCTCCCGAGCAGCTTCTCGGCGGCGTGCCGCTCGACCTCCGGTCCGACATCTACAGCCTCGGCTGCCTCATGTACGAGTGGGAAACGGGCAAGAAGCCGTTCTCGGGAACGTGGCACGAGATCCGCGAGGCGAAGATCCGCGGCGAGCCGCCCAAGATCACGAGCGGCCTCTTCCGCAAGACCTCCTTCGGAGCAGAGGACGTCATCACGCACTGTCTGCAGCGCGAACGCCACGACCGGTTCGCGGACTGGAAGAGCTTCGTCCAGGACCTCACGAAGGCCGCCGCCCGGCGCGGCGTCACCGTGACGCCTTTCGTGCCGAAGATGCGCTACCAGGTATCCGCCCGCGGGGCGGGCGTCGTCCGGGCGCGCGTCGCGAGAGGGGCGGTCGTCACGGGACGCGGAGGCGAAGGTCGCGCGTCGGTGGACGTGCGCGGGGCCGCGCGCGACGTCGAGGAGGCGCGCCGGCTGGCGGGCGCGGGCGACTGGAAAGGCGCGGTCGACCTCCTGTCGCGCGTCGTCCTGCCCTCCGTCGTGCGCGAGCTTCCGGACGACACCCTGCAGCAGCGGGCGGTGCTCACGTTCGCGCGGGGTCTCCTCAAGCTCGGCCGCCCGGCCGAAGCCGTGACCGCGCTCGACGCGCTCTCGGGAGCGACGGAGAAGCCCGTCGAGCTCTTCCTCGCGCTCGCGGAAGCGCACCTCGTCCTCGGTCACGCGGCCCTCGCCGAGCGGGCGGCCCGCGCGGGCTTCTCGGTTCACCCGGGCTCGACGCCTCTCCTCGAGCGCGTCCTCGACGCCCAGCGGGCCCAGGGGCTCGTCGCGGAAGCGGTGACGACGGCGCGGCAGAGACTCGCGATCTCCCGCGACGCGCCGGTTCTCGTCGCGGCCGGCGAGCTGATCGTCGAACAGGCCTCTCGCGTCTCCGAGGCGCGGCTGCTCGAGCAGTTCGCGTTGCTCCACGAGGCGGAGGCTCTTCTGACGGAGGCCCGCGAGCAGACTCCTGCGGATCCCGCATGGCGGCTTCCGCTCGCGCGCGCGCTCGCGGCGCTCGAACGCTGGCCCGAGGCGCGCGTCGTTCTGGAGGGTGTCGTGGAGGCACGAGACGCGCGCCGTGCCCTGGGAGCCGCCGAGCTTCTCGCGCGGGTTCTTCTGAAGCTCGGCGAGTACGCGGCCTGTCTCGCGCAGTGCAACCGGTCGCTCGCCGTGTTTCCGGGAAACGTCTCGCTTGCCCGCAATCGCGCGCTCGCCTTCGCGGAAGGATTCGTGCTCGGGGTCGAGACGGACGGGCGGCGCGTGGTCGACGACGCCGCGATGAGCTTCTTCGAGAAGGTCGTCGCCGACCGGGTCCGAAGGGAGCCGGTCGACTTCGTGACGCTCGCACGCTACCGCGAATGGACGGGCCGGGCCGACGACGCGATCACGCTTCTCGCAGAAGGACGAAAGGCCTTTCCGGTGTCGTGGGAGCTCGCGGTGGCGGAGGCGCAGCATCTCGAGCGGCGCGGCGCCTTCGAGGAAGCGCTGTCCGCGGCGCAGGACGCCGCGCGCCTGGCGCCTTTTCGCCCGGACGGCTGGCGCGCTCTCGCGGCGATCCGCGCCATCCTCGGCACGAAGGAGCAGGCGGAAACGGCGCGCCGGAAGGCGGCAACCGCCGATCGCCGGCTGCGCGAGCTTCGAAGCAGGACGCCCGTCAGATGAAGCGGCGGATGTGCTCGTTCCAGTACGGCCAGTCGTGGCCGAAGACGCCGGGCCAGAACTCGGCCTGAACCCGCTGCCCCTGGCGCTCGAGAAGCGCCGCGAACTCGCGGTTCTGCTTCACGAGCGAGTCGTTCTCGCCGGTCGCCACGACCCATTCGACCTCGCGGAGCTTCTCTTTCCACCCGTCGTCCATGTTCGCGATGTAGGCCGTCGGCGTGTGGTAATAGCAGGTGTCGTCCCAGTACCCGTCGAGGAACTGGTACACGTCGTACAGGCCGGAGAGGCAGATCGCCTTCGTGACGACGCCCGGGTACCGCGCCGCCGTGTTCGCGGCGTGGTACGCGCCGAACGAGGCGCCGACGGTGACGATGTTGCCGCCCGTCCGCGACGTGATGTACGGGAGCATCTCGTCGCGAAGGTAACGGTCGTACGCGTCGTGGCGCCGCGCGCGATCGGCGGGCGGGATCTTCTTGTTGTACCAGCTCTCGGCGTCCACGGAATCGATGCAGACGAGCTGGAGCCAACCGGCCTCGACTTTGTCGGCGAGCGCGTCCGTGAGGCCGAAGTCCTCGTTCTGGAAGAATCGGCCCATCGACGTCGGAAAGAAGAGCACGGGGCGGCCGCGCTCCCCGAACCAGAGGTATTCCATCGGGCGCGAGAGCGCGCCGCTCAGCCACGATCCGTACTCTCTCTTCATGGGCGCCGAGTCTACCGAAGCTGCGCCGCGTCGTGCCCGTCGGCATCGCCTTCGCGGACGGACGAACGTCCATTGAGATTTGTTCTCACGATGGGTCTAGGATGCTGGTCTCTCGATCCTGCGACGAGCGGGCTCGGGAGTTTTTCCGCAGGGCGCTCGTCGGGAGGCTCTCCATGGCGAAGGCGGGCAGGCCAGGCAGGAAGGGAAAGTCGACCATCCCGGCTCGGCGCGAGGAGGAGCGTTATCGCGTTCTCTTCGAGAAGAACCCGGGAGCGATGTGGGTCTACGACCTTTCGACGCTCGCCTTTCTGGCCGTGAACGACACGGCGATGCGCACGTACGGCTACTCGACGGAGGAGTTCCTTTCGATGACGATCAGGGACATCCGCCCGGCCGAGGACGTTGCGCGGTTGCTCGAAACGGTAGCCGCCGTGAAAGGCGGCTACGCGGACACGCGCGACTGGAGGCACCGCAAGAAGGACGGCAGCCTCATCGACGTCGAGATCGCCTCGCAGCCGCTGGAGTTCTTCGGCCGGCAGGCGCGGCTCGTCCTCGCGAAGGACGTCACGGAGCGCAAGCGGGCCGAGGAGTCCATCCAAAAGCTGCTGCTCGCGGTGGAGCAGGCGGAGAACGTGATCTTCATGACCGATCCGGACGGGGCGATCACGTACGCGAACCCCGCGTTCGAAACGGTGTACGGATTCCCGCGGGAGGAAACGCTCGGCAAGACGCCCCGGATCCTGAAGAGCGGACGGTACGACGCGTCCTTCTACGAGGGGTTCTGGCAGACGCTGCTGGCGGGCGAGTCGGTGCGCGGGGAGGTCGTGAACAGGCGGCGCGACGGCCAGCTCGTCACGGTGGAGGGGTTCGTCAGCTCCGTCCTCAACGCGGAAGGAAGACGGATCGGTTTCATCGCGGTTCAGCACGACGTCACGGAGAAGAAGCGTCTCGAGGAGCAGTTCCGGCAGGCGCAGAAGATGGAAGCGGTCGGCCAGCTCGCGGGAGGCGTCGCGCACGACTTCAACAACGTGCTCACGGCGATCCTCGGATACGGAAACCTGCTGGCGACGCGCCTCGCGGCGGACGCCTCGGGCCGGGAAGAGGTGGAGGAGATTCTCCGGGCCGGCGAGCGCGCGGCGGCCCTGACGCGGCAGCTTCTGGCCTTCAGCCGCCGGCAGGTCCTCGAGCCGGTCGTCGTTCGTCTCAACGACCTGGTCACGAACCTGGAGAAGATGCTGGCGCGCCTGATCGGAGAGGACGTCGGCCTCGTCACACGCCTCGAGCCGTCGCTGGGCAAGGTCCTCGCGGACGCCGGCCAGATCGAGCAGGTCATCATGAACCTCGTCGTCAACGCACGCGACGCGATGCCGCAGGGAGGCAGGCTGACGATCGAGACGGCGAACGTCGATCTCGACGACGCGTACGCCCGGAGCCATGCGTCGGTCCGACCGGGGCGCTACGTCATGGTGGCGGTCAGCGACACGGGGATCGGCATGGACGAGGAGACCGTGGAGCGCATCTTCGAGCCGTTCTTCACGACGAAGGAGAGGGAAAGGGAACGGGATTGGGGCTTTCCACCGTGTACGGCATCGTCAAGCAGTCGGGCGGCAACATCGGGGTCTCAGCGAGCCCGGAAAGGGAACGACCTTCAAGGTGTATCTCCCGAGGGTGGAGGACGTCGTCGCGGAAGGCGCGCCGCGCTCTTCGGGCTCGCGTCCCGCCTAGGGCATGCCCGGCGCGCCGGGCCGATTGCGCCCCTTCTCCGCGCTCCGCTAAGCTGCCGCGGCGCGGCGCGTGCCGCGGGGGGGAGCGGAATGACGCAGGTTGCGAACAAACGGATCGGGGTTCTCTTCGGCATGGAGGACACGTTTCCCTGGGCCCTGATGAACGAGATCAACGAGCTCGCGAAGAAGAACGGCGACGCGCTCGAAAGCGGCCCGGTGAAGATCGCGCACCTCACGCAGGAGCAGTCCTTCGAGGACGCCGTGATCCTGGACCGGATCAGCCACGAGGTCCCTTTCTATCGCACGTTCCTCAAGTGCGCCGTCGCCCGCGGTGTCGAGGTCGTGAACAACCCGATCGCGTGGTCGGCCGACGACAAGTTCTTCGACAACGTCGTCGCCCTCGCGGCCGGCGTCGCGGTGCCGAAGACGGTTCTCCTCCCGCACAAGGAACGTCCGCCGAACACGACCGAGAAATCCTTCCGCAACATGGACATGGTCGACTGGGATCGCGTCTTCGGCTACCTGGGCTTCCCGATCTTCCTGAAGCCCGCGAACGGCGGCGGGTGGAAGGACGTCACGAAGTGCGACACGCCGGAGGAGTTCCACGCGGCGTACGACAAGACGCGCGACCTCGAGATGATGGCGCAGGAAGCCATCGAGTTCACCGACTACTACCGCTGCTACGTCGTCGGCCGCAGGCGCGTCAGGATCATGGGCTACGCCCCGAAGGAGCCGCACCACCTCCGCTACGAAGCGGCGCGCGGCAAGAGCGTCCCGGCGGCGATGGTCGAGAAGATGACGGCGGGCGCCCTCGCGCTCTGCGAGGCCCTCGGGTACGACCTGAACACCGTGGAGTTCGCGGTGAAGGGCGGCGTCCCCTACGCGATCGACTTCATGAACTGCGCGCCCGATGCCGACGTCGCCTCCGTCGGCGAGGAGAACTTCCGGTGGATCGTGCGCGCGATGGCCGAGTACCTCATCGATCGCGCGAAGCATCCGCGCGCCTTCGAGAGCACGGGAACGTGGCCGCGCCTCGTCGGTCTCGTGAAATGAGCGGGGGATCCCCGCTCGCCGAGGGACGCCACGTCAAGGCCTGAACCGCTCTTCACGGCCGAGGAGGTCGCGCGCGCGACGGGGGCGGCCGCGCCGACGGCCGCGCCCGGGAGCTTCCCCTCCGTCTCGACGGACACCCGGCTGATTCAGGAGGGGGCGCTCTTCGTCGCGCTGAAAGGCGAGCGCTTCGACGCGCACGGCTTCCTCGCCGAGGCGAAGACGAAGGGCGCGGGAGCCGCCGTGGTCCGGAAAGGGACGCCGTCCGTCCCGGGCCTCCCGCTCTTCGAGGTCGGCGACACGCTTCGGGGGCTCGGCGCTCTCGCGGGCTTTCATCGCCGCCGGTTCCGGATCCCCGTCGGGGCCGTCGCCGGCTCGAACGGCAAGACGACGACGAAGGAGATGCTCGCGGCGATTCTCGGGACGCGCGGGCCCGCGCTCGCGACGGAAGGAAACCTGAACAACGAGGTCGGCGTACCGCTCACGCTCTTCCGGCTGAAGGCGGAGCACCGTTCCGCCGTCCTCGAGCTCGGGATGTCCGCGCCCGGCGAGCTCCGACGGCTCACGGAGATGGCGCTGCCGGACGCGGGGGTCGTGACGCTCGTCGCGGCGGAGCACCTCGAGTTCCTGAATGACCTGGACGGCGTCGCCGAGGCGGAGGGAGAGCTTTACCGCGCGCTGCTTCCCGGTTCCGTCGCGGTCGTCAACGCGGACGACGCGCGCTGCCTGGCGCAGGCGGAGCGGGTCGCGAGCGGCGTTCGGAAGGTTCTTTTTGGTCGGAGTGCTTTGGCGGACGTTCGCCTTCTCGAGTCGACGCCTCTCGGAATCGATGGGCAGAAGATTCTCTTGGAAGGGGAAGAGTGGGAAGGCGGAGCAGGACGCCGAGTCAGTGGCTCCAAGCTACAGCTGCGCTCGGTCGAGGTCACGCTGGGGTTCGTGGGGGAGCACAACGCGATGAATGCGGCGGCGGCCGCCGCCGTTGGCTCTTTCTCTCTCTTACACATTCGAAGAAATCTCCCGCGGCCTTGCCGCCGCGAGGCCGTACGCGCATCGCTCCCGCATCGTCCCTGGCGCGGGCGGGATCACGATCCTCGACGACTGCTACAACGCCTCCCCCGCTTCGATGGAGGCCGCGCTCGCGACGCTCGCGGGGCTCCAGGCCGGCGGGTCGGGTCGCGCGGTCGCGGTGCTCGGCGACATGCTGGAGCTGGGGGCAGCGGAGCAGGACGCGCACCGGGCGGTGGGCCTCCGGGCGCGCGAGTTGGGCGTCGCCATCGCCGCATTCTTCGGCTCTCGTTCTTCTCTTACCTTCAAAGAATTCTTCTCTTCTTCTTCTTCTTCTTCGGCCCACTTCACCGAGATCGAGCCGCTTCTCGCGTGGCTGCGCCCGCGGCTCGCGCCGGGAGACGTCCTCCTCGTGAAGGGGAGCCGCGGGATGAAGCTCGAGCGCGTCGTCGACGCGCTCGTTGCGGACGCGAAAACCTGAACCGGGCCGCTACTTCCCGGCGGGCGCCTTCGCGGGCGCTTCGTCGAGGACTCTGAGGACGGCCTTTTCCATCGCGGCGCTTCTGAGTCCGGCCTTCTTTCCTTCGGCGAGGGCCTCCTCTTTCGACCGGCCCCGCATCCGCGTCACGACGGCCATGACGCCGCCGACGCGGTTGCTGCTCGAGCAGAAGAGAAGGACGGGCGCGAATTTCACGTCGTCGAGGATCGCGGCGACTTTTTTCGCGTCGTCCGCGCGAAAGGTCTCGGGCGAAATCGGAACCGACACGAACGTGAGTCCCTGCTCTTCGACCGCTTTGCGCGCGTTTTCGACTCCTTCGGCCGGCTGCCGGAGGTCGATCGCCGTGCGAAAGCCGAGCTCCTTCAGCTTCGCGAGCGTCTCGACCGAGGGCTTGCCGGCGGTCGCGAGAGCGGCGCCGGCTCTCCGGTAGTTCAGCGCCTCTTCCGGCTTCAGCGTCTCCGGAATCCCGGCGGCGGCCGCGAGGAGAGAGGAGACGGCGGCGAGGACGAGCGTGAACGCCGGGAGCGCGAATCGACGCATGGAGGACCTCCGTTCAGGGCAGCTTCTGCGAGCGGACGGTCTTCTCCTGATCGGAGCGGAACCTCCGCAGCTTCGCGCGGAGCTTCGGATCGGCGACCGCGAGGATGGCGACGGAGAGCAGCGCGGCGTTCACGGCGCCGGACTTTCCGATGCCGAGCGTTCCGACGGGGACGCCCGCGGGCATCTGAACCGTCGAAAGAAGCGAGTCGAGACCCTTCAGGGATGACGCTTTCCATCGGGACGCCGAGCACGGGCAGGATCGTGTGCGAGGCGAGGACCCCCGCGAGATGCGCGGCGCCGCCGGCGGCGGCGATGATCACGGCGAGGCCGCGCTTCTCGGCGCTCGCGGCCCACGCGGCGGTGAGCTTCGGGCTCCGGTGAGCCGACATGACGCGGCACTCGTGCGCGACGCCGAACGCCGTCAGCAGCTCGTCGGCGTGTTTCATCGTCTCCCAGTCGGACGTCGAGCCCATGACGACGCCGACGAGGGGAAGCCCCGGGCGCGCGGATTTCTTCAAGGTCAGACGCTCCAGGCGCGGGCCGTCTCGGCGGCGAACTCGTCGAAGCCCCGCGGCGCGTGGCCGAGGAGGGCGGTCACGCGCGCCACGTCGGCGGGAGCGGCCTTCAGGCCGTTCTCCTGGAAGAACGCGTACATGAGCCGGAAGTCGAAGGCGAGGAAGCCGGGGAGGAACGCGAGCGACTGCTTCTCCCACGCGTCGAGGTCGTTTCCCGCGTACGCGATCTTGCGGCCGAGGACGCCGCCCCACGTCGCGGCCGTGCCGCTCGCGGTCAGGACGTCCGGACCGACGAGGTTCACGGTCTCGCCGTCGGCCGCGCCCGTCGTGAGGGCGACCGCGGCGGCTTCCGCGATGTCGCGAACGTCCACGCGCGACAGGCCGACGTCGCCGAAGGGCTGCGGGTACACGTCGTACTCCAGCATCGCCTCCTTGTACCAGACGTCGTTCTGGAAGAAGTTGTTCGGCCGGAGGATCGTGAACGGGATCGCCGAGCCTTTGAGCGCGGCTTCGATCGGAAGCTTCGCCCCGAAGTGCGGAAGGTGCGGCGCCTTGTCGGCGTCCTGCACGGACATGTAGACGACCTTCTTGACGCGCGCGAGCCGCGCGCCGTTCACGGCCATGAGACCCTCGTGGCACTCGGTCGCGCTGACGGCGTTGAGAAGGAAGACGCCGTCCACCCCGGCGAATACCCTGCGTATCGTCCCGGCATCGAGCAGGTCGCCGGCCACGGGCCTCGCTCCCGGGGGCAGGGGCTTCTTCGGGTCGCGCGTGAGAACCGAGACTTCCACGCCGCGCGCGAGAAGATCCCTCGCGACCTGCGATCCAACCGTGCCCGTGCCGCCGAGAACGAGGACTCTCACCGTCTCGTGCTCACTTGGCCATGTGCCGGATGATCGCGTCCCCGAAGCCGCTGCATTTCACTTCCGTCGCGCCTTCCATCTGGCGCGCGAAGTCGTAGGTGACCGTCCTCGCGCCGATCGCCCCGTCCATGCCCTTGAGGACGAGGTCGGCGGCTTCGTCCCAGCCCATGTAACGCAGCATCATCTCGCCCGAGAGGACTTCGGACCCCGGGTTGACCTTGTCGAGGTTCGTGTACTTCGGCGCCGTGCCGTGCGTCGCCTCGAAGATGGCATGGCCGGTCACGTAATTGATGTTCCCCCCGGGCGCGATTCCGATGCCGCCCACCTGCGCGGCGAGGGCGTCCGAGAGATAGTCGCCGTTGAGATTCAGCGTCGCGATGACGTCGAACTCGTCGGGGCGCGTGAGCACCTGCTGGAGCGTGATGTCGGCGATCGCGTCCTTGACGAGGATCTTGCCCTTCGCGAGCTCCGCCTTCTGCTCGGCGTTCGCGGCGGCCTCGCCTTTCTCCTTCTTCGTCCTCTCCCACTGGTCCCAGGTGTACGTCTGGGCGGCGAACTCGCTCTCGGCGAGGGCGTAGCCGTAGTTCCGGAACGCGCCTTCCGTGAACTTCATGATGTTGCCCTTGTGGACGA
Organism: Thermoanaerobaculia bacterium; assembly: GCA_963809425.1. Lineage (GTDB taxonomy): Bacteria > Acidobacteriota > Thermoanaerobaculia > UBA5066 > UBA5066 > Fen-183. The sequence continues at coordinate 134,247 of CAWEJK010000006.1, forward strand.
ACGTGACGCTCTTGCTCTTGTGCGCGATCGCGTACTGGATCGCGGAGCGAACGAGACGCTCGCTGCCTTCCTTCGAAACGGGCTTCACGCCGAATCCGGTCGTCTCGGGGAAGCGGAGCTTCTTGTACTGCGCCGGGAAGTTCTCCTTCAGGAACGCGGCGACCTTCCTGGCGTCGTCGGTTCCGGCGGCGAACTCGATGCCCGCGTAAATGTCCTCGGTGTTCTCCCGGAAGATGACCATGTTCACCTTCTCGGGGTGCTTGACCGGCGAGGGAACGCCCTGGAACCAGCGCACGGGGCGCAGGCAGACGTAGAGATCGAGAACCTGCCGCAGCGCGACGTTCAGCGAGCGGATGCCGCCGCCGATCGGCGTCGTGAGCGGGCCCTTGATGCCGACGAGGTACTCGCGGAACGCGTCGATCGTCTCGTCGGGGAGCCACGTCTGGAGGCGGTCGAAGGATTTCTGTCCCGCGTAAACCTCCATCCATTCGATCTTCCGTTTCCCGGCATAGGCCTTCTCGACGGCGGCGTCGAGGACGCGCACGGTCGCGCGCCAGATGTCCGGACCCGTCCCGTCACCCTCGATGAAGGGGACGATGGGCCGGTCGGGGACCCGGAGCTTCCCGCCCGAGATCGTGATCTTCGCTCCCGAAGCGGGCACCGTGGGCTTGGCGCTGGACATGGCTGACCTCCTTCGTGGGCGCGAATCATAGGCGAACAAACGGCGCGCGATCGCCTCCTGATGCATCTGCACCAGACAACCGACGGCCTTCCCGGGACCATGTTCTGAGAGGACCTCAAGAAAGGACCCTGCAAATGATGAAACGCAAGACTGTAGCCGTCGACAAACTCGACAAGAAGGCGGACCTCGCGGGTCCGGGCATCGGCAACTACGAAGAGCTCGAAAAAGTTCTTCCGACGGATTACATGCCGCTGCTCGACCCGAAGGAAACGCAGAGGGCGATCACCGCCGTCAAGCGCTACATCGAGGACGGCCTGTGCCGCGAGCTGAACCTCATGCGGGTGGAGGTCCCGCTCATCGTCGACGCGGAGAGCGGCGTGAACGACTACCTCGACCGCGACGGCTCGCGGGGACCCGTCACGTTTCACATCGCGAACGACCACGGCGTGCATCCGATCGACGGGCAGGTCGTCCAGGCGGCGACGAAATGGAAGAGGGTCGCGCTCCAGCAGTTCGGAATGAAGCCCGGCGAAGGTCTCGTGACGGACATGCGCGCCGTGCGCAAGGACTACTTCCTCGATCACGATCACAGCGCTTACGTCGACCAGTGGGACTGGGAGAAGGTCATCACCGCCGACCAGCGGAATCTCGATTTCCTCACGAAGACGGTCGAGGGCATCTGGAAGGTCCTGAAGGGCGCCGAGGACTTCGCGCTCGACGCCTTCCCGGATCTCAAGAAGAGGCATCTCCCGCGCCTGCCCGAGACGCTCACGTTCCTGCACGCCGAGGAGATCCTGGACCGCTTCCCCGACCTTCCGCGCAAGGCGCGCGAGAACGCGATCCTCCAGGATCACCCCGCGGTCTTCATCTACGGCATCGGCTGGACGCTGAAGGACGGCTATCCGCACGAGATGCGCGCCGCGGACTACGACGACTGGGTCACGCAGACGCACACGCAGGACGGCCGGGTGATGCACGGCTTGAACGGCGACATCCTCGTGTGGAACCCCGTCACGAAGAGGCGCCACGAGCTCTCGTCCATGGGCGTCCGCGTGAACGCCGAGACGCTGCAGAAGCAGCTCGAGCTCACGCACCAGCTCCACTTCCTGAAATACCCCTACCATCAGGGCATCGCGAACGGGACGCTGCCTCTTTCGATCGGCGGCGGCATCGGCCAGTCGCGGGTGCTGATGCTCCTGCTCCGGAAGGCGCACCTCGGCGAAGTGAGCGTCACCGTGTGGCCGAAGATCCTGAAGGAGATGTGCGCGAAGCGGAACATCCGCGTCATCGAGTAGCCGGCGTAGTCAGCCGCCGTCCGGGCGCAGGCGGCGCTCCGCCGCGTACGGGAAGACGTCGACGATCTCGCCGGCGCGCTCCCGCCTTTGGGTGTCGAGCCAGAACCTCACCTCGAGGAGGTCGGAGTGCCGCTCGAGGAAGGCTTCCAGCGCGGCGCCCCTGAGGCCCATGAACGTGAGGAACTCCTCGGGAAAGACGTCGGTTTCCCCGACGTAGAACGACGGCTCCGAGCCTGGCGCCTCCTCGTCGGCCCCGGCCGGCAGCTCGCGGAAGTTCACGGCCGTGAGAAACGCGATCTCGTCGTAGTCGTAGAAGACGACGCGGCCGTGCCGGGTCAGGCCGAAGTTCTTCGGGAGGAGGTCGCCGGGGAAGACGTTCGCCTTCGCGAGGTCGCGGATCGCTTCCCCGAAGTCGACGATCGCCGCGCGGGCCTGCTCGGGAGATGCGTCCTTGAGGTAGAGGTCCAGCGGCGTGAGGCGCCGTTCCGTGAAGACGTGGTGGAGGACGACCTCGTCCCCCCGGACCTCGACGGTCTCGGCGGCGCCTTCCAGAAGGGCGCGGAGGAGCGCCGGGTCGAAGCGCGCGACCGGGAACGAGAGGTGCTCGAACTCCTGGACGTCGGCGAGGCGGCCCGCCCGCGTGTGCTGGAAGACGAGCCGGTACTTGTCGAGGACGTCCGTCCGGCTCGCCGTCTTCGGGGGCGCGAAGGAGTCGCGGATGACCTTGAAGACGACGTCGTAGGACGGGAGCGTGAAAACGAGCATGACCATGCCGCGCGCGCCGGGCGCCTCGACGAAGCGGTCGTCCGAGGACGCGAGGTGGAGCAGGAGGTCGCGGTAGAGCTCGGTCTTGCCGTGCTTGTTGAAGCCGAGGGCGGTGTAGAGCTCACCGACGGGCTTCTTCGGCATGAGCGTCTCGAGAAACGCGACGAGCGCGGCCGGGTGCTCTGCGTCCACGTGGAAGTACGAGCGCGTGAAGCTGAAGACGATCGAGGCGTCGTTCTCGTCGCAGAGGACGGCGTCCACGACGACGCGGCCCGTGCGGTTCAGGAGGGCGAATACGACGGGGCGCCTGAGGTCGCCCTTGCGGACGCGCCCCACGAGGTAAGCGCCCTTGCTCCGATAGAAGACGGGCCGGAGGAGGTCGAGCGCATCGAAGGCGGGCGCGCCCCACGCCTGCGTGAGGATGTCGTCGAGCGCGCGGGTCGCGAGCGCGGCGTCGCGCCCGGCGTCCTCCCACCCGGCCGCGAACGCGAATGCGTTCAGCGCGCTGCGAATCGCGGCCTCACGGCCGGACCGGCCGCTCCAGGAGGCGAGAAAACGCCCCGCGGGCTCGACCGGGCGCAGCGCGGGCTCGGGCGTCACGAATTCGGCGCGGTCGTCGACGCCGACGGTGTGGAAGATCCGGCGCGAGGCCGAGTTGAAAAACGTCTCGAGGAGCTCGGCGTCGCGCCGCCCGGCGACGAGCGCCGAGAAGCGCGCCTTCATGCCCGTCCAGACGCGCTTGTCCTCGACGCCGGGGCCGAGAATTCTACCGAGGTCCAGGACGGCGGGGTCGACCGTCGCCCGGTAGAGCTCGAGGCGCTCGAGCGCGTCCGCGCGCCCGCTGTGCCAGTCGCGCGCCGAGAAGCGAACGGGCGCCCGCCGCGTGATCGCCGCGAACGCCCGAGCGTACGCGTCCCAGGCGGCGAGGAGGCGCTCGGCGCCCGCACGGGCGACGTCGTCCGGGCTCACGGGCGCGAGCGCCGGGCTCAGGCGGCCTTCTTGAGAACCGCGGCGTCGATCCTCCGGATCCCGCCGTCCGGGTGTCCGCCCTTCTTCATGAGACGGAATCCTAGCGCGGGGCGCGCTGTACGATGTTCAGGAGTGTTCGCGCTGCTGGCCCTTCTGGTCGAGGCGTCCCGCCTGTTCGTGCCGCAGGGCACGCTGCCGAAGGAATCACGCGTCGAGATCGTGCACGTCGAAACCGGCTGGTTCGAGACGCGCGAGGTCGGCGAAGGGGCGGGTACCGTTCCCGAATTCAGGCCGCCGGCAGGCACGCTCGTCGTATCCGTGTTCGGTCCGAACGGCGCGGTACGCGGCTTCACTCGTTTCGCGGCGAAACACGGCGCGGAGATCGCGATCGAGGTCCCGGTGGCGCCCGCGCGTGGTCGCGGGCAGCTTGCATTGGAGCTTTCGTTTCCAAAGGACGCGAAACCCGGTCCGAAGGACGTCGCGCTGATCCTCACCGGACACGAGAAGAAGCTTTTCCCCGATGTGTTCGTCCTGACGGGTACGGGACGGGTGCGCGCCCGGGCGTTCTGGTTCGACGTGCCGGCGGGCGCAGCGGGCATAGCGCTCACCTCGAAGGACTGGACTCTGGCGAAGCCTCTGAACCCGGACGTTCCGGAGCGAGGGGCTCTCGCGCTCTCCGGCGAAATGGTGGAGAAACCGTCGCTGCGTTTGCTCTTCGACGTGGCGGAGAGCGTGGGTCACGGGCCGATCGAAGTGGATCTCTTGAATTGCGAAAAGCAACGGAACTTTTCCGGACCGACCCCGATCGAGCTGTGCGCTCTCGTGACATCCGAAAAGGGACGCTCGGACACGGGGTTCGTCTTCAGTGGGCTCGATGCTGAGCTCTTCGCGTGCCGATGGAAGCTCGGGAAGTGGACCGACACCGTCACCGTGGACCTGGAAAGCGCACGGCCGGTCGTGAAGCGGATCGCGATTCGTCCCTTCGAGGTCTCCGGGCGCGTCACAGCGGGAGGCCGGGCCACCGCCGCGAAGCTTCGCTTCTGGGCCGTGAACACGAGCCACACCTTCGAGACCGAAGCTGCCGACGATGGAATCTACCGCCTCGCGCTGATCCGGCGCGGCTGGTACACGGTCGGGATCCGCCGTCCCGGCTTCGAGCCGTTCGGAGCGGACTTGCGGCTCGAGGGCGACGAACCGCGCGACGAGCATGCCGATTTCGACGTGCCCCTGAACCGCGTGACCGTCCGGATCCTCGACGCGAAGTCCGGCGAGCCGATTGCGGGCGCGATGGCCTTCGTCGAGGACCGGCCGTGGAAACTTCTCGCAGACCGTCGACTCTGCGGGGAACGCGACTTCTCGAGCCACTGAAAAAGGGCTCGTACGAGATCACGGGCCCGCGAAGGGTTACCAGGAAGCACACTGCAGCAGACTCGATGTCGACGAGACGACGCGCGAACGGGAAGTCGAGATCAGGCTCCTCCCGGGCGCCGACATCCGCGTCCGCGTACTCGACGCCCGCGGCGGAGCCTCTCGCTGGAGCGTCGGTCGGGGCGATTCGAGGAAGCGACGTGATCTCGGGAGCGCAGACGGACGGCGACGGGGTCGCGGTCCTGTCCGATCCCTTTCCCCGGGGCCAGCCCCTCGTCGCGTGGGACGCGGGCGGGCACCTGGGTGTCTTCCGCTGGTCCGGCGAGGAACAGCAGGATCTCGTCATCCCGCCCTCGGCCCCGCCGGTCCACGTCCGGTTCGTGTCGCCGGACGAGGGCCTCGTCCGAACTGGGGCCCCGCTTTTCGGTCGACGGGGTCGCGGTCCGACGCTCGACATCGGCGCTCTCGGTGCGGAGGCGATCGCGACCTCACGGCCGACGGCACCTTCCGTCTCGCAGGGCTGCCCGTCGTCGGCACACTCACGATCTGGCCGTTCGGCATCCCCGAGCTCGCGGTGACGCGCCCCCTGCCCACCGTCGAAGAAATCGTGTTTACAGTCCCGGCGCGCTGAATGCTCTCCTGTTAACCTCGGCGCCCCCGGGCCCCTCTCTTTCGCCAGCCGTTCGAAAGGACCCGCATGCTCCGAGCCGGAATCGTCGGCCTCCCGAACGTCGGCAAGTCGACGCTCTTCAACGCCCTCACGAAGACGCGAAAAGCCGAAGCGGCGAACTATCCGTTCTGCACGGTCGAGCCGAACGTCGGCATCGTCGTCGTGCCGGACGAGCGGCTCGTGCCGCTCGCGAAGATCGCGAAGACGTCGGTCGTCATTCCCGCCACCTTCGAGTTCGTGGACATCGCCGGCCTCGTGAAGGGCGCGAGCAAGGGCGAGGGCCTCGGGAACAAGTTCCTCTCCCACATCCGCGAGGTGGACGCGGTCGTCCAGGTCGTCCGCTGTTTCGAGAACAAGGACATCGTCCACGTCTCGGACACGCTCGACCCGATCGCGGACATCGAGACGATCACGACGGAGCTCGTTCTGGCGGACCTCGAGTCCGCGATGAAGCAGAGGGATCGGCTGGAGACCCTCGTGCGCGGCGGCAACCGGGAGGCGATCGCGCAGATGGCGGTCGTCCAGAAGCTCATCCCGCACCTCGATTCCGGGAAGCCCGCGCTCACGCTCGACCTCAACTCGGCGGAGCGCGACGCGGCGTGCCCCTTCTTCCTCATGACGATGAAGCCGACTCTCTTCGCGTGCAACGTGGCGGAAAGCGACCTCCGGAACGCGGACGACCTCCCGCTCGTGAAGAAGGTGCGCGCCTGGGCCGCGACGCACCATGGCTCCGAGGCGGTCCCGATCTCCGCGCGGATCGAGTCCGAGCTTTCGGAGCTGCCGGAAGCCGAGGCGAAGGAGTACCTCGCGTCTCTCGGCGTCGAGGAGTCCGGAGTCGGAAAGCTCATCCGCACCGCGTACCACCTCCTCGGCCTCCGCACGTTTCTGACGGCGGGAGAGAAGGAGGTGCGCGCCTGGACGATCCACGCGGGCGACACGGCGGGGCGGGCGGCCGGCGTCATTCACACCGACTTCGAGAAAGGCTTCATCAAAGCGGAGACGGTGGCCTGCGAGGACCTCCTGAAGGCCGGCTCGATGGCCGCCGCGCGCGAAGCGGGCGCGGTGCGCCAGGAGGGCAGGGAGTACGTCGTGAAAGACGGCGACGTCCTCTTCTTCAAGTTCAGCGCGTAGGCGCAACCCGCGCGGGGGCGCCCGCGTACATCGAGACATGTCCGAAAACCGCGCCGCGCTTCCTCTCGTCATCGCCCTGTTCGCGCACGTTCCGGCCGCCGGACAGACCGTGCCGAATCCCCACGACGTCACGACCTACCCCGTCGTCCTCTCGACGCCCGGCACGGACGAGACGCGGATCGTCCGCGGCATCCGTTACACGGGGGAGGGCGACCGGACGCTCACCGTGGACGTGACCTACCCGAAGGGCGCCGCGCGGACACGCTGGCCGGCGGTCGTCTTCGTCAACGGAGTCGGCGGCCGGCTGAACGACTGGGAGATCTACAGGAGCTGGGCCCGGCTCGTCGCCGCGCACGGAATCGCGGGCGTGACGTTCGAGGCGGACCGAAGCCGGCCGGCCGAGAGCGTCCGCGCCCTTTTCGAGTTTCTCGCCGCGCACGCCGGGGAGCTCTCGCTCGACAGGACGCGCGTCGCGGCCTGGAGCTGCTCGGGAAACGTGCGCGCGGCGCTGCCCGTCGTCATGAACGAAGCGTCGGAAGTTCGGGCGGCGGTCTTCCTCTATGGATCGGGCGAGGCGCCCGCGCTTCGGAAGAACCTGCCGGTTCTTTGGGTGCTCGCCGGGCGCGACGATCGAGGCCTCATCGAGGGGCAACGAGCGCTGTGGGCGCGCGCGGTGAAGGAGGATCTTCCCTGGACGATGGTGAACGCGCCTCGCCTTCCGCACGCGTTCGATGCGCTGGTCGAGGAGGAGGCCTCACGGAGCCTCGTCCGTGACATCGTGGAGTTCCTCGTCGCGCGGCTGGCCCCTGAAGTTTCCGCACCCGCGGCGTCGCCCGCGCGGCGTGCGCTCACGTTCGCGTTTGCGCACGAGTACGACGAGGCCGCGAAGGCCTATCGCGACATCGTGACGAAGGATCCGGCGGATCGCGAGTCGAAGAGGCGGCTCACGGCCGCCGAATACAACCAGGCGTGCGCGCTCGCGCTCGCGGGCCGGAAGGAGGACGCCCTCGCGTGGCTGCGCCGGTCCGTCGAGGACGGTTTCTCTCCACGCGAGAAGATCGAGACCGATCCCGATCTCGCGAGCCTGCGCGGCGAGCCTCGCTTCGCGGAAATCCTCTCGAAGGCGCCCCCGGGCGCGAACCGCTGATTCGGGGGTCGAGCTAGGATCACGCGCCCATGGCGCCGTCCGCCGAGAGTCACGGTCCCTCCTCGGCTCCCGACCCGTCGTCAGGCGTCTTCGCGACGATCCGGGAAGCGTTGCGCGTCTCTCACGGAGACTTCACGAAAGGGCCCGTCGGCCGCGCCGTGATTCTCCTCGCGATCCCGATGGTTCTCGAGATGGCGCTCGAGTCCGTCTTCGCCGTCGTGGACGTCTTCTGGCTTTCGAAGCTCGGGGCCGCGGCGGTCGCGACGGTGGGTCTCACGGAATCGATGCTCGCCCTCATCTACGCGCTCGCGATCGGCCTCGCGATGTCGGCGACCGCGATGGTCGCGCGCCGGATCGGCGAGCGCGACCGGGAGCGCGCGGCGCGCACGGCGGTCCAGGCGATCGCGCTCGGCGTCCTCATCGCGGTTCCGCTGGGCCTCGCGGGCGCGCTTCTCGCCCCGCGGCTCCTCGGCTGGATGGGCGCGGCGCCGGACGTCGTCGCCTCCGGCTCGCGGTTCACCGCGGTGATGCTCGGCGGCAACATCGTCATCGTCCTCCTCTTTCTCATCAACGCGATCTTCCGCGGCGCCGGGGACGCCGCCATCGCGATGCGCGTTCTCTGGCTCGCGAACGCGATCAATCTCGTCCTCGACCCGTGCCTCATCTTCGGCTGGGGCCCGTTCCCGGCGCTCGGCGTGACGGGCGCGGCGGTCGCGACGACGACGGGGCGCGGGATCGCGGTCTGCGTCCAGCTCGCGACGCTGGCCCGCGGAACGGGGCGCGTCGCGATCCGGCGCGAGCACCTGCGCCTCGACCCGAAGACGATGCTCGCGCTCCTGAGGCTCTCGGGAAGCGCGATCGTCCAGTCGCTCATCGGAACGGCGAGCTGGATCGGCCTCGTGAGGATCCTCTCGGGGTTCGGCAGCGCGGCGCTCGCGGGATACACGATCGCGATCCGGATCGTCGTCTTCGCGCTGCTGCCGTCGTGGGGCATGTCGAACGCCGCCGCGACGCTCGTCGGCCAGAACCTCGGCGCGAAAGAGCCCGGGCGGGCCGCGCGTTCGGTGTTTCTCGCAGGCCTCTACAACATGGCGTTCCTCGGCGTCGTCGGCCTCGGCTTCTTTCTCTTCCCGGGGGCGCTCGTCGGGCTCTTCACGGCGGACGCGGCGGTCGCGCCGGTCGCGGCGGAGGGCCTGCGCATCATCGCGGCGGGCTTCCTCTTCTACGCGTGGGGCATGGTCCTCGTGCAGTCGTTCAACGGGGCGGGCGACACGTGGACGCCCACGGTCATCAACTTCTTCGTCTTCTGGCTCTGGGAGATCCCTCTCGCCTGGGTTCTGGCCGTGCGCCTCGGCCTCGGACCACGGGGGGTCTTTCTCGCGATCACGATCGCGTTCTCGACGCTCGCCGTCGTCGGCGGACTGCTCTTCCGCCGCGGAAAGTGGAAGGAAAAGAAGGTCTAGACTCCGCCCGCCATGCATCCGGCGTATCGGGCGGCCTTCAACGCCGCGTTCACGGACGCGCTCGCGTCGTCTTACGCGGAGGACCTCGTCCGGCGCGCCGGCCGCGAGCCGGGATTCCGCCTCGCGGAGACGCCGGTCTTCCTGACGGACGCGCTCACGGCCGCTCTCGAGGACGGAGCCCGCGCGATCGTGGCGCAGCTCGCAGAGCCGGAAGCGCTCGTTCGGATGAAACGGGCGATTCCGGAGCGCTGGGCCACGCCCGGGATGGACGCCCTTCCCTCGCTCGCGCAGGTGGACTTCGCGATCGTGAAAGGGGACGACGGCCGTCTCGTGCCGCGGCTCATCGAGCTGCAGGGGTTTCCTTCGCTATCGGCTTTCGAGGTGCTTCAGGCGGACGCGTGGAGCGACGCGCTCTCCCGCGTGTCCGGCCTCCCGGAAGGCCCGTGGAGCCCGTATTTCTCGGGCCTGTCGCGCGCCCGCCTCCTCGATCTCTTCCGCCGCACGATCGTCGGCGACGCGGATCCCGAAGAGGTCGTTCTCCTGGACCTCGAGCCCGAAGAGCAGAAAACGGCGATCGACTTCCACGCGACCCGGCTTCTCCTCGGGGTGGACGCCCTGGACCCGCGCATGCTCGTGAAGGAGGGGCGGCGCCTTTTCCGCGTGAAGGACGGGCGCCGGATCCCGGTCCGGCGGATCTACAACCGCATCGTCTTCGACGAGCTCATCCGAAAGGACGCGGCCCTGCCGTTCGACTTCCGCGAGGACCTCGACGTCCGCTGGGTGCCGCACCCGAACTGGTACTGGACGTGGTCCAAGTACTCCCTCCCGCTCCTGTCTCACGCGACGGTACCGAAGGCGCGGTATCTCTCCGAGGTCGAGGCCGTCCCGAAGGACCTCACGGAACGTTACGTGCTGAAGCCGCTGTTCTCGTTCGCGGGAGGCGGCGTGAACGTGGACCCGACGCCGGTGGATCTCGAGCGGATCCCCGGGAGCGAGCGCGGCTCCTGGTGCCTGCAGGAGAAGATCGCCTACGATCCGTGCCTCCTCGCGGCGGACGGCGGCGGCGTTAAGGTCGAGATCCGGATGATGTTCTTCCGGCCCGACGGCGACGCCGCGCCCACCCTCGGGCTGAACCTGTGCCGCCTGTCGCGCGGGAAGATGCTCGGCGTGGACTTCAACAAGGATTTCACCTGGGTGGGGTCGTCGGTGGCGCTGAAGTCCGCGTGACGGCGGCCGGCGCCGAGGAACGCGGTGGGCTTCAAAGGAGGCGGCACGTCACGACCGTGCCGCCCCCCGGGCGCGTCGCGACCGCGAGCTCGCCCCCGTGGGCGGCGAGGATCTCCGCGCAGAGCGGCAGCCCGAGCCCGCGTCCGCCCCGCTCGGCCGCCGAGAGCGGCAGGGCGGCGCGCCGCATCGCGACGTCGTCCATTCCGGCGCCCCTGTCCAGGACGCGCAGCAGACATCCCCCGTTGGGCGCGCGCTCCACGCTCACGGCGATCTCGGCCTCCGGGCTTCCGGCCTCCGCCGCGTTCTTGAGGAGATTCAGGAGGACCTGCTGGATCTGCGCCGGGTCGAAGACCGACGCGGGCGGGTCGGGCGTCCCCTGGACCCTGAAGGGCACGGCCCGGCTCACGGATTCGAGGAACGGCGCCCAGGCGACCTTCTCCGGCCGGGGGGCGGGCAGGCGCGCGAGGGAGGCGTAGCCCTCGAGAAACCGCGAGAGGTGGCGGACGCGCTCCTCGATCGTGACGAGAATGTCCTCGAACCGCGCGGCGTGCTCGGGAAGCTGCGCGGCCAGCCGCGCGGAGTGGACGAGAGAGCTGACCGGCGCGAGGGAGTTGTTCACTTCGTGACTGACGACGCGGATGACTTTTCGCCAGGCCGCGAGCTCCTGACGCCTGACGTCCCGCGTGAGCGTCTCGACGACGGCGAGCGTGTGCGGATGCGCATTGAGGTGGAACGTCCGGAAGACGAGCCTGTAGGTCTCTTCCTCGCCGGCGGCGTTCGCCGCGGTCACGGTCGTATCGACGCCCGATAGAAGGGCCGCGCGCAGGACCGGCGCGGGCGCCTCGAGATCGGCGCGGAGGAGGCCCTCGAGGCGCCCCACCCGCCCGAAGAGCCGGCGCGCGGCGACATTCGTGTATGCGACGCGGTCGAGGGGGTTGAAGAGGAGGATCGCCATCGGGGCGCCCTGAAGCAGCGAGTCGAGAAGGAGCTCGCGCTGGTAGATCTCGTTGCGCTCGCTCCTCAGGACGTCTCCCATGCGGTTGTAAAGGCCGACGAGGTCGTCGATCTCGCGATCCCCGGCGGCGGCGAGACGGAAGCCGAAGTCGTTCTCCCGGAAGCCGCGCACGCCGTCGGCGATCGCGCGGAGAGCGGCGGCGAAGGGCCTCCAGAGGAGCGCGGCGCCGAGGACCGCGGCGAGGAGTCCGGCGGCGAGAGCGAGAAGCGCCGCGAGGAGCAGCGTCGCGCCGGCGGCGGACAGAACGGCAAAGAGGCCGACGGCGATCGCGACAGAGAGCCCGGACGCGAAGGCGAGACGCGCCTCGAGCGTGCTCCGCGCCCTCACGGCAGGCTCAGTCCTTCGGCCGGCGTTCGAGCGTGATTCCCTGCTTCTCCATCTTCCGGTAGAAGGCCTGGCGCGAAAGGCCGAGCTCCTCGGCGGCGTGGGACACGCTGCCCGCGTGCCGGAGAAGCAGAGCTTCGAGCGCCGCACGCTCCGCGTCGTCGCCGCGCGGACGGGCGGCCGGGCCGGCGGAGGCGGGCTCGTCGAAACCGAGGGGCGACCGCCCGAGGACGTCGCTGCCCTCGACCAGGATGGCGCGGCGGATGCGGTTCTCGAGCTCGCGGACGTTGCCGGGCCAGGGGTGCGCGAGGAGAGCCCGCCGGGCCGGAAGCGAGAGCGCGGGCACCGGCCGGCCGGCCGCGGCGGCGGCGGACGCGAGAAAGGCGGAGGCGAGCGGAAGCACGTCGTCGGGCCGGTCCTTCAGGGCGGGAACCGCAAGCTCGACGACGTTCAGCCGGAAATAGAGATCCTCGCGGAAGCGGCCGTCGGCGATCGCCCGCGGGAGATCGGTGTTCGTCGCGCCGATGATGCGCACGTCGACGCGGCGCGTCTGGCTCGAGCCCAGCCGCTCGAATTCCCCGCTCTGGAGAACCCGCAGGAGCTTGACCTGCCCCTCGTTCGGAAGCGTGCCGATCTCGTCGAGGAAGAGCGTGCCTCCGTGCGCCGCCTCGAAACGCCCGGCCCGCGCGCGGTTCGCACCCGTGTACGCGCCGGCCTCGGCGCCGAACAGCTCGCTCTCGATGAGATCGTGGGGCAGCGCGCCGACGTTCACCTTCACGAAAGGGCCCGACGCCCGGCGCGAGTTCGCGTGGATGATGTCGGCGAGGCGCTCCTTGCCGGCGCCGTTCGGGCCCGTGACGAGAACGGGCACGTCGGCCGCCGCGATGCGGACCGCGAGGGAAACCAGCCGGTGCATGGCCTCGCTCTCGTAGACGAGGCTCCCGAGGTCGTACCGCGAGAGAAGCTCGGCCCTCGATGCCGCACGTTCCGCCTTGCGGCGGTCGCTCTCGGCCTCGAGGGCGCGCAGCCTGAGGAGGTTGCGGACCGACGAGACGAGCTTCGCGTCGTCCCAGGGTTTCCCGAAGTAGTCTGCGGCTCCCTCCTTGACGAGGGCAACGGCGGTCTCGAGCGAGGCCCATGCGGTCATGAGGAGGACGGGGACCTGGGGCTCCGCCTGCCGGATCGCGCGGAAGAGCGCGACGCCGTCCTCGCCGGACGTCACGCCCGGCCGGAAGTTCATGTCCTGAAGGACGATGCTCACGGAGCCTTCCGAAAGGACGCGGAGCGCGTCGGCAGGCGTCCGCGCGAAGAGGCACGGCAGGTCGTGGAGCTCGAATAGGATGGAGAGCGCCTGAGCCACGGCACTGTCGTCCTCGACGATCAGGACGTGGGACACGGGGTTCCCCCCCGGGACGGGCTTCCTCCTGGCCGACACCTACCTTGGAGACGAGCGGCGAGGGGAAAAGGTTCCGCTTCGAGTCGGTCTTTCACACGTTGCGCGTGGCGACCGCCGGGGCTACGCGCGCTCCCTTGAGGGCCGGGAAGTACGTCGCGAGGAGGCCGGCGACCCACAGCAGGAGCACTCCGGCTGCGACCAGCGAGAGGTCCAACCGCTTGCCGAACCCTTTCTCCACGAGGAAGACGTTCAGACCCACGGCGAGGAGCACCCCGAGCGAGAGGCCGAGCGTCGTCACGAGCCAGTTCTCGAGGAGGAAATAACGCAGGATGTCGGCCCGTTGCGCGCCGAGGGCGCGCCGCGTCCCGATCTGCCGCGTCCGCTCGGCCACGGAGAAGGACGTGAGCCCGATGATCCCGAGCGACGTGACGAAGAGCAGCAGGAAGATGACCGCGGTCAGGACGCGGAGGACGAGCTTCTGCCGCGTCTGGAACTGATCCTTGATCTCCGGCAGGGCGCGGACCGTGACGTTGCGGCCGCCGTTCGAGGCGATGAGGGCTTTCTCGATCGAAACCTTGAGCGCCTCGAGCTGCCCGGGCGCGGTTCTCACGAGGTAGGCGGCGCCGCCCTGGTACGTCGCGGACGAGCTCGCGAAGAACGTCGCGTATTCGTGGATCGGCCAGCCGTACGGGTTGTAGAAGCGGTCGATCACCCCGATCACGTGGTACTGGTCGCCGTCGGAGTCCTCGAGAACTTTGCCGAGCGGGGAGTCGGGACCGATGGCGAGCTTCGCGTACGCCTCGCTGATCACGACGTCCTGCGAGATCTTCTCCTTCGGCGTGCCGTCTTCGCCGAGCGGCCGTTCCTTTTCGAGCAGCGCTCCGATCCTCTCGGATTCGGCTTCGGCCTCTCCAGGCCGGAACGAGCGGCCGGAGACGACGTCTTCGCCGAGCGTCGCCATCGTCCCGTCGTCGGCGTTGTAGATCTGCGTCTTCAGCCACGGGCCCTTCCCGCCTGCGAGCCTCAGATCCGTCGAGCTGCCGCCTCCCTGCCAGGGAAGGAAACGGGTGTTCGAGGCCGCCTTGACGCCGGGCAGGCTTCGAAGCACCCCGAGGTCCTGGCGCGTGGCGTTCGCGAGGTAGCCCTTCTCCCTGAACTCGGGCGCGAAGGGCTGGCTGCGCACGGACAGGATGTGGTCGTCGTCGAAGCCGGACTCCTTGCCGAGCTCGGCCTTCGCGTCGCGGATCAGGCTCACGCAGTTCGTCACGATCGCGAGCGTCAGCGCGATCTCGAGGACGATGAGTCCGTAGCGCACCTTGCTGCGCGCCATCGAGCGGAGAATCGGGCCGAATTCCATGGAGGCCTCCTCAGGAGAGCTTCAGGTGGACCGCGGGAGGGAGCTGGCACGTCCGCCACGCCGGATAGACGCCGGCGACCAGGCCGGCGGCGAGCGAGAGGACGAGCGAGAGGCCCACCATGGGCACGTCGAGGTGGAAGAAATCGGGCCGCGCGCCCTGCACCTTCATGACCGTGTTGAGGGCGGCGAGCGTTCCGATCGAGAGCGCGAGCCCGATGAACCCTCCCACGAGGGCGATCAGCTCGCACTCGACGACGTGCTGCACGAAGATGTCGACGCGGCTCGCGCCGAGAGCCCGTCTCACGCCGACCTCCGAAGACCGGGCGAGGAACTTCCCGAGGAGGAGTCCCACGAGGTTCAGCGCGCAGACCGCGAGGAAGAGCAGCGAGACGATGAAGAGCGTGTTCGCCTCCTTCGGCACGATCTGGAAGTCGTCCATGAGCGCCCGGACGTTCGTGACGTGGTTGCTCAGGGGCCTGAGAAAGCGCCCGTGCTTCTTCTGGTCGAGCGCGTAGGCGTCCAGGAACGCGTGGTAGGCCGATACAGCCGCCGCGTCGGGCAGCTCGACCCACATCTGGATCCAGACCGTCTCCGAGACGAGAACGCCCTCGAACCCCGGCGTCGCGGGAGACGGCCCCCACCCGTCGGAATTGCCGAACGTCCGGAGCTTCATCGGGATCAGGTGTGCGAACGGAATGAAGATGTTCTCGGGCGGGCCGAGGACGTTCTGCGTCGGATCGTAGAACTTGATGTTCGGCGTCCAGGGAGCCAGGACCCCGACGACCTGGAAGTCCCTGTCCTCGAGGCGCACCGTCTTCCCGACGCTGTTCCCGCCGCCGAAGAGCTTGTCGTTCATCTCCTTCGAGATCACGGCGACAGGCTCGGCGTTCGCGTCGGCCTTCCTATCCCAGGCGGAGCCGTATTGGAACGGCGCGAGGAACATCGGGAAGAAGTCGGCGAAGCAGAGCCGGATCGTCTCCTTGAACGGGCGCGAGGCCTTCGGGTCCGGGAAGACGTAGAGCGCCGTCTTGAACATCGCCGACTGCCGCGCGGGGATTTTCGACTTCATGATCTCGACCATGTCGCGATAGGTGATCTGCGTGGGAACCGCCGCGCCGTTGCGTGACGGGTACTCCTTCTGGGGGTCCCAGGAGTCCAGTCGAACGTAGTGGAGGACGCGGCTCTTCGCGGGGATCGGATCCTGCGCGAACGCGTGGCGCGCGGCGGCGAACGTGGTCGAAAGCGCGATGCCGAGCGCGATTCCCGTGACGATGAGGGCCGAGAGGACGCGATTCCTCTGCATGCTCTTCCACGCGATTCGAAGGTTGTGCATAAACACGGCGCGCCTCCTTCAGGCCAGCACGGACGCGAGGTTCGCGGAGATGGACCTGACGCGGACCTCGCCGGGAGCTTCGACCGCAATGTCGACCACCTTTCCGTCGAGAAGGTGGATCTCGCGCGAAGCGCGCGCCGCGCACTCCGGGGCGTGCGTGACCATGACGACGGTCGTGCCGTGTCCGCTGATCGTCTCGAGGAGGTCCATGACCTCGCGCGACATCATCGTGTCGAGGTTCCCCGTCGGCTCGTCCGCGAGGATGAGCTTCGGATCGCCCGCGAGCACGCGCGCGATTGCGACGCGCTGCTGCTGCCCGCCCGAGAGCTGCGAGGGCAGGTGATGGAGGCGCGAGGAAAGCCCGACGAGCTCGACGGCACGCTCGATCCGGTCCTTGCGGTCCTTCGCGGGGAGGCGCCTGTACCGCAGCGGAACGTCGACGTTGTCGAAGACGTCGAGGTCCGGGATCAGGTTGAAGCTCTGGAAGACGAAGCCGATCTTGTGGTTCCGGATGCGCGACATCTCGCGGTCCGACAGGCGGCTCACGTCCTCGCCGTCGAGAAGGTACGTTCCGCCTTCGAACGTGTCGAGGAGACCCGCGATGTTCAGGAACGTCGTCTTCCCCGAGCCGGAGCGCCCCATCACGGCCACGAACTCGCCGACGGCGACGTCGAGCGAAAACTCGTGAAGGGCGTGCGTCTCGACGAGATCGGTCCGGTAGATCTTCTGGATTCCGCGCATCGACAGCATGACGGTCTTCTCCTTGGTCCCCGGGACGCTCAGCGCACGAGAACGTTTCGGGCGGCGCCGAATTCGGTGGTGTCGGAAAGGATGACGCGCTCGCCCTCGGCGAGGCCGCGCGCGACCTCGACCTCCGAGACGCTCACGGCGCCGGTTTCGATCTCCCGGCGCGTCGCGACGCCCGAGGCATCCACGACCCAGGCCGAGCGGCCGGCCCCGCTCTCGAGGAAAGGTCCGCGCGGCACCTTGAGGACGCCGCGCCGCGTCTCGAACAGGAGGCGGACGCTGACCCTCTGGCTCTGCCGGAGGCCCGAGGGGGATTCGCCGGCGAAGGCGACGGTGCCCTTCACCTGGCTGTCCTTCACCTCGGGCGAGATCGCCGTGATCGTGCCCGGGTACTCCTTGCCTTCGTAGACGATGCTCGCGCCGGCGCCCGGCGCGAGGTCGGTCCCGTAGTTCTCCGGCACCGTGATCTCGACCTCGTACGTCGCGAGGTTGACGAGCATGAGAAGAGGCGCGTTCCGAGGCACCGAATCGCGGTCCTGAACGGCGACGGACGCGACCATTCCCGCGAAGGGCGCGGCGATCGTGAGCTCCCCGAACTGCCTCAGGAGCTCCGCCGCGACGGACGCCTGCCGCTTTTCGAGCGCCTCCTTGTCGCGGATGTCGAACTCGGCGGTCTCCCTGTCGAGAAGAGCCGCCCCTTTCGCGTTTCGAAGCTCGTACTCGGCGATCTTGAGGTCGTCCTTCGCCTTCTCGTAGTCCGTCTTGTTGAGAAGCCCTTCCCGGAACGTGCGTTCGGCCCGTTCCTCGAGGCGCCGGGCGGCGCTCAACCGCACCTCGAGGACGTCGATGTCCTGCGCGCTCTTCGCGGCCGACTGGCGAGCGAGGATGCGCTGGCGGCCGAGCGTCGACTGCATGGAAAGGAGCGTCGAGCGTTCCTGCTGGACGCGGCTCATGAGCTCGGGGCTCTCGACGCGCGCGAGGAGCTGGCCCTTCTTCACGGTGTCTCCGGCCTTCACCTTCAGGGAGACGATGCCCTGGGCGGGCGCGAAGAGCGTGGGGTGCAGGGCGGCGACGATCTTCCCCTGCGCGGAGGCGTCCCTCACGAGGTCGCCGCGTTCGACGGTCCCGAGCCTCAGCGAGGCGAGGGAGACGGTGCGTTCGGCCTTCGTCCAGCGGCGGAGCGCCGGCAGTACCAGGAGCGCGACCGCCGCGATGCCGATCCCGATCGCGATCCAGAGACGCGGCGCTCGCGCGAGACGCGCCGGGCGCTCGACGATCTTGTCCATGGAGGACGTGCCGGGAATCATCGCCCCGCGAATTGCAATGCCGGGGCCAGCCCGTTCGCGCGGCGAACGCGCGTGTTTTCAGGGCTTTTCGAAACCACGGCCGAGACGAACGAGACAGTTGTCCGGGGATTTGCCGGACATCCGTCCGGCGGCGTCTGCTGCTCTAGGTGTAAAGACTCCGGAGGTTGTTCACCCGGGTTAACCGGTGGAATGCTGTTGGTACGAAGCAGCAGGACCCCATCGGAGAGACCCGGATGAACTGCCATAGCAGAGCAAAGTCGAACCCCCGAAGTCGAGAGCTAACCGTCCAGAGAGTCCAGGCCGAGGGCTGGAGCCGCCGCAAGGCGGCGCAAGCCCTTGGCCTGAGCGTCAGGTCCGTAGCCAAGTGGCTGAGGCGCTACCGGAAGGAGGGCGTGCCGGGGCTACTCGACCGCACGAGCCGGCCTCGCAGCTCGCCCACGGCCACTACGGAGATTCTTCGAAGAAGGGTGCTCGAGCTGCGCCAGAAGCGTCTCGTGGGGCGTGAGATCTCCGAGACGACCGGCCTGCCGCGGGCCACGGTGAGCCGGATTCTTCGAAGGGCTGGCGTGGGGCGCCTGCGCTCACTTGAGCCGCCTGAGCCCCCGAATCGCTACGAGCTGCCGAACCCCGGGGACCTGCTGCACATCGACATCAAGAAGCTGGGTCGC
The DNA here is from genome assembly GCA_963809425.1 of Thermoanaerobaculia bacterium. Classification (GTDB taxonomy): domain Bacteria; phylum Acidobacteriota; class Thermoanaerobaculia; order UBA5066; family UBA5066; genus Fen-183. The sequence goes on from CAWEJK010000006.1 coordinate 153,111, forward strand.
ATTGTCGGCGGACCCGGCCATCGGATTCACGGTGACCGCACGAAGAAATGGCGAGGCGCCGGCTGGGAGCACGTCTATGTCTGCATCGACGACCATTCTCGACTGAGCTACGTCGAGCCGCTCAGGGCCGAGAACAAATATGTCGCCGCAGGATTCCTCGAACGGGCCATCGCCTGGTATCGCGCTTCGGGCATTCAGCCTCGACGCCTCCTGACCGACAACGGAAAGGTCTTCAAATCAGGCCCATTCAACGAAGTCCTCGCGCGGGCCTCAATGCGCCACGACTTCACTCGCCACTACCGGCCACGCACCAACGGCAAGGCGGAGCGCTTCATCCAGACCATGCTCCGTGAGTGGGCCTATCGCCGCTCGTACTCTTCCTCAGCCAAGCGCCGTCGTGCCCTGCCGCGCTGGCTTCACTACTACAATTTCCATCGCCAGCATTCCTCACTCGGAGGTAAGCCACCGGTGTCCAGAGTGAACAACCTGTTTAGCTTCGACATCTAGGTTTTCTTCCGTTCCACCAGCCGCCAGAACTGTGTCTCGTTCACCAGCGTGATCCTGTGACCCTTCTCGCGCAGCCGTTTGATTTCCAGGAGCTTCACCCCTCCTTCCCGACCGGCGGCCTGAAGGGGGTTCGGCCGGCCTCGCACGACGACGCTCGTGCGTGCCGAGGGCCCGCTGTGAACGATCGCTCCCGCTCGTCCCGCCGCACGGGCCGCGTCGCGACGGCTCCGGGAGAGGATGCCCGTAAACGCCAGATGGACGCCCTTGAGCGTCCGGGGCGCACCGGCTCTCAACCGGGTGGGCGGGTTCTGGAGAGCCTCGATCAGCTCGTCCGCCGTCTCGTAACGTTTTCGACGTTCCCCGATGCAGCGGTAGGCGACCTCCTTCAATTGGTCGCTGCAGGGAAGGTGTCGAATCTCGGCGGCGCGAATCCGCGTCGCCGCGTCCCCCTTCACCAGCATCGCCAGGAGCTGCCCGACCTGGTAGACGTCGTCGCGAGCCTGCCATTTGGGAGCCATGCCTTCGAGGATCTCTCGTGGGGCGGTCAGCGGATTCAGCGTGCCCGCGCTGATCCCTCGCCGGTCGCTCTGGTGCCGGACGATCCCGAAGTCTCCGAGCTTCAAGCACCTGGTTTCGCAGACGAACACGTTCATCGGCGTGAGATCGCGGTGAAGCATCTGGCCGCGGTGGAGCTTTCCCAGCACCTGGAGAATCCCCGCGATCTCGCGCCTCGCGACTCTTTCCGGCCAGCGCGCGCCGGTGCGGTACAGGAAGGATCGGAGGTCTCCGTGACGTGCGTACTCCAGCGTCAGGCAGTACAGGACGCGGCCGTCTCTGCACAGGAGCGGAAACGTGTCGAAAACGCGGATGGCTCGCGGATGTCCGTCGAGAAGCTGACCGAAATACGCTTCGCGCACCCAGCCCTCGATGTACTGGCTCACCTTGACGCAGACGACCTCCGGGACCGTACGCGAGTGCCCGAGCCGGGTGGCGAGATACGCCTGGCCGAAGCCGCCCTCGCCGAGCAGTCGATCGACGCGATACTGCAGCCCCGTCTCCGGGCTGATGACGATCTGCCCGGACGCCACCAGGTATCCCGTTCTGGGGGTAGCGGCTCCGGCGGGTTTCGGGAGGGTCGTCGCTACGGAAGGGCGCTTCGTCAAAGCCATGGCGTCCGGCCTCGCTCGCAAGTCAGTCCGGGCAGCATAGCGGAGCGGAGCGGGCGTCTAGAATCAATCGAAGGGGGGCGAGATGAACTTTGCGATTCCGGTTGGTGCGTCCGCCGTGCGGCGCGACGTCGTCACGAAAGAGCAGACGGTCGGGTACTTCGTGCCGGGTATGCCGGAGGTTTACGGCACCCTGATGCTCATCCTCCACATGGAGACGGCGGCCGCCGACGCGATCCAGAAGTACTTGCCGGAGGGCTGGGTCTCGGTAGGAATCGAGGTGAACGTGACCCACCTCGCGGCGACGCCGGTCGGCGCGACGGTGACGTCGAAAGCGGTCGTCACCGCGGTCGGCGAGCGCGACGTGACGTTCGCGGTCGAGGCGCACGACGGCGTGGATCTCATCGGCTCGGGCACGCATCGCCGCGCGCCCGTCGAGGTCGCGCGGCTGATGAAGCGGGTCGCTTCGAAGGTCGGAGGAACTGCGTAAGGCGCGAAGCCCGGGAAAGGACCTTAGACGACGACCAGCCCCGCGCCCCAGTGGAGGCCCGCCCCGAGCGCGGTGAAAACGACGACGGTGCCCCGTTTCACCTTGTCCGCGAGCTTCGCCTCGTGGAACGCGATCGGAAGCGTTCCGGCCGTCGTGTTCCCGTACTTCTGGATGTTGTTGAACACCTTGTCGTCCGGGAGGCCGAGCGCCTTCTGCGCCGCTTCGTTGATGCGCAGGTTCGCCTGGTGCATGAGGAGGAGGTCGAGGTCGGCGAGCGTTCTCCCGTTGCCGGCGAGGACTTCCTGGACGACCGCGGGCATGAGCTGCGCCGCGAGCCGGAAGACCTGGCGCCCCTCCACGATCGGAATCGTGCCGAGGTTGTCGAACATCGCGGGCGTGAAATAGGGGCGCGACTTGCAGCCGCCGCCGGGCACGTAGAGCTTGTCCCAGTGCTCGCCGTCGGTATACATCGCGAAGCCCAGAAAGCCGCGCCCGTCGCCCGCCGCGTTCGCCTCGAGAACCATGGCGCCCGCGCCGTCGCCGAAGAGCACGGCGCGGTCGCGCATGCCCGTCGCCCGCTCGAACCAGAACGGGTCGCAGGGCCCGGCCGACTTTCCGAGCATCACGTCCCAGACGCTCTCGGGCCAGGGCATGAGGCCGCTGTGCACCTCGGCGCCGACGAGAAGAATGCGGTCGTACATGCCCGAGCGGATGAAGGCGTCGGCCGTCTGGAGGCCCGAGAGGAATCCCGTGCACTGCATCCGGATGTCGAGCGCGTGCGTGTTCTTCATCCCGAGTCGCCGCGCGAGAAGGCCGCCGTTTCCGGGGAAGTAGTGGTCCGGCGTCATCGTCGCGAAAATGACGAAGTCGATGTCGTCCGCCGTCAAACCGGCGTTCTCGAGCGCCGCCTCGGCGGCATGCGCGCCGATCTCGGCCGAGCCGACTCCCGGCTCGACGAAGCGCCGCTCCTTGATGCCCGTGCGCGGCACGATCCAGTCGTCGTTCGTGTCCATGATGCGGCCCATCATTTCGTTCGTGACGACCTGGGGAGGCACGTAGAAGCCCGAGCCGCGAATGACGGTCGTGCGCTCTTTCTTCGGCGGAAGCGTCAGATTTTTCACGCGGGCGAGTCTAGCGGAAATCCAGCGCGGTAACGCGCGGTCACGGCCTCCGCCGCGGCGGCATCGGGCAGTCGAGATGGCCTTCGCAGAGCGCGCGCATCGCCTCGTTCGCGGAGTTGAACGCCGAGATGATCGAGCCGCCCGTCTTTCCCGCGGTCAGGTCTCCCACGAGAAAGAGCCCGGGAATCGAGGTCTCGTAACCCTCCCGGAGGACGGGCACGGCGCCGTCGAAGTCGATGCCGATCGTCTTCAGGAAGTTCTCGGGAGTCGTGCCGCCGAGCGCGAGGACCACGTGGTCGAAGGTCTCGAGCCCGGGCCTCTTGTCCCCCTCCTCCGCGAAGCGGACGCGGGGGCGGCCCCGGTCGCTTTCGACGCCGGTCACGTTCGTGCCGCGCAGCACGAGAACCCGGCCCTGCTCCTCGAGCGCTTCGAGAGACGTGCGGTTGATGTCGTTCATGCGCGGGAAGGAAAGGCCGCGGGTCGAGAGGACGACGCGGCATCCCTCCTGCACGAGGTACTGGGCGTACTCGGAAGCGGAATCGCCGCCGCCCACGACGAGGACGTCGAGTTTCCGGAGCGTCACGGAGGTGATGTCGAACGTGATCCGCGACCTGAGCGCCGTGGGGATCGGCCAGTCGGGTTTGCGGGGGCGGCCGAGGATGCCGATCGCGACCGCGCAGGTCTTCGCGCGGTACGTGAAGACGGGCGTCTCGACGAGAAAAAAGCCGTCGCGGGGGCGAATCGCGCCCACGGCCTCGCCGTAGTGCACGGCGAGGCCGTTGTCTTCGATCGCGCGGTCGAGATAGGTCAGCGTCTCGCCCTTGCTCGCGTCCGTGAGGCAGAGGACTCCCGTGCAGACGGCCGCGAGGCCCTTGTAGTTCGCGGTGACGAGCTTCGAGTCGGGGTAGAACTTGCGGATGGAGAAGGAGTGCGCCTCTCCTCTCTCCAGGATGAGAAGGCGCGCGGGCGGGATTCCCGCCGCGACGGCTTCAGCTCCGAGCGCGATGCCCGCCGGCCCGGCGCCGACGATGACGAGGTCGAGAAGGCCGGCGTCTTCGTTCATCGACTCTCTTCCGGGGGCCGGAGCCGGGCGACGGTCGCGCCCCAGCCCCCCCTTTCGGGCGTCGCGTCGGAGAACGACGCGACGAAAGGTGATCGCGCGAGCGCATTTCTCACGATCGTGCGCTGGACGCCGATCCCCCGGCCGTGAATCAGGCGCACCTCGCGGAACCCCATCGCGGCCGCCGCCTCGATGTACTCGGCCACGACGGAAGCCGTCTCCCCGGGACGGAACGGGTGGAGGTCGAGAGCGTCGCCGATCGGGATCCGGACGGGATCGGACCCGTTTTCCTCCATCGTCCTAGAATAGCGTCTCGAAACAAACGAGGTGAAACGATGAAACGTTCCCTTCCGGCCCTCGCTCTGCTCGCCCTCTTCACGGCTTCTCCCCTTCTCGCTCAGGGGGCCAAGCCGCGCGTCGCGATTCTGGAGTTCAAGAACAAGGCCTCGAACTACTCCTGGAACTGGTACAACGCCGGCCGCGGCGCGCAGGACATGCTCGTGACCGAGCTCGTCAAGACCGGCAAGTACCGCGTCATCGAGCGCGAGCAGCTCCAGGCCATCATGCAGGAGAAGCACCTCTCGCTCTCCGGCGACATCGATCCGAGGACGGCGGTGAAGTTCGGCAAGATGCTCGGTGTCGAGTACCTCATCGCGGGCGCCGTCACGGAGCTCGGCGTCACGGACCGCGGCGCGAGCGTCCCGGGCGGCCTCGGGAGATTCGGCCTCCCGTCCGTGAGCGTGCGGTCGCAGAAGGCGGAAGCGGCGCTCGACGCGCGCGCGTTCTCGACCACGACGGGCGAGATCGTCTGGGCCGACACGGCGCGGGACGAGACCTCCGACTCGAGCGTCTACGTTGCCGGCGCGGGCGGCGGCGCCTCGGACCACGGCAAGGTCGACAAGATCATGCGCCCGGTCGTCCAGAAGCTCGCGGCGTCGTTCGCGAAGGCGGGCCTTTCGAGCTCGGGGCTCGGCGGGGCGGGCGACGCGTCGGGCGTCGTCGGCAAGATCGCGAAGGCCGACGGCGGCACGCTTTACGTGAACGCCGGGTCGGAGGCCGGAGTCCACGAGGGCGACGAATTCGCCGTGTATCGCGTCGGTGAGCAGATCAAGGATCCCGACACGGGCGAAGTGCTCGGCGCGAACGAGATGAAGGTCGGGCGCGTGAGGATCACGAGCGTGAAAGGGCCCCGCCTCTCGCTGGCCGCGCCGGTCTCGGGCTCGGGATTCAGGGCGGGGGACACTCTCCGGAAATAGCCGCCCGCCCGGCCCTTCCTACTGCATCGCCTCGCGGAGGAACGCGATCGTCCTCGGCCACGCCTCGCGCGTGGCCTTCGCGTTCGCGCCGTCCTTTCCGCTCTGCTGGCGGAGGAAACCGTGGCCCGCGCCCGCGTACACGTGCGCCTCGTAAGACTTCCCGGCCTTCTTCATCGCCTCCTCGGTGGGCGCGACGGTCGCCGTGACGCGCGCGTCGTCGCCGCCGTAGTTGCCGAGGACGGGCGCCTTGATCGCCGCGAGGGCGGCGGCGTCGGGAGCCGAGCCGTAGTAGACGACGGCCGCGTTCAGCCCGGGCTGCGCCGCCGCATACGCGAAGCTGGCCGAACCGCCCCAGCAGAAGCCCGTGGTCGCGCTCTTGCCGTTCGCGGCGGACAGCGCGATCGCCCATTTGCGCACGGCGTCGAGCCGCGCGTTCGTCTCCTCGGGCGTGAGGCCGCGGATGAGCTTGACGACGTCGTCACGGCTGGCGGCCGCGTCCGTTCCACCGCCCTTCGCGCCCTTGCCGGAGATGAGGTCGGGCGCGACGGCGATGAAGCCCTCCTTCGCGAGCTGGTCCGCGACGCCGCGGATCCAGTCGGAGAGGCCGTAGATCTCGTGGATGACGAGGACGACGCCTGCCTTCTCCTTGCGCTCGGGGTAGACGACCCAGGTCCGGATCGCCGGGCCCGGCGGCATCTTCACGTCGATCCACTCGCCGTGACGGGGAGACTTGTCGAGAGCCGCCTTCGCCTGCTCCTCGGCGGGCGGAAGGTCCTGGGCGGCCGCGCGGACCGAGAGGGCGAGAAGCGGGGAGAGGACGGCGGGGAGAAATGCCTTTCGCATGGAAAACCTCCGAAACAGCCTGGGAAATCTACCGGCCGGCAATCGTGCGGGCTTCGTGGACGCGCGGGGACCGCGGCGCTCTCTCCTCGGCCTTCGCGAGCTCGCCGCCGAGGTCGCCGCGCACGTCCGCGAACGCAAGTCCCATGACCCAATCCGCGTCCGGACCCGGGTTCGGGCCCATCGCCTGGATCTCGTCGGCGACGAAGCGCAGGACGCGCGTGTCGGCCGCGGGGCCGGAGCTCCGGAGGGCGAGGGTCAGGAGCTGCCAGGCTTCGGCGTTACGGCCGTCCGCATAGGCGACGCCCGCGCGCGCATACGCGTCGAGGAAGCGCGCTTCGGCCGTCGGCCGCCGCCCGAGCACCTCGCGCGCCGTCCCCATCGCGCCGACGAAGTCCTCGCGCGTGAGTCGCGCGCGGCCATGCGTGTCGAGAGACTCCCACGCGGCGGCGAGCTGCGTGTCGCCCGAGGACGCGGCGCCGGACAGGAGGGGAGGAAAAGAGGTTTGCTTCGGACGCGGGAGGGCGAGCTCCTCGCGCGTCGAGCTGCGAAGGTGCTCCGGGAAGCGGTCTTTTTTTCTTCGATGGGTAATTGAGGACGGCGCGCGTCTGCGGGCGGGGCATTTCCGCGCCCGGAGCTTCGGCGCCGGTCGACAAGGCCGCCGTGGCCAGCGAGGCGGGCTCATTCACCTTCGAAGAAATTTCGGACGTGGCTGCAGCCGGAGCACTCGTCGAAGCGGCGGGCGTCGCCGGAGTCTCTTTCACACTTCGAAGAAATCTCCGGCGTTGCGGTTGCCGGGACGCTGTCGTCGCGCGTCCGGCTCCCGTCCCTCTCAGCAGCAAATAACATCCCGCCGCCCGCGCTGAGAAGGAGCAGGGCCGCGAGGAGAACCTTCACGCCGCGTGCCGCGTCCGTCGGGGCCCCTCCCGGCGCGTTCTTCGGGAGGGACGCGGGCGCGGCGAGCGCCGCGGGCGAGAGCGCGGGAGCGGAAACGATCGTGGCCAGCTGCGACTGGCCCTGAACGGCCTGCGGCACCGTGGCCGCGGCGGCCGGAACGGCGAGCGCCGCGCCGAGGGCCGCGACGAACGCGCTGCACGACGCGAACCGGTCCTCGGGCTTTTTCGCGAGGCCGCGGGACAGCACGGCGTCGACGGAGGCGGCCGTGCCCGGAAGGACCGTCGAGAGCGGGGGAGGTGGCGCCGAGACGTGCTGGTGAAGGACCGCGAGAGGTGATTCTGCCGAGAAGGGCACGCGGCCCGCGAGCAGCTCGAAGGCGATCACGGCGAGCGCGTACTGGTCCGCGCGGCCGTCCAGCGCCGTGCCCATCGCCTGCTCGGGCGCCATGTAGAGCGGCGTGCCGAGCACCGTCCCCGTGGCCGTCAGCCCCGACGTGACATCGGTGCTTCGCGCGAGGCCGAAATCAGCGAGAAGCGGCCGGCCCTGCGTGTCCATGAGGACGTTTCCCGGCTTGACGTCGCGGTGCAGGATGCCCTTCGAATGCGCGTGGTCCAGCGCCGCGGCGATCGCCGAGAGCCAGCTGATCGCGAGGGCGGGCGGCACGGGCCCCGCGACGCGGCCCTTGAGCGAGCCCCCGCCCACGAGCGGCATCACGAGATAGGAAACCTCGGCGGCGTCGATGACCGTGGTCCCGTAGTCGAAGATGTGGAGGACGTTCGGATGCTCGAGGCCGGCGACGAGACGGGCCTCCCTCAGGAAGCGCTCGCGAAACGTGGAGTCGGCGGAGACCGGCTCGAGGATGACCTTCACGGCCACGATGCGCTTGAGCGTTTCGTCCTCGGCCTTCCAGACCTCGGACATGCCGCCGACGCCGGCCTTCTCGAGGAGGCGGTAGCGTCCGAGTACGGTTCCGGCGGTGACGGGCATGGCCCGGGAAGAATACCGGAGGAATGCCGTACCGGGGCGAGCGCCCTCAGCCGGCCGCGGCCGAGTCGGCGTCCGTCGGCGGGTGGTACAGGACGACGGACGACGGCCCCGTGCGGATCGCCTGCTCGAGCGCCTCGTTCGCGCGGAGGACGAGCGTCGCGGTGTCGAACGCGTCGTCGGGATAGACCGCCACGCCCGCGCTCAGGCCGAGCCGGACGCCGGCGGAGACGAGCCGCTCGTCCGTCCCCTGCTGGAAGTTCTTCTGGACCGAGTGGAGGGCGCGATGCGCCTGCACCTTTCCCGCTTCGAAGATGAGGATGTAGAAGCGGTCGTCCTCGTCGCGCGCGACGAAGTTGACCGCGCGCGTCGACCGCACGAGCTTCGCGGCGAGCTTCGGCATGAGGGAATCGGTCGAGTCCGGGCCGAGCTTCGCGATGGCTTCCTTCAGGCCGTCCATGCGCAGGTGCGCGACCGCAATCGACTGGCCGTTGCGTTCGGCCCGCCGGAGCTCGGACTCGAGCCGCTTGCCGAGGGACGACCGGTTGTAGAGGCCCGACTGGCTGTCCCGTTCGGTCTGCTGCTCGATGAGCTTCATGAGGCGCGCGTTGTGGAGCGCCACGGCGGCGGCGTCGGCGAGGAGGTCGAGCCGCTCCTTGAGGTCCACCGGCCAGTCCTCGCTGCCGCGGCGCGCACCGACCGAGAGGACGCCGATCAGCTCGTCGTGGTACGCGAGCGGCACGGCGGCCGCGCGGATGAGCGGCGCGTTCGCGCCCGCGACGTTGCCCGGGAAGAACGTCGCGCCCTCGCCGGGGCCGGCGACCGAGAGCGTCTTGTCGAGGAACGTCCGGACGATGGGATGCCCCGTGTGCTCGAAGGCGACCGCGCGTCCCACGCCGTCGCCCAGGTCTGCGCCCCAGCGCGTCGAGATCTTCGCGGACTTCGAGGCGGGGTCGGCGTCCCAGAACTGCGCCGCATCCGCCTTGAGCAGCGTGACGGCCTGTTCACACAGCGTCTGCTTGATGCGGTCGACGTCGAAGGTCGTGGCGAGCGAGCGGCCGACCTCACGGAGCCGGTCCAGGAAGCGGTACGACTCGCGCTCCTGCTGCAGGAGGCGCGCCGAGGTGATCGCGAGGGACACCTCGACGCCGAGCGCCTCGAAGGAACGGAGCTCCTCCGAAGAGAGGGCGTGCGCGCGCGCGCCCGTGACCGCGCAGAGGACGCCCGCGGGGGCGCCGCGGTACACGAGCGGCACCGCGAGAAGGCCGACGGGCGGCGGGAGCTTCGTGACGGCCGCGCCCGACGGCAGAAGCGCGGCGCCGTGCGGGTCCTTGACGACGTCGGGGAGCAGGAGGTGTGAGGTCTCCGTCGCGAGGTGGCCGACGAGCGTATCCGAGATCTCCACCGCCGCGGAGTTCCCGCCGCCCTTGACGAATGCGGCCTGCGTTCCCGGCAGCTCGCCCGCGGGAAGGAGGCGGAGAACGCAGACGTCGAAGTCGAACTGCTGGCCCAGCTCGTCGACCGTGCGGGCCGCGATCAGGGCGACGTCCGTCTGACCCGACAGGGCCGTGTGGAGGCGGCCGACGAACGCGTTGCGCTCGCTGTGCCGGCGCTCGGCGTCGAGGAGCCGCGCCTTGTCGAGCGCGCCCGCCGCGAGCTTCGCGAGCTCCTGCGCGAGCCGCAGCTCCTGCGGCGTGAGGGCGAATCCGCCGCGCCGGGACATCGTCAGGAAGCCGAACACGAGATCGCCCGCGTGGAGAGGCAGGCACATGCGGCGGCGGCGCGGAGGATTCGAGCCGGGCTCGTCCTCGAAGGCGGGGCCGTGCGCCGAGAGCGCGCGGCCGAGCAGCCCGTCCGCGTCGAGAGGGCGGCGGCCGGATTTCGAGCGTTCGTCGCTCGACGAACCGCCATGGTTCAGGATCTCCGTGACCTCGCGCGCCTCCGGATGGAATCGATAGGCCGTCACGCGGTCGAATTCGAGCTCGCGCGACAGAGAGGCGACCGTGAGGCGGATGACTTCGTCGGGATTCAGGGAGAGGAACGCCCCGGAGGCGAGCTCGAAGAGCGCAACGGCCTCCTCGCGACGTTTCATGAGCGTTCCGAGCGTGCGCTCGCGCTCGAGGACGTGGCCCACAGAGCGCGCGAAGAGGCGGATTCCCTCCTCGGCTTCGGCCTCGCCGGCGGCCGTCGCCTCCAGGACGACGCCGAGAACGGCCTGCACCTGGTCCTTCACCTTCACCGGCGCCCCGAAGAAGGACAATCCTCCCTCGGTGACTTTTTTCGGACGCCCGAGCGCGAGGACCTCGGAGAGGTGCTGGTTGAGACGGGCCTCGGCGGCGGCGGCGACGCTGGACCGGCCGGAGCGCGTCATGGGCGGAACGCCGGCGCCGGGAAGCAGGGAGACGACCGGCGCATCGAAGAAGTGGAGGGCCGCCGTCAGGATGCCGCCGAGCGCCTCGTCGAGGAGGAGACCCTCCTTGAGGGCGCCGTCGAACGCCTTGAGCAGGGGCAGGCCGGGAAAACGCGTAAAGGACGCCATGGATCAATCTCCATAATAGCGCCCCCAAGGAGGTGGACCGATGCGCCCGGAAGCTGCGGCAACGGATGCTCTTGGTGATTCTCTCGCGCGGCTGCTGCCCGCCCTCGAGGCGTTCACGCGCTTCGAAGGCCCCGATCCCGCCGCGCGCCGGACGCTGTGGCGGGCCGCTCTCGACGAGCCGCTGCCCGAGACGGGAGCCGGCCGCGAGGCCGTCCTCGAGGCGCTGCGGTCCGTCGTCGTCGCGAACGGACTCCGGATCGGCGCGCCCGGCTTCTCCGGCTGGGTCACGACGATGCCGACGACCGTGCCGGTCGTGGCCCAGCTCGCTGGCGCCCTCGCGAACGCGCAACGGTGGTGGGCGAGCCCGGGCAACTTCCTCGAGGTTCTCGCGTTGCGCTGGCTGGGACGCCTCGTCGGGCTGCCGGATCACTTCGAAGGCGCGTTCACGGGCGGCGGGTCGCTCGCGAACCTGCTCGGTCTCGCGGCCGCCCGCCAGCACGCGGGCGAGAGCCGCGGGTTCGACCCCGGCCTGGACGGCCTCGGAAAGCTCGCCGAGCCTCGCGTCTACGCTTCGAGCGAGGTCCATCACGTCGTCCACCGGGCCTGCGGCGTCCTCGGTCTCGGGCGGCGCGCGCTGCGCCTCGTCGCGATCGACGCGGAGCGGAAAGCGGATCTCCGCGCGCTCGAGCGCGCTCTCGACGAGGACCTCGCGGCCGGGCGAACGCCCGTCGCGGTGGTCGCGTCCGCCGGCGACGTGAACACCGGGATCGTCGACCCGATCGACGCGATGCGCGAGATCGCGCACGCGCGCGGCGTGTGGCTACACGTGGACGGCGCCTACGGCGGCTTCGGCGTCCTCGACCCGCGCGTCGCCCCGCTCTACGGGAACCTCTCGAAGATCGATTCGTTCGCGGTGGACCCGCACAAGTGGATGGCCGTGCCGATCGGGTGCGGCGCGGGCTTCGTGCGCGACGGCGGTCTCCTCGCGCGCGCTCTCACGCTCGAGCCCGCGGCGTACGTCGAGATGGCGCCCACCGGCACCGGGGACCTCGGCTCGCCGTTCGACGAGCGCGGCGAGGGCAATCCCGACTTCTCGTTCGACCACTCCGCGCCGCCGCGCGGCCTGACCGTCTGGGCCGCGCTCAAGGAGATCGGCGCCTCGGGCATGCGCGAGCGCGTCGTGCGCCACCACGACTGCGCGCGACGCGTCGCCGAGCGCGTGCGCGCGCACCCGGAGCTCGAGCTCCTCGCCGAGCCCGTCCTCTCGATCTGCTGCTTCCGGGTGAGGCCGAAGGGCGTTTCGGGCGAGGCGGCGCTCGACGCGCTGAACGAGAAGGTGCTCCTCGGCGTGCGCGCGCGCGGCCGGGCGATCCCGTCGCACACGCGCGTGGACGGCCGCTTCGCGATCCGCCCGTGCTTCATCAACCCGCGAACGACGCTCGCGGACGCGGACGCGACGGTCGACGAGGTGCTCGCGGTGGCAAGGGAGCTCGGCGCGCGTCCGGCGTGACGCTCACTCCTCGGCGAGCAGGGCTTTCTTCGCCCCGGCCAGCGCGCGGAGCTTCTCGGGTCCCAGCTTCGGGTAGCCGAGCCCGAGGGAGTCCACGGCGTCGACGACGGCGGCGGCGACGACGAGCCGCGTGAACCACTTGTTGTCGGCCGGTACGACGTACCAGGGGGACGCTTCCGTCGCGGTCGCGCGGATCATGTCCTCGTACGCCCTCATGTAGTCCTTCCAGCGCGCCCGCTCCGCCACGTCGCCGGCCGAGAACTTCCAGTTCTTGTCGGGGTTCTCGATCCGCTCGAGGAAGCGGCGCTTCTGCTCCCGGCGCGAGACGTGGAGGAAGAACTTCCGCACGACGACGCCGTTGTTCGCGAGATACCGCTCGTAGCCCCGGATGTCCCGGTACCGGCTCTCCCAGATGTCCTTCCGGAGCAGCCGCCGCGGCAGCTGGCTTCCCTCGAGGAACTCCGGGTGCACCTTCACGACGAGGACGTCTTCGTAGTAGGAGCGGTTGAAAATGCCGATCCGGCCGCGCTCGGGGAGCTGCCGGTTGCAGCGCCAGAGGAAGTCGTGGTCGAGCTCCTCGGCGGAGGGCACCTTGAACGAAACGACCTGGCAGCCCTGCGGGTTGACGCCGGACATGACGTGCTCGATCGCGCCGTCCTTCCCGGCCGCGTCCATCGCCTGGAAGATGAGGAGCACGCTCCACCGGTCCTGCGCGTAGAGGACGTCCTGGAGCTTCGCGAGCGTCTCGACGCCGGCCTGGAGCGCTTCCCGCGCGGCCGGCTTCGCATCCGACCCGAATCCCGCGGTGTCCGCGGGGTCGTAGTCCTTCAGCCGGAACTTCTTCCCGTTGCGGACCGCGTACGGCCGGGAAAATTTCCGGGCCTTCTTCAGGGCCTTCTCGAGATCCATCGCGGGGAGCATAGCCCTTCACCTGCCGCTCTCTGGCGCCGTGAAAGAATGCGCGTCCGGAAAAACGCCCCCTTTCTCAAGGAGCAGTCATGCAGCTCGGGATGATCGGACTCGGCCGGATGGGCGCGAACATCGTGCGGCGCCTGATGAAGAACGGGCATTCGTGCGTCGTGTACACCCGCAACCCCGAAACCGTGAAGAAGCTCGTGGCGGAAGGCGCCGTCGGAGCGTCGTCGCTGGACGAGTTCGTCGCGAAGCTCACGCCCCCGCGCACGGCGTGGCTCATGGTGCCCGCCGCGGCGGTGGAAGAACTGCTCGCCGATCTCGCTCCGAAGATGCAGTCAGGCGACGTCCTCATCGACGGCGGCAACTCCTACTACATCGACGACATCCGCCGTCAGAAGGACCTGCGTCCGAAGGGCGTCCACTACCTGGACATCGGGACGAGCGGCGGAGTCTGGGGCCTCGAGCGCGGCTACTGCATGATGATCGGGGGCGACACGGACGCCGTGCAGCGGCTGGACCCGATCTTCCGGACGATCGCGCCCGGGATCGGCGACGTTCCGCGCACGCCCGGGCGCGAGAATGCCTCGGGCACCGCCGAGCTCGGTTACCTCCACTGCGGACCGACCGGAGCGGGGCACTTCGTCAAGATGGTCCACAACGGCATCGAATACGGAATGATGGCGGCTTACGCGGAAGGTCTGAACATCCTCAGGCGCGCAAACGTGGGCAAGTCGGGGCGCGAGGTCGACGCGGAGACGACGCCGCTGCGGAACCCGGAGCACTACCAGTACGACATGAACCTGCCCGACATCGCCGAGGTCTGGCGGCGCGGAAGCGTCATCGCGTCCTGGCTGCTGGATCTCACGGCCATCGCGCTCCTCAAGTCTCCCGGCCTCGAGAAATTCTCGGGGCGCGTTTCGGACTCGGGAGAGGGCCGCTGGACGATCCTGGCCGCCATCGACGAGGGAACGCCCGCCGAGGTCCTCACGGCGGCGCTCTACGAGCGCTTCGCTTCGCAGGGGCAGGCCGACTTCGCGAACAAGCTCATGTCGGCGATGCGGTTCGAGTTCGGCGGGCACCTGGAAAAGCCCGCCGGCACGTAACTCCCCGGCGTCACCCCTCAGCCGGCACGAGCCGCTGGCGGAACCAGATTGCGAGCGCTTCCGCGGACAACTCGCCCCTCGCGACCGCGAGCGTCACGTCCTCGAGATCGGAGTCCGCCGCGCGGAGACGGAAGCCGTTGACCTCCACCACGAGCTCGGCCGCCGCGGCTCCCACACGCTTATTTCCGTCCACAAATGCGTGGTTGACGACGAGCGAGTGCATGAGCGCCGCCACCTTCGCGGCGAGATCCGGGTAGAGATCCTCGCCGTCGAACGTCATACCCGGCCGACCCGCGGCCGCCTCGAGGGCTGCCCGGTCGCGCAGGCCGCGGTGCCCGCCGAAGGCCTTCATGAGCGCGCCGTGGAGGGCAACGAGCTGGGACGCCGAGAGGGTAACGATCACTTCACGATCACTTCGCGAGGGTCCTGTAGACCCCGGCTCGCCTCTTCAGGAGAGAGGCGACTGCCCGGCGGAACCGCGGCGTGACCTCGCCCCCTTCATAGTGCGCGGCTCCCGCGCGCACGATCACGGCGCCGCTCGCGGGATGGACCGTCACCTCGACCTCCTGGCCCTTCTCGAGGCCGAAGGCATGGACGACTTCGGCCGGGAGGGTGACGGCGAGGGAGCTGCCGGCCTGCACGATCTTGCGTTTCATATATGTATTAAATACTGATATGCGATCCGCCGCAAGCGCGCCCGCTACGAGGTGGCGGGAGAACCGGCGGAAGGCCGTCCCTTCGCCCACAGGATCTGGGCGACCATGACGAGCATTCCGACGTCGCGCAGGACGACGAGGCGCATGTCGGTGAGGCGCTCCTCGAAGGTCCTGTTCGCGGCCGTCACGTCGAAGCAGCCGCAGTCGATCGCGTTCGCGCGCGCAAGGTTCAGCGAGATCGCGACGATGAAGACGAGGAGGAGAGCGCCGACGAGCGCGGCCGACGTGCGGGTCCAGATGCCGAGGACGAGCGCGAGGCCGGTCAGGAGCTCGAGCCAGGGCATCGCGAGCGCGAGGACGTTCACGAAGGCGCCCGGCACGATCCGGTAGTTGTAGATCATGTGGGCGAACGACGGCGGGTCGACGAGCTTCGGCAGCGCGGCGACGACGAAGAAGAGCCCGAGCGCGATTTGCACGCGGACGGTCAGCCAGGGCGAGGCGAGCGCCTCTCGCAACGTCACGCCCGGCGTCACGACTCGGGCCCGGTCGCGCTCTTGCCGCCGCGCTTCTGCCAGTCCGGCCATCCGTCGCGGTAGACGAGAAGGTTGTCGAAGCCCGCTCCGAACAGCTTCTGGGCGAGCATGTGCGAGTCCTCGCAGTCGCCGCCGGAGCAGTACAGCACGACGGGAACGGACCCGTCGCGGCCCTCGCCGACGAGCGCGGTCACGCGCGCGTCGATGTCGCTCTCCCAGATGGGAAAGCTCCTCGCGCCGGCGATGTGGCCCACCTCGTAGTCCTTCGTCCGCCGCGCGTCTAGGACGAGAACACCGCGGGCGAAGAGCCACGCGACGTCGTCGCCGGAGATCTCCACGAACGGCTTGTTGTGAACCGGGAAGCGCTTGAGCAGGTCGGCGGGGGAGGAAGAGGAAGAGGAAGGATTTGCTTCGGACCCATGGGCGGGCGTTGTGGACTTCGTGGTGGACACAGTGGCTTGGCCAGGGCGCTTTTCTTCGAAGGGTGATTTGGCCGGCGCTCCCGCGCCCGCGGTGGCTTTCGAGCCGGCGGTTGTCGCGGGGGCTGCGGTTGCGGTGGCTCCCGCCCCATTCACCTTCGAAGGCAATTCGGACGTTGCCTTTGCTCCGGAGTCAGCAGGATCGGGAGAGCTGGGTGAGGCCGAGAGGGAAGCAGAAGGGGTTGGGACCTTCAGTGCATTCGCGGTAGCTGCCGACGAGCGCGAGCTTGCGCTCGCGCGACGCGAGCCCGTTCGCCACGAGGGCGCAGAGGACAGCCGCCGAGACGAGCGTGGCGGCTTCGAGGAGGTGGCGGCGGACGTTCACGCCGGCATTCTAAGCAAGCTCGCGGCCGCGCCGGTCGCGCCGGTCTGGCGCAGGTCTAGAATCCGGGCGAAACGCGGATTCGCGAGGGGGAAGCCATGACCGGAAAGAACACTCTCACGATCACCGACAACCGCACGGACAAGACGTACGAGCTGCCCGTCGAGAACGGAACGATTCGCGCGATGGACCTGCGGAAGATCAAGGCGGACGAGCACGACTTCGGCCTCATGACCTACGACCCGGCGTTCACGAACACGGCGTCGTGCAAGTCGGCGATCACGTTCATCGACGGCGACAAGGGAATCCTCGAATACCGGGGTTATCCGATCGAGGAGCTGGCCGAGAAGTCGACGTTTCTCGAGGTCGCGTGGCTCCTCCTGAACGGCGAGCTGCCGACGGCCGGCGAGCTGAAGGACTTCACGCACCACGTCTCGACCCACACGTACCTCCACGAGAACATCAAGAAGCTCATGGAGGGCTTCCGGCACGACGCGCACCCGATGGGGATGCTGCTCTCGACGGTCGGCGCGCTCTCGACGTTCTACCCGGACGCGAAGCAGATCTTCGACGTGCCGTCGCGCAATCACCACGTCGTCCGGCTCATCGCGAAGATGCCCACGATCGCGGCCTTCGTGTACCGGCACTCCATCGGATTCCCGTACGTCTACCCGGACAACGAGCTTTCCTACACGGGCAATTTCCTGTCGATGATGAAGAAGATGGCCGAGCCCCGGTACGCGGGGAACCCGGTCCTCGAGCGGGCGCTCGACGTTCTCTTCATCCTGCACGCGGACCACGAGCAGAACTGCTCGACGAACGCGATGCGCTCGGTCGGGTCGGCGCAGACCGATCCGTACTCGTCCGTCGCGGCCGCCACGGCGGCGCTCTACGGGCCGCTCCACGGCGGCGCGAACGAGGCCGTCCTCAAGATGCTCCACGAGCTCGGCGACATCAAGAACGTCCCGGCCTTCGTGAAGGACGTCAAGGAAGGCCACGGAGAGAAGCGCCTCATGGGCTTCGGCCACCGCGTCTACAAGAACTACGACCCGCGCGCGACCGTCATCAAGAAGCTCGCCGAGCAGGTCTTCGAGGTGACGGGCAAGAACCCCCTTCTCGCGATCGCCCTCGAGCTCGAGCGCATCGCGCTGCAGGACGACTACTTCGTCAAGAGGAAGCTCTATCCGAACGTGGACTTCTACTCCGGCCTCATCTACGAGGCGATGGGCTTCCACACGTCCTTCTTCACGGTGCTCTTCGCGATCCCGCGCACGGCCGGCTGGCTCGCCCAGTGGCAGGAGCTGCTGTCCGATCCGGACCAGAAGATCGCCCGGCCGCGCCAGGTCTACACGGGTTCCGCGCGCCGCAAATACGTCCCGCTCGACAAGCGCTGAAGAGAGCGGGCCGTCAGGGCTTCGCGCAGCGCGGACAGACGCCGCGGAGCGTGACGGTGTAGTCCTCGACGGTGTGTCCGTCGGCGAGGCGCGGGCGCGGCGCCTCCCGGAACGTCTCGAAGGGCACGTCCTCGACCGCGCCGCAGGCGCGGCAGATGAAGTGATGATGCCGGTCGAGATTCGCGTCGTACCGTGCGACGGCATCGCCGACGACGAGCTCGTCGATGAGGCCGCTTTCCCGGAGCGAATGGAGGACGTTGTAGATCGAGGCGCGCGACGCGGTCGGCACGAGGCGGTTCACGGCCGCCCCGACTTCCTCGGCCGTCGGGTGCTTCGGCGTGGCGAGAAGGAATTCCAGCACCGCCACGCGCTGCTGCGTGACCCTGAGGCCCTTGTCCCGCAGGCGCGCCGCGAGGACGGCTCTCAGGTCTGCCCGGCTCTCCGCTCTCGTCTCCATGCAGTTCTTAGATTAAGTCTAGTTTGAGTCCGGAGCAAGCCCTCGGGACGGAATAGTCGCGGCCCCGGAGCGCATTCCTTTGCGGAAGAATCACCTCATTGGGCCTTTTCGCGCTCCGCTCCGCCCCGAACGACCGCGCTCGCGAGGACTTCGACCGCGAGGCCTGGCCGCATTTCCGCGAAATCTATCGCGCGGCGCTGCGGCTGACGCGGCGTCCCGCGGAAGCCGAGGACCTGACGCAGGAAGTCTTCCTGCAGGCGTGGAAGTCGTTCGGCCGTTTCGAGCGCGGGACGAACTGCCGAGCCTGGCTCTACCGGATTCTCTGGAACGTGGACCATCAGCGGATGCGCAAGAAGGTGCCGGTGACGCTGGGCGCCGAGGGCGAGGCCCTTCTCGGCGAGACGCTCGCGGCCGAGGAGACGACGCCGACGGAGATCCGCGACGAGGAGGTCTCCACCGCGCTCGAGGCGCTCTCCGAGGAGCACCGCCGGATTCTTCTCCTCTCCGACGTGGAGGAGTTCACGTACAAGGAGATCGCGGTCCTTCTCGAGGTGCCGATCGGCACCGTGATGTCGCGCCTCTCCCGGGCGCGGAGCGCGCTCCGGGAGAAAGTGCGCGGGACCGCGGCGGCGGCCGCGATTCTCGGGAGCCGGCCCGCCGCCCAGGGAGGAAACCCGTGACCGCTCCGCTCCAGCTCCGCGACTACGCCTGCGCCAAAGTGCGGCGCCGACTCGACTCGTATCTGCTCGCGGAGCTTTCCGTCGACCTCTCGCACGAGATCCTCGAGCACGTCGACCGCTGCTCCGCGTGCGGGGCGGAGGCCCGCGCACGCGAGAAGCTCCGCGCCTCGCTTCGCCGTGTGGCCGCCGGAACGCCCGGCCCCCGCGAAGGATTCGAGGGCGAAGTGCGCGCGCTGCTCGCCCGCACGCCGGCGCGGCGGCCCGTGCCGGCCTCTCTTCTCCTCGCGGCTTCCCTCTTCGCCGGCGCCGGCATCGCCGGGTGGCTCGTCCTGTCGCGGGCCGCGCCCGAGGCGCCGAAGGTCGCCGCCGTCGCGGCGCTCGACGCGTCCGCGGCGGATTTCGCGGCGCTCAATCACAAGAACTGCGCCCGGGCCGCGAGCTGGCCGCGCGAAGCGGCGTCCGCCGAAGCGTTCACGAGCGGTGTCGACGCCCCTCTCGCCGCGGCCGCGCGAGCCGCGGCGGCGCGCCTCCCCGGCTACGCTCCGGTCTCGGCGCACGAATGCGGTCACGCGGGCGAGACGATCTTCCACATCATCCTGAGGCGGCGCGGAGACGAGAGCCGGGACGGGCTGGTGTCCGTCGTCGTGACGCGCCCTCTTTCGGCTCTCGCGGCGCGGGCGAAGGCGACGCAGGAGCTCGCCGCCTCGTCCCGGCTGGGCTTCTCGGTCGCGGGGGCGCGGGTCGGGGACGGAAGGCTCGTTCTCGTCGTGACGAGCACGGACGAGGAAGCCGCGCTCGGGATCGGGCACGCGGTGCTCCCGGCGTTCGCGGCGGCCGTGGCCGTCGCCGTTCCCTGAACGGTCCGGCCGGCGGTCAGTTCGGGGTCGCGCCCTGGGCGTCCGTGATGAACGGGCGGCCGATTCGCGACCAGCGCGGGCCCTTGAAGAACTGCTGGTGCCAGCTCCACATGACGCCCACCCCGCGGCCGAGCAGATCCCGGATGGGACGCGTGCCGAAGAAGCGCGCGTCGCGGCTCTCGTCGCGGTTGTCGCCCATCAGGAAGACCTCTCCCTCCGGAACCGTTATCGGACCGAAGGTGCGGAACGCTGGCCGGTCGGGCAGGACGCGCAAGGGGTGCGGACGTCCGTCGAGGACCTCGGTGCCGAGGAGGATCGTTTCGCCGTCGTCCGATTTCTGCTCGGGGAGAAACTCGGTCGGCTGCGCCTTCTTGTTGACGTAGAGCGTCTCGTTCCGGAGCTCGACGACGTCGCCGGGGAGTCCGACGAGGCGTTTGACGAAGGGCACGCTGCCGCCGTCCGGGTTGCGGATGACGACGACGTCTCCCCGCTTCGGCGTGCCGGTCTCGAAGAGGCGGAGCCTCGAGAAGGGAACGCGGAACTGGTAGGCCGACTTCCAGACGAAAACGCGGTCGCCCTCGAGGATCGTGGGCTTCATGGAGCCGGTCGGAACGACGTACCAATCGGCCAGAACCGACCGTCCCGTCAGGATGACGGCCGCCATCAGGAGCAGCTGGCGGATGTCTTTGAGGAGCGTGGCGCGCTTTTCCGGCGTGAATCCCATGACGAACGGGATCTTCGCACAACGCGTGCCGCCGGGGCCCGCCGCGCTATCCTCCCGGCATGCCCCGCTACACCGACCACCATGCGGCCTCGGGGGTCCGCGACCCGCTTCCCAGGCTCGAGACCTGGCCCTCGCAGTACCCGGGGGACTACGAAATCGTCATCGCGATACCCGAGTTCACGTCGATCTGCCCGAAGACGGGCCTGCCGGACTTCGCCACGCTCACCGTGACGTACGTTCCGGACCGTCGATGCGTCGAGCTGAGGTCCTTGAAGGAGTACGTCAACGCCTACCGGGGTCTCGGCATCTTCAACGAGAACGTCGTGAACCGCGTTCTCGGGGACCTCGTCCGCGCGCTCGAGCCGCGCCGGATGGCCGTCCGGGGCGTCTTTACGCCCCGTGGCGGCCTCCAGACGACTGTCGAGGCCCGGTTCCCGCGGACGGAGCCGCCCCCCTCTACTTCTTCGGCGCGGGGCTTGCGGCGGCGCTCCCCGGAACCGTCGTCCCGTCGTTCAGGATCCGGCGGTAGACCGAAAGCGCGTTGATCGCGCTGAGCTCGCGCGGGCAGTAGTCGCCCAGCTTTTCGGAGGCCAGCTCGCCCGTCACGCGCGCTTCGGGGGCGTTCTGCTTCCTCTTTTCGGTGAGGAAACCGAGCATCGACTTGAGGTAGCGGCTGGTCTTCTCGATCTCCGCCGAGGCGGCCGGCGTCGGATTGCCGCGGGATGGGACGAGGCCTTGCGCGCCGAGCGTGTCGAGCCGTTCGAGGATTCCGATCCAGCCCTTCAGGTCGCTGTCGGGATCCGAGAGCATCGGGCACCGGTCGGGCGTCACGAGGTCGCCCGCGTACACGGTTCGCGTCGCCGTGTCGAACACGTACAGGTCGAACGCGGTGTGCGCGTTCCCGGAGGGAATGCCGATCTCGAATGCCCGCTTGCCGGCGACGAGCGCGATTCGGTCGCCGACGCCGACGACGGTCGGGGCCTTGCTGCTCCCCTTCGCGATCGCGCCCGCGAGGGCGCCCGTCGCGCGGGCGTTCACGAAGATCGTGGCGTCCGTGGGAAGGAACGACGTGAACCCGTCGTTCGAGTCGGAGTGCAGGTGGGTCATCGCGATCCACCGGATCGGCTTGTTCTTCGTCGTCCGCGCGACTTCGGCCTTGAGGTTCTTCGCGTCTGCGGCGGTCGCTCCCGTATCGATGACGAGGACGCCGTCACCCGTGTCGATCCAGGAGCAGTTCGTCACGCCGAACCGGCCGTACCAGGAATTGTCGGTCGCGAAAGGCTTCACGACCTCGAACGGAGGCGCGGCGGGCGCCTTCGGTTTCGGTGCGTCGGTCGCGAGCGCGGAGCCCCCCGCGAAAGCGAAAGCGAGGAGGGCGAGCCGGGAAGAGAGAGAAAAGTTCATCGAGTCTCCTGTCATTGGGGTCGGTCGAGCCCGCCGGCCGGAGCCGGCGAGCCGGGATGATCGTGAGAAGAGGCCAGGACCGCGGCCAGCGTCCCGTCGCGGAACGACGCGAGGGCGGACTCTCTCTCGCGCGCGAGCCCGTCCTCGAGGCGTGCGAGACGGTCCCTCGAGGCGAGGGCACGCTTGGCGGCGGCGAGAGAGGCGATCGGCCGCTCGGCGTACTGCGCCGCGCGCTGGAGCGCGAGAGGCAGCGCGGGCCCGTCCTCGACCACGAGGTCCACGAGACCGAGCTCGCGGGCGCGAGCGGCCGAAAGTGTCTCGCCCGTGAACGCGACATCGGCGGCGGCCGACGACGCGAGAAGCGGGAGGAGCACGCTCGCGCCCGCCTCGAGCGCGGGGAAGAACGGGGAGAGCCCGAAGACAGCCTCGTGCGGCGAGCTGCCGCGCGCGATCCGCTGATCGCACGCGAGCGCGAGCGAGAAGCCCGCGCCGAGGGCCGGGCCATCCACGGCCGCGAGGATCGGCCGGGGCGCCGACGCGAGCGTGCGCGCGGCGCGTCCCAGCGCGTCGACGTGCGCCGCGAAGCCCTCCTCGTCGCCGAGCGCGACGAGAGCCGCGAGGAGGTCCGGGTCGAGTCCTCTTGAGAAGGCGTCCCCCAGGCCCGTCAGGACGATGGCCGGAACCGTCGGATCCTCCGCGAGCGCCGCCACGGTGTCCGCGAGCATCCCGGCCATGTCGCCCGCGAAGGCGTTCCCCGCCTCCGGCCTCGCGAGCTTCACGACGGCGATCGGCCCTTCGAGGGAGACGAAGACGAGCGGTTCGATCGCGCGCTCTCTGGCGCGCGCCCGCACGCGGCAGGCGTCGAGAAACGCCTCGAAAACCGCCTTCTGCCGGCGGTCCTTGACGAGATTCTCGGGATGCCACTGCACGCATGCGAGGAAGGCGCCCTCCGGACGTTCGAACGCCTCGACGAGATCGTCCGGCGAAGCGGCCAGCGCAAGGAGACCCGGGGCCAGGTCCTTCACGCCCTGATGGTGGCGCGAGTTCACGGACGCGCCGTCGAGGGCCGCGATCGCCGCCGCGAATCGAGAGCCGGACCGGCCGGGCCGCGCGCGCACGAGGTGAGCGCACGGCGGGTCCGTGTCGGCGTCGTGAGCGAGGCCGCGCGGGCGCTGGGTCGGCAGGTCCTGCCACAGGTTGCCTCCGAGCGCGACGTTCACGACCTGGATCCCCCGGCAGATCCCGAAGACGGGGGCCTGGAGCTGTTCGGCGGCGGAAAAAAGCGCGAAGTCCAGACTGTCTCTCTCGGGGTGGAGCTCGAGAGCGGGCGACCTGGGCGATTCGCCGTAGCGCGCGGGATCGAGGTCTCTGCCGCCCGCGAGAAGCAGGCCGTCGAACGGGCCCGGGTCGGCGTCACCGGGGCACACGACGACGACGTCTTCGGGCAGGGCCCCGGCCGCGAGCAGGGCACCGCGGTAGGTCTCGTTCGGTTGTTTCGAGTCGGAAGCGATGACGATTTTCATGAACCCAAGCGTGCTTTCGGAGCGGGCGGCGGCGCGCAGGGGGCGCGGGGAGCGATTATAGGGACGACATGGGAGTCGCGCCGCGGATCGTCGTGACGGGGATGGGGGCGCGGACTGCTTTCGGCCGCGGGGTGGAAGCGTTCTGGGAGGGAGTCCTGTCCGGGCGGTCGGCGATTCGACCGGTCACGCGGTTCGACACCGGGCGCTTCCGCGCGCGCGGCGCGGCCCTGATCGATGCCCCGGACGAACGGAAGGACGAAAGAACGGAGCGCGAGACGCTGTTCGCGCGCGAGGCAGCCGGGGAAGCGCTCGCGGCGTGCCCGCCGTTCGGAGGCCCGCGTTCGGGAATAGCCGTCGGGACGACTCTCGCCGGCAACGGATCCCTCACGCAATGGCTCGCGTCGCGAACGGCGGGAGTCGAACGCCTGCCTCGTGGCGAGACCGGGGCGCTCGCCCGCGACCTCGCGACCCGACATGGCGCCGGCGGCCCCGTCTCCACGGTCTCCGTCGCCTGCGCGTCGGGCGCCGCCGCGCTCGGTCTCGGGGCGGAGTGGATTCGGGGCGGAGACGCGGACCTGGTTCTCGCCGGCGGAGCCGACGCGATCTCTCCCTTCGTCTTCTCGGGTTTCGACGCGCTGCGCGCGCTCAGCCCGACTGCCGCGCGACCGTTCGATGCCGCGCGCGACGGTCTCACATTGGGCGACGGGGCGGGTTTCCTCCTGCTCGAGGAGGAGAAGCATGCGAGACGGCGCGGAGCCTCGATCCTCGGCCGGCTCGCCGGGTACGGTTCTGCGTCCGACGCGCTTCACATGACGAGGCCGGACCCCGGAGGAGGAGGCCTCGTTCGCGCCGTCGAGGCCGCGCTCCTGCAATCGGGGCGGACCGCCTCCGACGTGGGCTTCGTGAGCGCCCACGGGACCGGGACGACGTTCAACGACGCGATGGAAGAGGCCGCTCTGGCGCATGTCCTCGGCGCTCTCGCACGGACCGTGCCCGTGAACGGGATCAAGGGCGCGATCGGGCACACTCTGGGGGCGGCGGGCGCGCTGGAAGCCATCCTCTCGGTTCTCGTCCTCGCGCGGCAGGTCGTGCCGCCCACGGCGGGGCACGCGGCGTCGCGTGCCGATTCGCCGCTCGCCGTCGTCTCGGGCCGGCCTCTCGTCCCCGTCCGGCCGGTCACCGTGGCGCTCTCGACCTCGGCCGCGTTCGGGGGCACGAATGCGGCCCTCGTGCTGATGCGCGCGGAGAACGAATGAGAGACGTGTTTCTCGCGGCGGCGGCGCATCGGTCCTTCGGAGAGGCGGACGCGCCCGAAGACGCGAACCGCCTGCGCCGGATGGACCGGTTCGGGCGGGCGGGCTATCTCGCGGGGACGCGCGCCTTCGCCGCCGCGGGCCTCGTGCGGGAGGAGCGGCCGCACCCGCGCTACGGCGTCGTCGTCGGCACACGGCACGGCTGCCGTTCCGCGATCACCGAGCACGCGGCGCGCCTCGCGGCGGCGGCGCGCGTGGAGGATCTCGCGCCCTCCGTGTTCGCGGCGACCGTTCACAACACCGTGAACGGCGAGCTCGCGATCGCCCTCGGCCTCGGCGGAGTCTCGGAGACGATCGTCTCGGGGCGGACGGCCGGTCTCGAGGCGCTGATCCTCGGCGCGCGCCGCGTCGCCGGAGGCGACGCTGATCGCGTCCTCGTCGTCGCGGCCGAGGGCATCGACGACGCGATGCGTGCGGCGTGGGAAGAAGAGAAACTTGCTTTCGGAAAGAACGCGGCGGGTGTCGAGCTCGTTGAAACGGGCGCGGCGGTGCTTCTCGAGACCGGGGAGATTGCTTCGCATGAGAGATCCCCCGTGCGCTATGTCTCCGGCACGCTGTTTTTCGAGCCGAATGCGCGGCGGGCGTCGGCGCGTTTCTTCGAATGGCTGCGGAAGGCCGAAGGGCGGGCGGGCGATGAGGCTCGTCGTGCGGCGGTCTCGCTGTGCGGTCCGGACTATGAAGATTTCTTAGAAGGTAATAAGGAGGAAGAGAAGGCGAGTGCGCCTCGGGCCGAACGTTTCGGCGCAGCAGGCGTTTATGAAATCGCTTGCGACGTCGCGCGAATGGCGCGGGCGACGCCTTCTTCCTATTCACCTTCTAAGAAAATACGAGCGTACGTGACGCGAGACATGACCGGCGCAGTAGCGGCCGTGGCGCTGGAATCTTCGTCTTTCTAGCGATCTCTCTTTTCCGAAAGCAGCTCGTCGGGCTGGGGCACGGTGGGAATCGGCGCTTTCGGAAGGGGAGCGCCGTCTCCCGCCGCGCAGGCCTCGCGCCAGCGCTCGACGGCGGCATGCACCGAGGCGGGGCCGGGATCGTGCGCGAGGGCGTCGTCGAGGAGCGCGCGCGCCCGCGCCCGGTTTCCGCGGCGCGCCACCAGCTCACCGAGCTTCGCCGTCGCCTCGGCGAAGTCCGGGGACCGTTCGTGCGCGCGCTCGGCTTCCCGGAGCGCCGCGTCGAGCCAGCCGCGCGCGCGGCCGCGCTCGAACCGGCGCACGCGTGAGAGCGCCTCGCGGGCCTCCTGATAGCGGCCGTAGCCCTCCGGCGAGAGCCACGCGTCCGCCGGAACCGGAGCGCCCGCGGGCGGAGGTCCGCCGAGGCTCGCGAGGACGGCCTCGAGGTCGACGGGAAAGTACGCCCCGAGCGTGTGAGGCGCGGCGGCGACCCAGGCCCGCCGGTGCGTGAGGTCGAGAACGACCGAGTGCGCCGCGATCACGGCGTCGATGGCGTTGCGATTCCCGGGGCCGAGCTCCCGACCGTCGGCGCCCCTTCGGTCGCGCAGGATGGCGATCGCCGACGGCACGTCGAGAGAGCCGCGGCTCTCCCGCAGCAGGACGTCGAGGCGGGCGCGCCTCTTCCGCGACGTCGATTCCGGCGGCAGGGCTCGAGCGCCGCGGCGCACGCGAGGGTCTTCGGCCTCGTTCGTGGCCGCCAGGAACGCGCCCGTGCCCGCGCGCACCGCGAAGGCGGACGGGCTCTTCTCGACGACCGCGAAGCGGCCGCTTTTCGCGTCCCCGAGAAGGATGAGGTCGGAGACGAAGACCTTCGCGGAAGAGAGGCGCGCCACCGCGCCCTCGAACGTGCTCTCTTTCGCGAGGACCTCCGCGAGGAGGAGCGTCATCGGCATGCCCGAGGCCGCCGTCTCGCCGCCCGCGATCGCCTGGATCGCGACGCCGATCCCCTCGCGGTTGAAGCCGGAAGCGACGCCGAGCATCCCGGAGAATCCGACGGAAAGGTACGGGATTCCCTCCGCGGGCGCGACGACCGAGACGAGCTTCTGCCGGTCGAAGATCGCTCCGCCCTCGAAGTCGAAGTTCCGCGCGAGGAGGAGCGACCCGTCGGCGCCCCTCGCGAGAAAGCCGGTGCAGGCCGCCGCGAGCGCGGGCGCGTCCACGAAGCGCTGCGAGACGTCGTGCAGCGCGTGCATGTCCAGCATCCGGCGGTAGGCGTTCCAGCCGGAGGGCGGGGGCACGGGCTCGTAGCCGTCCGCGAGCCCCGCGATCGCGACGAGGAGATCGTCCGGAATCGCGTCGGGAAGCCCGCGGAGGCGGAAGGCCGAGAGCTGCCGGATGAGCAGACCTCCTGAAGCCTCCCGGGATGAGGGCCCTGAAAAGCTCCTCGAGGTGCGTCTCCTGCGAGCGAATCCACGGCCGGGTGAGCCGTCCGAAGGAAAAACCGAGGTCGTACGGCGCGCCGGCGAAGCGCCCGACGAGGAGGCCCGGCTCCTCCGCGAGCCACGACGTCCCGAGCCGGCGCACCCCGCCGAGGGTTTCGGGTGCGACGTCTCTGGCGGCGGCCCGGGACGCGGTGTCGGGCCGTCGCGGCGCGCACGTGACGAGGCAGAAAGACAGGACGATCGCGACGAACGCAGGCGCGACCGCGCGCTTCACGGGGCTTCCCAGAAGCGCGTGAAGAGGTACCACTGGGACGGGTACGCGCGGATCGTGCGCTCCATCGACGCGACGAAGGATGCGAGTGCGGCGACGACGGCCGCGTCGCCCTGCTCGCCCCGCTCGTTCGGCACGCGGATCGCCTCCTCGACGACGGTCCGGTATCTGCCGTCGCCCTCCTGGAGAACGAAGACGGGGAAGATCGGGGCTCCCGAAGCCTGCGCGAGGCGGAAGGGACCTACGGGAAACGAGGCCGACTTTCCGAAGAACGGCATCCGCCGGCCGGTGCCCGAGACGTCGCGGTCGCCCTGGATCGCGACAAAGACGTTTTCCTCGAGCGCCTTGCGGACGGGCAGGAAAGCGAACGGCGACGTGTCGATCGGGAGCCCGCGCACGCCGAGCATCCGCCGCGCGTCCTCGCGGTGCCTTTCGACGACGGGCGACGGGTCGGGCACGTACACGGCCGCGACCTTCAATCCGAGCTGGGCGAGGAACAGACCGCCGAGCTCGAAGTTGCCGATGTGCGCGGTCAGGAGGATCGCGCCCCTGCCCTCGTGCGACGCCGCGACGAGACGCTCGTCGCCGGAGCGCGCCGCGAGGAGCGCCCGGGGATCCACGTCCCGGCGGCCCGAGTAGCGGAGGAGATCGATCCAGAGGCGGGAGTGCCGCGAAACCATCTCGCGCCCGGTCCGTTCGACCTCCCGCGAGCTCCTCGGCAGGTCGAGGACGATCGCGTAGTTGTCGAGTATGGCTTCCCGAACGACCTCGCGCTCCCAGACCGCGCGCTCGACCGTGGCCTCAGCGAGGCGCGCCACGAAGACGGGAGGCAGGGTCCGGGCCGTCCAGCGGAGGAACGGAAACCAGAGCCCGAACGTCCCGTTGGCGAGATTCGAGACGATCGCCGGCCTGTCGGCGGGTGGGGCGGGCGCCACGACCCGAGAATGCCACGCGCGGACGGATTCGCGCCGAATCGACTAGGATTGAGGGTCGCCAGGAGGTTTCCGATGATCGACACGATCCGCAAGCAGCTCGGTGAGCGAGCGTCCCTCCTCGACTACAAAGCGACGGGCGTCGCGGCGTCGATGCTGCACCTCCCCGGCCCGGACTTCGTGGACCGCGTCCTCGTTCCGTCCGACCGCCCGTCGGCCGTCCTGCGCAACCTGAGCTGGATGTTCGGCACGGGACGCCTCGCGAACACGGGCTACCTGTCGATTCTTCCGGTGGACCAGGGGATCGAGCATTCCGGCGCGGCCTCGTTCTCGCCGAACCCGGAATACTTCGACCCCGTCAACATCGTGCGGCTCGCGCACGAGGGGGGGTGCAACGCGGTCGCCTCGACGCTCGGCGTCCTCGGCGCCGTGGCGCGCGCCTACGCGCACCGGATTCCCTTCATCGTCAAGCTGAACCACAACGAGCTGCTCACGTATCCCGCGACCCATGACGAGACGGTGTACGCGTCCGTGAAGCAGGCTTTCGAGATGGGAGCCGTCGGCGTGGGGGCCACCATCTATTTCGGCTCGGAGAACTCGCGGCGCCAGATCACGGAGATCTCGCAGGCGTTCCACCACGCCCACGAGCTCGGGATGTTCACGATCCTCTGGTGCTACCTTCGGAATCCGGCCTTCAAGACGAAGGACCAGGATTTTCACGTCGCGGCGGACCTCACGGCGCAGGCGAACCACATCGGCGTCACGATCGAGGCGGACATCATCAAGCAGAAGCAGCCCGAGAACGACGGCGGCTACGCGGCGCTCCCGTTCGGAAACAAGCCGAAGGCGGAAGCGTACGCGAAGCTCGTTCCGAACCACCCGATCGAGTGGACGCGCTGGCAGGTCGTGAACTGCTACATGGGGCGCGCGGGGCTCATCAATTCCGGAGGCGCGTCGGGCGGCCGGGACGACACGGGGCAGGCGGTCGCGACGGCCGTGATCAACAAACGCGCGGGCGGCACGGGGCTCATCTCCGGGCGCAAGGCGTTCCAGCGGCCCCGGGCCGAGGGAATCGCGCTCCTCCACGCGATCCAGAACGTCTACCTGAGCAAGGACGTCTCGATCGCATGAGGCGGCCCGTCGTCCTCATCACGGGGGCCGGCGGCGAGATCGGCCACGGCCTCATCACGCGCCTCGCCGCCGACGGCTCGCGCCCCATCCTCACGCTCGACCTCAAGCCTCTCGATCCGGAGCTCGGCCGGCTCGTCGCCCGGGAGTTCATCGGCTCGATCCTCGACCGGACAGTCCTCGAGCGCATCCTCTCGGAGTTCGAGATCGACCTCATCTTCCATCTCGCGGCCCTCCTGTCGACACGCAGCGAGTTCACGCCCGTCACGGCGCATCAGGTGAACGTCGAGGGGACGCTCAATCTACTCGAGTTCGCACAGCACGAGAGGCAGTCGCACGGGCGGCCCGTCACGTTCCTGTACCCGTCCTCGATCGCCGCCTACGGCCTGCCCGACCTCGCGACGAAGGCGCGCGTCCGAAGAGTCAAGGAAGACGAGTTCAACCAGCCGTCCACGATGTACGGCTGCAACAAGCTCTACGCCGAGCACCTCGGGCGCTACTACTCCCGCCACTACAAGCAGCTCTCGTCCGAGCCGGTGAGCGGACGCGTCGACTTCCGCTGCGTCCGGTTCCCCGGGCTCATCTCGGCGGTCACGGTCCCGTCCGGCGGCACGTCCGACTACGCGCCCGAGATGATCCACGCCGCCGCCGAGGGGAATGCGTACGACTGCTTCGTCCGCGAGGACACCCGCATCCCGTTCATGGCGATGCCCGACGGCGTGGAGGCTCTCCTCCAGCTCGCGGCCGCGCCGGCGGGCTCCCTGTCGCGGCAGGTCTACAACGTGGGAGCGTTCGGCCCGTCGGCAGGCGAGATTCGCGGTCTCGTCGCGAAGGCGTTCCCGAACGCGCACATCGCGTTCGCGCCGGACGTGAAGCGCCAGGGAATCGTCGACACGTGGCCGGGCGACGTGGACGACACGGCTGCCCGACGCGATTGGGGGTTCGCGCCGAAGTACGGCCTCGAGGCGGCCTTCTCGGATTACCTCATTCCGACGATCCGGAACCGCTACTCGCGGGTGTGACCACGGCGCCGCCTCTCCTCCGCGCGCTGCGCCGCTCTCTCGCGGCCGCGGGAACCCGGGAGCGGGCCGAGGGCGCGCGGGCGTACATGAAGTCCGCGATGCCGTTCCACGGCGTGGACGTCAAGACTCTTCGGCAGGTCTGCCGGCGGGTCTTCGCCGGGCATTCCGTGGCGGGCGCGGCGGCCTGGCGGCGAGACGTCCTCGCGGTCTGGCGCGGCGCGAAGTTCCGCGAAGAGCGCTACGCCGCGATCGAGCTCACGGGGGACCGCCGCGCGAAGAGCTTCCAGACGATGGCTTCTCTTCCCATGTACGAAGAGATGATCGTGACGGGCGCGTGGTGGGACCTCGTCGACACTCTCGCGACGAAGAGGCTCGGCGAGATCCTCAGGAACGAGGCCGTGCCCATGAGAAGGGCGATGCGCTCGTGGAGCCGCTCGGACGACTTGTGGAAGAGGCGCAGCGCGATCCTGTGTCAGATCACGTTCAAGAAGGATACGGATCTCCCGTTCCTCTTCGCGTGCATCGAGCCCTCCCTCGGCTCGAAGGAGTTCTTCCTCAGGAAGGCGATCGGCTGGGCGCTGAGGTCCTACGCGTGGACGGATGAAAAGCCCGTGATCGCGTACGTCGAGGCGAACCGCGCGCGCCTCGCGCCGCTCTCGATCCGCGAGGCGCTGAAGAACGTCGGGCTGAAGAACGTCCGCTAGCTGCCGCTCAGGAACGTGAGGACGTGCGAGAAATCCCTGTCGCCGAGGCCCGCCTTGCGCGCGCGCTCGTAGTCCGATCGCGCGGCTTCGACTACCGCGGCTGACGCCGGACCGCCGCCCGCCTCGACCATGAGGCGGAGGTCCTTCTCCATGAGTGCGAGCCCGAAGGCCGCGGGCTCGCCGCCGGCCGCGAGGAAGTCCATCTTCGCCTTCAAGTATGGCGAGACTGACGGGATGGACAGGAGCCAGTCCGTCGTCTCCTTCCCTGGAAGGCCGAGCTGCTTCGCGAGGCCGAGCGCCTCGCCGAAGGCCGCGAGCGTGACGCCGTACATGAGGTTGTTCACGAGCTTCATCGCGGAGCCCTGACCGACCGCTCCGAAGTGGAGAACGCCCTTCGAGACGGCGTCGAGCACGGGTTTGCCGCGCTCGAGATCCGCCGCGCCGCCTCCCGCGAGAATCCTGAGCGTGCCGTCGGCGGCGGGCTTCACGCTTCCCGCAACCGGGACGTCGCAGAAGCCGGCGCCGTTTTCCCGCGCCCGCGCGGCAAAGGCGCGTGAAGCCGCGGGCGTCACGGTCGAGAAGTCCAGCCAGAGCGCGCCGGGGGAGAGACCCGCGACGAGACCGTCCGGGCCGCCCGCCACGGCCTCGACGGCCGCTGGGTCGGACAGCATCGTACAGACGATGTCCCTGCCGGTCGCCGCTTCGCGCGGCGTCGCCGCGACGGAAGCTCCGAGAACCGCGAACGGCGCCGCGCGTCCGGGGTTGCGGTTCCAGACTGTCGTGGGAAGGCCGGCGGCCACGATCCGCCGCGCCATGGGGGCGCCCATCGCGCCGAGACCGAGAAAAGCCACACGTGCCATGCGCGCATCTTAAGATCGCGGCATGACGCGGCGCGAACTCTCCACGGAGGAAGCACGCGCGCTCGCGGAGATCGTCGGGGACCGCCACCTCCTCGCCGCCGCGGACGACCTCGCGCCCTACGCGAAGGACTGGACGCGCGATCTCGTCGCGGTCCCCGCCGCCGTCGCCCGGCCGCGCACGACGGAGGAGGTCTCGCGCCTCCTCGCGTTCTGCAACGCGCGGGCAATCCCGGTCACGCCGCAGGGCGGGCGCACGGGGATGTCGGGCGGCGCCCTCGCGGTCTTCGGCGGACTCGGCCTCTCCCTCGACCGGATGACGTCGATCCTCGAGATCGACGCCGACAACTTCGTCGCCGTCGCCGAGGCGGGTGTCGTGACGCAGACGCTCCAGGAAGCCGTCGAGGAGAAGGGCCTTTACTACCCGCCCGATCCCGCGTCGCGCGGCTCGTGCACGATCGGCGGCAACGTCGCCGAGAACGCGGGCGGGCCGCACGCCGCGAAGTACGGCGTGACGGGACGCTGGGTGCTCGGCCTCGAAGCGGTCTTCGCGGACGGCTCCGTCGCCGAGACGGGTGGGAAGACGCGCAAGGACGTCGCGGGCTACGATCTGACGGCGCTCCTCGTGGGGAGCGAGGGGACGCTCGCGGTCGTCACGAAGGCATGGCTGCGCCTCATCGCGAAACCCGCCGTCTTCTCGACCGTCCTCGCGCCTTTCCCGTCGCTCGAGTCCGCGGCCGCGGCCGTCTTCGAGATCCACCGGCGGGGCCTCGTCCCGTCCGCCTGCGAGATCGTGGACCGGCCCACGGTCGAGGTCGCGTCGGGGAAGAAAGGCGTCGCCGTGCCGTTCCCCGACGCCGAGGCTCGCCTCCTCCTCGACTTCGACGGTCCGACGGGCGAGGAGGTGGAGCGCGAGGTCACGGCGGCGGGGGAGGTCCTCCTCGAGTGCGGCGCCCTCGACGTCGCGCTCGCGTCCGACGAGCCGCGGCGGCGCGCGCTCTGGGACGTGCGGCGCGGGATCGCCGAGGCGATCCACGAGCTCGGCGTCTCGTTCGAGCTCGACCTCGCGGTGCCGCGCTCCGAGCTCGTCCCCCTCGTGAAAGGCGTGCGGCGGCTCGCGGAGGCGGCGCATCTCCGCGCGTTCGCGTATGGGCACGCCGCCGACGGCAACCTCCACGTCCGACTTCTCCGCGAAGGCGCGGCCCTTCTCGATCCCGCCGCGTTCGAGTCCGTGATGTCGGCGATCTACGGCGAGGCCGTGCGCCTCGGCGGGACGATCACGGGAGAGCACGGCGTCGGCCTCACGCTGCGGGACCTCCTTCCGATGCGCCGGCCGCGGGCGTTCGTCGGCGCGATGCGCGCGATCAAGGCCGCCCTCGACCCGAACGGAATCCTGAATCCCGGCAAGGTGATCCCCGCAGCGGGATGAGCGGCGCCCCCGGCGGCGGGCGAGCCCTCGGGACGGGCGCCGCCTCCGCTACACTCGGACGATGCCCGTTTCCGATTTCGAGCCCGCGATCGGGCTCGAAGTGCACTGCCAGCTCCTGACGAAGAGCAAGGCGTTCTGCGCGTGCCCCGTCGTGTTCGGCGCGCCGCCGAACACCGCGGTCTGCCCCGTCTGCCTCGGGTATCCGGGCGCCCTGCCGGTCGCGAACCGGGAGATGGTCTCCCTCGCGATGCGCGTCGCGCTCGCGACGGGCTGCACGATCGAGGAAACGTCGGTGTTCGAGCGAAAGAACTATTTCTACCCGGACCTGCCGAAGGGCTACCAGATCTCGCAGTACGAGCGGCCGCTCGCGACGCGCGGCGCGGTCGCGCTCCGCGCGAAGCGGCTCCGTGAAGGTCGTGCGGCTGAACCGGATCCACCTCGAGGAGGACGCGGGCAAGTCGATGCACGAGCTCCCGTGGGAGGACGTGCCGACGGGCTCCTCGCTCGTGGACCTGAACCGCTCCGGCACGCCGCTCATCGAGATCGTGACCGAGCCCGACCTCTCGTCGGCGGACGACGCGCACGAGTATCTCGTCCACCTGCGACGGCTCGTGCGCTGGGTGGACGCCTCGGACGGCAACATGGAGGAAGGCTCGCTCCGCTGCGACGCGAACGTTTCGGTGCGGCCGAAGGGCTCGGCGGCGCTCGGGACGAAGGTGGAGATCAAGAACCTCAACTCCTTCGCGCACGTCAAGAAGGCGATCGAGCACGAGATCGACCGGCAGGTGGCGTCGCTCGAGTCGGGGACGGCGCTCCGGCAGGAGACGCGCCTCTTCGAGCCCGCGACCGGCTCGACGAAGACGATGCGGAGCAAGGAAGAGGCGATGGACTACCGCTACTTCCCGGACCCCGACCTCGGCGTGCTCGTCGTCGACGGCGCGTGGAGGAGGGACGTCGCCGCCGCGATGCCGGAGCTTCCGGAGGCGCGCGTCGGGCGGCTTCAGGCCGCGCACGGCCTGTCTCCGGCCGACGCGGAGCTCGTGTGCCTGTCGCGGCCGCTCGCGGACTTCTACGAGGCCGCCGTGGCGTCGCATCCGAAGAATCCGAAGGCGATCGCGAACTGGGTCCTTTCCGAGCTGCTCGCGAGGATGTCCGACGCCGACCGCCACGCGGGGCGGATGCCCGTGACACCGGAAACGCTCGGGGCGCTCGTCGCGCGCATCGACGACGGCTCGATCTCCGGAAAGATGGCGAAGGAGCTGCTCGCCGACCTCATCGCGACGGGCCGGTCGGTCGACGACCTCGTGAAGGAGAAGGGCCTCGTCCAGATCAGCGACGAGGGCCCGATCCGGGACGCGGTGGCGAAAGTCGTCGGCGCGCATCCGGAGCAGGTCGCGACGTACCGCGGCGGCAAGGCGGCGACCTTCGGGTGGTTCGTCGGACAGGTCATGAAGGCTCTCCAGGGAAAGGGCAACCCGGGCGTCGTGAACCGCCTCCTCCGGGACGCTCTCGACAAGGACTGAATCCTGATCGCGTTCTACCGCGTCGCCAAGGAATACCAGGGCCGAAGGGTCCTGCGCGACGTGACGTTCAAGGCGAAGAGGGGAGAGTTCCTCTTCCTGACGGGGCCGTCGGGCGCGGGAAAGTCGACGCTCCTGAGGCTCATCTTTCACGCCGAGAAGCCCACGGAGGGCCAGATCATCGTGAACGGGATGAACGTGAGCGGCATGCCCGCCTCGCGCGTCCCGATCCTCCGCCGGGCGATGGGGATCGTCTTTCAGGACTACAAGCTCCTGCCCCGGCGAACCGTGCTCGAGAACGTCACGTACGTGCAGAAGTTCCTCGGCGTGCCCGCGGCCGAGCGCCGCCGAAGGGCCTATCACACGCTGCGCCTCGTCGAGCTCCATCACCGCATGTCCGCGCTTCCCGAGGAGCTCTCCGGCGGCGAGCAGCAGCGCGTCGCGCTCGCGCGCGCCCTCGTGAACGAGCCCGTGCTCCTCGTCGCGGACGAGCCCACGGGCAACCTCGATCACCGGCTCGCGAGCGAGGTCATGAAGCTGCTCCAGGACGTGAGCGTGCGCGGCACGACGGTCCTCGTCGCGACGCACGACCTGGACCTCATCCGGGCCGCGGGGCGCCGCTGCGTGACGCTCGACCGCGGGCGCGTCGTCGAAGGTCTCGTCGAGACCGCCCTCCCGCCCCAGGCCGCGACGAAGCGGGGCGGTGCCGGTCGCGACGGGCGCGAGCCGCCCGACCCGCGCGGCGAGGACGTGCCGTGAACCGCCCGGCGGCGCTCGCCGCGCTCGTCTCGGAGGCGTTCGAGGGTCTGCTGCGCGCGAGGCGCATGACGAGCCTGTCCGTGGTGCTCATCGCGATCTCGATCGGGCTCGTGGGCGCGTTCTTTCTCGTGGCCGAGAACCTGAAGAGCGTCGTCGAGACCGTGCGCGACGAGGCGACCGTCACGGTCTTCCTCAAGTCCTCGGCGACGGAGGCCGACCGCGCCGATCTCGAGCGTCTCGTCCAGGAAACCCGCCTCGTGACGAAGCTCCGCCGCGTCTCGCCGGACGACGCGCGCGCGCGGTTCTCGACGTGGTGGAAGTCCCTCGGGCCGGCGGCCCGGTCGCTTCCGGGCAATCCGTTTCCGGCCTCGATCGAGATGGAGCTCGACCCCGCGGCGGTGTCGTCCGAGGCGCTCCCGCCGTTCCTCGGGCTGCTCGCCGCGCATCGCGCCGCCGAGGAAGTGCAGTTCGACGTCGAATGGATCCGGCGCCTCCGCGGCGCCGTCGCTCTCGCGCGGCTGACGGGACTCGTCCTCGCGGTCCTCCTCACGCTCGGGGCGGCGTTCACGATCGCGAACGTCGTGCGCCTCACGATCCTGCTCCACCGCGACGAGATCGAGATCCTGCGGCTCGTCGGCGCGCCCGAGCTCCTGATTCGCGGCCCGTTTCTCCTCGGCGGGCTCGTGCAGGGGTTTCTCGGCGCACTCGTCGCGCTCCTCGTCCTGTGGGTCGTCACGCGCGCGATCCTCGCGTGGATCGCCGCGACGAAGAACGCGCTTCTCGGCGTCTTCGCCGTGCGATTCCTGCCCGCGTCCACCTGCCTGATGCTCGTCGCGTTCGGCCTCGTCGCCGGGCTTCTCGGGGGCACGCTCGCGGTGCGGCGGCGGAACCTCGCCGGCTGAGGGCGCGGCCGGCGCGCAGGGTTACGATGGCCGGGGTTCGGACGATGAGCCTGCAACAGCTCCTGGGTACGGCGCACCCGATCATCCAGGCGCCGATGGCGGGTGTGCAGGGCAGCGCGATGGCGGTCGCGGTGTCGAACGCGGGCGGCCTCGGCTCGCTGCCCTGCGCCATGCTCACTCCGGACGCGCTGCGCAAGGAGCTGGCGGCGATCGTGGCGCAGACCGACAGGCCCTTCAACGTGAATTTCTTCTGCCACGCGCGGCCGGAGCCCGATGCCGGGCGGGAAGCCGCCTGGCGCGCCGCGCTTTCGCCCTACTACGACGAAAACGGGCTCGACGCGGACGCCGTTCCCGCGGGGCCTGGGCGCGCGCCGTTCAGCTCCGAAGCGGCCGACGTCCTGGAAGAGTTCAGGCCCGCCGTCGTCAGCTTTCACTTCGGGCTGCCGTCCGCAGACCTGCTCGGGCGCGTGCGTGCCTGGGGCGCGAGGATTCTTTCGTCGGCGACGACCGTCGAAGAGGCGCGCTGGCTCGAGGCGCACGGCGCCGACGCCGTCATCGCGCAGGGTCTCGAGGCGGGCGGGCATCGAGGGATGTTCCTGTCGGAGGATCTGACGACGCAGATCGGCACGTTCGCGCTGTTGCCGCAGATCGTGCGGGAAGTGAAGCTCCCGGTCATCGCGGCCGGCGGCATCGCGGACGCGAGAGGCGTCGCGGCAGCGATGGCGCTCGGCGCGGTCGCGGCGCAGATCGGGACCGCGTACCTGCTCTGTCCGGAAGCGACGACGAGCGCTGTGCATCGCGCCGCCCTGAAGAGCGAGGCCGCCCGCCACACGGCGCTCACGAACCTGTTTTCCGGCAGACCCGCGCGCGGGATCGTCAACCGCGTCATGAACGAGATCGGCCCGATCAGCGCCGCCGCGCCCGCTTTTCCACTGGCCGCCTCCGCAATGGCTCCCCTGCGTGCCCGGGCCGAAAGCAGAGGATCACCTGATTTCTCGCCGCTCTGGTGCGGTCAGAACGTCAGCGGGTGCAGGGAGGTCCCCGCCGCCGACCTCACGCGCGAGCTGGCCGCGGGAGCAGAATTGCCGCGGATCTGATCGCCCGCGGCGGAGGGACCATGTGCCGAAACATCAAGACGCTGTTCAACTTCGAGCCTCCGGCGACCGAGGAGGAGATCCGGGCGTCTTCCTTGCAGTTCGTGAGGAAGCTCAGCGGGTTCACGAAGCCCTCGAAGGCGAACGAGGCGGCCTTCGATCGCGCGGTCGATCAGGTCGCCGAGGCCGCGCGCACGCTCATCGCATCGCTGATCACGACGGCGGACCCCAGGGACCGTGAGGTCGAAGCGCGAAGAGCGCGGGCGAAAGCGGCCGCGCGATTCGGACAGGCCGGGTAGGGCGGGAACCGCGGTACCCGCGCGTCAGGGCAGCGCGTAAGATTCTCTCGATGAGAGCGGGACGAGCGGCGCCGCCGGACTCCGTGGAGGAGGCGCTCCGGATCAGCGCCGCGCTCGACGTGCGTTTTCACGATCTGAAGGGAGACGCCGTGGTCACGAGCAAGGACGGGGCCTTTCGTGAGCTCTTTCGGATCCTCGAGGCGAGCGGGCTCGAGTACGCGCTGATCGGCGGCGTCGCGGTGCAGTTGTGGCACCGCGAGCCAAGGACGACTCTCGACATCGACGTCGCCGTCAGGAGCTACGAGAGCGTCCCGCGGGCCGCGCTGGAAGGGGCGGGATTTCGAATGCTCGCGCGGCACGCGCACTCCGAGAACTGGACGGGCCCCGGAGAGACTCCGGTGCAGTTCAGCGACGACCCCGCCTTCGCGTTCCTCATCGAGTCCGCTGCGCGCAAGAGCTTCGAAGGAGGCCAGGTGCGCATCGCGAGTCCCTCGGCGCTCGTCAAGGAGAAGCTCCGGGCCGCGTCCGACCCGGCGCGGCGCGAATCCAAGCGCTTCCAGGACCTGGCGGACGCGAAGTCGCTTGCCGAGGAGCACCCGGAGGTCGAAGGGCAGCTGACGCCCGCCGAGCGGGCCGTCCTGAAACGGACTCTCTAGCGTCGTCCGGGGTGCGATCGCTACACGCCGCCGTGGCCGGCGAGGAGCGCCTCGGGCTCTTCCGGCGGCGCGGGATCGGGAGTCCGGTCGCCGAGGAGCGCGGCCCAAGGCGCGAAGCGCTCGAAGCGTTCCGTGACGACCTTGATCGTCGCGGTGAGCGGGACCGCGAGGATCGCCCCGGGGACGCCCCACAGGATGCCCCAGAAGAGGAACGCGAAGAGGACCGCGAGCGGGTGGAGCCGCACGCGGCTGCCCACGATGAACGGCGTCAGGACGTTTCCCTCGAGGAACTGCACCACCGAATAGAAGATGAGGACCTTCACGGGCAGCGTCGCGTCGTTCGAGGCGAGAAGCGAGATGACGAACGCGGGCGTCGTCGAGAAGATGACGCCGACGTAAGGCACGAGCACGCAGACGCCCGCGAGCGGGCCGAGGACGTAGCCGTACGGCACGCGCAGCACGAGGAGGCCGGCCGTCGTGATGCACGCCGTGATGAGGACGACGAAGAGCTCGCCGAGAACGTATCCGGAGAGCACGCGCGCGACCCCGACGGCGAAGTCCTGGGCGGCGCGGCCGCCCTTGATGCGCAGGATCTTCGCGACGGCGCCGCCGTACTTCTCGCGGTCCTTGAGCATGAAGAACGAGAGCATCGGGACCGCGGCCGTGTAGAGAAGCAGCGAGACGAGCGTCCTGACCTGGACCGCGACCTTCGAGAGCGAATCGAACGCGTCCGACTCGAGCCGCACGGAGCGCGTGCTTCGATCGGCCTCGGGCAGAAGCAGGCGCGTGCGCTCCTCGATCTGCGCGAAAACGCCCTGCGCCTTCGCCGTGAAGATCCGGATCTTCGTCTCGTACATCGGAAGATCCCGCGTGAAGGCCTCGATCTGCGTCATCGCGTTGACGACGAAGAACACGATGAGGGCCGAGAGGAACAGGATCACGAGGAGGACGGCCAGGGAGCGCGGGAGGCGCAGCCGCTCGAGGAGCGTCACGAACGGCTGGAGCGCGAACGACAGGAAGAGGGCGAGGAAGAACATGACGAACAGGACTTTTCCCGCCCAGAGCAGTCCGACGACGGCGGCGGTCGCGAGCACGACGAGCGCCCGCGAGCGGAACAATCCACCGCCGGGGGGATTGGACCCCGTCGAGAACGTCCCGGTGGAGAAGATTCCCGCGTTCGAATCCACGGCGGCGTCAGTCTAACGCCGCCGCAGCGGAGCCGGTATCAGGGGAACGTGACGGTCACGACGGCGCGCCGATTGCGCGTCGCGTCGGGCGAGTCGGCGTCTCCCTTCACCTCGGTCGCGATTCGCGAACCGTCGATGCCGTGCCGTTTCATCAGGTAGTCGCGGGCCGCTTCGGCGCGGGCCTTCGCGAGCGCCGCGTGATCGCCGCCCTTTTCCTTCGGGTCGGTGGACGCCGAAACGGTGCACGTGGCGGCCAGGTTGTTCTTGAGGCGCAGGGCGACGCCGTCGAGGATGGCCTTTGCGATGTTCGTGAGGCGGCTCTTGGCGGCGTCGTAGAGGATCTCGTCCGTCGTCGAGGTGGACGGCCGCGCGGCAGGGGCGGTGACGACCGCCGGCTCCGCGGCCGTCACGGGGGCGAGGACGGGCGCGGGAGGAGGCGGCACGGGCTCGGTCGCGGGTGGCTCGGCCGGCTCGGTCTCCCGGGGCATCGCCGCGCGCGGCCGTTCCCTGACGGCAGGCCGAGGCAGGTACGCGACCTGCACGAGGCCGCCGATGTTCGACGGGCTGTTGCCGTATTTCGCCCAGCGGTCGATGTTCACGCGCACGGCGCCGGAGGCCGTGAACCCCGAGTTGCCGAACGCGAAACGGCCCCCGAGCGTGACCTCGGAGAAGTCGGGCGCCTGTGTGTCGCCGCCGTCGTAGTGGACCCGGTTGATCTCGCCGATCGCCTTGAAGACGTTCGGAATCACGGGCACCGCGACGGCGAGGGCCGACGTCCACGTGTTCGGGACGTCGTAGCCCGCCTCGCCGGTATTCGCGAACGGGGTGGGCGTGCCGAGTTTTCCGTTCAGCTGATAGGCCGACTGGAAGGTGACCCATCCGACGTTGAACGAGAGGCCGAGGTCGTAGTCGGCGCGGGTGGTGGCGAGCGTGTTGACGTCGTTCCTGGACTGCGTCGGAAACCAGATACCGCCGAAGAGCGCGACGAGAACCGGGTCCTGCGTGTTGAGGAGGATCTTCGTGCCGAGGTGGACCTTGTCCGTCTCGGAATGCGTGAAGCCGCCGAAGCGGTAATGGCCGCCCACGACGCCCTGCCAGTCGCGGTTGGACGCGCTGTACCGGTTGGAGCCCGTGCTCAGGGAGGCCTCCCATCGGGGAAGGAGACCGTACCCTACGGACAGCCCGGTCCGCTGCACGTCGTAGCGGAGGGGCTCGTCCGGCAGCGTGGCCGCGAAAGGAGCGGGCGCCGCCGTCCGGTTCCACAGCCCCCAGGACAGCCCGAGAGAAAAGTGCCCCTGCGGCAGCATGTCGGCGTTCGTCACCTCGAAGAGCCCCGTCTGGCCCGAAACCGAGGGAGCCATCTGGGCCGCGAGGGGAGTCGCGAGGACCAGGCACGCGATCGCGCCGAGGAGGAGTCGGGTCCGCATCCGTCGCATCGAATCTCCTTTGGTCCGCCCGGCCGCGGGGGCCCCGTGCCGGCCTGTGCGGGAAAGTGCCTCGAGTCGTTGTCCAAAAAAGGCAGAAATCGCTGTCAGATTCTAGCGCCTCTCCCGCCCGGAGGCAAACGATGTCAAGGAGTTACGTCAGAGGAGCGGGTTCATCTTCTCGCGGAACCCGCGCGCGGCCACCGGGCCCCGGAGCCTCTCGATGGTCTCCTCGAGCGTTCGGATCAGATCGCGCACGACCTCGAGTCCGCGCCCGCGGTCGAGCTCCTGGAGCGCCGTCCGATAGAGCCGGTCGATCGTCACATCTCCCGGCGCGCCCGCGGCCGCCTCGGCCTCCTGCTTCACCTTCGTGCAGAGGATCTGGAGGCTGCGCTTCTCGTCGCCTTTCGAGAGGGCGTTGAAGGCTCCGCTGTGCGTCGAGACGTTCGGGATGGACTGGCCGGTGAGCGGCGGAATCGCCGGCGGGGGAACCGGCGCGTGCGATTCCATCGAGGGTCGAGAGATCCGGCGCGGTTTCCCGATCTCGACGAGCTCGGCGGTCACGAGGCCGTAGAGAGTCTTCGCGACGTCGAACGCGGAGGTCTTCAGGGCCCGCGCGATCTCCTCGATCGAGCGCTGGCCGTCGGTCTTCGTGACGACTTTCCATTCGAGCGGCGTCAGCGTGA
Source organism: Thermoanaerobaculia bacterium (assembly GCA_963809425.1). GTDB lineage: Bacteria > Acidobacteriota > Thermoanaerobaculia > UBA5066 > UBA5066 > Fen-183. The sequence goes on from CAWEJK010000006.1 coordinate 195,046, forward strand.
CCGGACCGTTCGCGCCTTCGCGGGACACGAGCACGGGAACCGAGTCGGTCCCGGGGATCTTCCGCGAAAGGATCTTCCATTCGTCGCTCCGCCGGGCCGCCTCGAGGAGCAGATTCGTGTTCGAACGGCTGATCGTGCGGGCCTCGCTCTCGACGCCGGGCGAGAACTGGAACGTGCCCTGGTTCCACAGCGCGAGCGCGTAGATCGCGTCCTCGCCTTCGACGTCGCCGAGCTTCGCGTGCGTGATGTGCCCGTTCTGCAGATAGACGTAGCCCTTCTCGGAGGCGCGCGTCATCGAGAACATGCCCGTCTTGCCGGAGACGGCCACGAGCTGGACGATATCGGAGAGCGGGAGCTCGTTGAGGGAGCCTTGAAACGACATCAGTACGCTTTCACGATAGCAGCCTGCGCGGGATCGGCTCAACCGGCCGTCTAGCCGGCCGGGCGCCGCCTCACAAAAGCGCCCGGAGACGTCCGCGCGCCTGGAGCCGCCGCGAACCGCGCGCCGCGCCGGGCCGCGACGAACCCATGCGTCAGCGCGGCGGCGGCCGCGTCGGCGGCATCGAGCGCGAGCCGCCGTCCGAGGAGGGCGGCGACCATGCGGCGCACCTGCTCCTTCTCGGCGCTTCCCGAGCCCGCCACGGCGCGCTTGATTTCCGCGGGCGTCACCTCGGCCGTGGGAACGCCCGCCTGCGCGAGCGCGAGCAGCAGGACGCCGCGCGCCTCGCCGAGGGAGATGAGGCTCTGGGGATTGACGCCGGAAAAGACGCGTTCCACGGCCGCGGCATCGGGCCGCTCGGCCGCGATCACCGAGGCGAGGGCGGCGTGCAGGAAGGCGAGGCGCTCCGCGAAGCTCCCTTTGAGGGGAGGGCGCAGGACGCCGGCGCCGACGAGGACGGGCGCCGAGGTGAAATCGACGATGGCCCAGCCGGCGGCGCGGCTCCCGGGATCGACCCCGAGGATCTTCATCGCGGGAGCGGCGCGGCTGAAGGAATCACTCCTCCGTCAGGTACTTGTCGTCGATGTCGCCGTTCGACCAGACCTTCTGGACGTCGTCGTTGTCTTCGACCATTTCGAGGAGCTTCACGAGCGCGGGGCTCTTGTCGGCGACGGCGATCGTGTTCTGCGGAACCATCTGGATCTCCGCCGTCTGGATCGCGATCTTCTTCGCCTCGACCGCGGCTTTGACCGCTTCGAACGACGCCGGGTCCGTCGTGACCTCGAAAAGGTCCGCATCGTCCGTCCTGAAGTCCTCGGCGCCCGACTCGAGCGCGAGCTCCATGAGCTCGTCTTCCTTCGCGGCGCTCTTCTCGACGGCGATGTAGCCCTTCTTCGAGAACTGGAACGCGACGGCGCCCGCGGAGGCCAGGTTGCCGCCGTACTTCGTGAGGAGGTGGCGGATCTCGGCGGTCGTGCGGTTCTTGTTGTCCGTCATCGCCTCGATGAGGATCGCGGCGCCGCCCGGCCCGTAGCCCTCGTACACGACTTCCTCGTAGGTCACGCCCTCGAGCTCGCCGGTGCCGCGCTTGATCGCCCTGTCGATGTTGTCCGAGGGCATCGAGGCCTTCTTCGCGGCGAGGACCGCGGAGCGCAGGCGCGGATTCGAATCGATGACGCCTCCACCCACCTTGGCGGACATCGTGATTTCCTTGATCAGCTTCGTGAAGAGGTTTCCGCGCTTGGCGTCGGCGGCGCCCTTCTTGTGCTTGATCGTGCTCCACTTGCTGTGACCGGACATGACTCACCTCGGGCGTTTTCGGGGGGCGCGCAGTCTAGCAGGGATGCGCTTCGAGGGGCATCCCCGCCGCGCCGGAAACGAGACGCACGGGCAGGCGGCGGCCGGGCAGGCGATCCGCGGAAGGCAGCTCGAGCGAGACCTCGAGGTAGTGGTCCGTCAGGCCGCGGTTTCCGCGCAGCGTGACGATCTCGGCCGTCGTGCCGGCCGCGCGGGCGGCGAACGCGCGGAGCTTTGCCGCGCCGAGGCGCCGCAGGGTGCGCGTGCGCTCCGTCAGGACGCTCGACGCCAGAGGATCCTCCCGATGCCAGGCTGCGGCGTCGGTGCCGAGACGCGGCGAGAACGGGAAGACGTGGAGCGACGCGAACGGCAGGTCCTCGACGAAGCGGCACGTCTCGTCGAAATCGGCGTCCGTCTCGCCGGGGAATCCCGCAATGAGGTCGGTCGCGAGGTGGAGGCGCGGATTCGCGCGCGCCGCGCGCTCGGCGAGCGCGCGGTAACGCGCCGGCACGATGCCGCGCCGCATCCGCTTGAGGACGGAGAACGATCCCGACTGGAGGGGCAGATGGAGGTGCGGGACGACGACCCGCGATCCGGCGACGAAGTCGACGAGCTCCTCGCCGGCCTCCATGGGCTCGAGCGACGAGAGGCGGACGCGGCAGGCCGGCGGATCGGCCTCCAGCCGCGCGAGGAGATCGACGAGGCGCGTCCCGCGGTCGTGGCCGAACGTGGCGAGGTGGACGCCCGCGAGGACGACCTCGGGGACGCCGCGGTCCCCGAGCCGGCGAATCGCGTCGGTGACGTCCTCGGGACGCGCGCTTCGCTCGGGCCCGCGCAAGGCGGGAACCACGCAGAACGCGCACCGGCGCGTGCAGCCGTCCTGGACCTTCAGAAAGGCGCGCGTCCTGTCGGAGTCCAGGAGCGCCTCGAGCGGCCGGCCCGCCGCGGGCATCGCGAAGAGCGCGGCCTTCGCCGCGTCTGCGGCGGCCACGATCCGCCCCGGCAGAAGTCCGGCCGCGTGCGCGTCGAGAATGTCGGGGAGCGCGCCCTGCGCGGACAGTGAGACGACGAGATCGACCTCCGGCATCCGGGCCAGGGATCCGCCCGCCCGCTCGGCGAGGCAACCGGAGACGACGAGAGTCGCGCGGGGGTTCGCGCGCCGGAGGCGACGCACGAGGCGCCGGCCGTCGCGTTCGGCGCGATCCGTCACCGCGCAGCCGTGCACGAGAAGGACGTCCGCGTCGCCGGGGCCGGCGGGGGCCGCCCCTTCTCCCGCGACCGAATCCGCGAGCGCCGCCGCGTCGATCCGGCTGACCTTGCAGCCGAGGGACGCGCTGAAGACGCGACGGGTCGAAAAGCGCGCGGTCTCGTTCGTTGACACGGCGATCACCCCGTCGATAATAGATTCTTCCGAAAGGAGTTGTGCACGCGGCGGCGGCACGTGGCCCCGTCCTCAATCCCGGCATGAAGTTTCTGCTGATCGAATACGAGCCGCGCTACCTCGAGCGGATTCGCCAGTACCTCGCGGGTCAGTCGCAGACGATCGAGCTGGTCGTGGCGCGCGACGGCGAGGAGGGCCTCGACTTGTACCGCAAGTCGAGGCCGGACCTCGTGCTCATCTCCTCCGTCCTGCCGAAGCTCCGCACGCCCGACGTGATCAAGGGCATGCAGGCGATGGGCCCGACGCCGCCCGTGCTCCTCATGATGTCGGGGTACAAGGGCCGCAACAAGCGCGCCGACGCGCAGCGCGTAGGCGCGACGAGCATTCTCGAGAAGCCGTTCTCCATGGACGTCTTCCAGGCGGAGGTCGCGATGGCGCTGGGGCTCAGGCCCGCCATCGAGATGCCGCCGTCTTCCGGGCCGCCGTCCGATCCCGGCGCGCCGCTCCTCTCCGCCGACGACATTTTCGCGGACGTCCTGACGGGGCTCGACGACGAGCCGCCGGCCAGGCCGATCTCGCGCGAGATGCCGGCTCCGGTCCCCTCGGTCGAGAAGCGCCTCCACGAAACGCTCTCGGGACTCCTGCCGCCACGAAAGACACCGAGCGGAGTGTCGGCCCCGTTTGTTCCGGCTGAAGCGCCGGTCGAGAAGATCGATCGGCCCGCCGAGCGAACCGCGCGCGTGAATGTCGCCGAGGTGATGGCGAGCCTCACCGCTCGGCCACCGTCCGCGCCGCGCGCGGCCGACTCCGCGTCCCGCGCGGCCGAGTCCGCGTCCCGGAGCTCATCCTCCGTCGACAAGCTCCTTCACGACACGCTCTCGGGAATCATGCCGCCCCCGAGAACGACGGTGCCCGCGCCCCCGGTGCGCCCGCGAGAGGTGAAAGACGCCTCGCGCGAAGTCTCGGGAGAGACCGTGCGCATGAAGGCGGCCCCTCTTCCCCCTTCGGTTCCGCCGGCGCCTCCCCCCGTGCCGCTCACCGACACGACGCGTCCGGTTCCCGCCGTGCGGCCGGCTTCGTCTCCGGGCGCTTTCGGGCGCTACCAGCTCCTGCAGAAGATCGGCGCGGGCGGCATGGCCGAAGTCTTCAAGGCGCGCATGAGCGGCGAACAGGGCTTCGAGAAGATCGTCGCGATCAAGCGCATCGTGCCGCACATGGCGACGAATGCCGACTTCGTCACGATGTTCGTGGACGAGGCGAAGCTCGCGGCACAGCTCAACCACAACAACATCACGCACATTTACGACCTCGGCAAGGTCGACGCCTGGCACTACATCGCCATGGAATACGTCGAGGGCAAGGACCTGCGCACGCTCCTGAAAGTCGCGAAGGAACGGAGCGTCCCGCTGCCCGCCGAGCTCGCCCTCTTCATCGCGGCGAAGATCGCGAACGCGCTCGACTACGCGCACCGCCGCCCGGCGCCGGACGGCAGCGAGCTGAACCTCGTGCACCGCGACGTCTCGCCGCAGAACATCCTCATCAGCGACGAAGGCGACATCAAGCTCTGCGACTTCGGCATCGCGAAGGCCGCGAGCAAGGTGTCGACGACGATCTCGGGAGCGCTGAAAGGAAAGCTGCAGTACATGTCGCCCGAGCAGGCCTGGGGCAAGAGGCTCGACCGGCGGAGCGACATCTTCTCTCTCGGGTCCGTACTCTTCGAAATGCTCACGGGCACGCCTCTTTTCCAGGGTGAGACGGACATGTCCGTGCTCGAGAGCGTGCGCGAAGGCGACGCGGCGACGCCGTCATCCCGCGGAGCCGAGGTGCCGAAGCGGGTGGACCAGATCGTTCTCAAGGCGCTCGCCAAGAATCCGCAGGAGCGTTACCAGAACGCGTCCGAGTTCGAGAAGGACCTCCACGCGGTGCTCTACACGTATCAGCCGTCGCCCGGGCCCGCGGATCTCGCGATCTACATGAACCGGCTTCTGGAGGCGCCGCCGGCGTCCGACGACGAGATCGACGCCGCCTTCGACAAGGCCCGTGACATGCCGGGGCCGGTCGGCCCGTCTCCCGCGGTTCTCCCGAAGAAGGGGAGGGGGCTCGTGATCGCGAAAGCGCAGGCGGGCGAGCTCGCGCGGCCCTCGATTCCCGGGCCTGCGCCCGAGCCGCGGCCGGAGCCTGCCCCGCGCCGCGCGGTGGGCGAGAGCGCGGCCGCGCTGCCGGCGGCAGGCGAATCCCGGAAGAGCCGCGCGGGCCTCGTGGCCGGCATCGGAATTGCCGCCGTGGTGCTCGTCGCCGGCGGTCTCTTCGTCACGAAGGACCGGTGGTCGGGAGCCAGGCCGCCCGCGACGGCGAGCGTGCCGAAGACGGAACCCGCGACCGCGAGCGTGATTCCCGAGGCCTCCGCGCCGGCTTCGGCTTCCGCGTCCGCGCCGCCCGAGGCCGCGAAGGTCGTCGACCCCCGAGCGGTCGAGGCCGAGGCGCGCCGCCTCGCGGCAGAGCGCGAGAAGGCGATCCGCGAGGCGGCGAAGCAGCCCGGAGCCGCCGGGAAGCCCGCGACCGCGTCCGTGCCGCCGCAGGCGGCCGTGGGGCTCGCGCCCGTCAAGGCCGCGGAACCTCCGCGTCCATCCGAAGTCCCCGTGCCTGCCGCGGCCGCGAGCGGACCCGAGTCCGCCCCGACGGCCGTTCCGGTCCCCCGCGCCCCGGAGCCAAAGCCCGAGGCCGCGGTCGAGGCGCCGAAATCCGCTGCGCCTCCCCCAGTCGAGGTTTCCGCGCCCGACAAAGCGCCGGTGATCCCCGCCGCGTCCAGCGCGCCGGTGAAGGAAGGCGACCTCGTCGGTCCCGGCGAGGGTGTCGTCGAGCCCCGGCTCGTGCGCCTCGGAAGCATGGGCAACGTTCCCGCTCAGGCGCGGCAGATCAAGCGTGGGGCCGACGGTTCGATCGGGACGCCGATTCTCATGGCGCTCGTCGACGAGCGCGGCGCCGTTCAGGAGGTCCGTGTCCTGAAGCCGTCGAGCTACAAGTTCGTCGACGATGCCGCGGTGCGCTCGCTCAAGGGTGCGACAATTCAGCCGGCCACGAAGGATGGCGTGAAGGTGAAGATGTGGAAGACCTTCCCCATCACCGTGAAGCCCTGATTCCAAGAAACTCTATTTTCGAGGAGAACGCATGAGCCTTTCCGAAGAACAGAGAAAGTTCTACGAGAACACGCTGAAGGTCACGAAGGCCGAGATCGACCAGCTCGAGGGCGACATCCAGGCCGAGCTCGCGAAGGTCAAGGAACGTCTCGCGGATCTGCAGAACGCGCAGAAGGCGGCGCGCCAGATGTACGGGGCGGCGTGCCTCCGGCTGGGAATCACGAACGACCTCGAGGAAGCCGAGGAACCCTGAGCGGACCTCTCGGCCTCCTTTCTCTCGGTCTCGCTCTCCTCGCCCCTCCGGTTCCGACCCGTCTCCCGGCGCCGCCCCGGCGCATCGTCGCGCTCGCTCCGTCCGCGGCCGAAATCCTGTTCGCGCTCGGAGCCGGGCCGCACGTCGTCGGCGTTCCTGATTTCGCCGACGATCTCCCCGAGGCGGCCGGAAAGACGCGCGTCGGCGGTTTCGCCCCGGACCTCGAGCGCGTCGTGTCCCTCGCGCCCGACCTCGTCGTCGTCTCGAAGGACGGCACGGACCGCGCGGCTTACGAGAAGCTCGAATCGCTGGGGCTCGCGGTCGTCGTGACGGCCGGCGCGTCGCTCGACGGCATTCTCGAGGACGTCGTCCGGGTGGGGCACGCGCTCGGCGAGGACGCGCGCGCGGCGGCTCTCGTGTCTTCCCTCACGAAGCGCATCGCCGCGGCAGAGGCCCTCGGCCGCGCGCGACCGCGCAAGCGGGCGGTCGCGCTTATCTGGCCCGACCCTCCGATCGTCGCCGGAGACGGCACGTTCGTCGGCGACGTTCTTTCGCGCGCCGGTTTCTCGAACGTCGTGCCGAAATCCGCAGGTGACTGGCCCCGCGTCTCGTTCGAGACTCTCGCGTCGTGGAATCCCGACCTCGTGGTCCGTCCCGACACGAGAGAGAACGCCGGCGCTTTCGCCCGGGCGTTCGCCGACGTGCGCTGGCGCCTCGTACCGGCCGTCAAGGAGGGCCGCGTCGTCATCGTTCCGGGCGGGCTGCTCGAGCGCCCGGGCCCCCGGCTCGTCGAGGCTCTGGAGCGCCTCGCGGCGGTGCGCGTGCCGTGAACTCCCGCCGGCCGGCGTGGGCGTGGGGAGTCGTGCTTCTCGGAGCGCTGGCCGTCGCGCTTCTCGCCTCGCTGCTCCTCGGGAGCGTCTCGCTGGCGCCTCACGACGTGCTCCGCGCCCTCGCGGGGCGGGGGGACGCGGAGACGGTCTCGATCGTCCGCGACCTCCGGCTTCCGCGCGCGCTCCTGGCCGTGCTCGTGGGCGGCGCGCTGGCCCTCTCGGGCGCCGCGCTTCAGGCGCTGCTCGGAAACCCGCTCGCCGATCCCTATCTCCTCGGCGTCTCCGGAGGCGCCGCGTGCGGAACGCTCGTCGGGTCGCTCCTCGGCCTCGGCGCGTCCGCCGGAATGCGGGCCGGAATCCTCGACGCGCTCGCGCTGCCCCTCGCGGCGTTTCTCGGCGCGCTCGCGGCCGTTCTCGTCGTCGGCATCGGGGCGTCGGCGGGCGGCCGGCTGGACCGCGGCCGGCTCCTGCTCTCGGGCGTCGTCGTGAACGCGCTCGCCTCGGCGATTCTGCTGTTCCTTCTCTCGTTCGGAGACCCCTCGCGCACGCAGACGTTCGTGTTCTGGATGCTCGGCTCTCTCGCGGGCGCGACGCCGGGCGCGGTCGCGGCGCTGTCCGTCTACGCGGCCCTCTCGCTGGCCCTCCTTCTGCCGCTCGCCCGCGCCTTCGACGCGCTCACGCTCGGCGAGGAGACGGCCGGAACGCTCGGAATTCGCGTGGAGACTGCGAAGCGAACGGCCTACGTCGCGGCGTCGCTCCTCGCCGCGGCGGCCGTCGCGTACGCCGGCATCATCGGATTCGTGGGCCTTCTCGTGCCGCACGCCGTGCGCCGCGTCACGCGCTCGCACCGTGCCCTGCTTCTCCTGTCTTTCCTCGGCGGCGCGGTTCTTCTCGTCGTCTCGGACGTGGTCGCGCGGTCGGTCTTCGCGCCCGCGGAGATCTCGGTGGGCGCCATCACCGCCCTCCTCGGAGCGCCGGCGTTTCTCTTCCTGCTGAGGGCGCGCCCGTGACGGTCCCGCTCGCCGCTGAGGCGCTCGCTGCGGGATACGGCGCGCGTGACGTCATCTCGGAGGTCTCGCATGCGTTCACGGCGGGACGGGTCACGGCGCTTCTCGGCGAGAACGGAGCGGGGAAGTCCACGCTCCTGAAGGCGCTCGCGGGAATCGTCCCCGCACGCCGCGGCACCGTGCGGCTCGGCGGGCGCGCTCTTTCGGAAATTCCCCGCCGCGCGGCCGCGCGTGCTCTCGGCTATCTCCCGCAGGCCTTCGAGCCGCTCTTCCCGATTCTCGCCCGGGATCTCGTTCTTCTCGGCCGCACGCCGTGGCGCACGGCGTTCGGTGCGCCCTCCGCGCGCGACCGCGCGGCCGTCGATGCGGCGCTCGACGAGATGGACGCCGGCGAGCTCTCCGGGACCGATCTCGCCGCGATGAGCGGGGGTGAGAGGCAGCGCATCCTCGTCGCACGGGTTCTGGCCGGCGAGCCCGAGGTTCTCCTTCTCGACGAGCCGGCCGCGAATCTCGATCCGCGCCACCGATTCCTCGTCATCGACGCGATGCGGCGCCGTGCGGCGGCGGGAGGCGCCGTCGTCTTCTCCACGCACGAGTTGGACGTCGCGTCCCAGGGCGCGGACGACGCGGTGCTTCTCTCGGGCGGGCGCGTGCTCGCCGCGGGGGGGATCGCGGACACCTTCACCGAGCCCCTCCTCTCGGCGCTCTTCGGGGTCTCGGCGTGCGTCACGTCCGGGGCCGGCGGGCGGCCCCTCGTTTCCATCGGGCCTGCGCGGGCGCGCTAAGATCCCCGGCTCACGCCATGTGGTTCCGAAAGGACAAAGCCCCGCGTGCCCCGCGGGACCCGAAGACGACGTCCTCGCTCGGCGAGGGCCTCTTCCTGAAGTGCGAAGGCTGCCGCGAGGCGCTCTACGTGAAGGAAGTGGAGCGCAACCTGCGCGTGTGTCCGAAGTGCGGATTCCACTTCCGCCTTCCCGCGGTCGAGCGCCTCAGGCTCCTGCTCGGCGAGGGCGGCGGGCAGCCCCTCTTCACGGAGGTCCGGCCGACCGACCCCCTGAAGTTCAAGGACAGCAAGCGCTACCGCGATCGCCTGAAGGAATCCGAGGCGAAGACCGGCCGTCCGGACGCGATCCTCGCGGCGAAGGGCCTGATCGAAGACGTCCCGGCGATCGTCGCGATCCTCGACTACGCTTTCATGGGGGGCTCGATGGGCTCCGTCGTGGGCGAGGTCCTCGCGCGCGCCGCCGAGCAGGCGCTCGCCGAACGCACGCCGCTCGTGATCGTCTCCGCGTCGGGCGGAGCGCGCATGCAGGAGGGAATTCTCTCCCTCATGCAGATGGGCAAGGTCTCGGCGGCGCTCGCGCGCCTCGGCGCCGCGCGCGTGCCGCACGTCGCGATCCTCACGGACCCGACGACGGGCGGCGTGACGGCGTCCTTCGCGATGCTCGGCGACGTGACGCTGGCCGAGCCGAAGGCGCTCATCGGCTTCGCGGGCCCGCGCGTCATCGAGCAGACGATCCGCCAGACGCTGCCCGAAGGCTTCCAGAGATCCGAGTTCCTGCTGGAGCACGGTTTCGTCGACCTCGTCGTGCCGCGCGCCGAGATGCGCGCGACGGTCGCGCGGGTCCTGCGGGTGCTCCGCGCCGCTTGATGGCTTTGCGGGGGAGACGGGAGACGCTGGTTTTCGGATTTTCTTAGAAGGTGAATAGGCGACGTGGCTTGAGTTCGCGTGTCGCGTTTCCCGGATTGGCCTGGCTCGACGCGCTCGGCCCGCAGAGGATTCGTCCGGGTCTTTCGCGGACTCTTTCCCTCTTGGCCTCTCTGGGAAATCCCCAATCTTCCTTTCAATCCATTCTCATCGGCGGAACGAACGGGAAAGGCTCGACCGCTGCGACGATCTCCGCGGTCCTGACGGCCGCGGGCGTCCGATGTGGGCTCTACACGTCCCCGCATCTCGTGTCCGTGACGGAACGCGTCCGCCTCCTCGACCGCGACGTATCGCCCGCCGCGCTCGACGACGCGCTGCAGTTTGTCGCGAGCGTTTCCGCGTCTGGCGTCCGCGGTCCGACGTACTTCGAGGCGCTGACGGTCGCGGCCTTCGAGCTCTTCCGCCGCTCGCGCGTCGCGGTCGCGGTCGTGGAGGTCGGGATCGGAGGCCGGCTCGACGCCACGAACGTGCTCGAGCCCGAGGTGTCCGTCGTGACGAACGTCGCGGCCGACCACCTCGACGTCCTCGGCCCCGCGCTCGAGGACGTCGCGCGCGAGAAGGCCGGGATCTTCAGAAGAGGTCAGCCGGCGCTCCTCGGAGCGTCGGGGACCGCCGAGGGCGCGCGCGCCGTCCTGCACGCGGAGGCGCTGCGGATCGGGGCGCGGCTCGTGGAGATCCCTCCGGCGGCGGACGCCGCGTTTTCGCTGCCGGGAGCGCACCAGCGAGAGAACCTCGCGCTCGCGCTCGCGGCGGCGCGCGCCCTCGCGCCTCTCGACGAGGCGGCGGTGGCGCGCGGCCTCGCGGCCGTGCGGTGGCCGGGGCGTCTGCAGACGCTTGCGCGGCCGGGGTTCCGGACGCTCCTCCTCGACGGCGCGCACAACCCGCCGGGGGCCCGCGCGCTCGCGGAGTATCTCGACTCGGCCGGACTCGCGGGCCGTGTCGACCTGCTGTTCGGCGGCTGGCCGACAAGGATCTTCCCGGCGTGTTCGCGCCCCTCGCCGCGCGCGCCCGCCGCATCGTCCTCGCGGCTCCGGCTTCACCGCGGGCCGAGACGCCGGAGGCCTTGCGGGTTCGCGTCGGGCGGCCCGAGCTCGAGACGGCGCCCTCCGTCGCCGCGGGGCTCCGCCGGCTCGAAGAGGCGGGCGGTGACGGTCCCATTCTCGTCGCCGGATCGCTCTATCTCGTCGGCGAGGTGCTGCGGCTAAGATCGGACGCGTGAGCGCGACGTCTCTCGTCCCCACTCTCACGAAGAAGGACCTCGAGGCGCAGGAAGACGCGCGGCTCGCGGTCTACGCCTCGCGCGCGTCGCGCGCCGCGAGAAGGTATCCGGTCGCCGAGGAAGGGAAGACGTACGACTACCGGACGGAGTACCAGCGCGACCGCGACCGCATCATCCACTCGCGCGCGTTCCGCCGCCTCAAGCACAAGACGCAGGTTTTCATTCCGTTCGAAGGCGATCATTACCGCACGCGCCTCACGCACACGCTCGAGGTCACGCAGATCGCCCGGACCGTGGCGCGCGCCCTCGGGATCAACGAAGACCTCGCCGAGGCCTGCGCGCTCGGCCACGACCTCGGACACACGCCGTTCGGGCATTCGGGCGAGAAGGTGCTCAACCGCATCCTGACGGGCGGCGAGGCGTCGATCGCGATCGAGCCGCGGATCGCCGCGCAGGTCGGGGCGTTCAAGCACAACTACCAGTCCGTGCGCGTCGTCGACGTGCTCGAGAAGCGTTACGAGCACCCCGGCCTCAATCTCACGAACGACACGCGCGAGGGCATCCTCAAGCACACGACCTGGCGCCGGGACTTCCCGTTTCCCGACATCGACGCCGAGGGCCTGAACCTCTCGTCCGGCGGTCACCTCGAATGTCAGGTCGTGGGGTGGGCCGACGAATTCGCGCAGCAGGCGCACGACCTCGAGGACGGCCTGAAGATCGTGGATTTCAGCAAGGTCCTCGCGCTGCCGGTCGCGCGCGCGGTCGTCGAGGCGCTCGGCCCGGCTTTCACGGCCGCGAAGGACTCGACGGTGCGTCAGGCCATGCTCATCCGCGGGATGATCCACCTCCTCGTCACGGACCTCATCACGGCCTCGCGCGCGTCGATCGGAAAGTGGCTCGACGCGAAGAAGATCACGACGCCCGACGAGTTCTACGCCCAGCGCCGCAAGCTCCCGGGCTCCCTCGTGGCTCCGTCGAAGACGGGCGAACGCTTCTACCAGGAGCTCAAGGAATTCATCTATCAGCACGTCATCCACAGCTACCGCGTCGCGCAGCACGACGGGCGCGCGCAGCTCGTCGTCACGACGCTCTTCGGGGCGTGGTACAGGAACCCGAGGCTCCTGCCCGATTACGTGCTCCTCCGGTATCGCGATCTCGCGGGAATCTCGTATCTGAGGGACGTGCCGCTCAAGCGCCTCGACGCCGAGATCGCCTCGAACTACACGCGGAAGCCTCTTTTCCTGCGCGCGATCGCGGATCACCTCGCCGGGATGACCGACAGCTACGCGCTCGCCGAGTACGACTCGATGGTGTCCGCGTATCCGCGTCACGCGCCCGGCGGCCCCTGACGCGCGGCGCCGGCCGCCGCGATACGATCCGCGGCTCTGGAGGACCCATGTCGACGACCGCAAGCCGACCCACGCTCCTGAACCGGACCCTCGCCGAGACCGATCCCGAGATCGCGCGCATCATCGGCGCCGAGCTCGCGCGGCAGCGCGAGGGGATCGAGCTCATCGCTTCCGAGAACTTCACGTCCCGCGCCGTCATGGAAGCCGTCGGGTCGGTCCTCACGAACAAGTACGCCGAGGGGTATCCCGGAAGGCGGTACTACGGCGGGTGCGAGTTCGTGGACCAGTCCGAGTCGCTCGTCATCTCGCGCGCGAAGGCGCTCTTTTCGCCCGGCAACCCGGACGCGATCCACGTGAACGCCCAGCCGCACGCCGGCGCCCAGGCGAACACGGCCGTCTACATGGCCTGCCTGAAGCCCGGCGACACGCTCCTCGGCATGTCGCTCGCGCACGGCGGCCACCTGACCCACGGCCACCCGCTCAACGTCTCCGGGAAGCTGTACCGCGTCGTGGCCTACGGCGTGCGAAAGGACACGGAAGTCATCGACTTCGACGAGCTTCGCGAGATCGCCGAGCGCGAGAAGCCGAAGCTCATCGTGGCGGGCGCCTCGGCGTACCCGCGCACGCTCGACTTCCCGAAGTTCCGCGAGATCGCCGACGCCGTCGGCGCGCTCCTCATGGTCGACATGGCGCACATCGCGGGCCTCGTGGCGACGGGCCTGCACCCGTCGCCCGTCGGCCACGCGCACTTCGTCACGACGACGACGCACAAGACGCTGCGCGGGCCGCGCGCGGGACTCATTTTGTGCACGCCCGAGTGGGCGAAAGAGGTCGACCGGGCCGTCTTTCCGGGCCAGCAGGGCGGCCCGCTCGAGCACGTCATCGCGGCCAAGGCCGTGGCGCTGAAGGAAGCGATGGAGCCGGACTTCACGAGGTACCAGAAGCAGGTCCTCGAGAACACGCGCGTGCTCGCGGAGGCCGTGGCCGCGAAGGGCTTCCGGATCGTCTCGGGCGGGACGGACAACCACCTCTTCCTCGTCGACGTCGGAAAGAAGGGGCTCACGGGGAAGGTCTGCGAAAAGGCGCTCGACATCGCCGGGATCACCGTGAACAAGAACACGATTCCGTTCGACCCGAATCCGCCCCTCGTCACGTCGGGTCTGCGCATCGGGACGCCGGCCGTCACGACGCGCGGCATGGGCGTTCCCGAGATGAAGACGATCGCCGGCTGGATCGGCGAGGTGCTCGACGCGCCGGAGGACGCCGCCATCCAGGCGCGCGTCAAAGTGAAGGTCAAGGAGCTGACCGCGGCATTCCCGCTCTATTAGCGCGATCGGTTCGACAGGACTTTGATCTCGCGGAGAGCGAGCAGCCGCTCGTCGGCGGTCACGAGCGTGAGGTCGTAGACCTTCGCGGTCGCGGCGAGGAAACGATCGGCTGGATCCTCCGTCGAGAGTGAGAGCCTGCGGCTCTCGAATGCGACGTCGTGCGTAAATGTGGCCTGGTGATATCCACGCTCCGCAATCACGGCCTCGAAGAAGCGGTGAGGACCTTCCGGGATCGTGATCCCACCGCGCTCGGAGGCCAAGAGAGCCTCCCAGACGGAAATCGGGGAAAGCCAGATTTCGTTTCGAGGAAGAACCAGCTCCCGCGCCACACGCCGCCCGAGCTTGCGGGGGGTCAGCAAACTCCAGATCCAGATGTGCGTGTCGAGAAGCAGCCTCACTTCTTCAGCGCTTCCCAGGCCTCCGGCGGAAGGACGGGCGACATGATGTCCCCCACGATTGTGGCGCGGCCCTTGTACGCCCCGAGAACGCGACGTTTCTTGGCGTCCGGCTCCGGCGGCACGATGCGCGCGACTGGCTTGCCGAAACGTGTGACGGTCAGAGGCCGGCCCGTGCGCCGCACGTCCTCGATGACGGCGAGGCAGGTGGCCTTGAAGCGGGAGATCGCGAGGGTCGGTTCGACGGACATGATGCGAGTCTACCATGGTCAATGACCATGGTCAGATTCGGAACCGCATCTCTCACTGCGACACGACGTTCCCGATCATGCTGAGCACCCGGAAGCGGTCGCTCCCGATGTATTGCAGCTCGATCGCCGCGTCGGAATCGCCTGTGAGAGCGCCGCCCGGACCGGGGCTCGTGGGCCCCGGGAACGTGTAGATCTGACCGCCGAGGACCACGGCCACGAGCTTCGTCCCGTCGCTGGACGACGTGACGGATTGCCACGGCCGGTTGCTCTCGCGCGGCGTCCAACTCGCCCCTGAGTCGGTCGACGTGTAGATCTGACCACCGAACGCGACGGCCACGAGCTTCGTCCCGTCGGAGGACGACGCCACCGACAGCCAATACCGGTTGCTCTCGCGCGGCGTCCAGGTGCCTCCCGAGTCGGTTGACGTGTAGATCTGACGCGTATAGATCTGATCGCCGTACGCGCCCGCCGGCCCTCGGGGGTCCGGCCCTGAGCCTGGGGGGCCTCCCGCCGATCCGGAGCGGCGGGAGGCGCCCAGTACGGCGCCGCCGTCCAATTTCGGATGTCGGCGATCTGGCCGAAGGCGTGCAGCGCCAGGCAAATGGAGCCCAGGGCGGCGAGCCTGAACCCGAGGGAGCTCTTCCTCGACATTGACCGCCTCCTCGCTCCGCCACCCGGGGCGTGAACCCGTGTCTGACTGGTATGCGAAGAAAGCCCCCCGGCGGGCTCGCCGTGGCCCGCCCTTCGGGGTCACCCCCCCGGCTTCTTCCGGAAGCGCCGCCGCATGCGGAAAAGCTCGAGGTAAGCCTGGGCGCCGCCGAGAAGCGTGACGCGCGAGTCCGGGGAGTTGAACCACAGGACGGGCACCTCGGCGATCGGATAGCCGAGCTGGCGCGCGAGGGCGAGCGCCTCGACGTCGAAGGAGAAGCGGTCGACCTGCGCGCGGCCGAAGATCTCGCGCGCGGCCTCCCGCGTGAAGAGCTTGAAGCCGCATTGCGTGTCCCGGATGCCGGGCAGCAGCAGCACGCGCACGAACCGGTTGAAGAGCTTGCCCATCGCCTTGCGGTAGAGCGGCTGCTCTTCCTTCACGAGCGACTCGTCGACGGCGCGCGACCCGATCGCGACGGGCGTGCCCGCGGCCGCGAGCTTCTCCCACTCGTAGATCGGAGTCGAGAGATCCGCGTCCGTCACGAGGACGAGCCGTCCCCTCGCCTCGAGGCAGCCCGTGCGCACGGCGAAGCCCTTGCCGGAGTTCTTCGGGAGGCGCAGGACGCGCAGGTCGAGGCCGTACCGGCGTCCCGCATTCTCCGCGCCCGCGGCCGTCGCGTCGAAGGAGCCGTCGTCCACGACGATCACCTCGACGCGCGGCGCGGACGGGCGGGCGGCCAGATAGGCCGAGATCGCGCCGAGAGAGGCCGGGAGCCGCTCCTCCTCGTTGAAGGCGGGAATGACGATCGAGAGCTCGAGGCCGCGCCCCGTCTCCGCACGGGCGGGCGCAGGCTGCGTCCGGAATGCCGGAGCATCGTGCGGCGCCGTCATGCCGGCCGCGCCACGTAAACGAACTGATAGCCGAGGAGCGCCGGCCAGAGCCGCGCCGCGCCGTGCGCGGCGGCGCGCGCGAGCCCCGCGAGGGGAGGACGGCCCAGCGCGGGAACCGCGAGCTCGAGGGGCATCGCGGTCGCGTCGACCGACACGACGCGGTAGCCGTTCTCCTCGAGAAGGGCCTGCCCGGTCGCCCGCGTGAAGAAGCGCAAGTGCGTGCGGTCGAGGATGCCGCGAGGCGTGTACGCGAACCGTCCGAAGAGAAGGCCGACCCGAACGGTGACGTTCGCGATGTTCGGAAGCGAAAGCATGAGCACGCCGTCCGCTTTCAGGAGCGGTCGGAGCGCCGCGAGCAGGTTCCCCGGGCGCGGCAGGTGCTCGAGGACGTCGCCCGCGACGATGACGTCGAACCGCTCCTTCCACGGCCCGGAAATCCCTTCGAGGATGTCGCCGACCAGCGGATCGTCGAAGAAGCGCGCGCCTTCCTGCGCCGCTTCGGGATCGAGCTCGACGCCCGCGAGGTACCGGCACGCCGGGCGGATGCGCCGCGCGAGGAGGCCGGCCCCGAAGCCGAGGTCCAGAACCGCGAGGCCGCTCCCGCGCGCGAGCACCTTCTCGAGGAGGAGCACGTGCGACGACCCCGGAATCTCCTTCCAGGGATAGCGCGGCACGGGATCCGGGGCCGCGGCCTTCAGAGCGGCGCCCTCTGCGCGATCGGAATGCGGCGGCCGCTGCCGAAGGCCTTCGCGGAGACCTTCAGGCCGGGCGCCGCCTGGTTGCGCTTGTACTCGGCCCGGTCCACCAGCATCGCGATCTTCTCCACGAGATGGAGAGGCGCGCCCGTCCGGCGCGCCGCGGCGGCGAGGGACAGATTCCGTTCCACGAGACTCTCGAGAATCGCGTCGAGAAGCGGATAGGGCGGAAGGGAATCCTGGTCCGTCTGACCCGGCCGGAGCTCCGCGGATGGCGCCTTCGTGAGCGAAGCCTCGGGGATGAGCGCTCGGCCGGCGCGCGCGTTGAGGTGCCGCGCGAGAGCGTAGACGCGCATCTTCGGGAGGTCCGAGATCGGAGCGAGGCCGCCGCACATGTCGCCGTACAGCGTGCAATAGCCCACCGCGAGCTCGCTCTTGTTCCCCGTCGTGAGCACGAGAGGCCCCTTCTTGTTCGACACGGCCATGAGGAGCATCCCGCGGAGGCGCGACTGCACGTTCTCCTCGGTGACGTCCTCCGCGAAGCCTCGGAAAACGGGCGCGAGCGTCCGGCGCGCTCCCTCGAAGAGCGGACCGATCGGAAGGACGTCGCAGCGGATGCCGAGATTCGCCGCGAGAGCGCGCGCGTCGGAGACCGAGCCTTCGGAGGAATACGGGGACGGCATGGCGAGACCCGTCACGTTCTCGGCGCCGAGGGCCTCGACGGCGAGAGCCGCGACGAGCGCGGAGTCGATTCCACCCGAGAGGCCGAGGACGGCCGTACGGAAGCCGCACGTTCTCGCGTAGTCGCGGATGCCGAGGATGAGCGCGCGCCGGAGCGACTCGTTGGGATCGCCGCTGACGTCGTCGGGGAGATCGCGGGCCTCGGCTCCCGAGACGGGGACGACGCGCGCGGGCTTCTTCCCGTCCCGGACGACGTCCACCACGAGGAAATCCTCCTCGAAGAGCGCGGCGCGGGCCGCGATGCGCCCCCGGCCGTCGAGCACGATGGACCCGCCGTCGAACACGAGCTCGTCGTTGCCGCCCACGAGGTTGAGCGAGACCACGGGAATCCGGCCGTCGCGCGCGTAGCGGGCGAGCATGCGGCGCCTGAGGCTCGGCTTTCCTTCCGAGAAGGGCGACGCGGAGATCGTGACGACGAGCGTCGCGCCGCGCCGCACGAGCGCCTCTCCCGGGTCCTCGCGGTAGAGCCGGCGGGCGCGCCAGAAGTCCTTGTCGTTCCAGAGATCTTCGCACACGGGCAGCCCGAGCCGCTCTCCACGGAACGGCACCACCGCGCAGCCGTCGCCCGGCTCGAACCATCGGCCCTCGTCGAAGACGTCGTACGTCGGCAGAAGCGTCTTCTTCGCGAGGGCCCGCACACGGCCGCCGTCGAGGAGGGCCGCGACGTTGTGGAAGGGCTTGCCGACGCGGCTCCGGTTCCTCACGAACGTCCCGACGAGAAGAGCCGTCCGGCGCGAGCGGCGCGCGAGCGAAGCGAGAGAGCGCTCCGCTTCCCGGGCGAACGACGGGCGCTCGAGGAGGTCCCTCGGAGGGTACCCGCAGATCGCGAGCTCGGGAAAGACGGCCAGGTCCGCGCCTGCGTCCTCCGCTCGCGCGAGTCCGTCGGAGATGAGTCGGGAGTTGCCGGCGAAGTCTCCGACGGTCGTGTCGATCTGGCAGAGCGCGAGGCGCACGGCGCTTCCTAGGCGAGGCCGGAGGGCTCTTTCGCCTCCACGGGCTCGATCGTCGTCCGCGACACGAGATCCGCGAGCGTCCGGCCGCGGCGATCGAAAGCCGCGACGAGCAGAGGCACGCCCGCGAGCGCTCCGGTCAGGAGGAAGCCGACGAAGCGCAGGAACGCCGCCGCCAGCGTGGGAGAGCCGCCGTCCTCGGCGCGGATCCGGAGGTCGGCGAGAGCCATGCCGGGCGTGGTGCCCCAGACGAAAGGCGCGAGCACGAGGAGCACGAGCGCGGTCAGGAGGAGGAAGGCCGCGAGCGGGATGAAGGCGGGAGGCGGGAAGCGCAGGTCGAGAAGGAGCGCGCCGGCCGCGAGCTCCACGGCGCCCACGAGCGCGAGGATGAGGAGATCGGCAAGGCCTGCCGCCACGCGCCGCGCGAACGCGACGGACCTCAGCTCGTCCGCGTCGGCAACGGATTCGATTTCGCGGAACGCGTCCGCGGCCGGCGCCGGCCGTTCGCGCGCCGTCGTCTCGGGAGCGGACGCGGCCGGAGAAGAAGCGAAGGCCGGCGTCTCGGCGCGCGCCGGCTTCGCGGGTTCCGCCGGGGGACCGAGCGGCGTCTCGGAAGCGGTCGGAAACAGCTCGAGCGTCGCGCGCGTTCCCGAACGCCGCCTGGGCGTGTCGGGAGCGATGGGATGCTCGGCGAGCGGATCGCGCGGCGGCTCGGACATGTCGTGCCCGGCCTCAGGGCCTGAGCGTGAGGTGCTTGATGAGGATCCTCGAGAGCAGGTCGGTCGCGCCCTTCGGGTACTTGCGTGCGAAACGCAGGAGGCGCTGCGCCTCGGCGTCTCCCGGCCGGAGGTCCGTCGCCTCCTTCACGGCGGTCGTGGCCTTCGGGATGTTGCCCGCCTGGAAACTCTGCACCGCGAGGTTGTAGTACGCGTTCACGAGGTACTCCTCGACGTCCTGGTTCTTCGCGTCTCCGCGGCGAAGCTCCCAGAGGAGCTTGATCGCGCTGTCGTAGTCGAATTCGTTGTAGGACTTCGAGGCGTTGCGCAGAGCCTCCACCTGCTCGTGCGCGCGCTGCGCGGCGGCGGCCGCCTCGGCATCCTGGGGGCGGGCCTTCACGACGGGATCCAGGTTCTTGAGAGCGTCGATGTAGCGGCTCGAGGCCATGGCGGTGAAACCGGCGACGCGCATCTCGTCGAGCGCGGCGGCGCTCGGGGGGGCGGGCCCGGGGGTCGGCGCCGCCGAGGACTTCATCTTTTCGATCCTCACGAGCGCTTCGTTGTGGCGGGGGTCCGACTCGGGCAGCTTCGCGAGGACGCCGATCGCGTCGTCGATCTTGCCGGCATTGAAGAGCGCTTCGGCCCTCTGGAACGTGTCCTCGAGGGGCGCCCCGCTGCCGGCGGGCCCGCCTCGCGTGGCGGGGGTGGCGACACCGTTCGCCGGCTGTGCGGGCGGCGTCTTTCTCAGGAGCAGGTACGAGCCGCCGGCGACCGCGGCGAGAACGACGACCGCGCCGGCGAGGAGAAGGCGGAGGTCGATCCGGGTCTTTCGGCCCGCGCCCCGCGAAGGCCTCCGCGCGCTCTCCGCGTCCGTCGCGAAGCCCTCGGCCTCCGGACGGGACCCGCGCTTGATGCCGGAGTCTTCCGCGAAGGAGGGCGGGCCCGGCGCCTCGATCTCGTTCTTCATGAAGTCGGACTCGCCGGTGCTGGCCAACGGGGGCTCGGGAGATCCCCCCGTGGGCGCCAGGGCCGCCTCGATCTGGTTGAGATAGCCGCGCGCCGTGGCGTCGTTTTCGGAGGCCGCGAGCACGTCGAGAAATTTGTTGCGCGCTCCCGCAAGGTCGCCGGCCTCGTACGACTGGACGCCTTCGGAAAGGAGGAGATCGATCTTCCGGGCGGACTCGGCCTGCGCCTCGCGCGCGGAGTCGATGCGGCGGCTCGCCTCTTCGTTGGAAAGGTCGATGAGGAAGACCCGGCTCCAGAGGTCGATGGCCTCCTGGGCGTTGCCGCGGGCGAGGGCCTCGTCCCCCTGCTTGAGGAACTGGGTGATGCGCGGATCGGTCTGCGCGCCCGACGGAGGGCGGGGTGGAGCCGTGGCTGCCGGAGCCGCCGCGGGGCCCGGCGCGGGCGCGGCGGGCGCGGGGGCGGGCAGAGGAGGAGCCGACGCCGGCGCCGGAATCGTGCGCAGGGCGCCGGGGCCGCCGTCCGGCAGGCTCATGCGCAGGTCGTCGAGACCGAGCCCGAACGGATCGCCCCCGGGCGCGGTGGGCGCGACGGCTCTCGGGGCGATCACCGACGGAGGAGCTTCGGGAAGGCCGTCGGCGGACGAACCGCCGGCGTCGTCTCCGAACACGAGATCGTCGAGACCAGTCGGGGCCGGGGCCGCCGCGGACGCTGGCACGGGCGTCTTGGGGAACGCCTCGGGCAGCTCCCGGGCGGGTTCGGAGAGGGCCTCTCCCGCGCTCTCGACGCCGAGATAATCCGCGAACCGATCGACGTTCACCGGTGTGCCCGGCGCGAAGCCCCGCAGCATCTCGAGCAGACCGCGCGCGGGCGTGAAGCGCGAGTCCATCTTGAGCAGGAAGTCGCAGCCGAGCAGCGCTTCTTCGTTCTTGCCTTCCTGGGCGAGCGCCAGCGTGTGCCGGAACGTCTGAAGGACCTTCTCCCGGGCCTCCGGGGCGAGAGCGGGGCTCCCCGCGTAGGAATTCATTGTGCTCAATGCTAGCAAGAACGGCCCGAGACGGCCTGCCGTCGGATACGATTCGACGGGGGAGGGGTGATGGCCGTCTTGATCGAGTGCATACCAAACGTGAGCGAGGGGCGACGGGGGGACGTCGTCGCCTCGCTGGCGGAGGCCGCCGTGAGCGCGGCTCCGGACGTCGTTCTCCTCGATCGCACCTCGGACGCCGACCACAATCGCTCCGTCCTCACGTTCCTCGGCGACGGCGAGGCGCTCGTCGCCGCGATGACGGCGCTCGTCGGGGCGGCGCTCGCCGCGATCGACCTCCGGAAGCACGCGGGCGCCCACCCGCGCGTCGGCGCCGTGGACGTGATCCCGTTCGTGCCCGTGCGCGGCGCCACGACGGCGGACTGCGTGGCGCTCGCGAGGACGCTCGGCAGGACGCTCGCCGATCGCTATGGCCTGCCCGTGTATCTCTACGAAGACGCGGCCTCCACCCCGGACCGACGGAACCTCGCGAACATCCGCAAGGGCGAGTTCGAGGGGCTCGCGAAGAAGATGGAGGATCCCGCCTGGAAGCCCGACTTCGGCCCGTCGGCCCCGCACGTCTCCGGCGGCGCGGTCGTCGTCGGCGCGCGGGCGCCCCTCATCGCGTACAACGTCAACCTCGGAACGGCCGACCTCGCGGTTGCCGACCGCATCGCGAAAGCGATCCGGCACCTCTCGGGCGGCTACCGCTTCGTGAAGGCGATGGGCGTGAAGCTCGAGGCGCGCGGCCAGGTGCAGGTCTCGATCAACCTGACGAACTTCGAGAAGACGCCGATCCACCGCGTCTTCGAGACCGTGAGGTCCGAGGCCGAGCGCCAGGG
Organism: Thermoanaerobaculia bacterium; assembly: GCA_963809425.1. Lineage (GTDB taxonomy): Bacteria > Acidobacteriota > Thermoanaerobaculia > UBA5066 > UBA5066 > Fen-183. The sequence goes on from CAWEJK010000006.1 coordinate 217,109, forward strand.
CGTCGCGGTCGTCGGATCGGAGATCGTGGGCCTCGTGCCGCAGGCCGCGCTGCTCGCGGCGGCCGGTCACTACCTGAAGCTCGAGGCCGACCCGGGCCCGCAGGTCCTCGAGAACAAGCTGCTCGAAAGGCTCTCATGAAACGCGGCGCCGCCGTGCTCCTCGCCGCCGCGCTCCTCGCCACGCCGCTCGGGGGCGCGCCGCCGCTGCTCACGGACGGCATGCGCGCGGACCTCGCGTCGCTCGTCGCTTCGGCGAAGGCGACGAACGGCGCGTACGAGACGGTCCGCGAGCTCCTCGAGGCCGCCGGTCCCCGGCTCGCGGGCTCGCCGGGCGATGCCCGCGCCGTCGCGTGGGCCGAAGCGGCCCTGAAGGAGCGCGGGTTCTCGAACGTGCGCGCGGAGGCCGTGACGGCGAAGCACTGGGAGCGGGGCGAGGAGAGCGGCGAGCTCCTCCTTCCGATTCCGTTCCGCCTCACGCTCTGCGCGCTCGGTGGGAGCGTCGGCACGGGCCCCGAGGGGCTCGAGGCCGACGTCGTCGAGGCGACCTCGCTCGAGGGCGTGGACGCGCTCGGCGAAAAGGCGAAGGGAAAGATCGTCCTCGTCTGGCAGGTCATGGAGCGCGGCGCGACGGGGGCCGGTTACGGCGCGACCGTGCCGATCCGGTCGAACGGCGCCTCCCGCGCCGCGAAGGTCGGCGCCGCGGCCGTGCTCATCCGGTCCGTCGGCACGTCGAACGCGCGGTTCCCGCACACGGGCGCGCTCCGTTACGACGAGGGCGTCCCGAAGATTCCCGCGGCCGCGCTCGCTGTGCCCGACGCGGACCTGCTCCACTCCTATCTCGCGAAGGGAACGCATGTCCGCGTGCGGCTGCGCCTCGGCGCGCGGATGCTGCCGGACGTGCGAACGGCGAACGTCATCGGCGAGATCCCCGGGCGCGAGAAGCCGGAGGAGATCGTCGTGGTGGGCGGCCACCTCGACTCGTGGGACCTCGGAACGGGTGCGATCGACGACGGCGCGGGGTGCGGGATCTCGATCGAAGCGGCGCGCCTGATCGGGAAGCTTCCGAAGCGGCCGCGCCGGACGATCCGCGTCGTCCTCTTTGCGAACGAGGAGAACGGCCTCGCGGGCGGGCTGGCGTATGCGAAGGCGCACGCGTCGGAGCTCGCGCGCCACGTCGGCGCCGTCGAGGCGGACGGAGGCGCGGGACGCACGTCCGGGTTCGGGTGGACGGCGGGTCTGAAGGCCGCGCCGCTCATGGCGGAGCTCGGCGCGTTCCTCGCGCCGTTCGGCTGGGGCGACGCGAAGAAGGGTGGCGGGGGAGCCGACATCGGGCCGATGCGCGCGGCGGGCGTCCCGCTGTTCTCGCCGAGCCAGGACATGGCGCGGTACTTCGACCTCCATCACACGGCGGACGACACGTTCGACAAGATCGACCGCGGGGAGCTGAACACCGGCGTCGCGACGGTCGCCGCGCTCCTCTACACGCTCGCCGAGGCCGAGACGCCGCCCGAGCGGATCCCGGAAGCGGAGCGCGAGCGCCGACGGCGCTGAGACATCACTCCTTGTCGCCGTCGAGACCGAGGACCTTCATCTTCCGGTGGAGCGTCGTGCGGTCGAGTCCGAGTCGCTCGGCCGCTCGCGAGACGTTGCCCTTCGTGTCCGCGAGGACGCGCGCGAGGTAGCGCTTCTCGAAAGCCTCGCGGGCGTCGGCGAGCGTCGCGTACGAGACGAGCTCGTCGGACGTCCCGTGGGACGGCCCGCGCCCGGCGGCGGGGCGATCCTCGGGAGGGAGATCCGCCGCGCGCACGACGGGGCCGGGCGACATGAGGAGGACGCGCTCGACGAGGTTCTGCAGCTCGCGCACGTTGCCCGGCCAGCGCCTCTTCGCGAGCGCTTCGAGCGCCTCGGGTTCGAACGTCTTCGCGCGCCGCCCGCGCCGGCGCGCGAGACGCTCGGCGAAATGGGTGACGAGGAGGGGCACGTCCTCCGGACGCTCCGCGAGAGGCGGCACGACGAGCGGGACGACCGCGAGCCGGAAATAGAGGTCCTCGCGAAACGTCCCCGCGCGAATCATCGCGGGAAGGTCGCGGTTCGTGGCGGCGACGATGCGCACGTCGGTCGCGAACGTCTTGGCGCCGCCCACGCGCGTGATGCGCCCGTCCTGGATGGCGCGCAGGATCTTCGCCTGCGTGCGCGGCGACATGTCCCCGATCTCGTCGAGGAACAGGGTGCCGCCGTCCGCCTGCTCCCACTTCCCCTTGCGATCCTCGACGGCGCCCGTGAACGAGCCCTTCATGTGCCCGAACAGCTCGCTCTCGATCAGCTCTTCCGGAATCGCGGCGCCGTTCACTTCGACGAACGGGCCCGCCGCGCGCGGGGACGCGCGGTGAAGAGCCCGCGCGACCAGCTCCTTGCCCACGCCGCTCTCTCCCATGATGAGGACGCGCGCCTCCGAGGCCCCCGCGCGCGCGATCTCGTCGAGCAGGCGCCGCATCGAGGCTCCGGTCCCGAGGAGCGTCTCCTGGGCCGCGTCGTCGCCGGTGCGGCTCAGGAGCTCGCGCTTCAGCTCGTCCCGCTCCTTCGCGAGCCGATGGCGCTCGAGCACCTTATCGAGCGTCAGGAGGACGCGCTCGAGGGACAGGGGCTTCTCCAGGAAATCATCCGCGCCCCGCTTGACGGCCTGAACGGCCGTGTCCACGGTGCCGTGGCCCGAGATCATCACGACGGGAATGTCGAGGCCGCCGGCGCGCAGCCGGTCGAGCACGGTGAGGCCGTCGACGTCCGGCAGCCAGACGTCGAGGAGGATCGCCTCGGGCCGCGGGCCGTTCTCGCCGAAGGCGCGTTGAAGAGCGTCCTGGCCGAGGCCGACCGCGTCCGCCGCGTAACCCTCGTCGGCGAGGATCTGTGAGAGCGTCTTCCGGATGCCCGGCTCGTCGTCACAGATCAGGATGCGCGGCCCGTCCGTCATGGCGTCCTCACGCCTTCACGCGGCCGGCCATTCGAGGAGGAAGCGGCATCCGTGGGGGTCATTCTCCTCCACGCGCACGTGCCCCGCGTGCTCGAAGGCGATGCGCGCGACGATCGCGAGGCCGAGACCCGAGCCGCGGGCCTTCGTGGAGTAGGTGGGGTCGAAGACGCGGCTCCGCTCCGATTCGGGGATGCCCGGCCCGTCGTCCTCGACGACGAGACGCGCGTTGCCGCCCGCCACGCCTCCGGCGATCCTCACGCGGCCGCCCGCGGGAGTCGCCGTGATCGCGTTGTCCACGAGATTGATGAGCGCGCGTTTCACCTGCTCGGCGTCCGCGCGCACGAGCGGAAGGGCATCCGGAACCTCGGCCTCCACGATCACGCCCCTCTTCACGTTCGTGTAGAGCTTCGCGACCTGGGACACGACCGCGCCGAGGTCCGTCGGGGCGAGATCGGTCGCCGGCAGGCGCGCGAATCGCCCGAAGGTGTCGACGAGGGAGGCGAGCGTCGTGACCTCCTCGATGATCGTCGAGGAGCCCTCGTCGACGACTCCGGCGAGGCCGGCGGGATCGGCATCCCGGCTCCGGGCGCGCCGGCGCATGCGCTCGGCGGCGAGGCGGATCGGCGTGAGAGGGTTCTTGATCTCGTGCGCCATGCGGCGCGCCGCTTCCTCCCACGCCGCCGCCCGTTCGGCCGCGACGAGCGCGGTCGTGTCCTCGAGCGTCACGACCCAGGCTCCGGCGTCGGCCGAGCCGGCCGGGATCTGCGTCACGCGGGCTTCGACCACGCGGGTGCCGATCTTCACGGCCGCTTCGCGCGCTGCTGCCGCCCCGCGCGCGCGGTCGAGAAACTCGGCGAGCGGCGCGAGGTCCGGCGCGGCGAGAAGATCCCGCGCGGACGTGAACGGCGTCTCCTCGCCGTGGCCGAGGAGGCGGCGCGCCGTGTCGTTGAGGAAGAGCAGGGCGCCGTCGTTGCCGAAGGCGACGACCCCCGCGTCGAGGCGCGAGAGGATCGTTCGGACGCGGCGGCGCTCCTCGTCGACGCGCTGATTCGTCGCGGCCATCTCGGCGTTCGCCGCCACGAGCTCGCTGCGGCTCTTGCGCAGCTCCGCGGTCATCGCGTTGAAGGCGCGCGAGAGGGCGGAAATCTCGTCGCCGCCTTCGACCTCCACGAGCGCGTCGAAGTCGCCTGCTCCGACGCGCCGGGCCGATGCGGCGAGCGCCGCGATCGGACGCGTCACGCGGCGCGCGAGGAGCAGTCCGACCCAGACGGCGGCGAGGAGGACGAGGAACGCGAGAAGAAGGAAGAACAGGACCTGCACGGCTTCGAGCTGCGCGCGCTCGGCCTTCAGCATCGCGTAGGCGGAGGTCGCGCGGGAGAGCTGGCGCAGCGGCTCGGCCTCCGCGGGCGGCTCGAACGTGCCCACGACGAGAAGCCCGGAGGGAAAAGCGACGACCGTGCGACCGGCCTGTCCGCCTTCGCGCGCGGCCTCGACCCGCCGGGAGAGGCCGCGCGTCCGCGCGTCCTCCAGCCATTCGGCACCGGGGTCGTGCACGTCGCGGAGAGGCCAGCGTGCGGAGCTGACCGCCACCGGCGGCCGGTCCGGACGTCTCCACTCGATGAGGTCCACGCCCGATTCCTCGCGCGCGGCCGAGAGGAGCGGGAGAATGCCGTTCTCGGACGCCGCCGCGAGCCGGGGCGCGAGGCGTTCGGCGGTCCGGCGCTCGAGGGCCGCCGTGCGGGCGCGGAAGAGGTCCGCGACCTCCCGTCCGGCGCGCACGGTCTCCTCGACCGGCGGCGCGAACCAGCGCTCGACGCTCTTCTGGAGGAGGCTGGTCGTGGGGAGGACGAGGAGGGTGATGGGAAGGAGCGCGAGGCCGACGTACGAGGCGACGACGCGCACGTGGAACCGCGAGCCGAAGACGCCCCGGCGCGACTCGAGGACGAGCTTCGCCATGCTCCTCACGAGCACGAAGAGGAGCGCGAGGATGAGGACGACGACGATGTAGAACAGGACGAAGAGAAGGACGCGGTTCGTCGCCGCGATGGGCGAAAGGTCGCGGGTGCGCAGGACGACGGCGTAGCCGCCGGCGAGCGCGGCGCCGAGGGCGAGCGCGATCGCGACGAGGATCCGGTTGTCGCGCTCCCAGCGCCGCCCCGTCGCCATGGCCGGAGCCGAGTCGTTCAGCGGGCGCCGGTCGTCGTCCACTCGAAGATCCCCGACCGCACCCAGGCGGTCTCAGAGCTCGTCGGGACCACTCCGAGCGCCACGCCGCTCCCGTAGAGGCAGCGCACGCGGACCAGGAGCTTCTTGCCGAGCAGGTGGTCGCCCATCGTGAAGAGCGGCAGCCCCGGCAGCTTCGCGAGCGCCGCCGCCGCCTCGTCGCGCGTCGGCACGACCTTCGTGTCGAGCAGGCGCGCATCGAGGCGGCGTTCCACCGCGTAGTCGAACGTGACGGGCCGGTAGGTGGCCGTCACGGCATAGCGCCGCTCGTCCTTCAGGCCGTCGAACCAGAGATTGCGGAACGCGAACAGGCGCGTCTCCCACGTGACGGTCGTGGGAAGGCCCGAGGCAAGGCGCTGCAGGATGTCTTCGGGCAGGACGGGGGAGAGCCTGGCCTCGACGTGGAGCTCGCGGCCCGCGACCCACGTCGAAACCCCGGGGATCACCGGCCCGACGTCCGCGCCGAGGCCGCGGGCCGGGTGCGTCGCGGCGAAGAGGGCTGCCAGAAGGAGGAAGGCGCGTGTCCGCACCCCCGGACTTTAGCGGTTTGGCGGTTTCGAGGTCAGATCCGTCTGCCCCGGAGGGCCGAGAGCGCAGGCGCGAACAGTCCGAACGCCGCGATCTCGGCCCGGCACTCCTCGCGCAGCAGGCGCGCGAGCGTCGCGTGCATCGCATGTCCGGCCTTGAGCGCGACAATGTGGCCGACGACGGGACGGCCCACGAGGGCGAGATCCCCGATCAGATCGAGCGCCTTGTGGCGCACGAACTCGTCGGCGAACCGGAGCTCGCCATTCTCGACGTGGTCCTCGCCGACCACGATGCAGTTGTCTTCCCGGGCGCCGCGGGCGAGGCCGTGGGCCTTGAGCGCTTCGTACTCCGAGAGGAAGCCGAAGGTGCGAGCCGGCGCGAGGTGCGCGGCGTAGGAGCCGGGCGTCAGAACGACTGTGATCGACTGCCGCCCGACGGCGGGGTTCGCAAAGTCGATCGTGTACGTCACGCGCAGGTCGCGCGCGGGGCGGATCTCCAGCTTCCGGCCTCCCGAGTCGGGAACGGCGATGACGCGAGACGGCGCGAACGGTACGGCGGGCGCGTCCTGCGGGGCGAGCCCCGCGGTGGCGAACGCGTCGAGCCAGGGCAGCGCGCTGCCGTCGAGGATGGGGACCTCGGGGCCGTCGAGCTGCACGAGGACGTTGTCGAGACCCGCTCCGACTGCTGCGGAGAGCAAGTGCTCGACGGTCGCCACGTCGCGGCCGCGCTCGCCGATCGTCGTCGCGTGGTCGAAACGCCCGGCCTCCTCGGCGACGGCCGGAATGAGGGAATTGACGTCGCTCCGGTAGAAGACGATGCCCTGGTTCGAAGCGGCCGGATGCAGGATGACGTGGACGTGGCGGCCCGAATGAAGCCCGATTCCAGCGAGCCTCACGCGGCGGGCGAGGGTGTTCTGTGCGCGCATTCGGAAGAGGATTTGCACGGCGGATGCCATGGAGCACCCCCGTCTTTCGGGGCTTTTTCGAGGAAACGACCTCCAGCCGGGACGGAAGTTGCGGCAAAACCCCCTCACCCTGCGGCTTTTCGGTCACACCGACCGTCGGGCTGACTCGTGCGAATCGCGGCTGCTATTCTCTTCCTTCCGGAGGCAGCCGTGCTCGCGCCTGTTGAAGAGAAGTACTATCAGGACTTTCTCGCGGTGCTCAGCCAAAAATGGCGGCCGTCGAAGGCGGCGTTCTACACGCTCGATCCTGCGCAGTCCATCTTCTGCCTGAAGGCGCAGTTCGGCTTCACGCGCAGCGACCGTCTCGCCGAGCGCCTCGGCCGCAACGACACGGTCGTGAACTACCTATACGAGCACCGCGAGCCGACGTTCCTCAACAACGTCAACGCGGCCGGGAAGCTGACGGACCTGATGGTACAGGGCACGTCGATGCGCATGCTTCTCGCGCCTCTCTATCTCGACGGCCGGATCATGGGCCTCGTCGACGTGCGCGACAAGGCCGGCCGGCTGGCTTTCACACAGGACGACATCCTCGAGATCTCGGATCTCCTGCGGCGATTCGCGATCGAGCTGCGCCGCATCGCGGACGCGCGCGGCGCGGCCAACATCATCCTTTCCGAGCCGGCGCCCGAGATCGAACGGACCCTCGACCGCATCGCCACGGTGGCGACGTCCCCCTCTCCGCTGGAGCGCACGTCCGGGTTTTCCGCGGCTCAGCTCAGCACGGCGGGCGTCTTTCGCCGGGCCGGAGCGCTGCCGGCGGAGAGCGATGGCGAGAGCGGCAATCAGCTTCCGAGCCCGGTTGCGCGGGCGCTCCGGCTCGTCGAGGACACGCTCCAACGCAGCTCGCCCCCGAAGATCGCGGCGGCCGTCGGCGGAGGGCTGACGCCGCGTGAAACCGAGTTCATAGGCCTCTACCTTCCCACCTGCCTGAGCTACGAGGAGGTCGAGGTCGCCGCCGTGTCCTCCTTCGTGCCGGGAGCCGCGACGATCACGATCGCCGCGCGGCGGCCTCTCGATCCCGACATCGCGCCGGCCCTCCTCGAGAACCTCGAGAAGATCTTCGCGAAGACGGCCGTCTCGTTTCCATTCGCGTCCGATCCCTCCTGGCGGTCGCTCGAGACGCCGCATTCCGGAGCGCCACCTCTGCACCGGGCCGAGGTCGCCTCCATCCAGTCGAGCGTTCTCGACAGCTCGGTCGAGGGCGTCGTGCTGTTCTCCCTGCTCTTCCGGCACGGCCCGAACCCCGAGATCCGCGAATCCCTGCGCGCGGCGCATGTCGTCCTCCGGAACGTCCTCTCCGGCACCCGCAGCGAGGCCCGCTTCCGCGAGGCGTATCGCGGACTCGTCAACAAGCTTCTCGAGCCGGGCCTCCAGAAACGGACGGCGCTCCGGACGCACAGCTTCAACGTGGGCCGCATGGCGCGGAAACTGGCCGCGCAGCTCGGGGTGCCGCCGATGGAGGTCGAGCAGATCACGGTGGCCGGCATCCTGCACGACGTCGGGATGCGCGAGCTCAACTACGACTCGCTCTACTCGAAGCGCACGCTGACCGACGAAGAGCTGTCCCTTCTGCGCCAGCATCCGCGCGTGGGCGCCCACCTCGTCGAGGACATCCCGTGGCCCTACCCGATCGCTCCGCTCATCAGGCATCACCACGAGCGGTGGGACGGCGGCGGCTATCCCGACGGAGTCCGGGGCGACGAGATTCCGCTCGGCTCGCGCATCATCCATCTGTGCGAGGCGTTCGACGCCATGACGTCCCCGACCTCGTATCGTTCCGTGCTGTCGGACTACCAGGCGATCGACATCCTCGAGTCGAAGGCCGGCACGCAGTTCGACCCCGAGGTCACGCTGGAGTTCAAGCGGATGCTCGAGGACGCTTCGGACTGAGCCGGGGCGCCGCGTGAAATCCCGCATCGAGAGGCAGAGCGAGAAGGCAGACGCGCGCCTCGCCCTCAAGAACGCCGGGCACCGTCCGGTCGCGTCGAACCGGCGCGCGTTCCACGAGTACAACATCGAGGAGAAGCTCGAGGCCGGCGTCTCGCTCACGGGCCCCGAGGTGAAGTCCCTGCGCGCGGGCAAGGCCAGCCTTCAGGACGGTTACGTGGCGGTGACGGGCGGCGAGGCCTGGCTGTGGAACGTCCACATTCCGCCGTACGGAGCGGCGAGCTACAACAACGTCGACGCGAAACGGAACCGCAAGCTTCTGCTTCACAAACGGGAGATCGTCCGTCTCGCGTCGAAGATCCAGCGGTCGGGCGCGACCTGCGTGCCCCTGAACCTCTACTTCAAGGGCGCGCGCGTCAAGGTCGAGATCGCGCTCGTGACCGGCAAGAAGCTTCACGACAAACGCGAGACGATCCGGCGCCGCGAGGCCGACCGCGAGGCCCGCTCCGAGATGAAAGCCGCGCGGCGGCGCTGACAGACGGCACGCCATGCCGCGCCGCCCGGGCACGCTTTCTATTCCGTCGTGTGACTTCCGACAGATTCTGTCGACCCTTTAAGGGCGGGGAGCCACTTTGTCGCGGGGTGAGCTCCCGAAACAGGGCATTCCGCCCTCGAATCACGACGTTTTCCGCCCGCTCGGCCCTCTCTTCGGTGCCCCGACTCACTTCCGGAAAAATCGGCAGGAAATGTGTATGCGAATCGAGTGAGAGGACACTCCCATGCGGACCCGGATGACGATCGCTTGCTCGTCGACTGCCCGCCTCGTGGCGCTCCTCGCCGCGGTGAGCCTGTGCGCACCCCTCGCCGCCGCCCTTCCTGACGAGCTCGTCCCGGCCGGAGCCCCCGGAAAGGTCGTGGACCTCGCCGGCGGGCGCGGCGAAGGCGAGCTCCTGCGTCTCGACGAACGCCTCGTCCCGGCTCTCCTCGCGCTCTCCCCCGGCGAAAGCGCCGCCATCGCGGACTGGCCCGTCGCCCCCGGCGTCCGCCGCGCCGTGCGCCTCGCGCGCCACGAGGTCTGGGCCGACGGAGCGAAGGTGTTCCGTGCGGACGCGAGCGGCCGCACGGAGCTTCCGCGCTCGCCGCTGCGGTTCTTCTGGGGAAGCGACACGGAAGGCGCAGGCAGCCGGGTCCTCGTCACGGTCGATCCTCTCACCCGGGAGCTCGACGGCGCTCGTTCACGGACCGGATGGCGACCACGAGATCGCGCGAGACCCGGCGGACGCCGCGGGCCGCCACCTCCTCGCGGCGCCGGTGCGCCCGAAGGGCGCGACGTGGTCCTGCGCGCAGGAGGATTTCGCCGAGACGGCGTGGCTTCCCGGATCGGCAGCCGCGCGCGTGCCCGAGGGAAGGACAGCGGCCGTCCTCGGCTCGCTCTACAAGGCGATCCTCGCGATCGACACGGACAAGGAGTACCTCGCGGCGTTCAGCAACAACACGGCGAGCGCGACGAGCTACATCGCGACTCTGGTCGCGAGCATCAACGTCATGTACGAGCGCGACCTGCACCTCAGGCTCCTCGTCGGGACGACGATCCTCAGGACCGGTTCGGATCCCTGGACGGTGACGGGCTCGACCGCGAGCGGCGCGCAGCTGAGCGAGTTCGCGGGTTACTGGAACACGAACTTCCCGAAGGCGGGGACGCCGCGGTCCTTCGCCGCCCTGTTCTCGGGCAAGAGCACGTCCGGCGGCATCTCTGGCGTCGCGTATGTACCAACCCCCGGCTCGGTCTGCGGCGGCGGGCTCGACTACAGCTTCGACGAGATCTCCGCCCACGGGAGCTGGCTCTCGGGCGACACGCTCATCGTGGGGCACGAGATCGGCCACAACATGGGCTCGCCGCACACGCATTGCTGACGCGGCCCGGCGCCCACCGCTGCTGGCCGGCGGGCACTGCTGGACTCGGGCGCGCGCCCAGGGCCCGCGCGCCCCACACGATCACCGGCGTCCCAACGTAAGGGCACGATCATGAGCTACTGCCACCTCCTCGGCGGCTGCAGCTCGTCGCTCGTCTTTCATCCGAGCACCCTGAGCCGCTACGTGGTCCCGGCGCTCAACGCCGGCGCGTCGTCCGCTTGCATCGTTCCCGTCAGTGTCGTCGCTCCGCCCCCGCCCGCCTCCGCCGCCACGAGGTTCAACGCGCTCGCGCCGTGCCGTGCCATCGACACGCGCAATGCGGCGGGGCCGCGCGGGGGGCCGTGAATCGGGGGCCTCGGCGTGCGCTCGTTCACCGTGACGGGCGTCTGCAACGTGCCGGCCGGCGCGGTCGCGATCTCCGCGAACGTCGCGGCGGTGAACCCCGCGGCGACGGGAGACCTCGTCGTCTACCCGAACGGCCCCCTCTCCCCGCCCCTGGCGTCGACCCTGAGCTTTCGCTCGGGCCGCACGCGCGCGAACAACGCGTTCGTCTACCTCGCCTCGGACGGCAGCCTCCTCGTGAAGAACAACGCGGGGGGCTCGCTCGACCTCGTTCTGGACGTCAACGGTTACTTCAAGTGAGAGCCGGGCTCCGCGCAGCGATTCTTGACCGCCCTCGCGGCATTCGCGGCCGCGCCTTCGCGGGCCAGCCGGTACAGGGCGGCCCTCTCCCGGGGCCGCTTCCGCTGTTCCCGGCCGACAACTGGTGGAACGCCGACGTGACGACGGCGCCCGTGGACTCGAACAGCGCCGCTTTCATCACGTGGATCGGGGCGGCGAAGGGCATGCACCCGGACTTCTGCGGCGATGCCGGTGTGCCCGCGATCTACGGCATGCCGTACGTCGTCGTCCCGGGCACGCAACCGCTCGAGCCTGTCGCGTTCGATTACGCGTCGGAGAGCGACCCCGGAGCGCCGGGCCGGCCGGCCGGTGGCCCCGATCCCGGTCGAGGCGAAGACCCGAGAGTCACTGGATCGAAGGCGGCTATCCGGGCGATTGCGACTCTTCTCCCGCGGGCTCGCCCTGCCGCGGCGACAAGCACCTGCTCATCGTCGACACGGACAACCGCTTCCTCTTCGAGACCTGGAATACGCGCTGTCTGCCGCGAATTCGCCGTCGTGCACGTGGACCGCGGGCTCGGGCGCGGTCTTCCCGCTCGACAGC
>CAWEJK010000007.1:5000-304224 GCA_963809425.1 Thermoanaerobaculia bacterium
CCAGAAGGCGCTCGGAATCTCGCTTTGCTTCCAGAACTTCGATGCGGAGGTGGCCGGGCTGCCGGGTGCGTACGCGCGGCCCGATGGCCGGTTGCTCCTGGCGTTCGCGGATGCGGAGCCCGCGGGTTGCGTCGCGCTCCGGAAGCTGGAAGACGGGATCTGCGAGATGAAGAGGCTCTGGGTGCGGCCCGCGTTCCGCGGCGCGCGTCTGGGGCGACGCCTGGCCGAGGCCGTCCTCGCCGAAGCACGTGCCGCCGGCTACCGGGCCGTCCGGCTCGACACCCTGCCCTCGATGCGCGAAGCGCAGGCTCTCTATGTCTCGCTCGGCTTCGTCGACATCCCGCCTTACAACGACCATCCGATCGAGGGAACGCGCTTCATGGAGCTCGCGTTCTAGGGTTTCTGTCTGGCGGGACCGATGCGGCAACGCGCGGCGGCTTCCCGGGGAGAGAGCGCGAGCCGCACGACCTTGTCGGGCGACGTTTCACCCGAGAGGATCGTCACGTCCGACGTCGCGAGGCCGAACGTCTCGGCCACGAGGGCCACGACGTCTTTGTTCGCCCTGCCCTTCTCGGGCGGGGCCTTCACCGACAGCTTGAGCGCGCCCCCGTGCACCCCGAGGATGCGGCGGCGCGAGGCCCCGGCCGAGACGCGCAGGCGAAGCCGCACGCTCCGGCCGCCGACCTCCGGCGTGAACTCCGGCTCGCCTCCGACCGCTTCGGACACGCCGTCAGGTCTTCGCGGTGCGGACGAGCCGCGGAAAGATCTCGGCCGGCCTCTCCCCGGAGACGTCCGCGGGCGGTTCGTCGCTGGGGAACAGCGTGGCCTGCGGGTCGGGCACGGTCAGCGGAATCGGATAGCGGCCCGAGAAGCACGCCGCGCAGGAGTCGTTCTCGGAGCGTCCGAACGCCGTGAGCATCCCGTCGAGCGACAGGTAGCCGAGCGTGTCGGCCTCGATGAATTTCCTCGTCTCCTCGAGCTCGTGCGTCGAGGCGATGAGCTCCTTTCGGTCGGGGCGTGTCGATCCCGTAATGGCAGGGGTTCTTCGTGGGCGGCGACGAGATGCGCATGTGGATCTCGGCCGCTCCCGCGGCCTTCAGCATCTTGACGATCTTCTTGGACGTCGTGCCGCGCACGATCGAATCGTCCACGAGGACCACGCGCTTGCCGGCCACGACCGAGCGCACGGGGTTCAGCTTCACCTTCACGCCGAAGTGGCGGATGGACTGCTTCGGCTCGATGAAGGTGCGGCCGACGTAGTGATTGCGCACGAGCCCCATGCCGTACGGGATCCCGCTCTCCTCCGCGAAGCCGAGCGCCGCGAAGATGCCCGAGTCGGGCACGGGCACGACCACGTCGGCCTCCACGGGATGCTCGATCGCGAGCCGCCGGCCGAAGGAGCGTCGCGACTCGGCCACGGACTTCCCGAACACCGTGGAGTCCGGCCGCGAGAAGTAGACGTGCTCGAAGATGCAGAAGGCCGTGCGCTGCCCCATCGCGAACGACGCGGAGGCCGTTCCGCCGGCGTCGAAGACCACGATCTCGCCGGGCTCGACGTCGCGCAGCGGCTCGGCGTCTATGAGGTCGAACGCGCACGTCTCGGAGGCGACGACGCGCGCGTCGGGCGCGCCCTCGATCCGGAGGCGGCCCAGCGTCAGCGGACGGACGCCCTGGGGATCGCGCGCGGCGATCACGCGATTCCGGGCGAGCAGGACGATCGAGTAAGCGCCGCGGACGCGCGCGAGCGTCTCGCGGAGCGCGCCCACGACGTCGTCCGCGCGCGAACGCGCCATCAGATGCAGGAAGACCTCCGTGTCGGAGCTCGTCGTGAAGATCGAGCCCTCTTCCTCGAGCTCGGCGCGAATCTCGTCCGCGTTCACGAGATTGCCGTTGTGGGCGATCGCGAGCGGCCCCTTGTTCGTGTTGTACACGATGGGCTGCGCGTTTTCGAGACGGGAGTCGCCCGTCGTCGAGTAACGGACGTGACCGACCGCCGACGAGCCGGGGAGCCGGGAGAGGCGCCCTTCGTCGAAGAGATCCGCCACGTACCCCATGCCCTTTTCCACCGACATCCTCGAGCCGTCCCACGTCACGATGCCGGCGGATTCCTGGCCCCGGTGCTGCATGGCGTAGAGGCCGAGGTACGTGAGGTTCGCGGCGTCCGCGTGGCCGAAGATGCCGAAGACACCGCACTCGTCCCGAAACTTGTCCTGCGCTTCGTCCCGGAAGGCCCCCGCCACGCAGACAGTCTAATGGAATCGGCGCCGGCGGCGTCGGCCGCCGGCGCCCCGACGTCAGTTGAGCTTCGTGTCGCCTTTCTCGAGCTTCGCGATCGCTGCCTCGATTCCCTTCCGGTTCGGCTCGTCGGGCGCCTGCTTCACCGCGAGGCGCGCCTCCACGAGGGCCTTCTTCGCGTCGCCGACGCCCGCGTAGCCGCGCATGAGCCCGACGTGGACCGGCCACTGGTTCGGGAAGCGCTTCGCGTTCGTCTGGAAGATCGAGAGGGCCTGCTGCGCCTTGCCCTCGGCGAGGAGCGAGCGGCCGACCTGGTGAATCTGAATGGGCGTCGCACCCGGCAGGGCGACGGCTTTTTCCCACGTCTTCGCGGCCTCGGCCTCCCTGCCGTTCGCGGCCTGAGCGCGCGCGAGCGTCGTCTGGGCGAGGACCTCGCCGGCGCCGCCGAAGTTCGGTCCCGTGGCCCGCTGCGCCCAGTCGAGCGCTTGGGGAAGGTTGATCTTGTTCTGGAGGCAGTAGTCCGCCGCGCGCTGCCAGTTCTGCCACGAGAAGCCCGTGTAGCCGCGCAGCTCGTCGCGCATCTTCGCCACCCAGCGGGCGGGCACGTCGTCGACCGCGATCGTGAACGGGACCTGGAGCTCCTCCCACTTCAAGGCGACGGTCGCCTTCGCGGGCTCACGCTCGACGAAGTCGTACGTGAGCCATTCGTGGTATTCGCTCTTCGCGGGTTTCGCCGTCACGCGCAGCACGTCTTCCTTCGGGTCGTACCAGTAGGCGCCCCAGGACGTCGCGTTCTTCGAGAAGATGAACGTCCATTCGTCGGCTCCCACGATCGCGAACAGCCCGTACGAGCCCGCCGGCAGGGACTTCCCCTGGACCTTCACCTCGTCCGAAACGGTGAACACCGTTCCCTCGTTCGCCCCGGCGCGCCACGGGCAGGACTTGCAGTCGTTGAAGTCGAGCTCGGTCAGGCCGTAGGGCACCAGCGCACCCCAGATCTTGCCCCGACGGTCGTTGCCCCGGAGGACGACGCGCGGGCTCGAGTACGAGATCGTGACCGTCACGGGCCCGACCTGCTGGGTCACCGAGGCCCGCTGGTTGTCCCCGCTCGCGGGGAGGTAATGCGGTTGGGCGGTGACGGGGCCGGAGGAAACGAGGACGAATGCGGCAAGAGCGGGGATCACAAAGGCGCGGGCGTTCTTGTTCATGGAGACTGATACGCAGCAGGGAAGGCCGTGTTTCTTAGAAGGTGTATGGGAAGAGGGCGCCCAAACCCCATTACCTTCTAAGCAAATCTTCATCTTCGTTTCTCTTCGAACCTCACCCTCTCGAGCACCGCATCGAACATCGCCGGCGTCAGCCGGCCCGTGAAGGTGTTCTGCTGGCTGACGTGATACGAGCCGAGGAGCAGGAACCGGCCCAGCCGGACTTCCGCGCCGTGGCCGAAGGCCGGGAGGGGCCTCGGGCGCGAAGCGCCGTTCTCAACGAGCGCCTCGATGGCGGCCCGCCAGGCGTCGGCGCCGAGGGCAAGAACGACGGAGAGACGCGGCAGCGCCGCGATCTCGCGCACGAGGAACGGGCGGCAGCGGGCGAACTCGGCCGGCGTCGGCTTGTTGCCGGGCGGGGCGCAGCGGGCCGCGGCAGCCACGTACGCACCCACGAGGACGAGCCCGTCGTCCCGCGAGACGGAACGCGACTGGTTCGCGAAGCCCGCGCGGTGGAGCGCCGCGAAGAGGAAGTCTCCCGAGGCATCGCCCGTGAAGACGCGGCCGGTGCGGTTGCCGCCGTGCGCAGCGGGCGCGAGGCCGACGACGAGAAGGCGCGCCCCGGCGTCGCCGAAACCGGGAACCGGGCGCCCCCAATAGCGCTGTCCCTGGAAGCGGCGCGGCGGGTGCGCGGCGGCCTCCTCGCGCCAGGCGACGAGGCGCGGACACGCGCGGCAGGAAGTGATCTCCTCCGCCAGCCCGACGAGGGAGTCCTTCACGTTCCCGGAATGAAGGAGGCCGCGAAGAAGAACGAAGAGTCCTACTTCTTGGGAGCGACGGCGGTGCTCGCGGCCTTCGCGGCGCTCGCGGCGGCTGCCTTCGACTTGTCGGCCGCCTTGTCCGCGGCGGCGACGGCCTTGTCGGCAGCCTTGTCGACGGCAGCGGCGGCCGTAGCCCCGGCGGCGGCCATGGAATCCTTCGCTTTCTCGGCGGCCTGCCCGACCGAAGCGGCCGCGGAGGCGGCGGCGTCCTTCGCCTTGTCAGCGGCCTCGCTGACGGACTTCGCGGCTTCGGCCGAGGCGTCCTTGACCTTCTCGACGGCCCTGTCGGCCGCGGCGCCGGCTTTCTCCATCGGGCCCTTCTCTTCGGTCTTCGCGCAACCTCCGAGAACGAAAGACGAGACGACGAGAACCGCCGCGGCGGCAAGGGCCGACGCGCTTCCAAACGAACGAGCCATCGTGACCTTCATGTCGTGATCTCCTTCTGGCGCCCTTTCTGTTCAGCACGGGTGCGCCTTTGTATTTCCGTCAGAAAAGCGGCGCGCAAAAAATACGAGAACGCGTGGAGAAACGCAACGTAGAAACCGACGAGACCGTCCAGAAACCCCGCCAGCAAAACGAGCGAGCGGAAAAATTCGACGAGCGGGCGGAAGAAGAGCGCCGAGGCGCTCCCGCGGACGCCTCGGTCGAAGCGGTCCTGCGCGCCGAGCCGCGCGTACGTCGAGGCTTTTCGGAGGGCTTCGGAGAGGTCGCGGTACGGATAGTGAACGAGCGGCGCGGCGAGCCTCTCGACGGGACCGTCGACCACCATCACTTCGTGGACCCGCCCTCCTTCGGCCCTGAGGCCGCGCGACCTTCGACCCAGGCGCATCTTGAGGTCGGGATACCACGTGCCATGGCGCACCGGCCGGGAGAGGAAATGGGACAGCCGCGGCATCCGGTAGCCCGAGATCCGCGCGTCGTCCTTGTCGAGCACCGCGAGAATCTCGTCCCGGAGCGCCGGCGAGATTCTCTCGTCCGCGTCGAGCACGAGGACCCAGTCGTGGCGGGCCTCCGCGAGAGCGCGGTTGCGCGACGCGACGAATCCCTCCCAGCCGATGAACTCCACGCGGGCGCCGCCGAGACGCGCGGCGAGGGCGGTTCCGTCCGTCGAGCCGGTGTCCGCAACGACGATCTCATCCGCGAACGCGACCGAATCGAGCGCCGCCGGGAGCCGGTCCTCCTCGTTCTTGACGAGGAAGACGACCGAAAGCGGAGCGCGCACGGTCGCGACATTAGTCAATATGTATCGACCGGTCTAGTTCGCGCATTTCGCGCTGTTCGGAATCGGGCTCAGTCCGGGGAGCCTATGCCGCCGGCGGCTTCGGCGCGCGGCGGCCCACCGAGCTCCTGCAGGGCCCGGTCGCACCGGTCGATCTCCGCGGCGAGCTTTTCCGGCCAGGCGGATTCGTCGCCGGCCAGGGACCCATTACGGCGGAGGTTGAGCCATACCTCGTGGGCGCGCCGGAACCATGACCTGGCCTCCCGCCATTCCGCGATCCGGCGGTCGGAGGGGAGCCGGACGTCGGCGCCAATCCGGGCGTGCGCCCGGCCGAGGCCGGCGTGAACCACGGCGGTCCGGGCCCGGGTCTGTTGATTCGCCGGATCGGTGGCGGACAGCGACTCCGCGATTCGAAGCGCTCGGCCGAGCACGCCGATGGCCGGGGCCGGCTTTCCGGCGGAAACGAGGAGGTTCCCGACCCGCCCGGCGACGGTGGCGAGAAGCCCTTGCGCCTCCGCGTCCGCCGGATCGGCGGCGGTCAGGGCTTCCGCCAGGCCCATGGCACGGCGCTGGTTCGCGAGCGCCGCCGAGACGTTCCCCACTTTCTCGAGAATCTCGGCGAGGTTGAAAAGGTCGACGAGGAGCTTTCTCTTGTATTTCAGGCTCGAGGGATCAGCGGCCACGAGCCCCTCGTCGATGGAGAGCGCCTTGCGGATCTCGTCGAGGGCTTGGGGGCGGTCGTTCGCGAGGCTATCCTGGATCACCCCGAGCCGCAGGTGAGCGGTGGCCGTCTCGGCCAGGGCCTCCGCGTCTCCCGGTCGTTCGCGCTCGAGCTCCCCGAGAATCCCCAGCGCCTTCCGGCAGCTTCCGAGGCTTTCTTGGAGCTGGCCGGAGGCGCCCTGCATGTATCCGAGCCTCGAGAAGCCGGCCGCCACCCGAAGGCGGACTTCGCGGGAGGGAGGCGCGGAGGCGAGCGACTCCTCGATCGAGAGGGCGGCCCTCAGGCACCGCGCGGCCTCGGCAGGCTTCCCCTCGACCCAGAGGATGTCGCCCGATTTGGTCCAGCTGATCGCCAGCTCCCGGAGCAGCTCGGGCTGACCTGGGTTCCCCCGGACGAGGTCCTGCCTGATCGCGAGCGCCTTCGCGTAGGAGGCGTGGGCCGCCCGGGAGTTGCCGAGGTTGGAAGCGTTGAGCCGTCCCTGCACGTCCCCCACCCTGTCGTAGGCAGAGGCCAGCTCGCGCCGCAGGGACCGGTCGTCGCCGGCTTCCGCGGCCAGGCCGTCCAGGTATTCCAGGGCCTTTTCGACGAGGAGGGCTCGCGCCTGCGTCGAGCCGGGCACCTTCGCGATCTCGTCGTGAAGGTCGAACATCAGGGCCCGGGCGAGCTTCCGGACGTCGTTGAAACGCCGCTCCGCTCGGGCTCGCTGGGTGTTTGCGATGCGGGCTTGCCAGGCCGTCGTGGCCGATCCCGCGAGCAGGGCCATTCCTGTCAACCCGATGGCCGTCACGGCGAGCCGGTTCCGGCGAAGGAACTTCCCGTTCCGGTACCAGAACGAGTCGGTCCGGGCGGTCACGGGGCGACCTTCGAGGTGCCGGTGAATGTCCTCGGAGAGCCGCTCGACTGAAGCGTATCGGCGCGCGGGTTCCTTCCGCAGCGCCTTCAGGACGATCGTGTCGAGGTCCCCCTCCAGCAGGCGGGCCAATCCGTGGCGGGACGTCCCGCGCCTGGTCGCCAGCTCGTCGCCTGTCGGGGGACCTTCCACGGGGCGCAGGACTTCGGCGCTCGGCTGTCCCGGCTCCTGGCCGCAGACGACGCGGACGAGCTCCTCCGGGGAGTCCTCGGGAGCTTCGTAGGGGCGTCTGCCCGAAAGCAGCGCGTAGAGAAGGACCCCGAGGGAGTAGACGTCGGTGGCGGTGGTGATCCGCTCCCCCCGGACCTGCTCGGGGCTGGCGTAGCCAGGGGTCAGAAGCCTGGCGGCGGAAACGGTTTGATCCCGCGACTCGCGCGGGTCGGGGCCGAGGAACGTCGCGAGGCCGAAATCGAGGAGCTTCGGCTCCCCCTCCGCCGTCACGAGAATGTTCCCCGGCTTCAGATCGCGGTGGACGATGAGATTCTGGTGAGCGAACGCGACGGCCGCGCAGACCTTCCGGAACAGCTCGAGCCGGGCCCGGACACCGAGCTGCCGGTCATCGCACCATGCGTCGATCGGCTGTCCCTCCACGTACTCGAGAACGAAGAAGGGGAGACCGTCGTCCGTGGTTCCGCCGTCGATGAGCCTGGCGATTCCGGGATGCTCGAGCCCGGCGAGGATCCGCCTTTCCGTCCGGAAGCGGCGGACGATCGTGTCGGTGTCCATACCGCGGTTGATGACCTTCAAGGCAACCCGCATCTCGAAGTCGCGATCGGTCCTCTCGGCCAGAAAAACGGTCCCCATGCCGCCGTGCCCGATCTCCCGGAGCAGCCGTCCAGGCTCCGATCCGGCGGGCTGGACCGGCTATTCCGGCCTGCTCGCTCGCGGCCGCGGGGGGTGAGACGAGCTGGAGGGCGGGCTCCTCGAGGAAGTTCCCCGCGTCGCTCGAGGCCACGAGGAGCGACTCGACCTCGGCCCGCAGAAGCCGGATCGTCACGGCATTCGCTTTCGAGGAACGCCGTTCGCTCGCCGTCCGGGAGGCCATGCGCCGCGTCGAACAGCTCCTGGACGCGCTGCCAGGCGGCGGGGCTCAGGCTTTCGTCCGTGTCAGCTCCCGGTAGAGCCAGGCGCGGGCCATGGACCAGTCGCGCTTGACGGTGGAAGGAGAGGTCCCGAGCGCCTCGGCCGTCTCGTCGATCGTGAGGCCGCTGAAGAAGCGCATCTCGACGACACTGGCCTTCGTCCTGTCGAGCTTCTCCAGCCGGCCGAGGGCGTCGTCCAGGGCGATCAGGTCGACGGCCCTCGGGGCTTCCGCGCCGAGCGCGGCGTCGAGAGGGATCAGGGTCCGTCCGCCACCCCTCTTGTCGGCCGCCCGGGCACGCGCGTAGTCGATCAGGATCCGCCTCATCGCCTGGGCCGCCACGGCGAAGAAGTGGGACCTGCTCTCCCATGCGACTCGGCGCTGTTCGATCAGCCGGAGGAACGCCTCGTGGACGACGGCGGTCGGCTGGAGCGTGTGGTCGCGCCTCTCCCGGGCCAGATACTTGTGGGCCATCTCCCTGCAGCTCCGAGTAGACGAGCGGCAGTAGGGTATCGAGGGCTCCCTCGTCGCCCCGGCTCCACTCGACGCAGAAGGCGCGTGACATCCCCGGAGGGAGCCACACCTCCACCGCGATACCCGGCGCCATCGGCCATCCCGTTGGTCTGTCCTGTCCGACGAGGTTAGGAGATCCCTCCGGGCGGGTCAAGCGATCGAATCGGGCGACGTTCTCGTTCGCGGCTACGCGCGCGCTTGCTGCTAGGTGGGGCTAGCTGTTAGTGCCGAGGGAGGCCGGCGGATGGCTTCGCGGTTTTCACCGCGGCGTCGAGCCAGCGATCGAAGTCGCGCTTCGGAATCTGGACGGCGTCCACGAGCCACTCGCCGGCATCCGGCGTCACGAGACGGAAGACGGAGAAGCGGTTCCGCTCCTCCAGGATCGTCGTCACGTCGCCCTTCGCCTTCAGCTCCTTCTCCAGCACCTTCGCCATCTCGGGATCCAGGGCGAGCGGCCGGTCTTCCTTCGGCTCCGGGCCGGCCGGCGAGAGGACCTTCGGCCCGGTCGCGTCGGCCCGCGCCCGCGCCAGCATCTCGTCCGTTCCCTCCGCCGCCTCCTCGCCGCGGCGCGACAGGCGCAGGAGCTTCGTCCCGGCCGGCGTCTTGCCGGCGAGGAACGCCTCCCGCGCGAGCCGCGCCTTCTGGTGCTCGGCCGCGTGGATCGTCTGGTCGAAGGCGAAGCGGGCCCGCAGGACGCGGTCCACGAGGAGCGGGCCGGCAGACGACTTCCTCGATCTTCCGGCGGGAGCCGCCGAGCGCCTTCTTGATCGCCTCCCACTGTTCGGGCGCGCGGGTCTCCTTCTCGATCCGCTCGTACTCCGCCGCGAGGAGTTCGGCCGTGACCTCCATCCCGAACTGCTCGCGAGGACGCGCTCCTCGGCCAGCTCGCGCTCGACCTTCTTCTCGAAGACGGAGCGCGGGTAGACCTCGTCGAACGGCTTCGTGGCGCCGATGACGAAGGCGTAGCGGGCCCTCTCGACCGCCCGCGCCCCCTCGACCCGCTCGGCGAACGAGAGCGGCGGCGCGGCGAGGAGCAGGGCCAGCGCGACGGCGCACGTCATTCGCGTCTCAGTTCTTCAGGTAGAGCGACACCGGTACCCACTGGCCGCCGTCGTTCAGGTAGCGCCGCCGTCGTACCCGCCCCAGACGATCATCCTCGAGCCGGTCCAGACCGCCGTGTGGTATTGGCGTGCCGACGGCGCGCCCGTTGTCGTCGTCGCCGTCCAGGCGTTCCCGACCGGGTCGTACTGGCCGCCGTCGTTGCAGGAGTGCGCCATCGACCCCTCCCCAGACGATCATCCTCGAGCCGGTCCAGACCGCCGTGTGGTAGTCGACGTGCCGACGGCGCGCCCGCTGTCGTCGTCGCCGTCCAGGCGTTCCCCACCGGGTCGTACTGGCCGCCGTCGTTCAGGGAGCCGCCGTTGGACCCGCCCCAGACGATCATCCTCGAGCCGGTCCAGACCGCCGTGTGGTAGGTCGCGTCCCGACGGCGCGCCCGCTGTCGTGGTCGCCGTCCAGGCGTTCGCCCACCGGGTCGTACTGGCCGCCGTCGTTCAGGTGAAGCTGCCGCCGTACCCTCCCCAGACGATCATCCTCGAGCCGGTCCAGACCGCCGTGTGGCTGTCAGCGTCCCGACGGCGCGCCCGTTGTCGTGGTCGCCGTCCAGGCGTTCGCCGACCGGGTCGTACTGGCCACCGTCGTTCAGGTAAGACGCTGCCGTTCGTACCCGCCCCAGACGATCATCCTCGAGCCGGTCCAGACCGCCGTGTGGATGGCAGCGTCCCGACGGCGCGCCCGCGGTCGTGGTCGCCGTCCAGGCGTTGCCGACCGGGTCGTACTGGCCGCCGTCGTTCAGGTAAGCGCTGCCGTCGTACCCGCCCCAGACGATCATCCTCGAGCCGGTCCAGACCGCCGTGTGGTCGTCACGTCCCGACGGCGCGCCCGTTGTCGTCGTCGCCGTCCAGGCGTTCGCCACCGGGTCGTACTGGCCGCCGTCGTTCAGGAAGCGCGCCGTTGTACCCGCCCCAGACGATCATCTTCGAGCCGGTCCAGACCGCCGTGTGGTAGTAGCGTCCCGTCGGCGCGCCCGTTGTCGTCGTCGCCGTCCAGTAATCGAACCGGTAGGGAGCGATCTCGGTGTAGCCCGCCCCGATCAGCGTCGTGTCGCCCGGCGCACCGAGCACCATCGACCCCGACGACGCCCCGGCCCCGGTCGGGCCTTGAGGACCCGTGGCGCCCGTCAGCCCGATCGGACCCTGAGAGCCGGTCGCACCGGTCAGACCGACGGGACCCTGAGAGCCCGTTGGGCCCGTCGCGCCGGCGGCGCCGGCCGGACCTTGAGAACCCGTGGCGCCTGTCGGACCGGTGTTGCCCGTCGATCCCGTAGCGCCATTTGCACCAGTCGTGCCCGTGGTGCCGGTGGAACCCGTAGGCCCCGTCGGGCCTTGCGCTCCGGCCCCGCTCGCGGCGATCACCAGCGTGCCGGCTCCGGGCGTGATCGTGACATTGGTGCCCGCTTGCAGAGTCAGGTCACCGGTCAGCGAGTTGAGGCTCGTGACGCTCGGCGTTGCCGCGTAGTAACCGTTCGTGTCGAGGATGACGTCGCCGCCGGAAGAGCCGAGCGCAATCGAGATGCCTCCGGAGACGCTCAGTGGGACGACGGCCGCATTCACGATGACGTCGTTGCCGAGGTAGTTGAGCGTCGAGACGGGTGGGAACGTCCCACCTTCAGGGTAGAGAACCAGGAACCCAGGGCCGACGGGCTTGACGACCGTGGCGTTCAGGGAGACGGCCTGGGCGTTCGCGGGGAGGTTGCAAACGCCCGCCAGCGTGTAGCTGCGCACCGTGGCGGCGGGCAGCCATCCGCCCGTGAGCGGCGCGCCGTTGCCGCGCGTGTCGACCAAACGGCAGGGCGGCAGCGCGATGAACGGCAGCGCCACCGGCCCTGCGGCCAGCGCCTGACGTCCCGAAGCGAGGGCGTCGCGTCCGCCGTGATCGCCGCTCCCCTCTGGAGTCGCCTGTGGAGCAAAGTAAAGCGGCGCAGTCCAGTTCTGGATCGCATCAGTAGGTTGAGCGAACGCGGAAAGCGAGCAAAGAAGCACGGCCGCGACAGGCATGACCCGTTTCATCGTCGTTACTCTTTTCACGAGCCTTCTCAGTTCTTCATGTAGAGCGACACCGCTCCCCACTGGCCGCCATCGGTCGGGTAACCGGAGTCTGCCCCACCCGCCCCACACGATCATCCTGGAGCCGGTCCAGACTGCCTTATGGCTGCGGCGCCCCGACGGCGTGCCCGTCGCCGTCGTCGCCGTCCAGGTGTTCGCGCCGGGGTCGTACAGGCCGCCGTCGTTGAAGAAAGTGGTGTTGTCGGTCCCTCCCCAGACGATCATCCTCGAGCCGGTCCAGACCGCCGTGTGCTGATCGCGCACCGACGGCGCGCCCGCTGCCGTCGTCAGGATCGGCCAGGTGTTCGCGACCGGGTCGTACTGGCCGCCGTCGTTCAGAGGGCCACCGATGGAGGCGTTCAATCCACCCCAGACGATCATCCTCGAGCCGGTCCAGACCGCCGTGTGAAGGTCGCGTCCCGGGGGCGCGCCCGTTGTCGCCGTCGCCGTCCAGGTGTTCGCGCCGGGGTCGTACCGGCCTCCGTCGTTCACGTAACTGCCGCCCGTCGCCCCGCCCCAGACGATCATGCTGGAGCCGGTCCAGATCGCCGTATGGGCGACGCGTCCCGACGGCGCACCCGCTGTCGTCGTTGCCGTCCAGGCGTTCGCGGCAGGGTCGTACTGGCCGCCGTCGTTCAGGTAAGTGCCGTTGTACCCGCCCCAGACGACCATCCTGGAGCCAGTCCAAACCGCCGTGTGGAAATAGCGTCCCGACGGAGCGCCCGTTGTCGTCGTAAGGGTCCAGGCGTTCGCGACTGGGTCATACTGGCCGCCGTCGTTGAAGTAAACACTGCTGCCGTTGTACCCGCCCCAGACGATCATCTTTGAACCGGTCCAGATCGCCGTGTGAGACTGGCGTCCCGGCGGCGCGCCCGTTGTCGTCGTTGTCGTCCAGGCGTTCGCGACCGGGTCGTACTGGCCGCCGTCGTTGAGGTTACCGCTGCCCCACCCGCCCCAGACGATCATCTTCGAGCCGGTCCAGACCGCCGTGTGGTATTGGCGCCCCGGCGGCGCGCCCGTTGTCGCCGTTGCCCTCCAGCAATAGATGGAGGTACTTGCGATCTCCGTATAGCCTGCACCGATCAAAGTTGTGTCACCTGGCTCACCCAGCACCATCGACCCCGACGGCGCTCCGATGGTGATCGTGCTGCCCGTCGCCGAGACCGAGACGCGCCCGCTTCCCTGAAGCGTCACCAGGTCCTGTGCCGCCCCATTGATGCTCCGTACAGCCGTCCCGTTCGCGAGATGCGCTGGTCCAATCGCTCCCGGGGCAATACTCGGGCTGGGGTATGCCCCCGAGAGGCTTCCTCCAGACGGCCCGGACGGGGGTCCTCCCGCGACCGCGGCGATGGTCAGCGTGTTGGCCGAGGGCGTGATGGAAACGTTGGCTCCCGCCGCAAGGGTCACGTCGCCGGCGAGCGTGTTGAGGCTCGTGACGCTGGGCGTTGCCGCGTAATAGCCGTTCGTGTCGAGGACGACGTCGCCGCCCGAGACGCCGAGTGCCACCGAGATGCCGCCCGAGGCGGAGAGCGGGACAACGGCAGCATTCACGATGACGTCGTTGCCGAGGTAGTTGAGCGTCGAGACGGGTGGGAACGATCCGCCTTCAGGGTAGAGAACCAGGAACCCAGGGCCGACGGGCTTGACGGCCGTGGCATTCAACGAAACGGCCTGGGCGTTTGCTGGCAGGTTGCAGACGCCCGTCAGCGTGTAGCTGCGCACCGTGGCCGACGGCAGCCAGCCGCCCGTGAGCGGCGCGCCGTTGCCGCGCGTGTCGACGAGGCGGCAGGGGGGTAGCGCGATGAACGGCAGCGCCACCGGCCCTGCGGCCAGCGCCCGACGTCCCGAAGCGAGGGCGTCGGGCCCACCGTGATCGCCGCTCCCTTGTGGAGCTGCCTGCGAAGGAGCCCAGTAAGGCGGCGCGGTCCAGTTCTGGATCGCGTCTGTAGGTTGAGCGAACGCGGAAAGCGAGCATAGAAGGACGGCTGCAACAGAGATGACCGGGTTCATCGTCGTTACCCTCTTCACGAGCCTTCTCAGTTCTTCCTGTAGAGCGAGACCGGGACCCACTGCCCGCCGTCGTTCAAGTGAGAGCTGCCGCCGAACCCGCCGAAAACGATCATCCTGGAGCCTGTCCAGACCGCTGTGTGGTACAGGCGTCCCGAGGGCGCGCCCGCTGTCGCCGTCGCGGTCCAGGCGTTTCCCGCCAGGTCGTACTGGCTGCCGTCGTTAAGGTAGGCGACGCCCCCGGTGCCGCCCCAGACGATCATTCTCGAGCCTGTCCAGACCGCCGTGTGGTACCAGCGTGCCGACGGCGCGCCCGCTGTCGTCGTCGCCGTCCAGGTGTTCCCAACCGAGTCGTACTGGCCGCCGTCGTCGAAGACAGTGGGGTAAATGGTGGTCCCTCCCCAGACGATCATCTTCGAGCCGGTCCACACCGCCGTGTGCAACTGGCGTCCCGAGGGCGCGCCGATTGTCGCCGTCGGCGTCCAGGTGCTCCCAGCCGGGTCGTACTGGCCGCCGTCATTGAGGTAAGAGCTATTGTCTCCGCTCCCGCCCCAGACGATCATCTTCGAGCCGGTCCACACCGCCGTGTGGGAATAGCGTACCGACGGCGCGTTCGTTGTCGTCGTCGGCGTCCAGGCGTCATTGAAGGGCTCGTACTCGCCGCCGTCGTTCATCAGTGCGCCGCCGTTGGACCCGCCCCAGACGATCATCTTCGAGCCGGTCCATACCGCCGTGTGGTAGAGGCGTCCCGACGGCGCATTCGTCGCCGTCGTCGCGGTCCAGGCGTTCGCGGCCGGGTCGTACTGACCGCCGCTGTTGAGACTGCAGCACCCGCCCCAGACGATCATCCTGGAGCCGGTCCAGACCGCAGTGTGACCCCAGCGCGCTGACGGCGCGCCTGCCGTCGTCGTTGCCGTCCAGGCATTCGCGACCGGGTCGTACTGGCCGCCGTCGTTCAGGAAAGCGCTGAAGTTGGAGCCGCCCCAGACGATCATCCTCGTGCCGGTCCAGACCGCCGAGTTCAACTGGCGTCCCGACGGTGCGCCCGTGGTCGTCGTCGCCGTCCAGTAGTAGATCGAGGTATTGGCGATCTCGGTATACCCGGCCCCGAGCAAAGTCGTATCGCCTGGCGCACCCAGCGCCATCGACCCTGACGACGCCGCGATCGTGATCGTGCTGCCCGCCGTCGAGACGGTAACGTCCCCGCTTCCTTGCAGCGTCACCAGGTCCTGTGCCGCACCGTTGATGCTCCGTACCGCAGTCCCGTTCGCGAGATGCGCTGGTCCAATCGCCCCGGGGGCAATACTCGGGTTCGGGTACGTTCCCGAAAGACTCCCGCCGGCCGGCCCGGACGGAGGTCCTCCTGCGACCGCGGCGATGGTCAGCGTGTTGGCCGAGGGCGTGATGGCCACGTTCGCTCCCGCCGCCAGGGTCACGTCACCTGTCAGCGCGTTGAGACTCGTGACGCTCGGCGTTGCCGCGTAATAGCCGTTCGTGTCGAGGATGACGTCGCCGCCCGAGACGCCGAGCGCAATCGAAATGCCTCCGGAGACGCTCAGGGGAACGACGGCGGCATTCACGATGACGTCGTTGCCGAGGTAATTGAGCGTCGAGACGGATGGGAACGACCCGCCCTGCGGGCAGAGGGTCAGGAACCCAGGGCCGACGGGCTTGACGACCGTGGCGTTCAGGGAGACCGCCTGGGCGTTCGCGGGCACGTTGCAGACGCCAGTCAGCGTGTAGCTGCGCACCGTGGCCGACGGCAGCCAGCCGCCCGTGAGCGGAGCGCCGTTGCCACGGGTGTCGACGAGGCGGCAGGGAGGCAGCGCAATGAACGGCAGCGCCACCGGCCCTGCGGCGCAGCGCCTGGCGTCCCGAGGCGAGGGCGTCGACGTCCGCCGTGATCGCCGGCTGATCCTTGCGGAGCGCGCGCAGGAGCCCAGTAGAGCGGCGCAGTCCAGGTCTGGTTCGCGTCGGTAGGTCTGAGCGAATGCGGAAAGCGAGCAAAAAAGCACGGCCGCAACAGAGATGACCGGGTTCATCGTCGTTACCCTCCTCAGGCCGTCAGTTCTTCCTGTAGAGCGACACCCTCGCCCACTGGCCGCCGTCGTTCAGGTAAGAGCCGTTGACCCCGCCCCAGACGATCATCCTGGAGCCGGTCCAGACCGCCGTGTGCAGCCAGCGTCCCGATGGCGCGCCCGATGTCGTCGTCGCGGTCCAGGCGTTCGCGACCGGGTCGTACTGGCCGCCGTCGTTCAGGTAGAACGCGGCGTTGTACCCGCCCCAGACGATCATCCTGGAGCCGGTCCAGACCGCCGTGTGATAGCTGCGCCCCGACGGCGCGCCCGCTGTCGTCGTCGCCGTCCAGGCGTTCGCGACAGGGTCGTACTGGCCGCCGTCATTCAGGATGACGCTGTTGTCGTACCCGCCCCAGACGATCATCCTGGAGCCGGTCCAGACCGCCGTGTGACAGCCGCGTCCCGACGGCGCGCCCGTTGTCGTCGTCGCCGTCCAGGCGTTCGCCGACCGGGTCGTACTGGCCGCCGTCGTTCAGGTAGCGCCGTTGCCGCCCCGCCCCAGACGATCATCCTGGAGCCGGTCCAGACCGCCGTGTGGCAAGTAGCGTACCGACGGCGCGCCCGTTGCCGTCGTCGCCGGCCAGATGTTCGCGACCGGGTCGTACTGGCCACCGTCGTTCAGGTAGGGAGCGCAGCCGACCCGCCCCAGACGATCATCCTCGAGCCGGTCCAGACCGCCGTGTGGAGAGACGTCCCGACGGCGCGCCCGGTCGTCGTCGCCGTCCAGGCGTTCGCGACCGGGTCGTACTGGCCGCCGTCGTTCAGGAAGCGCTGCCGTTGACCCGCCCCAGACGATCATCCTCGAGCCGGTCCAGACCGCCGTGTGAGAGTCGCGTCCCGACGGCGCGCCCGCCGTCGTCGTCGCCGCCCAGGCGTTCGCGACCGGGTCGTACTGGCCGCCGTCGTTCAGTGCGTTGCCGTTGTACCCGCCCCAGACGATCATTCTCGAGCCGGTCCAGACCGCCGTGTGGTATTGGCGTCCCGACGGCGCGCCGTCGTCGTCGTCGCCGTCCAGTACTCGATCGACGTGGAGGCGATTTCGGTGTACCCGGCTCCGATCAGCGTGGTGTCGCCTGGCGCACCGAGCACCATCGACCCCGACGGCGCGCCCGCCCCGGCCGGGCCTCGAGGGCCCGTCGCGCCGGCGGCGCCGGTCGGACCTTGAGAACCCGTGGCGCCTGTCGGACCGACAGGACCCTGGGAGCCCGCCGCCGCGTCGATCGCCAGCGTTCCGTTCCCGGGCGTGATCGTGACGTTCGCGCCGGCCTGCAGAAGAACGTCACCGGTCAGCGCGTTGAGGCTCGTGACGCTCGGTGTTGCCGCGTAGTAGCCGTTCGTGTCGAGGATGACGTCGCCGCCCGAGACGCCGAGCACCACCGAGATGCCTCCGGAGACGCTCAGAGGGACGACGGCAGCATTCACGATGACGTCGTTGCCGAGGTAATTGAGCGTCGAGACGGGAGGGAACGATCCCACCCTCAGGGTAGAGAACCAGGAACCCAGGGCCGACGGGCTTGACGACCGTGGCGTTCAGGGAGATGGCCTGGGCGTTCGCGGGGAGGTTGCAAACACCCGCCAGCGTGTAACTGCGCACCGTGGCGGCGGGCAGCCATCCGCCCGTGAGCGGCGCGCCGTTGCCGCGCGTGTCGACGAGACGGCAGGGCGGCAGCGCGATGAACGGCAGCGCCACCGGCCCTGCGGCCAGCGCCTGACGTCTCGAAGCGAGGGCGTCGCGTCCGCCCCGATCGCCGCTCCCCCCTGGAGTCGCCTGTGGGAGCCAAGTAAAGCGGCGCAGTCCAATTCTGGATCGCATCGGTAGGTTGAGCGAACAAGCTCGACGAGCAGAGAAATGCAGACATGACGTAAATGGCGCATCTCATCCTGGTTACCCTTTCGCTCCGCTCGGCCTCGAAGCTGCTTGGCGTGATCGGCCCTCTTCGAATAGCGCGAGAACCGGCGAAAATCAGGTCATATTCATCTATTGATTGATTAAGGCCGAAGGTAGTCCCGTGAGAGCAGCGCGGCCAGGGGTCCGAGGAGTTCGTATGGCAGCCGGCGCCGGCTGCCGCCGGCGCTATTCTCCCCCGCGTGAGGACGCTCGTCCGCGCCACGAACTGGGTCGGCGACGTCGTCATGTCGCTGCCGGCGGTCCGGGCTCTCCGCGCCGCCGACTCGAGCGGCGCCCTCGCGATCCTCGCGCGCCCATGGGTCGCGGAGCTGTACCGCCTTCTCCCGGAGGTCGACGAGGTCGTCGTCGACCAACCAAAGGGACCGGCCGCCGACGCGAACGCGCACGAGCGCCTCGTCGGCGAGATCCGGACCGCGCGGTTCGATCGCGCGGTCATCCTCCCGACGAGCTTTCGGGCGGCGTGGACCCTCGCCCGTGCGGGAGTGCCTGAGCGGATCGGCTACCGCGGCGAATGGCGCGGCGCGCTCCTGACGCGCGCGGTGCGCCCCTCTCTCGCGCCCGGCGCGCACCAGGTCTGGAAACACCTGCGCCTCGCGGAGGCGGCGGGCGCCGCCTCCGCCGGTGCCCCGGACGTCTCGTGGCCCGTGAGTGGCGCGGTCCGGGAAGCCGCGCGCGCGCGCCTCGCCGAGGCCGGCTGGAAAGGCGGGGCGTTCGCCGCCGCGCACGTCGCCTCGTTCGCCCACGCCGCCAAGCGCTGGGACCTCGAGCGTTTCGCGGCCGTCTTCGACGCCCTGGCGGTGCGGCGCGGCCTTCCGGTCGTCCTCCTCGGGAGCGCTGCCGAAAAGAGCGTCAACGGCGAGGCCGCGAGTCTCGCGAAGAAGGCTCGCGTCTTCGACCTCTCGGGGGCCACGTCGCTCCCCGAAGCGCTCGGCATCCTCGCGGACGCGACACTCTTCCTGGGCAACGACTCCGGCCTCGCGCATCTCGCGGGCGCCGCGGGCACGCCGTCCGCCGTCGTCTTCGGCCCGACGGATCCCGAGGCCACCCGGCCGTGGGACGGCGCGCGCCGCGACGGCCGGCCCGTCCGCCTGGCCGTCGCCCGCCGGCGCACCCTTTGCGCCCCCTGCCGTTTCGTCGTGTGTCCGATCGATCACGCGTGCATGCGAGGCGTGGCGCCGGCGGACGTCCTCGCCGCGATCGACGCCGTGTTTCCGGCCTAGCGATACTTCCGCGTCCCGATCGTGATCGCGCGGACGTAGAGCGTCTCGCACGCGCCCGCGCCCGTGTCCGTCCGCGTGAGGCTCGACTTCCAGACGAACCCGTCCGGGCCGTCGACGTCGACGAGGTCGCCCTCGAGGCGCACGACGTCGCCGCGCCTCACGCGCGCGAAGGCCGACGCGACGCGACCGCTCGCGGCGATCAGGTGCGTGTTTGCGGTGTGGCTCGAGACGTACCCGAGATCGAGCGACGCATCGCGCGTCGACCAAAGGTAGAAGCGCCCGGTCTGCGTGAACGAGATGCGGTTCCACGCCGGCTCCCGCGTGACCGCGCCCCACGTGAGGACGAAGTCCCATGGAAGGAGGCTCCCCGCGGCGCCAGACCTGTAGCGCTCGGTCGCGCCGACGCGCGCGGCGACGTCGTACGCGGCCCGCGGCGTGATCCGAAACGTCCGCCGCCCGCGCGTCTCCGCGAACGGCCCCACCGTCGGCTCGGCCTGCACGGGCTCCTCGAGCGCATTCGGCAGGGCGGCCCCGTCGTGGGAAATCACGGAGAGCGCGAGACCCGGCACGAAACGGTCGATCGCGAGCCACGCGACGAAGGCGATCACCACGGCCTTCAGGACGGAGCCGGTCCGGCCCTCCACCCGCCGTCAGACCCCGCGGGTCCGTTCCGCGTCCACGAACCGGCACATCAGATGCAGGGCGGCGAGGTGAAGCTCCTGCACGTGCGCCGTCTCCGTCGAGGGTACGACGATGCCGACGTCCCAGCGCGCCGCTTCCGCGCGGCCCTTCTCGCCCGTGAGCAGGATCGTCGTGAGGCCGCGCGCCTTCGCCGCTTCGAGCCCTTTCAGGACGTTCGGGCTCTTTCCCGACGTCGTGAGGCCCACGGCCACGTCGCCCGGCTTCCCGAGCGCCTCGATCTGCCGCGCGAAGATCACCGAGTAGTCGTAGTCGTTCGCGCACGCCGTCAGGATCGCGACGTCGGCCGTGAGCGCGACCGCCGGGAGGGCGGGACGGTCGTCCTTGTAGCGCACGACGAGCTCGGCCACGAAGTGCTGGGCCTGCGTCGCGCTGCCGCCGTTTCCGAACGCGAAGGTCGTGCGCCCCGAGAGCGCGGCGTCGGCCACGAGCCGCGCGGCCTTCTCCACCGCGGGCCCGATCGAGAGGGACGCGCCGGAGGCCAGAGTCGCGAGCTCCTCGAAATACGCGCGCATCAGCGCCCGCCTTTCAGGCGGGCGACCATCGCCGAGGTCGACCGCCCCTCCACGAGCGGAATCAGGACGACGTCCCCGCCGTAAGACCGCACGAACGGCGCGCCGACGACGGAAGCCTCCGTGTAGTCGCCCCCTTTGACGAGCGTCTGGGGCCTGAGCTCCTCGATGATCGCCTCCGGCGTGTCCTCGTCGAAGAGGACGACGAAGTCCACGGCATCGAGCCCGCCGAGGACCTGCGCGCGGTCCTCCTCGGAAAGAATCGGCCGGCCCTCGCCCTTGAGCCGCCTGACGGACGGGTCGCTGTTCAGGCCGACGACGAGGAGGTCGCCGCACCGACGCGCTTCCGTGAGGAGCTTCACGTGACCCGGGTGCAGGAGGTCGAAGCAGCCGTTCGTGAAGACGACTTTCTTGTGCGCGCGCCGCAACATCGACGCGAGGGCCGCGAGGTGCGCGCGATCCACGAGCTTTTCGTGCGGCGCTCCGGAGGCGCCTTCCAGAAGGTCGGCCCAGTGGACCGGTGCGGTGCCGACGCGCGCCACCGCGCAGCCCGCGGCACGGTTCGCGATCCCGGCCGCCTCGAAGAGCGAGAGGCCGCAGCCCGTGGCCACGCCGAGCGCCGCGAGAA
Organism: Thermoanaerobaculia bacterium; assembly: GCA_963809425.1. Lineage (GTDB taxonomy): Bacteria > Acidobacteriota > Thermoanaerobaculia > UBA5066 > UBA5066 > Fen-183. Next base: position 25,923 of record CAWEJK010000007.1, read on the forward strand.
CGGTGTCTCCGGCTCCCGTCACGTCGAAGACCTCGCGGGCGTGGGCCGTGATCCGTCGCGGCTCCTTTCCGCGCTCGAGGAGGAGCATGCCCTCCTCGGAAAGCTTCACGAGAAGCGCCTCGAGGCCGAGCTCGTCCCTGAGGCGCGCGCCGAGCCGGGCGACCGCCGGGAGGTCGCGCGCGGACTCGCCCGTCACCGTCTCGAGCTCCTTGCGGTTCGGCGTGACGACGGTCGCCCCCCGGTACCGCGCGTAGTCGCGTCCCTTCGGGTCCACGAGCGCGGGGATCCCCTTCGCGCGCGCCGCCTCGAGGAGGGCCGCCATGAGAGCCTCAGTGAGCGTGCCCTTCGCGTAATCGGAGAGGAGAAGCACGTCGGCGGCGTCCACCGCCTTCCGCGCCGCGGCGAGGAGCTCCCGCTCGGCGGACGGCGACAGGGAGGAGGCGAGCTCCTCGTCGATGCGCAGCATCTGGCGCCCTTCCGACACGATGCGCCGCTTCACGGGCGTCGCGCGGAGGGGATCGACGACGACGGTGCCCGACGCGCCCGGCAGAGTCGTGAGCCGCCGCGCGAGCCATTCGCCCTCTTCGCCCGGGCCCACGGCGCCGAGCGTCACGACACGCGCGCCGAGAGCGGCAAGGTTCTCGACGACGTTTCCCGCCCCGCCGGCGCGCCGGCTCATCGCGGCGAGCGCAAGCAGCGGCACCGGCGCCTCCGGAGCGACCCGCTCGACGGAGCCCGTCCAGGTCTCGTCCAGCATCAGGTCGCCGGCGACGGCGACCGTGACGCTCGGCGCGGCCGCCGCGAGCGCGGCGATCTCACGCGGCGTCACGCGGGCCTCCGCGGCGGACGTCGGGGGTGGACGCGGGACAGGAGCTGATCGAGCGCATCGGCGAGCGTCGTCGCGAGTATGGCACCGGGCGCTCGCTCGACGACGAGCGGGCGTTCCCGCCGGCCGTGCCCCGTGAGAACGTGCGCCGTCGCGGCGCCGAGCGCGACGCCCGCGCCCACGTCGTCCCACTTGTCTCCCACGACCGCCGACCGGCGCGGCGAGAGCCCGCGGGCGCGGAGGGCGCGCTCGTGGAGCAGAGTGCCCGGTTTTCGGCAGCGGCACCGGCGCCGAAGCTTCGCGACGACACCGTCGGGGTGGTGCGGGCACACGAGGACGCCGGCGAATGGAACGCCCCGGGCGGCGTAGCGCCGCACGATCTCGGCGTTCACGGCGTCCACCTGGCTCCGGGTCAGGAGCCCGCGCGCGAGGCCGGACTGGTTCGTCACGATGAAGAGGGCGGTGCCTTCGCGCGCGAAGACGCGGAGCCTTTCGGCGGCGCCCGCCGCGAGACGGATGTCCTTCGGATCGCCGAGGAAGCCGCGTTCGACGACGAGCGTTCCGTCGCGGTCGAGGAAGAGCGCGTCGAAGCGCCGGCGGCGGACAGGCTTGCCGCGCGCGGGCTCGCGGCGTGCCGGCCCGAGGCTCGCTCTCAAGGACCCGCGGCCAGAGCCTTGCGGACCGCCTCGGCGAACGACCGCTCGGTCTGGGGACCGAGGAGCCGGACGGCGAGCTCGCCCCTCCGGTCGTACACGAGCGTATACGGCACGGCGCCGTTCCAGGTCCTGTCGACGGCTTCGATGAAGCGCTGCGGGTCGGTGCTCTTCGCCTGCCAGCAGACGAACGGGATTTTCTGGGACGCGAGGAACTTCTGCACGTCCGGCGTCTTCCGGAGCGAGTCGGTCGACACGAGCGTCACGGCGACGTCCCTGGACGGGAACCCTCTCGCGGCGGCGACGAGCGCCGGGATCTCCTCGCGGCACGGCTCGCACCACGTGGCCCAGAAATTCACGAGCAGGACCCGGCCCTTCTTCGCCGCGACGACGCGCGAACGATACTGCTCCGGCTTGACGAGCTTCACGGGCCCGCCGGCGGCGGGCCGCGCGAGGGCCGCGAGACCAGCGGCCGCGAACAGGAGCCTGAGGGGGAACCTCACACGCGCTTGATCGAGCAGCCGAAGGCCTTCGTCTGGGCCGTGGGCACCGGCTTGCCGGCCAGGACCGCGTCGAGCGCGTTCCGCAGGTCCGGTGACTTCACGTTCGCGGCATCGTCCTGGTTCTCGTCGATGCGCCCGTGGTAGATCAGGTTCCCTTTCGGGTCGAGAACGAAGACCTCCGGCGTGTGCGACGCGCCGTACGCGTCGGCGACCTTGTTTCGCTCGTCCTTGAGGACGGGAAACGTGAAGCCGTGCTTCTCCGCGTGCTCCTTCACCTCGGCCGCCGGCTCCGTCTTGTTGCTGTTGATGCCGACGAGCGGGATGCCTTTCGCGGCGTACTCCTTCCCGAGAGCGGCCATCCGCGCGTTGTACGCGTTCGAGACGGGACACTTCGTCGCGACGAACACGACGGCGACCGCCTTGTTCTTCGCGAGGAGGTCCTTCAGCGCGACGGCCTTCCCGTCCGAGGCGGCCGGCAGCGTGAAGTCGGGAGCCGGAGCCCCGATCTTCAGGTCGGCGGCACGCGCCGCGTGAGGCGCCGCGGACAGAACGGCGAGAGCGGAAACGAAGGACGCGACGGCGGGGAGCTTCTTCACGATTCAGGCCTCCAGGAATCTCTCGAATGCGGCTTCGGACAGCGCCTTCAGCGCGGACGTTTCGAACGCGAACGCGCGGGCGCCGTTGACGGACGCGGTGAGCCGGCCGGACACGACGCGGCCGAGAAGCGCGGTCGCGACGCCGTAGCGGCGCCCCGCCTCCACGAGGTTGCGCTCGCGCCCCGCGGGCAGCGATACGACGGCGCGCCCGGCCGTCTGTGAGAAGAGCAGGCGCGTGGAAGAGAGCGGCGTCTTCACGTCGATGTCCGCTCCGAGGCCGCGCGGGCCCATCGCCGACTCGGCGAGCGCGACCGCGAGGCCGCCCTCGGACACGTCGTGGGCGGACGTGAGCATGCCGTCCCGCACGGTCTCGAGGAGCATGTTCACGAGCGCCCGCGCCGACGCGAAGTCGAGCGACGGGCATGGGCCTTCGTCGCGGCCGAGGACCGTCGCGAGGTATTCGCTCGCCCCGAGCTCGTCGCGGGTCGTGCCGAGAAGCGCCACGAGGTCGCCCTCCCGCGCGAAATGGCAGCCCACCGTGCGCGTCACGTCGTCGAGGAGACCCACCATCCCGACCGTGGGCGTCGGGAGGATCGAGACGCCGTCCGTCTCGTTGTAGAGCGACACGTTGCCGGAGACGACCGGCGTCTCGAAGACGCGGCACGCTTCGGACAGGCCGCGAATCGCGGCGGCGAACTGGCCGAGGATCTCGGGACGCTCGGGGTTCCCGAAGTTGAGGCAGTCCGTGACGGCGAGGGGCTTCGCGCCGACGCAGGCGAGGTTCAGCGCGGCTTCCGCCACCGCGTGCGCGGCCCCGGTCTCGGAATCCGCCGCGACGTAGCGCGGGTTGACGTCGCACGTCATCGCGAGGCCCTTCGCCGTGCCCGGAACCCGGATGACCGCCGCGTCGCCGCCGGGGCCTGCCACCGTGTTCGTCCGCACGCTCCAGTCGTACTGCGCCGTGATCCAGCGTTTCGAGCAGAGATTCGGCGACGCGAGGAGCGCGCGGAGCGCCGCGGCGTCGTCCGGCGCGCCGTCGAGAGACACGGGCGTCGTGGGCGGCAGGGCCCTGGGAATCGTGAACGCGCGCCGATAGAGGGGAGCCGACTCGACGAGCGGGGCGATCTCGAGATCGGCGACGACGCCGCCCTCCCAGAGGAGGCGCATGCGCGGCTCCTTGCGCACGACGCCGATCGTCTCGACGTCGACGCCCCACCGGCGGAAGATCGCGGCGACTTCGGCCTCCCGCCCCCTGTGGACGACGAGAACCATGCGCTCCTGCGATTCCGAGAGCATGAGCTCGTACGGCGTCATTCCGGACTCGCGCATCGGGACCTTCGAGAGGTCGAGCTCCATGCCGACGCCGCCGCGCGAGCACATCTCGAACGTGGAAGACGTCAGCCCCGCGGCGCCCATGTCCTGGATCGCGACGACGGCGTCGCCCTGGAGGACTTCGAGGACGGCCTCGAGGACGAGCTTCTCCACGAACGGGTCGCCGACCTGAACCGTGGGCCGGCGCCGGGATTTCGCGTCGTCGAACACGTCCGAGGCCATCGAAGCGCCGTGGATCCCGTCCCGGCCCGTCTTCGAGCCCGCGTAGAGGACCGGATTCCCCGGCCCCGCGGCCTTCGCGCGGAAGATGCGGTCCTGGCGCACGAGCCCGACCGCCATCGCGTTCACGAGGATGTTCTTGTCGTAGGCGGGGTGGAAGAAGGTCATCCCGCCGACCGTCGGAACGCCGATGCAGTTGCCGTATCCGCCGATCCCGCGCACGACGCCGTCCACGAGGTCGCGCATGCGCGGAGCGCCGGGGTCCCCGAAAAAGAGGCCGTCCAGGATCGCGAGCGGGCGGGCGCCCATCGTGAAGACGTCGCGCAGGATCCCGCCCACGCCCGTCGCCGCGCCCTGATACGGCTCGATGAACGACGGGTGGTTGTGCGACTCCATTTTGAACACGACGGCGAGACCGTCGCCGATGTCCACGGCTCCCGCGTTCTCGCCCGGGCCCTGCAGGACGCGCGGACCAGTCGTCGGGAACTCCTTCAGGAAGGTCTTCGACGACTTGTACGAGCAGTGCTCGCTCCAGAGCGCGGAGTAGACGCCGAGCTCCACGAGGTTCGGCTCGTGCCCGAGGATTTCCCGGATCTTCTGGAACTCGTCCGGCGAGAGCCCGTGCTCGGCCACGACGGCGGGGGTCAGGGGCGCTGCCGTGTTCGCCATGGAGCGCGTAGTTTAGCGGGTTCCCATGGCGGTCGTCCCGTCACGCGAGCGGGCTCTACAGCTCTTCTTCCTCGATCCGCACGCGGAGGAGGGCCACGTCGGCCTTGTCGCTGTCGCGCATCGTATCTTTCCTGAGGATGAGAAGTCTCTTGCCTGCGACGGGGACGCCGACGTCCTCGCGTTGTCGATCTCTCAGGCGCGCGTGGGTAGCCGCTCCGGGGGGGCGCCTTGCCACGATCTTCACCGAGAAAGCCTAGGGCCGAGCGGAAGGCCCGTCAACCTCCGCACCTGCTCCACGCGTCCTGCTCTCACCAGACGCGCTGGAGAGCGTACTTGTCGAAGATGACATCGTTCGAAAGGAGGGGAAGCCCCTCGACGAGGGCCTGCGCGACGAGCATCCGGTCGAACGGGTCGCGGTGCACGGGCGGGAGGCTGCCGGCTCGCTGCGCGTGGCCGACGGTGATGTCGAGCGGCCGGAATCCCTGGCTCTCGAGACATCCCGAGACGTTCGCCGCGACGTCGAGCGCCCCCGCGAGCTTTCCCGACGCCGCTTTGATTGCAATCTCCCAGGCGGACGCCGCGCTGACGAACACCTCAGTCGTTTCGTCGGTAATCAGCCGGCGCCCCCGCGACGAGAGGCGCCGGTCGCCGTCGAGCCACCAGAGGAAGGCGTGTGTGTCGAGGAGAAGGCGCATCCTTCAGAGGCCCCAGGCCCTCAGATCGAGCTCGGAAAGGGGCGCAAAGAAGGCGGCCGTCACACGAGCACGCCCCCGATAGGCGCCGAAGCGACGCTCCGGCTTCCCCACCTTGACCGGCACCAGCCGGACGACCGGGATCTTTCCGCGGGCGATGACCACTTCTTCGCCGGCCTCGGCCCTCTCGATGAGGCGCGAGAGATGGGTCTTCGCCGCATGGACCGTAACGGTCTTCATGGCGCCTCCATTGACTAACCATGTTAGCTAACCCGAGGAGACGAGGCAATCCGCAAGCGCGCGTCACGCCGCGGGGCGCCAGCCCCGGAGCGGCCGGATGACGACCTCGGCATCGAGGAGCGCCACGCGGACGGCACGGCCGATCCGCGGAGCGCCGGGCGTGTCGCCGTGCAGGCAGAGGGTGTCGACCGTCAGCTCGTGGAAGCTCCCGTCCGTCGTGCGGACCCGCCTCTCCCGCACGATCGACAGCGCCTGTGCCGCGGCCGCCTTCGGGTCCGTCACGAGGGCGCCCGGCTCGTCGCGAGGGACGAGCTTCCCGTCCGGCTTGTACGCGCGGTCGGCGAAGCCCTCGACGGCGACGCGCATCTCCAGCGCCGCACCCGCCTCGATGAGCTTCGACCCGGGCGACGTGACGAGGACGAGCTCGGGGGAGACCGCGTATGCGGCTCGCGAGACGGCGCCTGCGATCTCGAGGTTGCGCGCCGCCTCGTGGTAGAGGGCGCCGTGCGGCTTGACGCCGACGAGCTCGCCCTCTTCCTGCCGCACGATGTTGCGGAGGGTCGAGATCTGCAGGAGGAGAGCGAGCTCGAGCTCCTCGGGCGACACATCCTGCGGCGCACGCCCGAAGCTCGCGACGTCCTCGAACGACGGGTGCGCGTTGATCGCGACGTACCTTCGCAGCGCGATCCGCACCGCCTTGCGCATCGAGGTCGCGTCCCCGGTGTGGCCGCCGCACGCGATGTTCACGCTCGCGACGTATTCCATGAGCGGCTCGTCGTCGAAGCCCTCGCCGCCGTCGAAGTTCAGGTCGACGGCGTAGCGCCCCTTGGCGCGGTAATCACGAACGGGCTTCGTCATGTTCGGCCTCCCGGAAAGGAACGGAGACGGGCGTCACGCTCCGCGAGAAGACTTCGGGCTTCGGTCACGGCGATTCTCTCAAAGCGCACGCTCCGCCCGGGCGGCGTCCGCGCGAGGAGGCCGAGATCCGCTGCGGCGACGACCGCGAGCTTCGGGTAGCCGCCGGTCGTGGGCCGCTCGGCGAGGAGGACGATCGGATGGCCGTCCGCCGTGACCTGAACCGTGCCCGTCGTCGTTCCCTCCGACGCGCGCGAGGTCGTCTCCTGGAGGCCGAGAGACGGCCCTCCGAGCCTCAGGCCCATGCGGTTCGACTCCGGAAGGATCCTCCAGCGCGACCCCCAGAACGCCGCGCGCTCTTTCGCGTCGAACTCCGCTTCGTCCGGGCCGGAGAACGCCCTGAGGACGACGTCGCCCGCGCCCGGCTCCGGAAGTTCGGCCGAGACGTCGAGGAGCGGGGGCGAAGACGGCGGCGCGACGGCGAGAAAGTCTCCGCGCCAGAGACGCCTGCCCTGGTATCCGCCGAAGCGGGCCGAGAGACACGTGGAGCGGCTGCCGAGGACGACCGGGACGTCGATCCCGCCAGCCGCGGCGACGATCGCGCGCGCCGCTCCGGGACCCGCGGCAAACGGCACGACGTCGCCGTCGTCGAGCCGGAGCACTCTCCCCGGAGACGGACCGAACGAACCTCCCACGACTGCGACGTCGAGCGCGCCCGACGCGCGCAGCACCGGCCCGACGAGCGTGATCTCGAGCGCGGCCGCGCCCTCGGCGTTTCCGACGAGCCGGTTCGCGAGGCGCAGGGCCTCCTCGTCGAGAGCCCCGGCCACGGGCACGCCGGACGCCGCCCAGCCGTGGCGCCCGAGGTCCTGAACCGTCGTCAGGAGCCCGGGCTCGAGGGCGAGGAGGCCTCGGGGCGGCGTCATGGCCGGAATCTCACCCGGTCGCCGGGCGCGAAGAGAAAAGGAGGATCGGCGCGAAGGTCGAACAGGCGCCGTTGCGTCGTGCCGAGGAGATTCCAGCCGCCCGGCGTCGATGTCGGATAGATCCCGACGTACGGCCCCGCGAGAGCGATGCTCCCCGCGGGCACGGCGACGCGCGGCGTCCCGCGCCGCGGCAGGTGAAACGCCCGGGGAAGCCCGTAGAGATACGCGAACCCCGGCGAGAAGCCGAGGAACCCGACGGTGAACGGAAGCTGCGCGAAGACCTCGAGAAACGCGGCCGGCGAGAGGCCGGACCGGGAGGCGATCTCGTCGAGATCCGCGCCGTCCGCGAGCATCCGGATCTCGTGCGTGCGGGGCGGCGTGGCCGCGGCGGCCGGAGAGGCTTCGATACCGGCCGTCTCGAAGGCGCGGAGCCGGTCGGGATCCAGGTCCGGCCCGCCGACCACGAGCACGGATCGCGCCGCCGGCACGACATCCACGACGCCCGGCACGCGGGCCGCGCCGAGCGCCGCCGCCGCGCGGCGCGCGGCCCCGTTCGCGGCGGCCTCCTCGCCTTCGAACGTGAGGAGCCACGCGAATTCGCCGGCCTCCTTCATCGGGCGCGTCCCCTCCCCCGCCGCGCGAGGAACACCGGGATGCCGGCGAGGACGAGGCCGAAGCCGGGCAGAGTCGTGCGCGGGCTCGCGACCGCGAGGAGAACGACGACCGTGCCCGCGAGGAGAACGAACAGGCTCGAGGTGAGCGGATGTCCCCACGCGCGGTACGGCCGCTCGCGCGCGGGCTGCCGGCGCCGCAGGGCCGCCACCGCGAGCACGAGGAGGACGAGCACGACGAACTCGACGGCGACGACGTAGCGCAGGAGATCGGAGTACGTGCCCGAGAGCACGAGGACGAGCGCCCAGGCGGCCTGCACGGCGAGCGCCACCCCGGGCACGCCCGCCCCGTTCAGGCGGGCCGCGGCCCGAGGAATGTGCCCGTCCGCGGCGAGCGCATAGACGACGCGCGCGCCCGACAGGACGAGGCCGTTCGCGCACCCGAACGTGGACACGAGAATTGCCGCCGCCATCCACGCGCCGCCGCCCGGCACGAGCGCCGCGGCGGCCGCCGTTCCGACGCGATCCTGCGGCGCGTGGGCGATTCCGGAAAACCCGATCGTCCGGAGGTACCCCACGTTCGCGAGCACGTACAGCCCGGTCACGAGCGCGCAGCCGAGGAGGAGCGCGCGTGGAAACGTGCGGCCGGGCTCGACGACTTCCGCTCCCGGAAACGTCACGTTCGTCCAGGCCGACTGCGAGAACGCGGGCCCGACGAGCGCGAGCGCGAAGGCCAGGACGAGAGCGCTCGGCCCGGGAGTCTCCGCGGCGGCGGCCACCGTTTCCGCCCCCGCGGGTGCCCGCCCGAGGACGATGCCTCCGGCGGTGAGGGCCAGGAGAGCCGCGACCTTGAGGACGGTCAGGACGTTCTGCACGCGCGTGCCCACGCGGAGCCCGAGCGCGTTCGTCCCCGTCAGGACGAGCACGACGAGCGCGGCCACGGCCTTCGTCGCGCCGCCCGCGACAGACGGCACGAGAAGACCGAGAAACTTCGAAAACGCGACGGCGACGGCCGCGATCGTGCCGGTCTGGATCACGAGCGCCGTCGTCCACCCGTACAGAAATCCCGCGAGCGGACCGTAAGCCTCGCGAAAGAAGACGTACGGGCCGCCCGCGAGCGGGAACATCGTCGCGAGCTCGGCGCACGCGTTCGCGGCGAGGAGCGTGAGCAGCCCGGCGGCGATCCACACGGCGAGCAGCCGCGCCGGCGTTCCGACGAGCCGCGCGGACTCGGCCGAGACGATGAAGATGCCCGACCCGATCATCGAGCCGACCACGAGCATGGTCGCGTCGAAGCGGCCGATGAGGCGGCGGGGCGCGCCGGACGGCTGTTCCATGGGCCGCGCGACGTTACCGCAGACGGACCCTCCAACAGCACCCGGAATTTCCCGGCCGCCCGGGATGTTCGGGATCCGGTGGCGAAGCCCTCCGAGCGCCTTCCCGCGAACGTCGCCGGAGACTTCTACGTCGACCGAACCTGCATCGACTGCGCGACGTGCCGGCAGATGGCTCCGGAAGTCTTCGCACAGGGAGACGGCTTCTCCTACGTGTCGCGCCAGCCGGGCGACGCCGCGGCGGAAGACCGCGCGCTTCGGGCGCTCGTCGCCTGCCCGACCGGCTCGATCGGCGCCGGCCACCGGTCCGCGCAGGCGCGCGAAGCCGCGAACGCCTTTCCCGAATCCGTCGGGGACGACGTCTTCTTCTGCGGCTACACGTCGGAAAAGTCGTTCGGAGCCTGGAGCTGGCTCCTGAAACGCCCGGAGGGAAACGTCCTCGTGGATTCTCCGCGCGCGGCGGCGCCCCTTCTCTCCGGCCTCGAGCGGCTCGGCGGCGTGGCGACGCTCTTCCTGACGCACCGTGACGACGTGGCGGACCACGCGGCTTTCCGGAAACGCTTCGGCTGCGCACGCGTCATCCACGCGCGGGACGCGGACGCGCTCGGCGAGACGCCCGAGCGCGCGCTGGAGGGCGACGAGCCCGTCCGCCTCGCGGACGACCTCCTCGCGATCCCGACCCCCGGCCACACGCGCGGCCACGCCGTGCTGCTGTGGAGAGGCAGGGATCTCTTCACGGGCGACCATCTCGCGTTCTCGAAACGGCGTGGACAGCTCGTCGGGTTCTGCGACGCGTGCTGGTATTCGTGGAAGGAGCAGATCCGCTCGATGGAACGCCTGCTCGACTTCCCCTTCACCCGGGTGTTCCCCGGCCACGGCGAGACGTTCCGCGCCGACTCCTCCGCCGCGATGCGAAAGGAGCTCGAGAAATGCGTGGCCTGGATGAAGACGCGATGCTAATCTACTGAGTCAGGCAGCTTCCTCGTCGAAAGTAAGGCTGGCCCTCGGAGGCTTCAACCAAACCGCGTCTCGTCCGAGATCGGGGAGAAGTCCTTGCGTCCTTGTTCCAGGGAGCGTGGAAAGTGCAACAGGCAAGAGCAATATTTCGGTACACGGGACTCTGGATCTCCCTGGCCGTCGCGATCGTCGCGTGGCCCTCGAGCGTTGCACACGCGGGACTGGGCGGGTGGACGAGCGGCGGGCCCGGCGGAGATGCCAGTGCCCTGGCCATCAATCCCACGGCCCCTGCCACGCTTTACGCCGGGATGGACGGCGGCAGCAGGGGGGTCTTCAAGTCGACCGACTCCGGCCGCACCTGGGCCGCCGCCAGCACGGGACTGACGAACCCGTACGTTCACGCCCTGGCGATCAATCCCACGACGCCCGCCACGCTCTACGCCGGGACGAGTGTCGGCGGGGTCTTCAGGTCCGCCGACTCCGGCGGCACCTGGACCGCCGCCAGCACGGGACTGACGAACCAGCAGGTTTACGCCCTGGTAATCAATCCCGCGACGCCCGCCACGCTCTACGCCGGGACGTACGGCGGCGGGGTCTTCAAATCCACCGACTCCGGCGCCACCTGGGCCGCCTCGAACACGGGACTGACGAACCTGTACGTCAGCGCCCTGGCGATCAGTCCCACCACGCCCGCCACGCTTTACGCCGGGTCGCCCGGCGGCGGGGTCTTCAAGTCCACGGACTCCGGCGGCACCTGGGCCGCCGCCAGCGCGGGACTGACCACCCTGCACGTCATGGCGCTCGCGATCAATCCCAGGACGCCCGCCGTGCTTTACGCCGGGACGTACGGCGGCGGGGTCTTCAAGTCCACCGACTCCGGCGCCACCTGGACCGTCGCCAGCACGGGACTGACGAACTGGATCGTCCAGGCGCTGGCCGTCGATCCCACGGCCGCCACGCTCTACACGGGGACGGGCGGCGACGGGGTCTTCAAGTCCACGGACTCCGGCGCTACCTGGGTCGCGGTCGGCGCGGGAGGGCCGAACGATGCTCTCCACGGTTTTGTCCGGGCCCTGGCCCTGGACGCCTCGGGGGCGACGACGCTTTACGCGGCGTCCCGCGACGTCTGGCAGTTCACGCCCGCCACCACCGCGCTTCTGCCTTCCAGCGCGCGCGCGCCGGGAGCGGGCGGCGCCTTCTACACGACCGATGTGACGGTTGCGAACACGGGAGCCTCCGACACCGAGCTCACGCTCAAGTTCCTGGGGAACAACCGGGACGGCAGCGGCGGCGCCGAACGAAGCTTCACGCTCCCGGCAGGGCAGTCCACGACATACGCGGACATCCTGGGGTCGATTTTCGGCGAGACGTCGAACTTCGGAGCCATCAGCATCGCGTCGTCCTCTCCCTCGTTCGTCGTTCTGGGTCAGACGTCCACTCCCGGCTTCGGCGGCACGTTCGGCCAGAGCGTCTCGGCCGCCCGCCCCTCGGACCTGATCACGAACGGCGCTCCGCGCTCGATCGTCGGCGTGCGCGAGGACGTGGCCTTCCGGACGAATCTGATCCTCTCGAACGCCACCGCGGCATCTCTGGACGTCGACGTCCTGCTCCTCGCGGACACTGGGGCAAGCCTCGGGAGCAAGCGGTACCCGCTCGAGCCGCTGGCGATGACCCAGGTGACGCGCGTGGTTCGGGACATGGGCATTTCGGCGGACGTACAGGGCGCCCGCGTGGTCCTGTCGACGTCGACGGCAGGAGGCTCTTTCTCCGCCTACGCCTCGGCGATCGACAACGTCACGAACGACCCGAGAACGCTCTTGCCGAGAGGAAGCTCGGCGGGGGCCGGCGGCACCAACACGTGGCTGCTGCCCTCCAGCGCCCGCGCGTCGGGAGCAGGGGGCGCCTTCTACACGACGGACCTGACGGTCTCGAATGCGGGCGGCGGCGACACCTCTTTTGTCCTCAAGTTCCTCGGCCACGATCAGGACGGCACCGGCGTCGGCGGGCAGACGTTCGCTCTGGCAGCCGGAAAGACGGTGACCTATTCGGACGTGCTGGGCTCGGTCTTCGGCGTTTCGTCGGGTTTCGGCGCGATCAGCATCGCGTCACCGTCCGCGGCGCTGAACATACTGGGGCAGACCTCCACCCCCGGCTTCGGAGGCACGTTCGGGCAAAGCGTCACGGCTTCGGCGCCGGAGGATCTGATCGTCAGCGGCGCGCCGCGCTCCCTCGTGGCCGTCCGCGAGGACGCCGCCTTCCGGACGAACGTCATCCTCTGCAATGCGACCTCGGCCCCGCTCGACGTGGACGCGGTCCTCATCGCGTCGGGCGGAGCGACGCTGGCCTCGAAGCGATACACGCTGCTCCCCTCCGGGATGGCGCAGGTGACCCGGGCCGTCCGGGACATGGGAGTTTCCGGCGACCTGACCGGCGCGCGGCTCGTCCTCTCGACGCCGACGGGGGGCGGAGCCTTCGCGGCGTACGCCTCGGTCATCGACAACGCGACGAACGACCCGAGAACTCTTCTCCCGAAGTAGGCTTCACGCCCAATCGACCGGCACGAGCCTCACGTCCCCTGCATCGCCATGCGCGTCGTCGCGAAGGACTTGAACAGGCGCGCTCCGTCCGTGCCGCCGAGAAGCTCCTCGGACGCGCGCTCCGGATGCGGCATGAGCCCCACGATGTTGCCCTTCACGTTGCAGATGCCCGCGACGTCGTCGAGCGAGCCGTTCGGATTGCCTCCCGTTCCCCGCGAACCGTCGGCGCTCACGTAGCGGAAGACGACCTGGTCCCGCGCGAGCATCTCCTCGTAGACGCGTTTGTCGGCCGTCCAGTTGCCGTCGCCGTGCGCGACGGGCATTCTCAGGATGACGCCCTTGTTGATCGCGAGCGTGAACGGGGTGCGCTTCGACTCGACGCGCAGGAAGACGTCGCGGCACACGAAACGCAGGCCCTCGTTCCGCAGCATCGCGCCCGGCAGGAGCCCGGCCTCGCACAGGATCTGGAAGCCGTTGCAGATGCCGAGCACCGCGCCGCCCTGCCCCGCGAAGGCCGCGACGGACTCCATCACCGGAGAAAAACGCGCCATCGCGCCGCTCCGGAGGTAGTCGCCGTACGAGAAGCCGCCCGGGAGGATCACGAGGTCGGGATCGCCGAGCGCCCGCTCGTCGTGCCGCACCATCTTCACGTCCGCGCCGAGAACGTTCCGCGCGGCGAGCGCCGCGTCCTCGTCGCAGTTGCTTCCCGGAAAGACGACCACCGCGACCCGCGCTGTGCCGGGCCCCGCGCCGCCCGGCCCCGTCGCGCCGCTCACCGGTGCGCTCCGGCCTCCGCGCCCGCGGCCTCCAGAGCGAGCTCGTAGTCCTCGATGACGGGATTCGCGAGCAGCTTCTCCGCCATCTGGGAGCCGACTTCCCGCGCCGCCTTCGGATCGTCCGTGTCGACCTCGATGCGGAAGAGCTTCCCCGCCCGCACGTCGGAGACGGCACCGTAGCCGAGGCGGTGAAGCGCGTCCGCGATCGCTTTCCCCTGGGGATCGAGAACCCCCGGCTTGAGCATGACCTTCACGAGAACCGTCATCGTCGACTCCTCTCCACTAGACCACTCCGATCCATTCCGTGGGGGCGTCGTGCCGCGCGACGGCGAGCGACGCGCCGGTGCCGGTCGCATCGAGGGCCTCGCGAAACACGCGCCCGGCGAGCGCCTGCGTGTTGTTGTGCCGCGAGACGTGAAGCGCGACGACCGCCCTCGTGCGCTGGCCCACGAGGCGCTTCAACCCGTCCGCGGCGCATTCGTTCGACAGATGGCCCACGGCCGAGAGAATCCGTCTCTTGAGAATGGGCGGATAGGGACCGGACCGCAGGAGGTCCTCGTCGTGGTTCGCCTCGAGCCCGAGCACCTCGCAACCCTCGAGCGCGTCGACGACCGCGTGCGAGAGATGCCCGAGGTCCGTCACGATTCCCACGCGGCGCCCCCCGGCGTCCGCGAAGACGTAGCACACCGATTCGGCCCCGTCGTGCGGCGTGGACGTGACGCGCACGTGGAGATCGCCCACGGCGAGCTCCTTCCCGCCGGCGACGGGCCGCACGTCGGCGAAGAGAGGGCCGGGGAATCCCCCCGCGACGGCGGTCCCGCGGGAGGCGTAGACGGGGATGCCGCGCCTCCGGTTCAGGTCGAGAGCCGCGTACACGTGGTCCGCGTGCTCGTGCGTGATGAAGATCGCGGAGATCGCGTCGAGCGACGAGCCGCGCAGGACGAGCCGGCGCTCGGTCTCCTTCATCGAAAGGCCCGCGTCCACGAGAACGCTCGTCCCGTTCAGGCGCACGACGGCGCAGTTCCCCGAAGAGCCGGACCCGAGGAAGCTGACCTCGAGGCCAGTCACCGCGCCCCCGTGCTTCCGAAGCCGCTGCCGCCGCGTGCCGTTTCGCCGAGCAGGGACGCCTCCTCGAAGACGGCGCGCGCGACGGGCGCGATCACGAGCTGCGCGATCCGTTCGCCGCGCGAGAGCGTCACGGGCTCGCCCCCGAGGTTCACGACGAGGACCCCGACCTCTCCGCGGTAATCCGCGTCGATCGTCCCGACGCCGTTCGCGAGCGCGAGGCCTCTCTTCAACGCGAGGCCCGAGCGGGCGCGCACCTGGCCCTCGAAGCCCGCGGGAATCTCGAGCACGAGGCCGGTCGGGACCACGAGCCGCGCCCCGGGAGGCACGACGAGGGGCTCGGAGACCGCCGCGCGCAGGTCCGCGCCGGCGGAGCCCGCGGAGGCGTAGGCCGGCGGAGCGAGATCGCGAAACGCTTCGGCCATGCGGTAGCGCACGCGAACGGGAAGGCCGGGGGGCGGGGTCGTCATGCCGCGAGCGCCTCGGAGACGTCGTCGGCGAGATGGCGCACGAAGACCTCGGGCCGGGCTCCCGCGGGCAGGGGTCCGGCGATGCCGAGACCGAGCGAAGCCGAACCCGCGCCACCGCGAGCGCCGTAGAGCAATCCGATGGCCGCAGACACGTCGCCCAGCGTCACGCGGTCCAGGTCGGCCAGAAACTGCTCGGTGGTGTACGGGCGGCCCCGATAGAGCCAGGCGCGGACGGCGCTCTCGCGCCGGGCGGCCGTGGACTCGAGCGACAGCGCGGCCTCCGCGTGGAACTGGTTTCGCGCGCGCGAGAGCTCCAGGCGCGTGATCCCGTCCTCCCGAAACCGCCGGAGGGCCCGGGCCGTCGTCGCGACGAGGCGCGCGAGGTTTTTCGGCTGGGTCGCGGCGGAGACGAGGGAGACGCCGGCCGCGTGGTGCAGGGTCAGGCCCGTGCCGATGGAGTAGGCCAGGCCGCGCCGCTCGCGCACGTCGCGCCAGAGACGCGACGAGACACCGCCCCCGAGGACCTCGGTCGCGATCCACGCGGCCGGAACGAGCGGGTGGCAGAACGAAATCGTCGGCCCGCCCACGAGAAGGTGCGTCTGCTGGAGCTCCGGCCGCGCGAGGTGAAACACGCAGCGGGCCGCGCGGGGCTTTCCCGGCGCGACGACGGAAGCGGCGGGAGCCGCCGCGTGACGCCGCAAGCGACTGCGGGTCAGAAGCTCCACGAACCCGTCCGGGTCGAACGCGCCCGCGGCCGCGACGAGCGTGCGCCCGGGGCGCGCGATCGCGCGGAAGCGCGCCACGAGGCGCGCGCGCGTGAGATTCGTGACCGTCTCTTTCGTCCCGAGAATCGGCGCGCCGAGCGCGTGCGAGGGCCAGAGGCGCCTGAGGAACGCCTCGTGGAGAAGGTCTTCGGGAAGGTCTTCGGTCTCGGCCATCTCCTCCAGGATCACGCCGCGCTCGACCTCGACGTCGGCGGCCGTGAACGCGGGCGCGGCCGTGAGGTCGAGGAGGAGATCCACGGCCTCGGACGCCCGCTCCGCCGGAACACGGGCGTGGAACGAGACGGACTCTTTCGTCGTGTACGCGTCGCACTCGCCTCCGAGCCGGTCCGTGATCCGCGCGACGGCCGCGCCCGAGCGGCGGCGCGTCCGCTTGAAAAGGAGATGCTCCAGGAAATGCGTCGCGCCGCGCTCCCCGGGCTCCTCGCCCGCCGAGCCCCCGGCCATCGTGACCGAGAGCGCGAGGCTCTTCACGTCGCGCATCGGGTCCAGCCACACCGCCGTCCCGTCCGGGAGCCGCCTCTCGAGCACGGCCGATTCTAGTTCGCGGACGGGCGTTTGGAACGCGACGGGGCGACAATGACGAGGGGACGGAAGGAGCGAACGATCGCCTCGAAGGAGCTCCGGCGAAATGCCGCTCTGACGCTGGCCGCGCTCGCGGTCGCGGTAGGGGGTGCCGAAGCCGGTCTTCGGCTGCTCTTCCCCCAGCCCCTCGCCGAACGCTACGCCGCGCCCGGCGCCGGCGGGCCTCTCGTGCGCATCGACGCGGAGCTCGGCTGGTCGCTTCGGCCCCGCGTCGAAGGCCTCACGAGCGGCGAGCCCTGGCAGGCGGACGTGCGGACGAACGCGGCCGGGTTTCGCGACGTCGAGCATGCGGGGAAGGCCGCCGGCGTGACACGCGTCGCCGTCCTCGGCGATTCGTTCGTCTTCGGCAGCGGCGTCCGGCAGGACGAGACCCTCACCCACGAGCTCGCGGTGCGTCTCGGGCCGGCCTTCGAAGTCGTCAATCTCGGGGTGCCGGGCTACGGGACGGATCAGGAGCTCCTGACTCTCCGGCGGTGGGGACCTCGCGTGTCGCCCGACGTCGTCCTCGCCGGGTTCTTCTGGAACGACGTCATGGAGAACGCGAGCGGCGAGATCTACGGCATGCAAAAGCCCCGCTTCGTTCTCCGGAACGGAGACGAGCGGCCGCGCCTTGACGCTCGTGCCGCCGGGTGAACCGCAGGGGCATTCGGCGTGGGCGCGCCTCGACGCGCTTCTCGGGGCGCGTTCTCACTTCTGGTCGCTCGCGCACCGCGCGTTCGGGAGGACGCGGAGCGGCAGCGAACCGGAAGAGCGGCCCGTCATGGTCGACCTCTCGCTTCGCGCGGCGCCGCCTTCCCGGGACGCCGAGTTCGCGCTCACCTGGGCGCTTCTTGGCGCCGTCGCCCGCGAGGCGCGCGCCCTCGGCGCGGCGCCTCTCGTCTTCACGGTCCCGCCGAGATTCCTCGTCGACGACGCCGCGAGGGAGCAGGTGCTCAGGATCTACGGACTCGGCACGCAGGCGCTGGACCCCGACGGATTTTCCCGGGTCAAGGAGGCCTGCGCGCGCCGGAACGTGCCGGTCGTCGACCTCCTGCCCGCGTTCCGAGACGCGGCGCACTCCGGCGAACGACTCTTCCTTCCGACGGGCATCCACTGGAGCGCGAAAGGGCATGCGCTTGCGGCGCGCTCGCTGGAAGCGGCCGTGCGCGCCGCCGGGCGGAGAGGGCCGTCCGCCGACACGCCGCGGACGGAGCCCTGAATCAGCGTCCGATTCCGGGACCGGGCGCGGGCGGCGGAGCGGATGGACCCTGGTTCAGGATCGTCTGCTCCGTGAACCGCCACTCGTTGTAGTTCTCGCGGCCCGAGAAGAGCCGGTAGCCCTTCTTCTTCGACGTCGAGTAGACGCCCGTGATCGGACCCGGCGGCGCGTCCCCGGGATTTCCCGGGCTGCCCGGCATCCCCGGCTGCGGCGTCGGGACGGGCGTGGGCGCGAGCGGACCGCCCGGCATGCCTCCCGGCCTCGCCCCCGGAAGCGGCGCCCCGGCCACCGCCGTGATGAGACCCCAGTTGAGCGAGTTCGTCATCGGGTCCTTCCAGAGCTTGCGGAGCGTCCTCGGGCGGACCTCGTACATCTCCTTCAGCGTGTTCGGGTACCGCCCGTAGCGTTTCCGGAACGTGCGGATTCCCTCGGCGTACTGGATTCCGCGGAAGATGAGCTCGGCCTCCTTGTCGCGCTGCGCCTCGGTCGACGCCGTCGGAAGCACCGCCGCGATGAGAATCGCCATCACCGTCATTCCGACGATGAGCGCGACGAGCGTGTAGCCGCGGCTGCGTCTCACCACGTGTTGTAAGGCGACTTATCGAGCCCGAGGAGCTTCGAGCCGCTCTTGACGTCGATGATGCCGGGCGGCTCCTGCGACGCCGTTTCCGAGGAGTCCGGCTCCTCCATGACGACCTGCCACGTGTCCGCCGACTTCGTGAACGGGTCGACCGGAATCCTGCGGATGTACTTGTCCGTCACGAGCGTCTGGAGCGCTTCGGGATAGTGGCCCTTGTCCGCGTAGTACTGGTCGAGACACGAGCGGAAGGTGAAGAGGTCCTCGCGCAGCGCGGCCTCCTTCGCGCGGATCGGGGCCTGCTGGAGCTGCGGGACCGCGATCGCGACGAGGATGCCCAGGATCGCCATCACGACGAGAAGCTCGACGAGAGTGAAGCCCCTGTCTCTTCTGTCTCTTCGCATCACCAGTCCTTGTACTTCGTCTTGTCGAGCGCCGTGAGCGGCGACAGCGAGTACACGTCGTACACGTTCTGCCGGCCCCACGAGCGCGTGTCCGGTTCGTCCTGGTAGCTCCGAAGGCCCCATTCCGCCTTGCCGGTCATCGGATCGATCGGGATCTTCCGGATGAACCTCTTCTTCTTCTTGACCTGGCCCACGAGGTCGACGCCCTCGACGAGCTTCTCGAGGGTCTTCGGGTACCCCTCCGTGTCGAGCTCGACCGGGATGAGGCCCTGGTCCGAGAGGCGCTTGAAGTCGTCGATCGCGCTCCGCACGGAGCGCAGCGCCTCGCGCAGCTCGAGCTCCTTCTGGCGCACCATCCCGAAGCGCGTCACCGGCACGATCATCGCCGTGAGGATGAGGATGCAGGCGCAGACGATCACGAGCTCGACGAGCGAGAAGCCGCGCGCGCGCGGTCGGGAACGTGTCGGCGAATGCGCCGTCATGGCACCGGCTTCACCGTGAGAGAAGCCGCCCCGACGCTCGGCGTCGGCGTTGCACCGCCGGTCGTCGACGCCGTGCCCGCGGTGGCGCGCACGAGTGTGGTTCCCGGAGCGAGAGCGCGCACGGCCAGTGTCGCGAGGACGCCGTCGGGCAGGCCGGCTCCGCCCGTGCGCTTGAAGTGGAGCTGGGCGCGGCCCGCGACGCGGTCCGCGTCGAGGCGCACCATGTCTCCGCCGAAGCCGCTCCGCCAGGGTCCGGGCGCGATGCCCGTGACCTCGGCCACGGAGGGATCCCACTCGATCGTGAGCTCGAGCGCTGAGAGCGCGTCGAGACCCGCTTCGCCCGTGAGGTTCACGATGGAAACGGCGCCGGGTGCGACCTCGGCAGGCATCGCCTCGAGCCGTAGCACGGGGCTGGCCGGCGCCGCGGGCGCCGCGGCTGCCGCGGGCGCCGCAGGCGCGGACGCCGCGCCGGATCCGGCTTCCACGGCGGCGGTCGCGCTCGTCTGGAGCGCCTGCGTCTCGACCGTGGCCGTCGCGTTCCGCGACCGCGGCGTCGCCGGCGCGGGCACGGGCGCCGGCGTCGGCGCCGGCTTGGGCCGGAACACGTCGGTCGGCCCGGACCCCCCGATGATCGGGAGGTTCGGGTTCGTGACCGTGGGTGGGACCGGGCGGGCGGCCGGGCGGGCGCCCGGGGCCGGCAGCGCGTCGAAAGGCGAGCCGGGAGCGTTCGGCGACACCAGAGCGGTGTTGAGGCCGGAGAACGAGACGTTGTTCTCCGTGCCGACCCAGATCGGAATCAAGTCCTCGTCCGTGATCTGGGGGGACCGGATGATGTGCGGCGTGAGCGTGAGGTAGAGGTCCGTCCGCTTGTCTTCCGTGTGGTTGTTCGTGAAGAGCGCACCGATGAGCGGAAGGTCGCCGAGGAACGGGATCGTGTTCTTCGTCTTGGAGGTGTCCTTGCGGATGAGGCCGGCGAGGAAGTTCGTCTCGCCGTCCTTCAGGCGGATCGACGACGTGATCGTCCGCGTGCCGATGATCGGCTGCGGGTTGTCGGCCGTCCCCGCCTGGCCGCCGATCTGCGAGACCTCGATCGTGAGCTTGAGCGACACCTCCTTGTTGTGGTGGACGCGCGGCTCCATGTCGATCTTGATCCCGACGTCCTGATACTGGAACGACGTGATCGGGACGATGCCCGTCCCGCCGACGGCCTGCTGCGTGTTGATCGTCGTGACGGGTATCGGCACGCGATCGCCGATGACAAGCTGCGCCTTCTCGCCCTCGGCGATGCGGAGCTGCGGTTTCGCGAGGAGCTCGGCGTCCGTGTTGTTCTTGAGAAAATTGAACGTGATCGTCGGGATCGTGAACATGAAGTCGTTGATCCCGAGGCCCCTGATCGCGTTCCACGGCAACGACGTCGCGGCGGTCGCCGCGGAGTTGGTCGCCGCGCCCGGCACGACCGTCGCGGTGATGTGGTCGGCAAAGGACGTGCCCAGAGTCAGGAGCTTGTTCGTGTTCACCTGGAGCAGCTCGACGTCCACGACGACCTCTGACTTCGCCTTGTCGTTCACCTCGATGAGCCGCTCGGCCACGGCGACCTTGTCGGCGGTGTCGCGAATGATGATCGCGTTCAGCGCCGGGATCGTGCCGAGGCGGCGGAGGTCGAGGATCGATCGCACCATCGCCGAGACGTCCTTCACGTCGCCGTTCGACAGGAAGAACGTGCGGATGACGAGGTCCTCGTACTCCTTGCGGTTCTGCTGCGTGTCCTGCGCGATCAGGATCGTCTTCTCGTCGATGACCTTGTAGAAGTGGCCGGCCTGCCGCATCGCGGTCTCGAGCGCTTTCTGGAACGTCATGCCCCGGAGGTCGAGCGTGAAGCGGTCGTCCTTGAGCTGCGGGTCGTAGATGATGTTGATGCCGGACGCCGCGCCGAGCGCCGCGTAGATCTTCTTGATGTTCGTGTCGGGCGCGAACGCGACGTCGATCGGTTTCGTCGACGACGGGTTCAGCATCGGCGGCGCGCCGCGGGCGCCGCGCGTCCGCGCCTTCGCCCTCTCGACGGGGGTCCCGCCGGCGCTCTCGCGGTTGCGCGCCTCGATGTCGGCTTTCGCCCTCCGCAGCTCCTGGAGCGCCGAGTCGTTCGTGGAGTCGAGAGCGATCGACACCTCGAGCTCCGCGACGGCGAGGTCGAGCTGTCCCGCGGACCGGTGGAGGCGCCCGCGCTCGTAATGGGCCTGGGCCGCCTGAAAGCGAGCCCGTTGCAGGGAGATGCGCGCGGTCGAGTCTTTCGGATCGAGCGCGAGGGCCCTCTCGTAGGCGAGAACGGCGAGATCCCAGTGCCTGCGGGCTTCCTCGCGCTCGCCCTCGCGGAAAGCGCGCGACGTCGCGCAGCTGGACGCGAGGAGCGCGAGAACGAGAGCGACCGCCACGCCCGGGAGGCGCGGAAATCGGCGGGAGGCTCGGCCGTTTCGTGTCGTCGTCATGGGAAGTCCTTCAATCTCCCGCATCACGGGAGCGGGATGGGAATGCGCCTGGTGATCTCGGGTGGAAGAGCGGGAAAGCTGAAGTCGACGGACTCGCGGTTGATCTTGTGGATCCTGAAGCGGCCGTCGACGACGTCCCCCACCCGGGCGTTGATGATCCGGCCGCCCTCTTCGAGAGAGACGATGAGCTCGTCGCGGGATCCGAAGACGCCGAGGACCTTGTACGGGATCGCCGGGGGGATGATGGGCGTCGCGGTCGGCGTCGGCTGAATCGGCATCGGCCCGACGAACAGGGGGCTCCCGGGCCGGATCGGCGTGGGCGTCGGGATCGGCGTCGGACGCGGCGTCGGTGTCGGCGAGTCGTGGAAACGGAACACGTTCCGCCCGACGCGCTCTTCCGTGCTGCCCCTCTCGCCCACGCGCGCGAGGTCGGGCACGGCCTCGGGATCGGCGCCGGCCCGGACGGCGCGCGGACGGCCCGAGACCGGCCCGTCCGCCGGGGCCTCGGGCGCGCTGCTCCCCCGGGGAATGTACGACAGCCCCGCGAGGCCCAGGACGACGACGAGAGCGAACAGGAGCGGCTTGAGATTCGACTTAGGGGTCGCCTGGGCCGCGCTCATTCCGGAATCCCTCCGAAAGCCGGAGTGGGTTTCGCGGCGGGCGGAACCGCCTGCGCCGCGGACGGCCGCACCGCCACCCGCCCGACACGGCGGGGCGCGGCCGGACCGTCGGGGCGGAAATAGTGCGCCACCGTGAGGTTCAGGCGCAGCACGTCGGGCTGGGTTTCGTCCGTCGCGAGCGCGACGGTCTCGGGCAGCAGGAAGCGCGGATTGCTCTCGAACGAGTACAGGAGCTTCTTGACGTCGGCGTAGCGCCCCTGCACCGTGAACGTGAGGCCGAGGCGCGTGGCGCTGCCGGACTCCGTGAACGCGTACGCGATCTGGCTCGGCACCGTCCCGGCTTTCTGCGTGAGCAGATAGACGTCCTCGATCACGGCCGCGAGCCGTTCCTTGCGGCCGCCGAGGACGTCCCGATTGAATCCCTCGAGGTCCCGCTCGAGGACGCGCAGGCGCTCCTCGGTCTTCACGACCCGGCCGGCCGACTCCGCGGCCTCGTCGCGCTTGGCGACGAGGTCGGCCCGGGTCTTTTCGAGCGCCTTGAACCTTTCGTCGTAGAACGCGTGGTAGCCGATGAGCACGGCCGTCGCGAGGACGAGAAGGACGGAGAGGGCCGCGAACAGCGGCAGCCGGGCCCGCCAGGGCGAAGGCCGGACGCCCCCGCGTCGCACGAGCGGAAGCCATCCGCGGATGCGATCGCCGGCACCCTGAAGAACCCGCGCCGACGCGCTCACGGACGCCCTCCCTTCGGACCCTCGACGTCGTGGTACGAGACCGTGAGGATGAGCCGGCGCCCTTCTGGGAGGCCTTTCTCACCGCGGTCTTCGCTCGCCGGCGTGGGCCCGTCGAACCAGGGCGAGGCGTCGAACGCGCGAATCGTCTTCGGGAGGCCGTTCGGGTCGCGGGAGACGAGGGTCAGGTTCACGAGGACCGTCTCTCCCGAACCGCGCCGCGCGCTGCCGGCGGCGGGTTTTCCGGAAGCCGCGATCATCTTCTGGAGACCGATCGAAGCGATACGGATGTCGGGCGGCAGGGTCCTCTCGAGACGGGAAAGAAAGCGGGTCCACGAAAAGGCGCGCCGCAGCGCGATCTCGTTCGCGTCGTCCACGTCGGAGGCCAGGGCGCCGATGTCGATCCGCGCGAGCGACGCCTCGGCCCTCCGCCGCGCTTCCTCGAGGCTCGCGATCTCGGTCCTGAGGCTCGCGATCGACGCGCGCGTCCGGCTCGAGTCGGCGAAATACCGGAGCACCGTCCGCGCGGCGACGAACGAGAGCGCGGCGACGATCACCGCGAGGAACATCGCCGTGAGGTTTGCGGGGCGCGTGTCGACGAAGGGCCGGCGCGCGAGGTTGAAGCGGCCCGGCATCAATCCCCCCCCGCGAGCGTGCCGAGGGCGGCGAGAGTCGAAGGCTCCATGGCCGCCGCGGCCGGCGTCACGATCGCGCCGGGCGCGAGCCGGACCTGCGTGAGAAGGTCCGGCTCCGGGGCGCCGGCCCCGGCGCGAAACGCGCGCAAGGCCTCGACGACCGGCGAGGCCGAAGGCCCCGCCGCGCAAGCCGCCGTGACGTCCGCGGGAGGCGCATCGGGCGACCGCGCGGGCAATCCGAAGGTGACCGCGAGGCGGATGTCCTGCACCGCATCGAGGGGATCCGAGAAGGTCCGCGTACGCGCGAAGCGGAGCTGCCCGCCCGCGAAGACGAGCGTCGTGGCCGCCTCGTCGTCCGCCCAGACGAGGAATCCCTCCCCCGCCGCGCGCGCGCCCAGCACGGACACCGCGAAGGCAGCCGTCTCGAGCGAACCGACGCGGATTCCCGCCCTTTCGAACGGGGTTTCCCACGAGGACGCGGCGTCTTCGGAGGCCGCGAGCGCGACGACGCGCGTCCCCTCGGCTCCCGGCCCCGCCGGCTGCCACGAAAGGCGCAGCGCCGGAACGGGCTCGCCGAACGCGCGGCCGAATTTCCAGCGCAGGACCTCTTCCACCTCGCGCGCGTGGCGCTCGGGCTCGTCGGCGTCGATGACGAGGAGCTTGACCCATCCGTCGGGCACGACGAGCGACGCGGCCGGAATCTTCGCTCCCGTCTCGGCGAGCAGGCGCTGAAGGGCTCCCGCGAGGGCGGGGCCCGCGTGCGGCGATCCGTCCGGTCCCGGCGTGAACGTCTCCGCGGGGAGCGGGCGGTTCAGAACGCGAAACGCCGGAGCCGCCGAGCGCGCCGCGCGCCGGACCGGGCCGGAGGGGCCGACGTACACGAGCCGGTCGGAAGTCAGGACGAACGCGTGCGGCGGGCGCGGGGAGCGCCAGAACGTCGCCGAGAACGGGTTCGAGGCGCCGCTACTCGACAAAGGTCACCTTGTTGATCTCGCGGAGCGTCGTCTGGCCGGTGAAGACCTTCTTGATGGCCGACTCGCGGAGGAAGCTCATCCCTTC
This sequence comes from Thermoanaerobaculia bacterium, assembly GCA_963809425.1. Taxonomy (GTDB): domain Bacteria; phylum Acidobacteriota; class Thermoanaerobaculia; order UBA5066; family UBA5066; genus Fen-183. The sequence goes on from CAWEJK010000007.1 coordinate 50,737, forward strand.
GGCCTGCGCGGCCTTCTTGATCTCGGCGGCGGGGCGCTTGTCGAGGATGAGGCCGCGGATGCGGTCCGAGAGGTCGAGGAGCTCCGTGATCGCCATGCGGCCGTAGAACCCCGTTCCGTTGCACTCGATGCAGCCTCTTCCCTCCCACAGCGTCGCGCCCTTCATCTGCTCGGGCGTGAGCGCCGACTCCTCGAGGAGCTGCGGCGACGGCACGAAGGGAATCCGGCAGTGCGGGCAGATCTTGCGCACGAGGCGCTGCGCGAGAATGCAGTTGAGGGCCGAGACGAAGTTGTACAGCTCGACCTTCATGTTGAGGAAGCGGCCGAGGACGTCCACGACGTTGTTCGCGTGCACGGTCGTGAAGACGAGGTGCCCCGTGAGCGCGGCCTGGACGGCGATCTGCGCCGTCTCCTCGTCGCGGATCTCGCCGACCATGACCTTGTCGGGGTCGTGACGCAGGATCGACCGCAGCCCGCGCGCGAACGTGAGGCCCTTCTTCTCGTTCACCGGGATCTGCGTGATCCCCCGCAGCTGATATTCGACGGGGTCCTCGATCGTGATGATCTTGTCCTCGACCGACTGGATCTCCGACAGGCACGCGTAGAGCGTCGTCGTCTTGCCCGAGCCCGTCGGGCCCGTCACGAGGACCATCCCGTACGGCTCGCGGATGAACTTGCGGAGGCGCCGCATCGTCTCGGCGTCCATGCCGAGAACGTCGAGGCGCAGGTTCTTGAACTCGGCGTTCGCGGACTCCTTGTCGAGGATGCGGATGACCGCGTCCTCGCCGTGGACCGTCGGCATGATCGACACGCGGAAGTCGATCGTGCGGCCCTTCACGCGCACCTTGAAGCGGCCGTCCTGCGGGACGCGCTTCTCGGCGATGTCGAGCTCCGACATGACCTTGATGCGGCTGATGATCGTCTGATGGTGCTTCTTGTCGATCGGCTCCATCGCGGGGTACAGCACGCCGTCGATGCGGTACTTGATGACGACGACGTGCTCCTGCGTCTCGATGTGGATGTCCGAGGCCCGGCGCTGGATCGCGTTGAAGAGCACGGAGTCGACGAGCTTGATGATGGGGCTCGCGTCGGCCGTGATGCGGTCGATCGAGAGAACCTCCTGGCCCTCCTCGTCCTCCCGCACGACCTGCATCCTGAATTCCTCGGTGGCTTCCTCGAGGACGCGCTGGGTGGACTCGGATTTCTGGAGAATGTCGTGCATCGCGGCGCGCGAGCCGACCCGGACGAGCAGGCGCTTCTTGAGGAGGCCTTCGAGCTCGTCGCGTTTCACGACGTCGGCCGGGTCCGCCATGATCACGGCGAGAGAGCCGTTCTCGGCCTTTTCGGGCACGAACTCGAACCGGAGCATCCACTCGAGGGGGATCGACCGGAAGATCTCGGCGTCGATCCGGAAAGTCCAGAGGTCCACGTACGGCAGACCGAGGCGCTCGGCGAGCTGCCGGGCGCGCGTCTCCTCGGAAGCGGCGTCGAGAAAACGCGGCATCGCGGCGTCGGGGGAGGTCGAACGGGGCGTCGTACTCATCTCGTCTTCCGCTTCTACGGTCCGTCAGGCCCGGATGTTGGACAGGATCGTGAACATGGGCAGATAGATCGAAAGGAGCAGCGTCGCGATGACGCCGCCCATGACGACCAGGATGATCGGCTCGATGAGGCTCACGATGCGCCCGAGCTGGGCTTCGATCGCCTCGTCGTAGAAATCGGACGTGTTCGTGAGCATCTCCTCGAGGGCTCCCGTCGCCTCCCCGACCTTGATCATCTCAACCGCGAGGGACGTGAACACGCCGGTGGACTCCAGGCTGCGCCACAGCTCGGCGCCCTCGCGGACGCGCGGCACGACCGCGGCGACGGCCGCCGAGACGCGCCGGTTCGCGACGGCGCCCGCCGCGATGTCGAGCGCGGGCACGAGGGGCGTGCCGGCCCCGACGAGCGTCGCGAGCGAACGGGAGAACTGCGAGAGGGAGAACTGCCGGAGGATCGGCCCGATGAGCGGAAGGCGAAGCAGGAGGCCGTCGAACGAGACTCTCCCGGCGTCGCTCGCCTTCCAGCGGGAGAAGAGGACGCTGCCCGCGGCGATCACCGCGAGCACGATGAGGATGTTCGCGCGCAGGAAATCGGCCGTCCCGATGACCATCCGCGTGAGGAGCGGCAGCTCGCCCGCTTCGAATCCCGCGAAGAACTCCCGGAATCTCGGGATGACGTACGTCATGAGGATCGCGACGAGCCCGATCGACAGGCCGATGAGAACCGCCGGATAGACGAGCGCCCCCGTGACCTTGCGCCGGATCGCGCCGAGGATCTTCTGGTAGGCGAGGTACCGGCGGAGAACTTTTTCGATCTCGCCCGAGCGCTCGCCGGCCTTCAACGAAGTCGAGTACAGCCGCGGGAAGACGTCTCCGTGCGTGATGAAGGCGTCCGAGAGGGCGACGCCCGAGACGAGCTGATCGCGGACGTCCTTGAGGATCGCCTTGAAGCGCGCGTTCTGCTGGCGCTCGAGGAGGATGTCGAGGCCGTTCACGATGGGAAGGCCGGCCTTCAGGAGCGCGACGAGCTCCTGGTTGAAGACGAGGAACTCCCCGATCTTGACCGGGTGGCGGCGGCGGGGAAGGAGCGCCGCGAGGGAGGTGTTCAGGGAGAAGCGCGCGCGCGAGGCCCCGTCCGGCGTCGCGCCGGCCTCGACCCTCACGGAAAAGAGCCTGGCCCCGAGGCGGGCGATCTCGGTCTTCAGCGCGCCCTCATCGGCCGCCTCGATCGCGCGCGTCGTCACCGCCCCGTCGCCCATGCCCAGCTTGCAAACGTATGTCGGCATCAGGCCACGCTCCCGACAATGACAGATCCGAGTCTGCACGCGTATGTCGGCATCAGTTTCGGAAGATTCCGGGCCCGGGCCGACGCCAGTTCGCGGTGAAGACGACGAAGAGCTTCTCGCCGGCCGACTCGTCGCGGCCGATCCCGAGGATGTAGGGCTGGCCGAGGTTCACATTGATCGACGTGCGCACGATCTTGCCCCGGACCTCCTTGCCCGCCTCGCGGCGCACGCGCTCGAGGGACAGGTCGCGGAGCTGGACCTGGGTGCCGTCACGCGCCGGATCCACGAGGAACTCGAGCCGATAGCCGCCGCCCATCACGTAGGCCACGCGCTGCCCCTCGATCCCCTGGACGACGACCGTGTCGAGACGGGTGAAATCGGTCACGTTGAAGAGCTTCTTGAGCTTCTCGCCGACCCCGCGAATGTCCTCCGAGACCTCGACGTTGCCGCCGCGCGCCTTTCCCCCCGCGGACTTCAGGAGCGTCACGACGATGTCGATCGCGCGGAGCGGCACGTCGAACGCCGCGACCTCCCGGGCGATCTGCTCGACGCGTGCGGGCGCGCCCCGAACGGTGAGGGAGTTGCCGTTCGTCTCGAGGACCGCGGACACGGCTCCCGAGTCCGAGAGAAGAGGACGCAGGCGCGCCAGCGCGTCCTCGACCTTGCGGTACTTCAGCGTGAAGGACTTGACGACCGCCTGGGGCGGCGCACCGGCGGCCGCGAGGATGGCGGGGCCGCCGAGGGCGACCGAGAGCGCGAGGACGGAGACTCGGGAAGCCGCCCGCAGCCAGTGGGAGCCGAAACGCATGGCCTTCGAGATCCTCTAGAGATCCGCGTGCGGGTCCGCAATGAAGACGACGCTCGGCTCCTTCGCGGAGACGGCGGCGAACTCGTAGACCCTCGCGGCGGGGTTTTTCAGGTCCTGGATCAGCGGGCGGGCCGAGGAACGCGCGGCCGCGCTCAGGGCCGCGACTTCCGCGTCCGGCTCGGCCGTCGGCGTCAACCCGGCCGAGAGGGTCGCGCGCTCCCTCGCGACGCGGATTCCCTGGATTCCGAAGAGCCCGGCGGCGAGGGCCACGAGCGCGGCCGCCACCCGCAGGAAGCGGCGCGAAACGAGAGGGCGCGCCGGAGCGGAAGTCGAAACGCGCCTCCGCCGACGCACCTCGGCGAGGACGTCGTCCGCGACCCGGCGCACGTCCTCCGCCGACGGGGCGGCCGCGGCGGACACGCCGAGCGGCACGAAGAGAAGCGTCGGGTCGAGAGCGCGCGATTCGGCGGCGCACGCTCCGCAGGAGGCGAGGTGGGATTTCAGCTCGCGCGGCAGGGATGGAAGAGAAGACGAAGACGAGGAGATTTCTTCTGAAAGGAGCCGGCGGACGGCGCTGCTCACGCGAGCGGACTCCGGGCAACCGGAACCGCTCGTCCCGTCGATCTCCATCCCGCCGTTCGTCGCCCTCTTCATTTCCGTTCCCTTCCCTCTCGTTCCTTCAGCCGAAAAACCCGAAAACCAGGGATCCCTACCGCCCCGCCACGAACTCGGGAAACCTCTTCCGGATCTCGTCGCGCAGCAGGCGCCGCGCCTGGAAAAGGTGGTTGCGCACCGTGGATTCCCGGCACCCGAGGATCTGCGCGATCTCCCGGCTTTCCTTCTCCTCGAATTCCCGGAGGACGAAGACGAGCCGCTGCTTTTCCGAGAGCGCGCCCGCGCAGCTGTCGAAGACGCGCCGCACCTCCACCTCGGCGAGAAGCGCCGGTCCGTCGGGCTCCGCGCTCGTCCGGGCCCCTTTCACGAGGCGAAAACTCTCGGCCTCGGTGCGCTGTCGCGTGCCGCGCGCGCGCAACGCGTCGATCGCGAGGTTGCCCGCGATGCGAAACAGCCACGTGGAGAACGCCCAGGCCGGATCGTACCTGTCGAGATTTTCCCAGACCCTCACGAACGTGAGCTGGGCGACGTCGCGCGCATCCTCGGCGTCTCCGAGGAGCCGTCTCAGGAACGCGAGAACGCCCGGAGTCCGGCGCGCGACGAGCTCGGCGAACGCGTCGTCGTCGCCCCCCGCGGCGCGCCGCGCGAGCGCGCGCTCTTCCGTCGGAGCCCCGGCGCCATCGACCGGGCTCAACCCCGACGCGGCCGCCGGGGCTGGCGGCCTTCGGGATTCCGTGCGGGCGGCAGACGAGACAAGATGCATCGGTTCGGCATCTTTTACGTTTCCGGAGTCGCTTTCGTCTACCAGGGAAGGCACCCCCGCCGCCCACGGAAGTATAATCTCCAGCGCGAGTGGAACAGAGCGATAAATTCTTGTCAGGACTCGATTTGATGGCGCTCCTTCCCTCCGAGGCCCCCCTCTTTCCTCTCGTCCTTTCGCGGCTTTTCCCGGCGGCGGAGGGCCCTCGCGCCCGGGACGGAGTCTGGATCCAGGGCGTGTCCCTCGGCGAGGTCGAGGTCGCCCTCACGCTCGCCGAAGCGCTCGCCGCCCGGCGCCCGGACCTGCCTCTCCTGCTCACCGCCACGACCCCCGCCGGCGTGGGACTCCTCTCGCGCCGGCGACCAGGCGCGTGGCGGCCGTTTCCGCTCGACGTCCCTTTCTCCGTTCGACGATTCTTCGATGCGACCGCGCCGCGCCTCCTCGTCCTCGTCGAGACCGAGCTCTGGCCCTCGGTCCTTCGCGAGGCGCACCGGCGCGCCGTTCCCGTGCTCATCGTGAACGCGCGCCTTTCGGAGGGGTCCGCGCGGCGGTATCGGCGGGCGGCGCGCTTCTTCTCGGGCCCCTGGGACGCGCTCACGCGCATTCTGGCGCGCACGCCCGAGGACGCCGCCCGCTTCGAGGAGATCGGAGTCCCGCGGTCGCGCATCGCGGTCGGCGGCGATCTCAAGTTCGACCGCGCTCCCGCCGGCGAGCCGCCTTTTGCGGAGGCCCTGCGCCGGCTCGCGGACGGACGGCCCGTCCTCGTGGCCGGCTCGATGGCCGAGACCGAGATCCCCCTCGTTCTCGACGTCCGGCGCCGGCTCGCGGCCTCCGATCCGGGGGTGTTCCTCGTGCTCGCGCCGAGACAGCCCGAGACGTTCGACGCCGCGGGGCGCGCCGCGGAAGCCGACGGTCTCGTCGTCGCGCGGCGCTCGCGGCTCGAGAACGCGCGTCCGTCGGCCGCGCGTGTCGACGTGCTGCTTCTCGACTCCGTCGGCGAGCTCGCGAGCACGTACGCGCTCGGCGGCGCCGCGCTTCTCGGCGGCACGTTCGCGCCGAAAGGAGGGCACAACGTCCTCGAGCCGCTTCGCGCCGGCGCGCCCGTCGTCCACGGGCCGTCCACCTTCAACATACGCTCGGCGCTCGCCGCATCGGCAGGCGCCGTCTTCGCGGCGGCGGACGCGCGCGCCGCCGCCGACGCGCTGCGCCCGCTTCTCGCCGAGCCCGCGACCCGGGCTCTCGCGTCCGAGGCGGCCCGCAGCCTCTTCGCGAAGCATTCGGGGGCGGCGCGCGTCGCCGCCGACGCGATCCTCGCGCTCGCTCCCGCCGGAGCGGCACGCGCGTGAGCCTCCTCGCGCCGCTCGCCGCCCTCTACGGGGGCGCCGTCTCGGTCCGGCTCGGCGCGTATCGCAGCGGTTTTCTGAGGGTCCGCAAGGCGGCCCGGCCGGTCCTCTCCGTCGGGAACATCGCGGCGGGCGGGACGGGCAAGACCCCTTTCGTTCGCTGGCTCGCCCGCGAGCTTCTCGCGCGCGGGACCCGTCCGTCCATTCTCACGCGCGGCTACGGCCGCTCGAGCCGCGGGTCGGTCGTGGTCTCGGACGGCGCCGGCGCCGTCGCCTCCGTCCGCGCCGCCGGGGACGAAGCCGCCGCTCTCGCCCGCGCCCTTCCCCGCGTCCCGATCGTGGCCGATGCCGATCGCCTCGCCGCCGCACGCCGCGTCGAGCAGCTCGTCCCCGACGTGGGCGTTCACCTTCTCGACGACGGTTTCTCGCATGTCGCTCTCGCACGCGACCTCGACGTCGTGCTCCTCGACGCGACGGCTCCCGACGCGGGCGGCGCGCTGCTGCCCGAGGGACGCCTGCGCGAGCCCCTCTCCTCGCTCGCGCGGGCGGACCTCGTCGTCGTGACGAAGTGCGAACAGGCCGACCCCGCGGCCGCGCGCGCGCTCGCGAACCGCTGGGCCCCCGGAGCGCCCGTTTACCACGCCCTCACGCGGGTTCTCGGCATCCGGGACGACTCGGGTGAGGAGGTGCGGGCCGAAGACCTCCCCGGACAGACGCTCGTCGCCGTCGCAGCGCTCGCCCGCCCGGACGCCTTCTTCGAGACGCTCAAAGGTCTCGGGATCGCGCCGGCCGGCGCGGTGACGTTTCGCGACCACGACCCGTACCGGCACTTCGCCCTGGGCCGGATCGAGAGGGCCGCCGAAGAGTCGGGAGCGACCGCGATCGTGACGACCGAGAAGGACGCGGTCAAGCTGGAGGGACGCCTCCGCTTCCCTCTCTTTCGCGTCGCCGTGGAGATGGCGGTGACGGAAACCGGATTCGTCGACGACGCGCTCCGGCGCCTCGCGCGTCCGCCCTCCTGAGGACCTCGTGCCGAAACACCGCAGCGCGCTCCGCAACCGTCTCGAGTCCTTCTTCGCGAGCGCCTTCGGCGCCGTTCTCGCGCGAAAGACGCCCGAGGCCGCCGAGTCGACGGGGCGCGCGCTCGGGAGGCTTTACCGCCGCCTCGACGGGAGCCGCCGGAACCTCGCGCGGACGAATCTCGCGCGCGCCTTCCCCGAAATGTCCCCGGACGAAGTCGACGCGCTCTCCGTGCGCGTCTTCGAGCACTTCGGCGGGGTGGCGGCCGAGCTCGTCCACGCAATCGCCCACGGCCCCGCGGACGCTCTCCAACGCGTCGAGACGGAGGGCGCCGCGATCGCGGCGGACGCCTTCGCGACCGGGCGCGGCGTCTTCTTCCTGACCGCCCACCTCGGAAACTGGGAGTGGGCGGCGCTCGGCACCGGCGCGCTTGGAATCCCGACCGGTGTCGTCGCGCGCCCGCTCGACAATCCCCTCCTCGACGCGACGTTCAGACGCCTCAGGACGTCCACGGGAAACACCGTGATCGAGAAGCGCGACGCCGCCCGGGGCATGTTGCGCGCCATCCGGAGCGGTGGCGCGATCGGGATCCTCAACGACCAGCACGCCCGCCCTCCGGACGCCGTCACGGCCTCGTTCTTCGGCCGCCCGGCCGCCACTTCCTCGGCTCTCGCGAAGCTCGCGGACCGCACCGAGGCGCTCATCGTCCCCGCGCACGCGATCCGCGTCGCGCCCGCGCGCTGGCGCCTGACGTACGAGCCTCCGTTGGACGTCCGCACGCTTTCCCGGGAGGAGCGTGGCGTCGAAAAGCTCACGGCCCGCCTGAACGGAATCCTGGAATCGATGATTCGCCGTCATCCCGAGCAATGGCTGTGGCTTCACAACCGGTGGCGGCTCGACTAGGGCCCCAAAAGAAAAAAGCCCGGGCACGAGGCCCGGGCGTTGAAGCTCGAAGCTGTTTTTTTGAAGCTTACTTCGTGGCGGCGGGAGCGGGAGTCGAGGCGGTCGTCGCCTCGGTCTTCGTCATCTCGCTCTTCACGGCGCCGCTCTTCTTCGTGACCTTCTTGTGCGCCTTCTTCTTCGTGGTCGTCTTGCCGGGGGCCTTGGTCTCGGTCGTCGTCGAGGCCTTCTCGGTCTTGGCGCCCGTGACGGGGTTGGTCGTGGTCGTGGCCTCGGACTTCGTGGTGGTCTTCGCCTCTTCGGCGAAAGCAACCCCGAGCGAGAGGACGGCGACGGCGACGAGAGCGGAAAGGGTCTTCTTCATTTTCTTCTCCTCCCCCTGTATCTGTGGCCGGCTCGGGGGTCACCGACAGGAACGGATAGCGCAACCCTCCTGCCACGCTCGCGACAAGCGCCAGAGGAGAACGATAAGTTGTTTTTCTTAGAATGAGTTAGGGGGCTTTTCGGCTTCGAGGCGCGCCCCTTTGGCGGGAAGCGGCTGCACGTTTCCGTGCACTGCGAACACTGGAAGCGTGGGGCCCGGCCCTCTTCGGCGCTATTTCAGCTCGACGTTCCAGTACGCCATGTCGAGGAAGTTCTTCCACGTCGGGTGGATCCGGTGCAGCGACATCAGGCCGAGCGGAGTCCCCCTCGGTTTCGCCGGGACGCGCCGCAGCTTCATGCCCGCCTCGTCCGGGAGGCGATTCCCCTTCTTCACGTTGCACGGCAGGCAGGCGCAGACGATGTTCTCCCAGTTCGACGGCCCTCCCCGGGAAAGAGGCGTCACGTGATCGAGGGAGAGGTCCGACGTGGAGAAACGCTTGCCGCAATACTGGCAACGGTTTCCGTCCCGCATGTAGATGTTGTGGCGCGAGAACTTGACCTCGTTGCGGGGTGAGCGCTCGCAGGAGAGCAGCTGGATGACACGCGGCACGATGATCACGAGATTCGGAGTCGTCACGACGTCGTCGTCGGCCTGGACCGGGATGTCCTGCCACTCGTTCCAGGCATACGTCGTGTAGTCGGGCAGGACCGCGCGCACGTGCCCCTTGTAGAAAAGCGTGAACGTCCGCTTGACGTCGGTCAGCGTCAGGGCCGCGAAGCCGCGGTTCAGAACCAGCACCGGAGACTCGAGCACGGCTCAAGGATAGCCCAACGGCCTGCTAAGGTTGCGTGAGTCGGATGCGGATCCTCTTCGTGCGCCTCTCGTCCTTCGGCGACGTCGTCTTCGCGCTTCCCGCGGCGAAAGCGCTGCGCACCGCCCTCCCGGGCGCGCGCCTCGCGTGGGCGATCGAAGGCCCGCTCGCTCCGCTCCTCGCCGGCGCGCCGTACGTCGACGAGATCCTCGTCGCGGACACGAGAATCTGGAGGAAAGATCTGCTCGGAAGGAGAACGAGAGAGGACATAAGAGATTTTCTTAGAAAGGGGAAAAGGTTTGTTCCGGATCTCATCGTCGACGCGCAGGGGCTCTTCAAATCGGCGCTGATCACGGCCGCCGTTCGGGCGCCGCGGAAAGTCGGCTTCGGCTTCAGGACAGCCACCGAGAAGATCAACTGCCTCTCCACGGACGAGCACGTCGACGTCGACCGCGCTGCGCGGCCGCACGTCCTCGACCAGATGCTCGCGCTCGCCGAGCACGTCACGGGGAGGACCGGCTTCGAGCGTCGTCCCGGATGTCCGGCATCTCGTCGAACGAGAGGACCCCATCGTCGACGATTGGCTGAAGCAATACGGGCTTCGTCCCTTCGCGGTGTTACAGCCTTTTTCTTCGAAAGTGGACAAAGAGTGGGGCGCTGACGACCTGATTGCCTTCGCGGAAATGCTCTCGGCCGACGGCATCCAGCCCGTGCTCCGCTGGGGACCGGGAGAGGAGAGCCGGGCGGACGCGCTGATTACCCTTTCTAAGCAATCTTTGTCTTCGTCTTCCTCTCCCTCTTCTCCCCTCCGAGCAAATTCTTCCTCTTCCTCTTCTCTGCTCCTCCTCGCCCCCGCGACGACACCCGCCTCCTCCGCGCGCCTCGCGGCGCGCGCGGCTCTTTTCGTCGGTGCGGATACCGGCCCCACGCATCTCGCGGCCGCCGCGGGCGTGCCCACGCTCGCGCTCTTCGGTCCGACGCCCGTCGAGCGCTTCTCGCCCGTCGGGCCCCGCGCCGCGGTCCTTCGGGAATTCCCTGCGGACTACAATCGTTCCGGCTCGAGATGGCCCGCCGATGCCGTTCATGAAGCCGCACGTCGTCTCCTCGCGTAGGGCCTCCCAGGCGGCACGCCTGGCCGCCCCGGGCCTCGCGCTGGTCGGCGCGCTCGTCGCGGGCGTGGGGCTCGTCGCGGGAGGCGCGGCCGGCAACGCCGAGAAGACCATCTCGCTGTCGGCCACGCGCGAGTCCCTTTCGAAGGACCGCCTGTATCCCGTGCCGTTCGGCTCCGGCGAGACGCTCGTCTACACGATCGCCTGGCTGAAGATCGAGGGGGGCGAGATGACGCTCCGGACCGCCCGCGAGACGACGAGCGACGGCGTTCCGATCCACCGCATCAGCCTCATCGCGACGTCGAACGACTACGTCTCGAAGTTCTACCCGGTTCGCGACCTCTACGAGACCTGGGTCGACGCGCGCGACTTCCAGCCTCTCCGCTTCGAGAAGCACGCCCGGGAGGGCCGCTACGAATCCGACGAGGTCGAGGAGTTCGACCTCGCCCGGCGGATCGGAAGCTGGCGGGAGGACCGGACGCCGCTTCCCGAGCGCGTGCAGGACATCATCTCGTCCTTCTATTACCTGAGGGCGCAGCCCCTCGCGATCGGCCAGGACGTCCGCGTCGACATGTTCTCGCGCGGAAAGATCTACAAGCTCAAGGCCGCCGTGCTCGGAAAAGAGAAGGTCGAGACCGAGGCCGGAGCGTTCGACGCGTTCAAGCTGCAACCCCAGTTGCGCGAAAACGAGACCGACGAGGACCGCAACCGCGGAAAGCTCTTCCTCTGGTTCTCGGACGACGCGCGCCGTCTCCCCGTCATGGCGAGAACCGTGATGCCCATCGGATCCGTGACGGCCCGCCTCAAGAAGATCGCCGCCGGGCCGAAGGCCGCCCGCCCCGCCGCACGGGCGGTCACGCCGGAGAGCACGGCCCAGAAGGGCGATCCGCCCGCGGCGCCATGACCCGCTAGAATCAGGCAATGGCCGTCAAGCTCGGGGATCTTCTCGTCAAGTCGAAGCTCATCACGAACGATCAGCTTCAGGAGGCGTTGCGGGAGGTCCAGTCCTCGGGAATGAAGCTCGGCGAGTCCCTCGTCAAGCTGGGCTACATCAGCGAGGACGACATCACGGAGACGCTGTCGGCCCAGTTCGGCGTTCCGTCGATCAACCTCTCCCACTTCGAGATCGACCCCGCGGTCCTGAAGCTCGTCGCGGCCGACGTCGCGCGCAAGTACAACATCCTTCCCGTCAACAAGACGGGCGCCACGATCACGATCGCCATGGCCGACCCGACGAACGTGTTCGCCATGGACGACATCAAGTTCATGACCGGGTACAACGTCGAGCCCGTCGTCGCGTCCGAGAACGCGCTCGCGCTCGCGATCGACAGGCATTACGGGGCGACCCACGCCCTCGAGCTGAAGAAGGTCATGGAGGAGATGTCGGTCGTCGACAGCGCCGACACATCCCTCGAGGTCGTCGAAGAGTCCGAGCAGGAGATGATCGACCTCGAGAAGCTGGTCGACGAGGGCGAGGAAGCGCCCGTCATCCGGCTCGTGAACATCATCCTGACGGACGCGATCAAGCGCGGCGCCTCGGACATCCACATCGAGCCCTACGAACGCGAGTACCGCGTCCGGTACCGCATCGACGGCATCCTCTACGAGGTCATGAACCCTCCTCCGAAGCTCCGGGACGCCATCGCGTCGCGCGTCAAGATTCTCGCGAAGATGGACATCGCCGAGAAGCGCCTGCCGCAGGACGGCCGCATCAAGATCAAGATGAAGCTCGCGGGCAAGGTGAAGGAGCTCGATTACCGCGTCTCCGTGCTCCCGACGCTGTTCGGCGAGAAGATCGTCTGCCGCCTCCTCGACAAAGACAACCTCATGCTCGACATGACGAAGCTGGGGTTCGAGAAGGAAAGCCTCCTGAAGTTCGAGAAGGCCATCCTGCGCCCGTGGGGCATGGTCCTCGTGACCGGCCCGACGGGCTCGGGGAAGACGAACACGCTCTACTCCGCTCTCTCGCGCATCAACACGCCCGAGACGAACATCATGACGGCCGAGGATCCGGTCGAGTTCAACCTGCCGGGAATCAACCAGGTCCAGATGAAGGACCAGATCGGCCTGAACTTCGCGATGGCCCTGCGCTCGTTCCTCCGGCAGGACCCGAACATCATCCTCGTCGGCGAGATCCGCGACTTCGAGACGGCGGAAATCGCGGTCAAGGCGTCCCTCACCGGGCACCTCGTGCTCTCGACGCTCCACACGAACGACGCGCCTTCCACGATCAACCGCCTCATGAACATGGGCATCGAGCCTTACCTCGTCGCGACGTCGGTCGTCCTCATCGCGGCGCAGCGCCTCATCCGGCGCGTCTGCGCGAGCTGCAAGGGGCCCACGGAAGTCGCCCCGCAGGTCCTCGTCTCCCTCGGCTTCACGGCGGAGGACGCGAAGAGCGTCCAGGTCATGAAGGGCCGGGGCTGCGAGAAGTGCAACAACACCGGCTACAAGGGCCGCGTCGCGCTCGTCGAGGTCCTCGAGATCTCCGAGGAGATCCGCGAGCTCATCCTCTCGGGCGCCTCCTCGATCGAGATCAAGAGGAAGGGCCTCGAGGAAGGCATGGTCTCCCTGCGCCGCTCCGGCCTCCAGAAGATCAAGGACGGCCTGACGTCGATCGAGGAAGTCGTCCGGGAGACGGTGCTGTAGGCGGGATCAGGCGGCTACCGCGGCGGCTCGGACGCGGTCCAGGCTCGCCACGAGTCACTGTCGCAATCGCTGTCGCCTGAATGTCGCGATCCGTGTCGCGATTCTGTCGCGATTCCTCATAACCCTTTGATTCGCAGATGGTAACGAACGGCCCTCGCTCCGCCAGCGGTCTTCAGGACGCGCCTCTCAACGAGCTCCCTGAGGTCGCGCTGCAGGGTCCGGCGATGGACATTCGGACAGAGCTTCTCGAAGTCCTCGATCTTAAGATCGGCGTTCTCTAGGAGGTGGCCCACCGCCAGCACCTGCCGCGGGTTGAGCGCGTACTTCCGCCCGCATCAGGTCGCTTCGGATCGCGGCCGCTCCTCGCGTCTTCACCTCGTCGAGCTGCGTTGCTAGCCCTTCCACGAAGACCTCGAGCCAGCCGGTGAGGTCGCACGTCCCGCGCTCGCGCACGCCCTGCAGAGTCGCGTAGAAGCGGGCGCGGTCGCGGTCGTAGAACTCGCTGAGCGTGAAGACGACGCTTGAACGTCGTATCCGCACCCGATAGAGGTCACAGTCGGTGTCGAGCAGGAGCCCCGTGACGTCCGAGCCGTTGCCGACGACTCACGGAGGACGCGACCGCTGGATCCGCCGTCGAGGCCGCGCGGGCACCGAGATGGGCGACGGGCCGCGGCTCGGAGCCACTCAAAGCGCGCCGAGTAACAACGCTCCCGGAATTGCCCTTCCCCTGCCCACACTCTCTCGTCATTCAAAGAGAATTATCTTCTCTCCTGGTGATGCAATGCAGATGCGAGCTGTTAGACATCTGCATCCAGAGGCAGATCGTGCGGACGACGCTGAACATCGACGACGCGGCGCTCCGGCCGCGCTCGAGGCCGACCCCGGGAAGACGAAGACGGCCGTCATCAACGACGCGCTGCGCGATTACGCGCGGCGGCGCGCGCTGCGCGGCCTCAGGAAGCTCGCGGGCAAGGGCGGCTGGCAGGGCAACCTCGACGCGCTCCGCAAGGGAGGCCCGGCCCCGGCCGTCGTGAAAGTCCTCGTCGACACGTCCGCGTGGGTCGAGTTCCTGAACGGCACGGGTTCTCCGGAGGCCCGCGCGGTGGACCGGCTCCTCGCCGGCGACGACGACGTCTGCACGTGCGGCGTCGTCGTCGCCGAAGTCTTCCAGGGAATCCGGCACGAGAGGAGCGCGATCGAGGGGTTCTTCAGGAAGATGACCTTCCTCGAGGCATCGGGAATCGACGACGTACCTCGGGGCCGCGGACCTCCACCGCGCGCTCCGCCGGCGGGGCGTCACGATCCGCTCCACGATCGATTGCCTGCTCGCGGTCCTCGCGGCCGAGAACGGCTGCGACCTCCTCGCCCGCGACCGGGACCTCGGGCACATCCTCGCGAGCGGGCTCGTCGACGTCCGCGCGTGGGGCTGAGGGGGCTTCGCCACGACCTCCTCCCGGGTCATAGGCGTATCATTGATGCGTACTCGGGAGGGACAGCGCAATGGGGGTCACGCTCCATCAGCTTCTCAAGACGCTCGTCGAGCGCGGGGGATCGGACCTTCACATCACGACGAACTCCCCGCCCATGATCCGGGTGGACGGTGATCTCATCCCCCTGGATTACCCGCCGCTCACCGTTCCCGAGACGAAGCAGCTCGCCTACTCGATCCTGACCGACGTCCAGAAGCACCGCTTCGAGGAGCAGCTCGAGCTGGACCTGTCTTTCGGCGTGAAGGGCCTCGCGCGTTTCCGCGGCAACACCTTCCTGCAGCGCGGCGCCGTGTCGGCCGTCTTCCGGCAGATCCCGTACGAGATCCTCGGCTTCCGCGAGCTCGGCGTTCCGAACGTCGTCGAGGGGCTGTGCAACAAGCCGCGGGGCCTCGTCCTCGTGACCGGACCGACGGGCTCGGGCAAGTCGACGACGCTCGCGACCATGCTCGACAAGATCAACCGCGAGCAGCCGAAGCACATCGTGACGATCGAGGACCCGATCGAGTTCCTGCACACGCATAAACGCTGCATCGTGAACCAGCGCGAGCTGCACGCCGACACGCATTCCTTCCCGAACGCCCTGAAGGCCGTCCTCCGCGAGGACCCCGACGTCGTCCTCGTCGGCGAGATGCGCGACCTCGAGACGATGGAGTGCGCGCTCCGCATCGCGGAAACGGGCCACCTGACGCTCGCGACGCTCCACACGAACAGCGCCGTGCAGACGATGAACCGCATCATCGACGCGTTTCCGGCGAACCAGCAGCCCCAGGTGCGCGCCCAGCTCTCGTTCGTGCTGGAGGGAATCCTCTGCCAGAGCCTTCTCCCCCGCGCCGCGGGGAAAGGCCGCTGCATGGCGATGGAGATCCTCGTGCCGACTCCGGCGATCCGCAACCTCATTCGCGAGGACAAGCTCCACCAGATCTACTCGATGATGCAGACCGGGCAGAACAAGTACGGCATGCAGACCTTCAACCAGTCGCTCGCGACGCTCGTGCACCGCCGCGTCATCTCGCAGGAGCTCGCGATGTCGGTCTCCTCGCTTCCCGACGAACTGTCCGAAATGATCGCGCGCGGCGCCGGCGTCGTCACGACGCAGGCGGCGGGCGGCTCCGTCCCGGCGCCCCCTCCGAACGTGGCGCGGCGCGGGTAAGCCGAGGAGCACGGAGGACGCATGGCGCAGTTCGTCTGGAAAGGCCGCACGCGGCAGGGGGGTACGACGGGCGGCGTCCTCGTCGCGGACTCGAAAGACCTCGCGATCGCCGACCTGAGGCGCCGGCAGATCGACGTCACGACCGTCAAGGAAAAGGGCAAAGAGTTCGCCGTGCCGAAGATCGGCGGGGGCAAGGTCAACGCGCGGCGCCTCGCGATCTTCACGCGCCAGTTCTCCGTCATGATCGACGCGGGCCTTCCGCTCGTGCAGTGCCTCGAGATCCTCGGGAGCCAGCAGGACAGCCGCCTCTTCCAGAAGATCATCCTGGCCGTTCGCCAGGACGTCGAGGCCGGTTCGTCGCTCTCCGAGGCGATGCGCAAGCACCCGAAGGCGTTCGACGACCTCTTCGTGAACATGGTCGCCGCCGGCGAGGCCGGCGGTATTCTCGACACGATCCTCAGGCGCCTCTCGACCTACATCGAGAAGGCCGTCAAGCTGGCGGGCCAGGTCAAGACGGCGCTCATCTACCCGGTCTCGGTCCTCGCCGTGGCCGCCATCGTCGTTTTCATCATCCTGTGGAAGGTCATTCCGACGTTCGCCTCGCTGTTCGCGGCCCTCGGCGCCGAGCTGCCCCTCCCGACGCGCCTCGTCATCAAGGCTTCGAACTTCGTGGCGAGCTACATCATCTTCATCATCGCCGGGTTCTTCGCGCTCGGGTATTTCCTGAAGCGCTACTACGCGACGTATCGCGGCCGGCGCGTGATCGACGGCATCGTCCTGAAGATGCCGGTCCTCGGCGACATCATGAAGAAGATCGCCGTCGCCCGCTTCTGCCGCACGCTCGCGACGCTCACCGCCTCGGGCGTGCCGATCCTCGACGGCCTGGAGATCACGGCGAAGACCGCGGGGAACGCGATCGTCGAAGACGCGATCATGGGCGTGCGAAAGTCGGTCGAGGCCGGCCGCACGATCGCCGAGCCTCTCGGCGAGACGAAGGTCTTCCCGTCGATGGTCGTGCAGATGATCGGGGTCGGCGAGCAGACCGGCGCCCTCGACGCAATGCTGAACAAGATCGCCGAGTTCTACGAGGAAGAGGTCGACAACGCGGTCACGGGTCTCATGAAGCTCATGGAGCCCGTGATGATCGCGATCCTCGGCACGGTCATCGGGACGATCGTCATCGCGATGTACATGCCGATGTTCGACCTGATCAGTAAGATCAACTAGGGCCACGGGGGCTCCGCCCCCGCTCCCCTACGCGAAGAACTAAGATCTCTCAATGAGTTCGGGGCGGATGCGGGCCTTCGAGCCGCTGCACTCGATGCTGCGGGCGTTCGTCGTCCTGCGCGTCATCATCGTTTCGACGCTCCTTCTCTCGGCATTCCTCATCCAGGTCACGTTCTCGACCGCGCTGCCGCTCAACTCGATCTACTATCTCGCCGCCTTCGCCTACTCGATCTCCATCGTCGCGATCTTGTCGCTCGACCGGATTCCCGCCGAAACGAACGCGGGCGTCCAGCTTCTCGGCGACCTCGTCGTCATCACGGGCCTCGTGTACGTTTCCGGCGGGCCCGACTCGAGCTTCACCTTTCTCTACCTCAGCACCGTCTCCGCGGGCTCCATCCTGCTCGGCCGGCGGGGCGGGCTCGCCACGGCGGGCCTCGCGGCCGTGTTCTACGCCGTCCTCGTCGACCTCATGTTCTTCGACGTCGTGGCGCCGGTCGAGACGGGCGAGCACACGCGGCATCTCTGGAACATGCCGACCCTCGTCGGAAACGTGGGGCTCAACGTCGCGGCCTTCGTCGCGACCGCGCTCCTCGTCTCGGTCGCGTCCGAGAAGCTGCGCGAGGCGCGGGCCGACGTGGAGCGCCGGAAGGCCGAGATCGCGCGCCTCCAGTCGCTGCATGGCTCGGTCCTGACGTCCATGTCCTCGGGCGTCCTCACGACGGACCTCGACGGCCACGTCACGTACGCGAACCGCGCGGCGCAGGAGCTCCTCGGAACGCCGTCCCTCGACCTCGTCGGCCGGCCGCTCCTCGGCCTCGGGCTCATCGGCGAAGCCGACTGGAAGAGGATCGCGGCGTCGGGCTCCGAGATTCTCAGGTTCGAGAACGCCCGGCCCTCGGGCGCGACCGAGGACTACTTCGGGATCTCGGCGACGGCGCTGCGGGACGGATCGGGCTACACGATCGGCCGGATCCTCATCTTCCAGAACCTCACCGAGCTCAAGCGCCTCGAAGGGGAGGTCCGCCTCAAGGACAAGCTCGCCGCTGTCGGCGAGCTCGCGGCCGGAATCGCGCACGAGATCCGCAATCCGCTCGCCTCGATCTCCGGTTCGGTCCAGGTCCTCAAGAACTCCTCCTCGCCCGGGTCGCCCGAGCAGCGGCTGATGGAGATCGTCGTCGCCGAGTCGCAACGCCTCTCCTCGATCCTGGAGGATTTCCTCCGGTACGTGCGTCCGAAGGAGCGCGCCGCCGAGCCGGTCGATGCCCCCGCCGCCCTCGACGACGTCCTCACGCTCCTCGCGCACGGAGACGAGGTCCTGCCCGGCCACCGCCTCGCGAAGGACTTCGATCCTCCCTCGGTCGTCGTCGAGGCGGACCCGGGCCAGCTCCGGCAGATCTTCTGGAACGTCTCGCGCAACGCCCTCGCCGCGATGCCCGGGGGCGGCACGCTCTCCGTCTCGGCGCGCCTTCAGGGAAGATCGTGGAACGTGTCGTTCACCGACGACGGCCAGGGAATGACGGCAAGCGAGCGGGGGCGCCTCTTCACGCCCTTCGCGCACAGTTTTCCCGGCGGCACCGGCCTCGGCCTTGCGATCGTCTACCGGATCGTCGAGGAGCACGGCGGCACGATCCGCGTCGACACGTCGCCGGGGCGCGGCACGACCGTCTCGATTTCGCTTCCCCTGGTCGGGCCGGCGCCCCGAACCCCCGATTCCGCCGTACCCGGGCTCACCCCGACGGAGGTCTCATGACGGCCGAACAAGGCCCCCATCTTCTCGTCATCGACGACGAGGCCGGCATCCGGGAGATGCTCACGATCCTCTTTCAGAAAGACGGCTACCGGGTCACGTCGGCGCGCGGCTGCGTCGAAGGTCTCGCGGCCCTCGAAGCGACGTCGCCCGACCTCGTCATGACCGACCTGAAGATGCCGGACGGCACGGGCCTCGACGTCCTCGCCGCTGCGCGCGAGTCGAACCGCGACACCCCCGTCATCATGATCACGGCGTACTCGTCCACGAAGACGGCCGTCGAGGCGCTCAAGGCCGGCGCCTACGACTACATCGCGAAGCCGTTCGACGTCGAGGAGCTCAAGCACGTCGTCGCGCGCGCCCTCGAGAAGAAGCGCCTCGTCGAGGAGAACGTCGCGCTCAAGGAGCGCGCGGAGGGCCGGACGGCCACGGGAGTGGTCGGCATCTCGCGGAAGATGCGCGCGCTCTTCGACCTCATCTCGCGCATCGGCAAGACGACCTCGACGGTCCTCATCAACGGCGAGTCGGGCACCGGGAAGGAGCTCATCGCCCGCGCGATCCACCAGGCCTCGGCCCGGGCCGCGCGGCCCTTCATCTCGATCAACTGCGGCGCGATGCCCGAGAACCTCCTCGAGTCGGAGCTCTTCGGCCACGAGCGCGGCGCGTTCACCGGCGCCGTCAAGGAGAAGAAGGGGCTCTTCCACGAAGCGGAGGGGGGCACGCTCTTCCTCGACGAGATCGGCGAGACGTCGGTCACGATGCAGGTGAAGCTTCTCCGCGCGCTGCAGGAACGCGTCGTGCGCCGCGTCGGCGGCAACACCGAGGAGCCGATCGACGTCCGGATCATCTGCGCGACGAACAAGGATCTGCAGAAGAAGATCGCGGACGGGACGTTCCGCGAGGACCTCTACTACCGCATCAACGTCATCCCCGTCGCGATTCCGCCGCTGCGCGAGCGCCGCGACGACATCCCGCACCTCGTGCGGCACTTCCTGAAAAAGGTCTCCCTCGAACAGGGCATCGACGAGAAGCGGATCACGACGGAGGCGCTCCGGCTCCTGGAAGCGCACGCGTGGCCCGGGAACGTGCGCGAGCTCGAGAACCTCATCGAGCGCACGGTCGCCCTCGAGCCGTCGGACGTCATCACGACGGCGGCCCTGCCGGACGTGTTCCTGCATCCGGCGGGCCTGCCGCCCGCGTCCTCCCTCGAAGGCTTCGACCTCCCCGCCGACGGGCTCGATCTCGAGGCCTACCTCGAATGGCTCGGCAAGCGCCTGATGCAGCAGGCGCTCGAGAGAACCGGCGGCGTGCAGATCCGCGCGGCCGAGCTCCTCCGCATGTCCGAGCGCTCGTTCCGCTACTACGCGAAGAAGTACGGCATCCGTCGGGACGGCGAGGAGACGACGCAGGAGCACGCGATGCCGCCGCAGTCCCCCGGCGAGGAATCGTGATCGGACGACGCGCCGCCGGCGGTTTCGGGCTACTCGCCGCTCTTCTCTCCGTAGCCGCCTGCGCGAAGCCCGCGGTCTCCCCCGGCGCCTCGCCGGCCTCTTCGGCGACTGTCGCGGCCGCCAGGCCGGCCGCCGCTTCGGGTCCGCGCGTCGTCCTGCCCTCGGGCGCGGCGATCGCGGTGGAGGTCGCCGTGACGGACCAGGAGAAGGCGCAGGGCCTCATGTTCCGCGAGTCGATGCCGCGAGGACGCCGGAATGGTGTTTCCATTCGACGGCCTCGAGATCCGCCCCTTCTGGATGAAGAACTGCCACTTCCCCCTGGACATGATCTACGCGACGAGGGACGGCACGATCGTCGACGTCCTGAAGAACGTGCCGCCCTGCGCCCCCGATCCCGCGCCCTGCGACAACGTGACGCCGAAGGCGAAGGCCGACACCGTCCTCGAGGTCAACGCGGGCGTCGCCGACGCGAACGGCGCGGTGCCCGGAGCGAAGCTGAAATGGGTGGGGATTCCGGGGCGGTAGGCCGACGGCGTCACGGGCAGTAATACGCTTCTTGAATCGACTACCAGTACGTATTACGATCCCCTCATGTCGCGCACCGTCGTTTCGACGAAGTTCCAGGTCGTGATTCCGAAGGACATCCGCGAGGAGACGGGCCTTCGAAAAGGCGAGACCTTTCAGGTCATCAGCAAAGGGGGCGTGATCTCCCTCGTGCCCGAGCGCCCGCTCAGGGAGCTGAAGGGCTTCGCTCGAAACGCGCGGTCGACCGGCTTCCGGGAGAAGCGGGACCGCCTCTGAGGCGCTGACACCGTGAGGCTCGTCGATTCGGCGGGATGGCTCGAGGTCTTTCGCGGCGGGCCCCACGCCGACCGCGTCGCCCGCATGCTCGCGGATCCCGAGAAGATTCTGACGCCGACGATCGCGGTGTACGAGGTCTACAAGGTGCTGAAGCGCGACGCCTCGGAAGAAGACGCGCTTCAAGCCGTCGCCCAGATGCTGCGGACGAACGTCGTGCCCTTGAGCGAGACGCTCGCTCTCGAAGCCGCCGACACGAGCCTCGAGCATTCGCTCGCGATGGCGGACGCGATCGTCTACGCGACCGCCCGGTCGCGCGGCGCCGAGCTCGTGACGACGGACGCGGACCTCGAGGGACTTCAGGGCGTCGTCTTCCTCTCGAAGAAGAAGAGCTGAGAGCGCCCCCACTGAATCAAACGTAGCCGACTTCGGGGGACAGGGGAATCGCGCTTCGCATGAACGAGCCGCTTCCGCGCCCGACGCTCCGGCCGCGATCGTCGACGAGCTCCGCCTCCGCGATGAAGAGGTTCCTGGACCGGCTCACGACGCGTCCGGTCGCCGACATGACGCCGGCCGTCACCGGCCGCAGGAGGTAGACGTTGTACGTGACCGTGAGGACGAACACGTCCGTGACGAGGGAGTTCACCGCGAAGAACGCGGCATCGTCGAGCGCCTTGAAGTAGACCGCGCCGTGGACCGCGTGCGCCGCGTGGAAGAAATCGGGGCGAACCGAAATCGAGACCTCGGCCTGCCCCTCGCGAACGGTCAGGCGTGGCGCGAAGAAGGCGTTGATCGGCGCCGTTGCATACATGCGCTCGAGCTTCCTGAAGTGGTCGTCCGAGCTCATGAATGCTCGTAGAACTGGAAGCAGACACCTGACGGGACGACCATGTGGAATTCCCGTCGCCCCCAGACTTTCTGTTCCAGGGGGCCGACTCTCGCCGGAACCTGGCGGTATTCCCGGTAGAGGGCGTCGAGGCCGGAGACCGCGATGCTGAAGCTCGCGTTCTCGGCCCAGACCCGGTCGTCGTTCTCGACGAGGTTGAACGCGATGCCGTCCCGCCCGATGCCGGCCATTCCGCCGGCCTGCCAGAGGACGGAGAAGCCCATGTGCTCCTTGTAGAACGTCAGCGCGACAGCAAGGCTGCTGCCGGCCGGAATCAACGGGGTGACCGAACGAAGAGATGCCTTCATGGAGTCGCTGCAGCGCGGCGTTCAGTCCGGCGCGGGCGCCCCGATGGCGGCGCGGATGCGGCGGATCTGCGCGAGATGCACGATGTCGTGGCCGGCGTACAGGGGGATCATCTCGCCGAGGGATTCGTCGCCCCGTTCGGCGTGATGCATGACGCGGGCGAGGTCGGCGGGCGTGGCGCGGCGGAACAGGCGGAGGTTCGCCTGGCGGAGCGTGGCGAACTCGTCGAGCGCGGTCGCGACGTCGCTGTCCTCGTAGCGAAGGCGCGCCGCCCAGAGGTCCTGGTCGTAGCCGGGCAGCTCGGGCGCGTCGTGCGCGAGGATCATGCGAAAGCGGAACGCACCGACGAGCTCGGAATCCGTCAGGTGCTGAACGACCTGCCGGACGGACCACTTCCCCTCTCGCTCGGGAGCGCCGTCCTGCGAAGCGGCGAGCCCCGAGACGGCCAGGCGGAGAGCCGCCGGAGTCTCGGCCAGGACTTCCATCGCGTCTCGCGATCCGAGTACCTTCAGGATCGACGCGACGTACGCTTTCGCCTGCTCCCGTGCGGTCGAGGCGCTGTAGGAAAGATCGGACATGGTGACTCCGAAGCGGCCGCCGGCCGCCGACGGAAGATACCGCAGTCCGGAGGTCGTCCAGCTAGAGCCCGTTCGGCACGAATCGGAACAGGCCCCGGCCGATCGTCGCGAGGTACAGGCCCGACGCGGTGCGCGGGTCGCCCGCCCAGCCCGCGACGACGAGGCCGGTCTCCGGCATCGTGACGGCGACTCCGCCGTCGGCGTCGTCCTCCGGCCGAAAGACGAGAACCGACCGCTCCTGGGAAAGCGCGACGCCGATGGGCTCGGGCACGAAGTGCGTGACCGCGCGCGGCCGCCCGAAGCCGCCCGACAGCACCCGCCCCGCGCCCGGAAGAGGCCGCCGGGCCCATTCGGCGCCGTCCCACCACAGCGTGAGCCCCTCGGCGTCGGCGGACCACGTCTTGAGGCCGCGATCGGGAAGGCGCGCGCGCCGGACGTCCTCGACGCGCGACTTCAGGCTGCCGAGACGCCGCCACGTGCCGCCGCGATTCATCGACTCGTAGACGCCCGCGTTCGTCGCGGCAAGGATTCGCCCGTCGCCGTCCGACGCGAAGGCGCGCGTCCCGAGCTCGAGGACACGCGTGAAGGCCGCTCCCGGCCGCGCGGCCCGGTAGATTCCGTCCGGAGCGCCCGCGAGCAGCGCCTCGCCGGCGGACGCGAGGGAGAGTACCGTCGCGGGCGGGGTCGACGCGAGGCGCTCCACGTCGCCGGTCGCCGCGTCCACCGTCCAGAGCCCGCCGCTCTTCCCGTCGGCGGCGCGCGCCACGACGACGCGTCCCTTGGGGAGAACCGCCACCGCCGACACGCGCGCCTCCGAGAGGCCGCGGTTCGATTCCGTGAGCGTGACGCCGCCGTCCTCGGACCGAAGGACGCCTTCGGCCTCCGTGCCCACGATGAGGCGCGAAGGATCGCGCGGATCGAGGACGATCGCGTTGACGACGACGTCCGCCGAGATGCGCCGGAACGTCTTGCCCCGGTCGCGGCTCTCGAAGAGGCCGCCCGTCGTGCCCACGAGGACGCGGTTCGGATCCCGCGGATCCACGCGGACCGCTTGCGAACGGCGGTCGGCGAGCCCCTCGCGGTAGCGTGTCCAGTTCGCGGCGCCGTCGGTCGTGCGGTAGACCCAGCCGCAGGTCGCCGCCCAGAAGTCGTTCGGGTCGTCGGGCGAGAAGTCGATCGCGAAGACCTCGGTGTCCTCCACCATCCCGTTCGCGACGCGCAGCCAGGTCCGCCCGTCGTCCCGGGAGCGGAACGGGTGGCGGAAGGAGCCGCAGTAGAGAACGCCGGGAAGAGAAGGATCGAAAGCGAGGAAAGAGATCCCGCTCCCCGGGTCGAGCGGCGGCGCGGAGGCGCGCCACGTCACCCCGTCGTCCTCCGAGAGCTCGACGCCCCAGTCGCCGCCCACGCCGACGGTCTTCCGCCCCCGCTGCGAGACGGCGACCACGCGTGCGCCCGCGCGGTCCTCCCAACGCCGCACGACCTCGAACGTCCTCCCGAGGTCGATGGAGCGCGCGAGCATGCCGCCCTTCACGACGCCCGTCAGTCCGGCCCAGACGGCGCCGGGCCGGTCGGGATCCGTGGCGAGCGACGTGACCGCATAGCCGGGAAAAGGCGCTCCGCCGGGCGGGGAGGTCCAGGACACTCCGCCGTCCGTGGACCGATAGATGCCCCCCTGCGCCGTGCCCGCCCAGAAGACGCCGGGAAGGGCAGGATCGGCGACGAGGGACTTCACTTCCGCGCCCGGCAGCGGGTAGCGGTACCAGGAACCCGCCGTCCCACGTGGCGCTTCCGCCGCGAAAGCGGACGCCGACGCCGAGACGACGAGTGCCAGGATGAAGGCGAAGGCGCGGAACCGCATGAGACAGTTTAGCGGGAGAAACAGCTCGAAAGGCGCCGTCGAAGCGCGCGAAGTGCGCCGGCGCTATTTCCTATCGCGGTCTTTCTTCCTGGAAGGCGCGGGGGAGGACGGTCCCGAGGGGGAAGACGGAGCCGCGCTTGCTTCGCCGCCACTCTCCTTCTTTCCCTTCGAAGAATCCCTGTCCCCCTTCGCAGAATCTCCTTCTTTCTTTCCCGCCCCGGCTTCGGCGCCCTTCGGCTCGCCGCCGCCGCTCGAGCCGCTCTTCCCCTCTTCACCTTTCGAAGAGTCTTTCTTCTCTTCGCTTTTCTCTCTCTTCTCGCCCGTCGTGCCTTCGCCCTTCGAGCCGCCCGACTTCCCGTAGTCCGTCGCGTAGAAGCCCGAGCCCTTGAACTGGAATGCCGGAGAGGAAAGCAGCTTCTTCAGCGCGCCGCCGCACCAGGGACACTCCGTCTCGTGCGGGTCGGAGAAGTTGCGGATGAACTCCGACTTCTTGCCGCATTTCGCGCACTGGTATTCGTAAAGAGGCATGGGTCCTGTTTTTCCTTTCGGTGCCGGGCGCCGTCAGCCGGTGGAACCGCCGCCTCCGACGGGAGTGCCGGAGCTCGTTTTCCACTGAATGCGCTTGATTCCGCTCGTATTGACGTCGCGGCGCGTCACGAGGTGCAGCACCCAGAAAGCATAGACCAGCTTTGCGTTCGTCGAGACGTCGCCGGGTCCGGCGGTGATGAGGTCGCGCAGCGTCCGCCGTCCGTCCACGAGCGAGAGGAGCTTCAGCTCGCCGGCGCTCCAGGCGACCCCGCTGGCCTCGGCAGTCACTTCGCCGCGATCGAACACCGTCCACGACGGCCCGAGGCGCAGGACGACGCGGCGCGGGTCGGGCAGCCGGCGGATGCCGTCCGCGATCGCCTGCGGCGTGGAGACGTCGAGCTGGATGAGCTCGTCCTTCCTGAAGCGCCCGACCTCGAACGTCACGCTGCCCTTCTCCCACGAGAAGACCGAGTACAGGATGGCCTTCACCTGCTCGGTGACGATCTGCCGAAGCTGCTCGGGAGTGAGGACTCCCATTTCGACGAGCAGCTCGCCGTGGCGCTTGCCCTGGGAGGGATCGATCCGGTCGACCGACAGGCGCAGCTCGGCGGACGAGATGAGGGCGCTCTGCTTCAAATAGGCGCCGAGAGAGTCCCTGAGATCCGACGAGGTCGCGAAGATGACGTTCCCTCCCATGAGGTAGATCTTCTTGACGACGTCGCCGGACGTCGCCGTGACGACCCCGGGGACGCGGTAATGATGAATCGTCCGGAGGATCTCGGGAAGCGGCTCATCCGCGAGATCACCCGTGTACTGGAACGGGGATTCCGTCACGATCGAGGGATTCTACTCACGGACGAGGGTCCTCGCCTTGCTACGATCACGTTCGTGCTCACTTTCGAGGACGCCCTCGCGATCGCCCTCGGCGCCGTCACGCCGCTCGCCGCGGTGGCCTCGCCCCTTGCCGACGGCGCCGGCCGCGTGCTCGCCGAGGATGTCGCCGCGGATCTGCCGCTCCCCGCGTTCGACACGACGGCCATGGACGGGTGGGCCGTTCGGGCGGCGGACATCAAGAGGACGCCGGCGCTCGTCGCGCGCGCGGGCGCCGCGGGTGCGGGCCGCGTCCCCGGGACGCTGCCCGAAGGCGCCGCTTGGAAGGTGATGACCGGCGCTCCGATGCCCCCGGGCAGCGACGCCGTCGTTCCCATCGAGGACGCGGTCGAGATCGACGCCGGCGTCGTGAGGCTCGACGCGGCGCCGCGTCCGGGCGCGCACGTCCGTCTCCGCGGAGAAGTCTTCCAGAAAGGCGCCCTCCTGCTTCCCGCGGGCCGCCGCCTCACGCCCGCCGACCTCGTCCTCGCCGCGGCCGCCGGACGGGCCACGCTCCGGGTGGCCCGTCCGCTGCGGGCCGCCGTGCTCGTGACCGGGGACGAGATCGTCGCGTCCGGCGAGACTCCGGGCCCCGCGCAGATTCGCAACACGAACGGGCCCCTGCTCATCGGCGCGCTCCGGCGCGCGGGCGCGGAGGTCACGGACCTCGGCGTCGCGGGCGACACGGAAGCCGTCCTCCTGAAGACGCTCCGCGCCGCGCTCTCGCGCGGCGACGACCTCCTCCTCACGACGGGAGGCGTGTCGGCCGGCGACTACGACTTCGTGGCGGCGGCCCTCGAAGCCGCGGGCGCGTCCATTCGCTTCCACAAGGTCGCGATCCGGCCGGCGAAACCGGTGCTCTTCGCGACGCACGGCGCGACGCTCGTCTTCGGACTGCCCGGCAATCCGGTCTCGGCCGCCGTCGCGTTCGACTTCTTCGTGCGGCCCGCCCTGCGCGCCGCCGCCGGAATCCGTCCGCCCCTCCCGCCCGCTCTCCCCGCGCGCCTCGCGGCGTCCGTCCGGAACAAGGGGCCCCGTCTCGCGTTCCATCCGGCGTCGCTCTCCCTCCGCGACGGCGTGGAAACCGTCGAGCCGCTCGCCACGAAGGGGAGCCACGACGTGCTGGCGCACGCGCGGGCGAATGCCTTTCTCGAGCTCCCCCCCGCGTCGTCCTTCGACGAAGGCGATCTCGTTCCCGTACACCGCGGGACGGCCGAAAGCACGTTTTGAGGGGCCGCCGCGTCGCCCTGACGGGTCTCGGCTGCCTCACGCCGATCGGAAACGGCGTCCCCGCGTTCCGCGAAGGTCTGCGGTCGGGAGCTTCCGGTGTCGCGCGCATCGCGCTCTTCGATCCCGCCGCTCTCGACGTCACGATCGCCGCCGAGGTGAAGGGCTTCGACCCCGAGTCGGCGCTTCCCGCCAAGGAGCTCCGGCACGTCGCGCGCGTCGTGCCGCTCTCGATCGCGGCCGCCGGGGAGGCGCTCGCGAGCGCCGGGATCGACGCCGAATCTCTGTCCCTCGAGGAACGCCGCCGCGTCGCGGTGGTCTTCGGCACCGGCGGAGGGCCGGTGGAGTTCTTCGAGAAGATGTACGGCCACTGGTACCGCGGCGACCTCAAGAAGGCGTCGGTCTACTCGATCCCGACCGGGACGATGGGAACTCTCTCGTCCGAGATCTCGATGCGCTTCGGCCTCAAGGGCCGTTCCCACGTGATCACGACGGGCTGCACGTCGTCGGCGGACGCGATGGGTTACGCGGCGCGCCTCGTGGCATGGGGCGACGAGGACCTCGTTCTCACGGGCGGCGGCGACGCCGTGATCACGCCCGGCATCATGACCGGTTTTTCGCTCATGCAGATCCTCTCGACGTCCCGTCAGGGCGCGCCTCGGACCGCGAGCCGGCCCTTCGACGCCGGGCGCGACGGGTTCGTTCTGGGCGAGGGCGCGTGGATGTTCGTCCTCGAGCCCCTGGAGCGGGCGCGCGCGCGCGGCGCCCGCGTGCTCGCCGAGGTCTGCGGCTACGGTACGACCTGCGATGCCTATCACCGCGTCCGCCTGGACGAATCGGGCGACGAGCCCGCGCGCGCGATGCACGAGGCGCTTTCCGACGCCGCCCTCTCTCCTTCCGACATCGGCTACGTCCAGTATCACGGGACGTCCACGCTCCTGAACGACCGCATCGAGACGCGCGCGACGAAGAAGGCGCTCGGCGGCGCCGCCGGCATCCCGGGCAGCAGCGTGAAGAGCCAGATCGGGCACCCGCAGGGCGCCTCCGGAGCGGCCGGAATGGCGGCGACGATTCTCGGCATGCTGGACGGCTTCCTTCCGCCGACGATCAACCTGGAGACGCCCGACCCCGAGTGCGATCTCGACTACGTCCCGAACGAAGCGCGCGCGGCCGAGATCGAGTTCGCGCTGTGCAACGGGATCGCGTTCGGGTCCAAGAACTCCGCGCTCGTACTCAAGAACGGCCGGGCCCTCTGAGGCGCGGGCCCGGGCGATGAGTTTCTGGGTCCCGGAGCGGCGTCCCGAAACGGAGCTCCTCGACGCCGACGGTGTGTCGCCGTCCGAGGCGGAGGCGAGCCTCGCCGACATCGAATGGGTGCACCGGTGGCTCGGCGGGCGCGCGCTCTTCCGGAGCCGGCTGCTGCCGCTGCTCGCGGCCCTGCCCGCGCGCCGGGGCGCGCTTTCGGTCCTCGATCTCGGGTGCGGTTCCGGGCACGTGGGCCGCGACCTCCTCGCGGCGGCGGCGGAATCGGGCGTGCGCCTCCGCGTCCTCGGCCTCGACCGCAAGACGTCGCATGCGCGGCTCGTCGCCCGCGGAACCGCCGTGACCGCGGACGCGCTCCGGCTTCCCTTCCGCGACCGGAGCGTGGACGTCGTCCTGTCGACTCTCTTCCTGCATCACTTCTCTCCCGCCGGGATGGCCGCGCTTCTCGCCGAGTCGCGCCGCGTCGCCGCGACGGCCGTCGTCGCGCTCGACCTCTCCCGCCACCGGCTCGCCCTCGCGGCGATCGCCGTCGTCGGACCCCTGGTCTTCCGGAGCCGGCTCTCCGTCCTGGACGGGAGGACCTCCGTCCGACAGGCCTATACGGCCGGCGAGATCGGCGCGATCGCCGGAACGGCGCTCCCCGGCGCGCGCGTGACCCGGGTGTCGCGTTTCGTGTGGGAGCTCGTATGGAAGCGCGCCTAGACGGCCGGGACCGCTGCGACGTGGCCGTCGTCGGCGGGAGCCTCGCCGGCGCCGCCGCCGCATCGGCGCTCGCGCGGGCCGGCGCGCGCGTCGTCGTCCTCGAGAAGGCGCGGTTCCCACGCCACAAGGTCTGCGGCTGCTTCCTGTCGCACGAAGCGCTCCCGGTCCTCGGCAGGATGGGAGTAGAGGAAGAAGAGCTTAGAAAGGTGAATTCGGAGACGATCACGCGATTCACGCTGGTTCAATCGAGCGGTAGGCGCGTCGATGCGGCGCTTCCGGAGTCCGTGCTCTCGATTTCCAGGGCGCGGCTCGATGCTCTGGCCGCGCAAGCAGCCGAGCGCGCGGGCGCCGACATCCGCTTCGGCGCGACTGTCCTGGCCGTCGAAGGGAACCTCGAAAGAGGATTTCTGCTGAAGGGCCCGGGATGGGAATTGGCCGCACGCGCGGTCGTGGGCGCGTGGGGACGCTACAGTCCGCTGGACGTCCGCCTCGGCCGCTCTTTCATTCGAAGAAAATCTTCTCTGTTCGGATTCGGAAAGACCCTCACTGGTTCGAGCGACCACCTCGCAAACCGCGCCGTCCTGCATTTCTTCGAAGGGGGATATGTCGGACTCTCCCGCGTCGAAGGGGGCCTCGTAAACCTCGCCGCTCTTTCCAATTCGCGAGTCGCGAAGTCCGCTCATCACGATTTCGATTCGTTGCTCGATCGGCTCCGGGAGGAAAGTCCGGCCCTCGCAGCCGATCTCGCCGGCCTGACGGCCGTCCCGGGCCCCGCGCTCGTCTCCGAGCCGGTCACCCTGGGCGCGCACGGCGCGCTCGCGGGAGACGTGCTCTGCGTGGGCGACGCCGCGGGCGTGATCGACCCGTACACGGGCACGGGAATGTCCCTCGCGCTGCTCTTCGGCGACGCCGCGGCGGCGCCGCTCGCCGCTTTTCTCGCGGGGACCCTCGATGCGGAGGGTCTCCGGCAGGAGCATCTCGGGCGCCACCGCGGGATCGCGGGCCGGCGCTTCCTCTACTCCCGCCTCTTCCGGCCGTTCTTTTCGGGCGGCCTCCTCTCGCGCTTCATTCGTCCGGCGGCGACCCCGTTCGCGCGCTGGGCAGCAAAGGTCACCCGGGGAAGACTCTAACGCCGGCGCGCGGCCTTCGTTCGGCTCGTGCTCTTCTTCCCGGCCTTCGCCGGGCGCTTCTTTCCGGCTTT
This sequence comes from Thermoanaerobaculia bacterium, assembly GCA_963809425.1. Taxonomy (GTDB): domain Bacteria; phylum Acidobacteriota; class Thermoanaerobaculia; order UBA5066; family UBA5066; genus Fen-183. The sequence goes on from CAWEJK010000007.1 coordinate 81,224, forward strand.
CGGAAACAGTCCCGTGCGGATCGTCTCGATCTGGCCGAGGTGAATGCGGTCGTGACCCGCGTACATCGCCACCATGTAACGGATCGACTCCTCGCCCCGTTCGGCGTGAAGGCCGACGCGATCCCACGCCTCCTCCGGGAGGCGCTCGAGCAGCCCGAGATTCACCGCGCGCGCCATCGCGAAGTCGTCGGCCAGGTCGGCGGCCTTGGCATTCAACGGGCCGAGGCGCTCGACGAATGCGTCCTGGTCGTACCCCGTCAGCGGGGGGCGGTCGTGCGCGCCGATGAAGCGGTATCGACTCCCGAGAATCACCTCGCCGTCGGCGAGGTGCGCGACGATCTCCAGGATGCACCACTTGCCCGGCGCGGGTCTCGCCCGGAGCTGCTTCTCCGAGAGCCCCCGGAGAAGCTTCCGGACGCGGTCCGGCGTCTCGGCCATCACCTCGATCGGATCGTCGTCACCGAGCGCGGCCGCATAGCGGGAAGGTAGGACGGGTCCGGGGGCTCCTGCGGCCATGGCTCCTCCTCAGCGGATCGCGGACGCGATCTCTGCGGCCGAAACGGGCTCCTTGCTTCTGAGCCGGATGTTTCCGCCCGTCCGCCACGCGATCCAGTAGGGCGCCTTCTCGATTCCGGACTCTTTCGCCCACTCCCCGTGCGGGTCGAACACGACGGCCCGATGGACCGCCCGCGCGCGCTTCACCGCCTCTTTCACGGGCTCCTCGCCGAGCACGATGAAGCACTCGATCCCCTCCTGCTCGAGCTCGCCCGCGAGCTTGAGAGCGCCGGGAAGAGCCTCCTTCCAGCCCCCGCCGATCGCGGGCGTCAGATACACGGCCGCGCAGCCTGGCGGAGCGCAGGAGCGCAGAGACACCGCCTCCATGTTCGACTCGAAACCGGCGTACTTCTGGAGCGCCTGAGGACCGATTGCACCGACGGGCTTCAGGTAGAGCCACACCCCGGCGATGACGGCGAGAATCACGAGGACAATCGAGATCCCCGAGGGACCCATCTTCACCGGGCGCTGCTCGAACCTGAAGCGGGGATTCGTCGCGTCCTGCGAAAGGGGATCAGCGACCGCCGGCGGGCGGCCGCCGACCGGCTGCGGTGTCGGAGGTGGCGAAGCCGAACCCATGTCTCTCGATTGTAGCGGAGCCTCTCGACTCCTGCCGCGGCGCCTTTACGTCACGCGGCGGGCCCCTTGCGGATCGTCACGGTGCCGGAGCTCGACCGGATCGTGAGCTTCGGACCGCCGCCGTTCAGCTTGCCCTCGCCCGAAGTCGCTCCACGCCGGCGCGAAACCGCCACCTCGGGGAACTGCGAGACGATGGCGTCGTCGTCGGGCTCCACGCTGGAAACCTTCACGTCGAGGTCCGCCCGGTAATTGGCGGGAAGCGTGATCGTCACGTCGCCCCCGCTCGTCGAGACGTCTCCCCCGGCGGCGGCCGTGCTCGTGATCTCGCACGTGATCGAGCCGCCCGACGTGCGCGCCGTGACGGGGCCGCGCACCTTCTTCAGAACGATGTCGCCGCCGCCCGTCCGCGCGACGACGGCGCCGGCGGCGGAGCGTACGACGACGTCGCCGCCGCTCGTCTCGAGCCGCGAGTCGCCGCTCACGGAGCCCGCGCGGATGTCGCCGCCGAACGTCGTCGCCTTGAGGTCTCCCGTCACGGACTCGACGCGGATGTCACCGCCGGCCGTCGAGACCTCGGCGCCCTTGCCCGCCCCCTTCAGCCGGATCTGGCCCGAGCGGCTCGTGATCGTCGCGCGGCCCGTGACCGTTCCGACCGTCACGTCGCCCGAAGCGATCGCGGGCGCGTAGTCGCCCGCCACGTCGCCCACGACGGTCGAGCGGCCCCAGGGGTCCGGCGGGATCGGTGCGACGGGCGCGACCGGCGCGACCCCGGGGACCGGCGGCACCGGCGGCACCGGCGCGTGCGGCCGGTGCTCGCGCACGACGATGCGCGGGATTCTCGGGATGGCCGGAATCGTGACGATGCGGGTCGAGCGCCGCGACGTGAGGCGCTTCGCCTGCGCCTCGGTCGTCCCCTCCGCGAGGACGACGATGCGCCCGTTCAGGTTCGAGACCCGCACCGAGGCGCCGCCGTCGCCGACGGAGCCCTCGTAGGCCTGGTTCAAGTTCACGGTGATGCTTCGCGAGATCTCGCGGCCGAGGTCGGCCATCTCCCGGTCGAGGTCGGCCATCTCGCGGTTCAGATCCGCCATCGCCTCGTTCAGCTCGGAGGGGTCGATCACGATGTCCTCGTCGCCGGAATCCTTCCGGGACTTCTCCTTCTCCTTCTCCTTTTCCCTCTTGCGGATCTCGTCCCGGAGCTTGCGCTGCTCGGCCCGGACCTTGTCGCGCGCGGCCTTCGTTTCCTCGCGCTCGACGATGCCCTCGGGCTGCGGCGGGGCGGGCAAGGCGAAGCTCGAGAGGATCTCGCCGCTCATCGTGTGTCCCTCGAGCCGGAACCCCGCCTTCGCGGGCAGCGTGAGGGCGATCGCGCCGTTGACCGTGCGGACGTCGAGGTGCGCGCCCTTCGGGAGCTCCGCGAAGCCCGCCTCGATCGCGCCGTTCACCGTATTGAGCTTCGCGTCGCGCCGGCCGCCTGCGAGCGTGATCTTGCCGTTCACCGTCGTGAGGTCGAGCGGCGCCGCGACGCCCGTCACGCTCACGCCGCCGTTCACGGCCGACACGTTCACCGCGAGGGATGCGGGCGCCGTGATGCGGTACTTCGTCTCGCTGCGCCACTGATCGTCGCCGCGGCTCCGCACGTTCCAGCCCCTGCCCGACCGCCGGACCGTCACGCCCGGCTCCTCGGTGTAGAGCGAGAGGTTGCCGTTCTCGTTCTCGAAGCGAACCTTGACCTCGCCGAGGTTCTTCTTCGCGTCGGAGTCCGTCGCGCCCCAGGCCGTGACGTCGACCTCGGCCCGGAACGCGGTCCCGGCGACGACTTCGACGCGGCCGTTGACGGTGTCGACCGCGAGAGACTTGAGGTCACCGGACGCGTTGAACGTCTCCGTGCGGCTCGCCTTCGCCTTCCAATCCTTTGCCTGCGCCTTCAGTCCGGCGGCGAGCGAGAGGAGGACGAGCGCGGCGATCGCGAGCGCCCAGACGAGGGCGCGTCGTTCGTGGCTTGGATGTTCGTGGACGGGTGCTGCGTTCGTGCTCATGTCAGAAAGACGCTCCACGGGCCGAAAAGTGTCTCAGATCTCGATCTTCGAGAGGGCGAGCGCGGCCTGGCTCCTGACGTAGCCGTTCTCGCGGTCGTCCGCGGCCTTCTGCCTCAGGCTCTCGATGGAAGACGCGTCCTTCAGGGCGGCGGCGGCCTTCGCGAGCCCCTCGACGGCGAGGATGCGGACGGCGGGGTTCGAGTCGTTCTTGAGCGCGGCGGCGAGCGCGTCGCGCGTGTCGGGAGTCGGCGGCATCTGCGCGAGAGCCTCGGCCGCCTTCTTGCGGACGCCCGGGTTCCTGTCGGTCTCGAGCGTGCGACGGAGCAGCGTCACGATCTCGGGCGAAACGGGCGCACCCCCGCGCGTTCCCTCCGACACGAGGTCGAGGGCCTTCCCCTTGGCGCCTTCGGAGCCGGCCGACCCGGACATGAGCGACACGAGGAGGTTCGCGACGGCCTGGTCCTCGGGCTTGCCGACGAGCGTGTAGCGCGTCGTGACGTCGAACGAGACGGCGATCTTCCCTTGCTCCTCCGAAGCGCGGTACGCGACGTTCGCGAGGCGCGGCTTGCCCGAGAGGTCGAGGGCCGCGCGGGAGGCGTCGAGTGTGCGGTTCGACACGAGCGTCACGCTCTCGCCGGCGCGCCCGCTCGGCGTGGGAAGCGCGTTCGCGGCGGTCAGCGCCACCGGACGATCCGTTCCGCGCGCCAGGAGGAAGCCCAGCCCGCCCGCGAGGAGCACGGCGGCGGCCTTCAGGAGGTTCTCCCGCGAATTGCGGGCAGGGAAGGCCACGATTCTGCCGCTCTTGCCGCTGCGGGCCCGAGCGCCGTCGGCGACGAGCGCGGCCATCGTGCGCGCCACGAAGTCCGGCGACGGAGAGAGATCCGTCCCGTCGTCCTCTCCGAGGCGGGTCCAGACGGCCGACATCCCGTCGACCTCGGCGCGGCAGGGGGCGCACGACGCGAGGTGGGAAGCGAGAAACGTCTCGTCCGCATCCGCCAGGAGCTTTCCGGCGAGGCGGTCGAGCGCGAGCTCACGAACCTTCAGTGCGTGGCGGCAATCCATGGCGAATCTCCTCCGGAGAAATGGGCCTTGAGCGTTTCCATGGCCCGGAAAATCCGTGTCTTGACGGCGCCCTCGCTGATGTTGAGCGTCCGGGCGATGTCGGCGTAGGGCATCCCGTGATAGCGCGCGAGGACGAGGGCCTCGCGCTGTTCGTCCGAGAGGTGCTCGAGCGCGCGCCGCACGGCCTCGCGGCGCTGCCGATCGACGAGGCGCTCGTCCACCGGAATCCCGGGCTCGGCAACCTCGGCCACCGCGTCCAGCGCCACGCTCGGCCGGCGCACGGAGCGCCGCAGGCGGTCGCGGCAGGCGTTCGTGGCGATCGCGAACAGCCACGAACCCACGGGCGCGCGCCCGTCGTACTGGTCGGCCCTCGACATGAGCTTCAGAAAGACGTCCTGGGTGACCTCCTCGGCCTCGGCGGAGTTTCCGAGCAGGCGCCCCGTGAACCTCAGGAGGGGACCCGAATAGCGCTGGAAGAGCCGGGTCGCTCCCGCGGTTTCTCCGCGGCGAACCTGCTCCATCGACTCGAGATCCGCTTCCTGATCCGGGCTCGTCGCGGGTGCTTCCACGCGCTCCTCCACGGCTGAAATGGCGGCGCCCACGTCCAATATGACGGCCGGACGGACGGAAGGTTACGGCAGATGGTCGCTCTCAGCGACTTCGGATCGCGAACCTTCCCTTGTCCGTCGACAGGGTCACCCTCGGGCCGCCGCCGTTCACGGCCGCCGAGGACCGGAGGCCCGACCGGCGGGACGAGCGCACGACACCCGTCCCTTCGAAGTCTGAAACGATTTCGCCGCGGCGGCCCGCCTTCGCCTTCAGCTCGAACCCCGCCTTCGACGGGATCGTCAGGACCACGTCGCCCTTGTACGTCTCGACGCTCACGTCGCCCGAGAGGCGCTCGAACCCCGCCCGGACCTCGCCCTTGTACGTCTCGAGGTCGAGGGCGCCGGAGAGACCGGAGAGCGTGACGGTGCCCTTGTACGTCTCGAGCGTGAGGTGCCCGGCGAAGTCCTTCACGTCCGTATCGGACTTGTAGTCGTGGATCTTCAGCGCGGCCGTCCTCGGCAGGCTGATCCGGTAATGGACGAAGGGCCGGCTCGTGCAGGCTCCGAAGAAATGCCACGACCAGCTGAGCTCGTCGTAGTCGGAGGCGATCCGCACGCCCCCGCCGGCCGGCTCGATCACGACGCGCGTCGCGTCCATCCATTTCTTCTGGTCCCGTTCCGTTCCGCAGCTGTCGTCCGGAGTGATCCGCGCCTCGACCGCAACTTCCGCGCGGTCCCAGGGCGTGACCCGGATGCTCCCCTTGTAGGTGTCGACCGTGACGCGCCCGTCGCCCGCGAGGGGAAGGGTCTTCGAAACGTTCCGCGCGGGGGCGCCGGCGGCGGTAGAGGCCGCCACGAGGAGGGTGAGAGCTCCCGGAAGGAGGTGTTTCATGAAGAACCTCTGGGAAGAGAGACGTATCCGGGCGAAAAAAGTTCTGTCCCGGGTGCCCGGCGCAGCCCGGGAGCTACCGCTTCCGGACGCCCAGCAGCATCCCGTCGAGCGTCGGCAGGCAGACCGTGTCGAAGTGCGCGCGCGCCTCCTCGTGGAACCGGCGCATGGCCGCGGCCTCGGGCGAGTCCTCGAGGAGCCGGCCGAACAGGAACGCGTTGTCGCCGACGAGGAGGCCGCCCGGCCGCGTGTTTTCCGCGGCCCAGCGGCCGTAACCGTCGTAATTGCCCTTGTCGGCGTCGACGAAGACGGCGTCGAAGGGTCCGAACCGCGCGAGGCGCGGCAGCACCTCGAGCCCGGCGCCCTCGTGCACGGTGACCCGGTCCTGGAACCCGGCGGCCGCGACGTTTTCGCGGGCCACGCGCGCGTGCTTCGGGTCGAACTCGATCGTGTGCACGTGCCCGTCCGCAGGGATCGCACGCGCCATCACGAGCGCCGAGTAGCCCGCGAGCGTGCCGATCTCGACGACCTTTTTCGCCCCCGCGAGCGCCAGGAGGAGGCCGACGGCCTTCGCCTCGGACGCCCCGAGCTGAATCGACGGCATGCCGTGCGACGCGGGCGCGTCGAACGCGCGCGCAAGGCCGGCGTCGTGCGGCGCGTGAATCGCCGCGAGCCAGTCCAGGATCTCCCGCGTCGCGTACGAGAGGCCCGCGCGGGAGTCGGCGTCGGCCACCAGCATCACCTCACGGCGGACTCGAGAAGCGAAAGCGTGCCCGCGTCTCCGTCCAGCTCCGCCATGACCCCGAGCGGGAGCGTCGCCTTGTCCGGGACGTGCCCGAAGACGAGGTTCGCGACGACGGGGACGCCGAGCTTGCCGAGACGGTCCTTGCAGACCTCCTGCCACGTCCACTGTCCCTGTCCGCCGTAACTGGGCTTGTAGTCCCCCGGCGTGCAGTGCGCGAACTTCCCGAGCGCGACGCCCGCGAGGCCGGAGAGCTTTCCCGTGAGGAGGAACTGCGTGAGCCAGCGGTCGATGCGGTACGGGTCCTCGCCGACCTCCTCGAGGAAGAGGATGCGGCCCTTGAGCTCGGGCTCGAACGGCGTCCCGACGAGCGTGGAGAAGACGCTGATGTTCCCCCCGACGAGGCGGCCTTTGCCCTTGCCGGGCGCCAGCTTGTAGATCCAGTTCTCGCGGTCGACGAAGATCTCCTTCTGCGTGCCCTTCGGCGCCGGCGGCTCGGCGATGCGGCCCGCGGGCTGCGCCTGCATGAGCACCTTCCGGAAGGACGCGAGCGTGTAGTCCGTCTGCGCTTCCGAACCGACGGGACCGTGGAACGTCACGAGACCCGTCAGGCGATGGATCGCGTTCAGGAGCGCCGTGATGTCGCTGTACCCGCAGAGAACCTTCGGATTCTTCTTGATCGACTCGTAATCGAGGAGCGGGAGGATGCGCGAGGCCCCGTAGCCGCCATGGAGGCAGAAAATCGCGTCCACCGAGGGATCCGCGAACGCGGCGTTCAGATCGGCCGCGCGATGCTCGTCCGGGCCCGCGAGGTACCGGGTCGCCTCCCCCACGTGCGGGAAGACCTTCGGCTTGAAGCCGAGCGCCTTGACGATCTCCACGCCGAAGTCGGTGTCGGCGAGGCCCGACCCCGGAGACGACGGAGTCACGAGCGCGACCGTCATCCCGGACTTGAGAGCCTTCGGGAACACCGGCTCGGGCGGCTTCTCCGCGTACTTCTGGAGCGCGGCCTGCGCGGAGGGCGGGAACCCGGCGATGAGGGAGGCGAACGAGACTTCCTCGAGGAACGTGCGTCGGCTGGTCGGCATGCGCGGAATTCTAGGCTGTGGCGGTCCTCCACGGGCCCGGCACGAACCGGCGAACCGCCGCGAGGATCAGGAGCAGCGGCCCCGAACGTCGCGACGATCGCCGCGCCCGTCGGGAGGTCGAGCCGGAACGACAGCCAGACGCCCACGGCCGACACGACGACGCCCATCGTCCAGCCGATCGCGAGACGCACGCCGAGGCGCTCGGAGAAGAGCATCGCGGCGACCGACGGCACGATCAGGAAAGAGAAGACGAGGAGGACGCCGGCGATCGCGACCGAGCTCGTCACGACGAACCCGAACGACGCGTAGAACAGGAAGTCCCACGCCTTGACGTTCCAGCCGCGGCGGACGGCCTCGGCCTCGTTGCGCGAGATGAGGAGGAAGCGCTCGCGGAAGACGAAGTGGAAGAGCTCCGACGAGCGCGTAGAGCGCCGCCGTCTTGCCCAGCTCGGGCCACGAGACCGAGAGGATGTTGCCGACGAGCATCTCCTTGAGGTGCTCGGTCTCGCGCGTCGCCTTCGACATGACGAGGACGGCGAGCGCCGCCGAGACGGCGTACGCGATCCCGATGATCGCCTCCTGCGGGATGCGCGTCTTGCGGTGGGTCTTCGTGAACGCGAAGATCGCGGCCCCGAGGACCGTGAAGCGCGAGCGAGAACGCGTAGGCGCCGTCGAGTGCATGTCGTAGCCGGCGAGATAGCCGACCGTCCCCCCGAACGCCGCGATCTGGGCGAGCGAGAGGTCCACGAAGATGACCCCGCGCTCGACGACGTGAACGCCGAGGTAGGCGTGGATTCCCGTCAGGATGAGGCTCGCGACGAACGCGGGCAGGAGGATCTCGAAGACGGTCATCGTCTTCTTCTCCAGCGCCGAGGCGATCTTCTCGACGTCGAGGTCGAAGAGCGAGATGTAGTCCTTCGCGGCGGGCTCGCCGCCGACCGACGGGCGGGATCACGACGACCGTCGCGCCGGTCTTCGAGGCGACGAAATTCGGGTCCTTCCGGTCGAAGTAGACCTCCATCAGGATGAGCGGGACCTTCTGCTCCCGCATCAGGTTGATGATCTCGAGCTTGTGCTGCGGCGACGGCGGGATGCCGGGCTTCGGCTCGAGGAACCCGACGACGTCGAGCTTGAACGCCTTCGCGAAGTTCGGCCACGAGCTGTGGTACGTCACGACCTTCGTGCGCTGAACGGCGCGAGGCGCTCCGTCCACCGGGCCTCGGCGGCCTCGGTGAGCCTCGCCTCGAAGCCGCGAGGTTCCTCGTGTAGCCGGAGGCCTCCCGGCGGGGTCGAGCGCCGCGAGCTTCGCGGCGATCGCGCGGGCGATGACGCGGCCGTTGTCCGGGTCGAGCCAGTAGTGCGGGTTGCCGTACGGATGGACGTCGCCCATCGCGCGCGTGACCTGTCCCGGCCGGCTTGTCGAGGATGTCGCACCCGACCGACGCGTCGAGGTAGCCCGGCGCCGTTCGGGCGGATCTTTTCGTTCCGGGCCTGGTCGAGGAGCGGCGGGAGGTACCCGATCTCGAGCTCGAGGCCGGCGACGATCAGGAGGTCGGCGTCGTGGAGCTTCAGGATGAACGACGGCTTCGGCTCGACGAAGTGCGGGTCCTGGTACCCCTTGGCGAGCGACTCGGCCTCGACGCGGTCGCCGCCGACCGTCTGCGCGAGCGACGCGAGGTCGGACAGCGTCGTGACGACCTGCAGCTTCCCGGCCGTCGGCCGGAGGCGGAGCGAAGACGACGACGAGAACGCAGGGAGGACGAGGAGTCGGTCAGAACGATGCATTTCGTTTCCTCAGAACGGGTGCGCGCCGTGCGCCCCGATCGCGAACTGGAGCTGGAGGAGGAGCCTCGTTGGCCGTCACCGTGCCGGCGCCGCCCGTGGTCGTAGCGGTTGCGCCGGAGCCTGCGCGCGGAGCTGCGAGAACTCCGACGGCCAGAAGGTCAGGATCGCGGAGTCGCCGCGGTCGCGCAGGGAGGCGTCGTCCGCGTGGTCGGACTCGTCGTGCCGGTAGCCGGCGAACCAGCGCCGCCCGAGCTGGTACTGGCCGAGGAGATAGCAGCCCGTCGCGCGCACGCTCCCGGCGGCGTCTCGCGCTCGGAGAGCATCCACTCGCCGCGCACGAAGAGCGGACCTGGTAGAGGCCCTGCCGGAGCGGCTTCCAGCGGAACGTCGCGTCGATCCCCGTGAGGCCGTGCGAAAGCCTGGGCCCTCGAGGTTGTTCGCGCGCGTCCACGAGCCTCCGAGCTCGAGGTTCACGGACTCGGAGAGGTCGCGGTACGCCTTCAGGTGGAAAAGCGGCTCGACGTCGTTTCGCGAGTGCGCCTCGAAGAGGTTCTCCGACGTGCCCTGAAAGAGCTGCGCCGTCGCCTCCGAGGAAGATCTCGGCCGGCATCGGGACGAGGTGCGAGACCGAGATCCCGGCGTCCTCGATGCCGTCCGGGTCCGCCGAGGAGGTTCGTCATGACGAGCGGCGCGTCCGCGAACGATCGGACGTGGGGGTGCTCGGTGTTGAGCTTTCCGAACGCGCCCTTGAGCCGTCCGACCTTCACGACGAAGTCGCCGGGCACGGTCAGGAAGGTGATGTAGCCCTCTTCGACGCCGACGTCGCCCTTCTGGCTCCCGAAGGTCACGAAGAAGTCGGCGCGCGCGTAGGGATCGACGATGGCCTGCAGGCCGATCTCGGACTCCTGGAGCTGGAGGCTCGGCTGGTCGTCGACCGGGTTGTGCCCGGCGATGCCGAGCGCGTTGCCGATGACGGAGATGTTGGGGTTGAAGACGTTGCCCGTTTGCGCGGTCTGGGCGCCCGCGCGGCTCGCCGCGAGGACCACAAGACAGAATTCTGCGAAGAGGACGAGGCGCGCGCGCGTGCGCACCCTTCGAACTTCTTTCAATGGATCTCCCTCCTGAACGTGACGGAAACCGGGCGCGGTGGCCCGGCGCGACGACGTCTACGCGGAGAAGGGAGGCGAACGGCCCGAGAAGGCCGGAACGGACGGCGAGGGCGCCACGCGGTCCGCGCGCGCGTCACACGACGGGCGGGACGGAGGAGGCGTCAGGAAAACGGGGGCGGACGCGGGCGGCAGGAGATTCGCGACGGCGCACGCCGCGCATGCGTGCTCGCGCTGCACGAAAGGCGCGTGCGCGGGGTGATCGGGCGCGAAGAGCTGCGTCCCCTGCGAGAGCAGCTCGAGGCCGTCGACGTGGCCGAACGCTCCGCCGAGCGCCAGCTGCGCGAGCAGGGCGACGACCGCGGCGCGGCTGAGAAAGGCTCTCACGACGGGGAAGTCTACGCTCCCGCTGTTTCCGACCTATTTCGCGGGGGCCATCGCGAGGTAGCTCCCGTCGCCCGTGCCCTGCCCGGGGACGGCGCCGTCGTTCACGACGCCGTAGACGAGGAAGTTCGCGAAACCCGAGGTCCGGCGCACCCTCAGAAATCCGTTTCGGACTCCAAACGAGCTGAGAATCGAGTTCACCTGCTTCCAGGCGAGGTTGCGGTACCCCAGGTTGAACGGTCCCAGGGTGCCCGCCAGGGTGCCCGCGTCCGCGTTGAAGACGTCCACGAAGAGGATGAGCGAGGGTTGGACGTCGGACGGTCCCGGGCCGAAGAATGTGGGCACCTCGGTGATGCCGAGATTCGACCGGGATAGGCCGTCCTGTTTGAGGCCGTAGACCCACGCCTCCGTCGCGGCTCCCCGTTCGAAGGGAACGGCGAACGCGAACGTCCCGAAGCTGCCGCCCCCCGGCGCGGGAGTCGATCGTGCGCCCGCCCGCGACGTAGGACGCGGCGGCCCCGGACGGCGTCTGGATCGCGATCGACCCCGCCGCGTCGCCGCCGGGGAGTCCCCCGATCGCCGAGACGACGTGCGGAATGAAACGCTGCTCGCCCGGCTGAAGCGTTACCGACCTCGATGCCAGGCCCCCGGGAGCTCCAAGAGACTCCTGATAGACGAGCAGCAGCGTGAGCGGGACATTTTCGCGGTTCGTCAGAACGACCTCCGTCGAAAAGGCCGACGTCTCCACGGCGACGGGGAGGGTCTGCCGCTGCGAGGCGGGCGGGTTGACGGCGAGAGGAGGCACGAACGATCCGTCCCCCGTCACGTTGTCGTTCACGACGGCGTATGCGTAGAACGGATCCGTGCCCGAGACACGTTCGACGATCGCCCAGCCATTCGAGTAGCCAGCCGAGACGAGGACGTGGTTGAGCTGCGCCCACTGCCCGGGCCCGAGCGTGACGATGGGAAGGACGGTGCTCCGCCCGTCGCCCGCGGCACCGTTGAAGAGGGTCACCCGAAGCGTCACCTCTCCGCCTGACACGGCGTCGCTTGCGTTCACCAGCGCAAGGTTGCTCCGGAAGGCGGACTCCTCGCGCAGGCCGTAAAGCGCGGCGGGCGCGTCGAGCGTCTCGCTCGTCGCGAGCGCCGGATATGCGAGGCCCGCCCGGCCACCGGGCGCCGCCGCAAGCGTCCGCACGGACGCGAACGCCGCGTCGCCGGACGACAGCCCCGAGTACGCGAGGCGCAGCGTACCGCCCTGATTGCCGGACGGAATGGGCAGCCCGTTCTGCCGCAGCCACTGAATCGCATCGGCGAAAACGAGCTGCCGGCCCGCGGAAACGGCCGTCGTGAACGTCCCGCTGCCCTCGGACCCGAGCGCGTTCGCCGCCGTGAACGTCACGTCCACGGTCGCGTCCGTCGCCCCCCGGTTTCCGAGCGTCAGCTCCGAGAAAAAATTCGCGCCGTTCTCTCCCGCGACCCTTACGACGACCGGCACGGTCAGGACCGACAGCGGCCCGTCGCCGTCCACGAGCCGGTAGAGCGTGCCCGAGTTGCCGTCCACCGCGTAGACCTCGCCGGAGTCGTCCTCGCCGAAGCTCGTGAAGCCAAAGCCCGGCTCGAAGCAGCTCCTGCGTCTCCCAGCCCGAGGCGCCATTCCGCAGCCCCCACACACGCCCGCTGCAGTAGTCCAGCGTAGAAGTAGAGTGCCGGTAAGCCGCGCGAAGTCGCGCCCGCGATAGACGAAGCCGCCGGTGATCGAGCAACCGCTCGCGTGCGAGTACTCGGCGACGGGCGGCGTGATGCCCGCCAAGCTGCAACCCGTCGCCGGGTTGAAACAGTGATTTCCCTCCGTGAGCCGCCAGCCGTAGTTCGCGCCGCCGGCGGCTCCCGCGGGCTGGAAGTCGACTTCTTCCCAGGCCCCCTGACCCACGTCGCCGATGTAGAGATCGCCCGTCTTCCGGTCGAACGAGAACCGCCACGGGTTGCGCAGGCCGTACGCCCAGATCTCCGGGCGCGCCGTCGAGGAACCAGAGAAGGGATTCGTCGCGGGGACGGCGTATCCGAAGCCGCCGAAGCTCCCGACGACATCCAACCTGAGGATCTTGCCCAGCAGGCTTCCGAGGTTCTGGGCGTTGTCGTTCGGATCGCCGGCGCTGCCTCCGTCGCCCATGCCGATGTAAAGGAAGCCGTCCGGACCGAACGCGAGCTGCCCGCCGTTGTGGTTCGCAAACGGCTGCGCGACCTTCAGGATGACACTCTCGCTGTTGACCGAGTTCGCGACGTCGGGATCATTCGAAACGGAGAACCTCGAAACCGTCGTGTCGCCGTTCACGTCGGTGTAGTCCACAAAAAACCACGCCTCAGGCCCCACGGGACCGATCCGCGGCGGGAACGCGATCGACAGGAGGCCGCGCTCGCCGCAGCAGCTCACGCGGCCCGTGATGTCGAGGAACGGAGTCGGCAGGACCGCCCCGTCCTTCACGATCTTCACGAGGCCCCGCTGCTCGACGACGAAGAGGCGGCCCGTGCCGTCGTGCGCGGACGTCACCTGCGTCGGGTTCGAGAATCCGGTCGCGACGGAGTTCAGGGCGACGCGCGGCCACGGGGAGGCGGCGAGCACCGCCGCCAGGAGCATCGGGACCATGGGCCCTCCCCCAGGGTAGTGCGGAACCCTGAGCGCTTCCTACGCGTAGTGCTTCAGGGCCTCCGCCTCGTGGTCGAAAACCTCGAAAACCGGGAGGAGGTCGGAGAGATGCAGGCTCTTGCGAACCCGCTCGTGCAGGTTCAGGAGCTTCAGCTTCGCGCCAAAGCGCTCGCAGATCTTCAGGCTCGCCACGAGCTCGCCCGTGCCCGCGCTGTCGATGGCCGTCACCTCGGAGAGGTTGAGGAGGACCTTCCTCCACCCCTCGGCGAGGAGCTCGTTCACGACGTCGCGAAGGATCTCGTCGCCGACTCCCGCGAGGAGCTTCCCCTGGAGATCGACGATCACGACGTCTTTCGACTTGCGAACTTCCACGTGCATCGATCCGATCGTACCGCGAAGCGGCGAAGCTGGCAGAATCGCGTTCTCATGCCTCCATCGACTCTCCACGAAGGCCTCGAGGCCCTGCGCGACGACCGCGCCCGGGAACCCGCCGCTTCCAGCGCCGTTTCACGTCTCGCGTCCGAGTTCGGAACCCCGCTCTACGTCTACGACCGCGCGACGATCGTTTCGCAGTTCCGTTCCTTCCGCGCGGCGTTCTCGTCCCGCTTCCCGAAGCTCCGCATCCATTACGCTCTCAAGGCCAACGGGAACGGCGCCCTTCTCGCGGTGCTGCGCGCCGAGGGCGCGGCGCCCGAGGTCGTTTCGCTCGGCGAGATCGTGACGGCGCTCCGCGCGGGCTGGGGAGGCGACGAGATTCTCTTCACGAGCTCCTCGAAGGGGCCGGAGGAGATCGCGAAGGCGGTCGAGATCGGGGCCGTCCTGAACATCGACTCGCGCGACGAGCTCGAGCAGGCGGCGACCGCGGCGGCGGCGGCGGGAAAGCGCGTCCGCATCTCGTTTCGCATCAATCCCGGCGTGGATCCCCGAACGCTCCATCACATCAACACGGGCATCTCCGAGGCGAAGTTCGGCCTCCATCTCGAGGGCGGCCTCGCGCGCGCGGCCTACGCGCGGGCCAAGGAGCTCCCCTCGGTCGCGATCACGGGCATTCACTGCCACATCGGCTCTCAGATCACGGAGGCCGACGGATACGTCGCGACGGCGCGGAAGATGCTCGCCTTCGTGCAGGAGCTCGAGCGGGACCTCGGCCTCTCGCTCGAATTCGTCGACCTCGGCGGCGGCCTCGCGATCCCGTACCACGATGGGGTCGAGGGGCTCGCCCCCGCACGTCCTCGCCGCCGCCCTCGCGCCGGTCTGGAGCGAGGCGATGGCGGCGCTCGGCGGGGAACGGCCGGCCCTCTGGCTCGAGCCCGGGCGCTTCTTCGTCGCCCCTTCGGGTTTCCTCGTGACGCGCGTGAATTCCGTCAAGACGACGCCGGTCAAGACGTTCGTGAACGTGAACGCGGGATCGAACACGCTCCTCCGCCCCGCGATGTACGACGCGCACCACCGGGCGCGGGTCGTGGGCGCGTTCCGGGACGCCCGAGATCCTCGACGTCGCGGGCGACGTCTGCGAGACCGGCGACATCCTGGCCGCCGAGCGGCTTCTCCCGCGGCCGAAGACCGGCGACTTCGTCGTCTTTCTCGACGCGGGAGCCTACGGATTCGCGATGGCGTCGACGTACAACGCCCGGCCGCTTCCGGCCGAGGTGCTCGTCGACGGCGACACGGCGACGCTCATCCGCCGCCGCGGGACGCTCGAGGATCTGTTCCGGGACGAGGCAAAATGACGATGCGACACGGGGCTCTCCGCCTGACCGCCGCTCTCGCGGCATCCGCTCTCTTCGCGTCCTGCACGGGCGGCAACCCGTTTCCGCCCGTGACCGTCGACTTCGGCCAGATCACGCCGGACGCTCCGCGCGCGATCTCGCTGCCGCTCGACGAGAAGATCGGCCAGCTCTTCGTCGTGCCGGCGCGCGGCGTCTACATGAGCGAGGAGTCGAAGGAATTCCAGACGCTCCGCCACCACGTCGTCGACAACCGCGTCGGCGGCGTCATCCTGTTCCGGTCGAACGTCTACGAGGCAGCCGTCCTCGTCGGGAAGCTCCAGGAAGCCGCGCGGACGCCGCTCCTCGTCTCGGCCGACCTCGAGGCCGGTCTCGGGATGCGCTTCGACGACGTGACGTACGGTCCGTGGGCGATGGCGATCGCCGCGACCGGCGATCCGGCGCTCGCCGAGAAGCGCGCGTATGCAACGGCCCGCGAGGCGCGGGCCATCGGTATCGGGCAGGTCTTCGCTCCCGTCGCGGACGTGAACGTCAACCCGGACAACCCCGTCATCAACGTGCGGAGCTTCGGCGAGGACCCCTCCGACGTGTCGCGCTACGTCGAGGCCACCGTGAAAGGGCTGCGCGACGGCGGCGTGCTCGCGACGTTGAAGCACTTCCCCGGACACGGGGACACCGCCACGGACTCGCACCGCTCGCTCGCGTCCGTCCCCGCCGACAGGTCGCGCCTCGAGTCCGTCGAGCTCGTCCCGTTCCGCGCCGGCATCAAGGCGGGCGCCGAGTCCGTCATGATCGCCCACGTGTCGGTCCCCGCGCTCGACGACGCGCCCGCTCCTTTCCTCGCGAGCCCGGTGAAGAGTGCCGATGCAATTGGCGAAGGCTTCGAAGTCGCCACGGGCGCCGTGCCCGCGACCGTCTCGGTCCCGGTCGTCACGGGCGTCCTCCGCAAGGAGCTCGGCTTCACGGGCCTCGTCGTGACGGATTCGATGCGCATGGGCGCGATCACGTCGCACTTCGAGGCGGGCGAAGCCGCGATCAGGGCGATCCTCGCGGGCGCCGACCAGGTCCTCATCTCGAACGACACCGACGCCGCGATCGTCGCCGTGCGGAACGCCGTCAAGTCGGGCCGGATCACCGAGGCGCGCCTGGACGAGTCGGTCACGCGGATCCTCGACTGGAAGAAGAAGCTGAAGCTCTACGAGAGCCGGATTCCTTTCGTGGGCGACCTCGCGAAGATCGTCGACACGCCGGCCATCCAGGCGCTCGAGGCCGAGATCGCGAGGCGGTCGATCACGCTCGTGCGCGAGGAGGGCGGGGCGCTGCCGCTCCGGAAGGGCGCGAAGCTGCTCTCTCTCGTCATCGCCGACGAAGCGTCTCTGAACGGCCCCACGGGCCCGCTCGCGGCCGATCTCAAGGCGCGCGTCACGTCCATGAAGACGGCGCGTCTCGACCCCCGCTCGACTCCCGAGGAGACGAAGGCCGCGGTCGAGGCCGCGAGGGATTCCGACGTGGTCCTCGTGTCGCTGTTCGTCCGGACCCGCTCGGGCCAGGGGAAGATCACCGTGCCCGAGGCGGGCCGCAGCGCGCTGGCTCAGATCCTCGCTCACGGAAAGCCCGCCGTCGCGGTCTCGTTCGGAAGCCCGTACCTCCTGCGCGATTTCCCCGACCTCCGCACCTACCTCTGCGCGTGGGGCGGCCAGGACGTCAGCCAGACGGCCGCCGTGCAGGCGCTCTTCGGCGAGACGGCGATCGGCGGGAAGCTTCCGATCACGATCCCCGGCCTCGCGAAGCGGGGGGACGGAATCTCGAAGCCTGTCTTGCCCCGCTAAAGGGACCGGGGGATTTCTTAGAAGGTATCAGGGAGGCACGGCTTCTGGGAACGCAGGGGCCTAACCCGCGGCAGCGACCCTACTCACCCTTCTAAGAAAATCCCTAATAATCCCGTCCCATGAAAACCGCGCGCTCGATTCTCTGCGCCGCCCTGGTTTCCGCGTCCTTTTCAGCCTTCGCCTCCGACGTCGACGACGCGAGGGCGCTGTTCGAGCGCAACCTCACTGCGATCCAGAAGCGCGACAAGGCCGCGTACCTCGCCTGCTACCTCGACTCGAAACGGCTCGTGCGCACGGCGCCCGAGGGTCCGGCACTCGGCTTCACGGATTTCGAGAAGCAGGCGGGGACGAAGTGGCCCGACACGCTCGAGGCGGCCGACCTCCAGCTCGTTCCCGTCCGCGAGGGAATCGTCTACGGAACGTACCGCTACCGCGTGCGCTACGGCGGGGACGAGCATGCCGGCATCTCCGAGCGGCTCTTCGTGAAGACGCCGAAGGGCTGGAAGATCGCCGTGACGTCCGCCTTCGAAGCCCCGCCCGGCACGCCGCCGCCGCCGCGCGCCTTCACGGGCGCGACACTCCTCGACGGCAACGGCGGTCCCCCGGTGAAGGACGCCGTCGTCCTCGTGCGCGGCGGGAGGATCGATTGCGCGGGCGCGCGCGCGGCGTGCGCCGTGCCGCCCGGAACCGCCGTCACGGACCTCACGGGCGCGTTCCTCGCGCCCGGACTCGTCGACGCGCACGTCCACTTCGCCCAGACCGGGTGGGCCGACGGGCGGCCCGACGCCTTCGACGTCCGCGCGAAGCATCCCTATGAAGACGTGCAGAAGGATTTGCGCGCGCGGCCCGAACGCTTCTTTCGCTCGTACGTGTGCTCCGGCGTCACGAGCGTCTTCGACGTTGGCGGCTTCGCATGGTCGCTGGACCTTCCGGCCCGCGCGGAGAACGACACGCTGGCGCCGCGCGTTCACGCCGCCGGGCCGCTTCTCTCGACGATCGACTTCTGGCTGAACCTTCCGGGCGAGAGGCAGTTCATATTCCTCAAGGACGCGGAAGCCGCGAAGGCGGGCGTTTCGTACCTGGCGTCGCGGGGCGCCCAGGCCATCAAGGTCTGGTACGTCGTCACGCCCGACCGTCCCGTCGAGGCATCCGAGGCGGCCGTCCTCGCGGCCGGAGCCGAAGCGAAGAAGCGGGGCCTGCCGCTCATCGTCCACGCGACCGGCCTCGCGGAGGCGAAAGTCGCTGTCCGGGCGGGGGCCTCGCTCCTCGTCCACGGCGTCTCGGACAAGCCGGTCGACGACGAATTCCTCGAAGCGCTGAAGAAGAGCGGCGCGATCTACAACCCGACGCTCGTCGTGATCGACGGCTACGTCGCGCTCGCGAAGGCCGCCGCGGCGGGCACGGCGCTGGCCTTCGACGACCCGAACGGGTGCGTCGACCCCGCAACGCGCGCGCGGCTCGCCGCGACGCCGGAGATCGACGCGGCCAGCGTCGCGTCGAAGGTCCGCGACCGCGAGGTCCGAACGGCCGAACGGAACGCCGTCGGCCTCCGGAACCTCAAGCGCGTCCGCGACGCCGGCATCCCGATCGCCATGGGCACGGACGCCGGCAATCCGGGAACGCTGCACGGCCCGTCCGCGTACGCCGAGATGGAAGCCATGCAGGCGGCGGGAATGACGCCGATGGAAGTCCTCGTCGCCGCGACGAAAGGCGGCAGCCGCGCGATGTCGCGTGGGAAGGAGCTCGGGACCATCGAGAAGGGCAAGCTCGCCGACCTCGTCGTCTTCGGGAAGAACCCGGCCGCCGACATCGCGAACGCCCGTTCCGTGAAGGGCGTCGTGCGCGGCGGCGTCTATCGCACGAGCGAGGAGCTGCGCGCGATCGTGGCCGCGGAAGGGGCGGACAGGCCGTGATTTCGGGCCTTTCCGCGACCGTCCTCGCGGCCATTCAAACGGCCGTCCTCGCGGTCACGCCTCCCGCGGCCGTGGGAATGTCGGCCGAGCGCCTCGCCCGCATGGACGCGGTGGTGGCCGAGTCGGTCGCCAGGAAGGAGTGCCCCGGGGCGGTCGTCCTCGTCGGCCGCCACGGCAAGGTCGTGTACCGCAAGGCATACGGAAACCGCGCCGTCGTCCCCTCCGCCGAGCCGATGACGCTCGACACCGTTTTCGACCTCGCCTCGCTCACGAAGGTCGTCGCGACGGCGACGAGCGTCATGACGCTCGTCGAGGACGGAAAGGTCCGTCTCCAGGACCGCGTCGCGAAGCACGTCCCCGAGTTCGTGTCCGGGGGCGGCGCCCGTGATCAGGTGACGATCGAAGAGCTCCTGACGCATCGCGCAGGCCTGGCAGCGGACGATCCGATGGCTCTCTATGTCGGAACGCCGCAAGAGATCTTTGAAAGGAAATATCGCCAGCCGCTCGCCTCGGCCCCCGGATCTCGCTTCGTGTATTCGGATGCCGGTTACGAGGTACTCGGCGAGGTCGTGCGAAAGGTGTCCGGCGTTCCCCTCGACGAATACGCGGCGAAGCACGTCTTCGAGCCCCTCGGAATGAAGGACACTCGTTTCCTGCCCCTCTCTCCCTCTTCACCTTCTAAGAAATCTTCTTCTTTCTCTTCTCTTTCTCTTCCTCTCTCCCGAATCGCCCCGACCGAGCGCATCAACGGCGAGATCCGGCGCGGGGCCGTCCATGACCCGCGCGCATACGCCCTCGGCGGCGTGGCGGGGCACGCCGGCCTCTTCTCGACCGCCGACGACCTCGCGCTTTTCTGCGCCGCGATGCTGAAGGGGGGCGGGGGCGTCCTCTCGCCCGCGGGCGTCGCCTCGATGACCCGCCCGCGCTTCTACGGGGACGAGAGTCTGCGCGGCCTCGGCTGGGACGTCGGGACCGGGTTCTCGTCGAATCGCGGCGACCTCTTCCCGCTCGGCTCCTTCGGGCACACGGGCTGGACAGGCACGTCGATTTGGCTGGACCCGGCGACGGACACGTTCGTGATCCTCCTGACGAACCGCAACCACCCCGACGAGTCCGGCAACGTCGTCCCGCTCCGCGGCAGGGTCGCGACGATCGTCGCGTCCGCGATCACGGACAGGAAACCGGAAGAGCTTCGGATGGCTTCGGAGAAGACTGCATTGCTCGCGGCCGTCGGCGCCGCAACGTCAGCTTCGAGGAGCACACGCGCGCCTTCGGCGCGTTCTTCGAACGAGAAAGCCAGGACGGGAGCGCCTTCGGCGCCCTCTTCGAATGAAAGAGAGGGTGCGGCTGCGCCGGCGCGCGTCGTGGGGCAGGTCCGGCCGGGCATCGACACACTCGAAGAATCTTCATTCAAGGCCATTTCCGGGATGCGCATCAGTCTCCTGACGAACCATACCGGCCTGACGCGCGACGGCCGCTCCACGATCGACGTGCTGGTCTCGGAGAAGGCGCGCGCCGCCGGTGTGACCCTTCCAAGCTCTTCTCTCCGGAGCACGGGATTCGCGGCGCTCTCGACGAGAAGGTGAGCGACTCCGTCGACGATAAGACGGGGCTGCCCGTGCGGTCGCTCTACGGCGAAACGCCCGAGTCCCGCCGCCCCCGGCCGGGAGACTTCGCCGGCATCGACGCGGTCGTCGTGGACCTGCAGGACGCGGGCTGCCGCTTCTACACGTACCTCACGACGCTCGGCTACGTCCTCGAGGAGGCCGCGAAGGCGAAGGTGAAGGTCTTCGTCCTGGACAGGCCGAACCCGATCCGGTCCGACGTGACGGAGGGGCCGCCCGCCGACGCGGACGCGCTCACGTTCGTCGCGTACCACGCCGTGCCGATCCGGACCGGCATGACGATCGGCGAGCTGGCCGGACTCTTCAACGCGGAGAGGAAGATCGGCGCGGACCTGACGGTGGTCAGGATGTCCGGCTACTTCCGCGACCTCTGGTACGACGAGACGGGCCTGCCCTGGGTGAACCCGTCGCCGAACCTGCGCTCCGTCACGGAGGCCGCGCTCTACCCCGGCATCGGCCTCCTCGAAACGACGAACGTCTCGGTCGGGCGCGGCACGGACACGCCGTTCGAGCAATTCGGCGCCCCGTGGATGGACGGCGCGCGCGTCGCCGCGACGCTGAACGCGCGCGGAATCCCCGGCGTGCGCTTCACGCCGGTCGCGTTCACGCCGGCGTCGTCCGTCTTCAAGGGCGAGAGGTGCTCGGGCGTCAGGATCACGGTCGTCGACCGCAACGCCCTGAACGCCGTCGCGCTCGGTTTCCACGCGGCGACGGCGCTCCGCGACCTGCACCCGGCGGACTGGAAGAGCGAGCGGCTCCCCCGCCTCCTCGTGAACGCCGCCGCTTTCGCCCGCTTCCTGCGCGGCGAGACCGCCGGCGAGATCACGGCCGCGTGGGCGGCGGGCGCGATGGAGTTCGAGAGGCGTCGGGCGGCGTTTCTCCTCTACTGACGCCTCACGCGTTGGGCGCTCGTTTCAGGTTCTGCTCGAAGAATCGGATGACGTGCCCGATCGAGAGGACGATGTTCGCCCGCTTGGAGGCGCCGTGGCCCTCGTCCGCGAAGAGGATGAGCGGCGACGCGACGCCGCGCTTTTCGAGGAGGTCGTGGACCTGGATCGCTTCGCCGGCCGGGACGCGCGGGATCGTTCACGCCCTGGATCACGAGGAGCGGAGCCTTCACCCGGTCGAGATACGTCACGGGGCTGAGCTTTCGGAGCGCCTCGGCGTCCTTGTCCGGGTCACCGTATTCCGAGATGCGCAAGATGCGCCGGTACGGCGCCGTGTTCCTCAGGAACGTCTCCAGGTTGCTGATCCCGACCTCGGCCGCCCCCGCGTCGTAGGTCCCGGCGAACATCGTCATCGCGACGAGCGCGGAGTACCCGCCGTAGCTTCCGCCCGTCACGCCCACGCGCGGGGCCTTTCCGTTGCGGCCCCAGTTCGCGCGGATCCACTTCCCCGCGTCGTCGATGTCTCCGATCACCTCGAGGCGTTTCGGGCCGTTGTCGGCGTCCAGCCACGCCTTGCCGTAGCCGTCGCTCCCGCGGACGTTCGGCTCGACGTAGACGAAGCCCGCGTCCACGAACATCTGCGCGTACGTCGAGAAGCCCGGTGTCGCCTGCGCCTCGGGCCCCCCGTGGAACTCGACGATCACAGGGCACGGATCCGCGGCGGCGTTCTCGCCGGGCGCGCAGCCCTTCGGGAAGCGCACGAACATCGGGATCTTCGTGCCGTCTTTCGCGGGATACGTCATGAGCTTCGCGGAAACGAACGTCGAGAGGTCGACCTCCGGCGCCGAAGGGAGGACCCACTGCGTGAGCGTCTTCTTCTCCCAGTCCCACACGTAGCTCGTGCGCGGGGCCTGCGCGGTCTCGACGCCCAGCGTCACGAAGCGGCCGTTCGGCGTCGCGCCGCCCGCGTAGACCTGTTCGGCGTCCTTCGGGAGCGGGAGGTCGAGGGCCGCGAACGTCTTCGCGTCGAGGACCTTCAGGCGGGCGTAGCCGCCATCGTTCAGCGCCGCGTAGACATGCCGCCGGGCGGAGTCGATCGAGAACCCGGAGACGTCCATGCCCTTCGGGGCGAGAACCTCGACGAAGCTCTTCGCGGTCGCGTCTCCGCCGGTCTTCCAGCGGTAGAGGCGCCGGAAGTCGCCGAACTTGTTCGTCCTCACGAGGAGCTCGCCGGGCTGCGCCGCGAACGCCGCGTCGTACTCCGTCTCCTCGCCCGCCCCAAGGAGAGGCGTGAACTTCTTCGTCGCCGGGACGTACGTGGCGTACTCGGTCGAGAAGGAGCCCGTCTCCTTCACGAGGAGGAGGCGCAGGTCCGCACCCGCCCCGGCGTGGTCGCCGACGCGCCAGAGGCCTTTTTCGCCGAACACGAGGATCTTCCTGCCGGATGCGAGCTCGTACCGGTAGATCGCGTAGCTGTCCGCCGCGACGTCGTTCGCGTGGAAGTACAGCTCCTTGCCGTCGTCCGTCACGAAGTCGAAGAACGTCTGGACCTTGTCGGTCTTCTGGACGGTCTTGAGAGGCCCGCCGTTCGCGGGCTGCAGGTACAGCCCGGGGTTCTCCTGCCCGCCGACGTCGCGCGAGAGGACGAGCCACTTGCCATCCGGCGTGATCCCCTCGACGGCAGTCCGGTCCTCGCCGCCCGTCAGCTGGGCCGGGAAGCCTTTCGGCTCGTTCAGCCGGAAGACCTGAGGCGTGCCCGTGACGCGCCACCCGAAGTAGAGGCGGCTCCCGTCCGGCGCGACGACGCCGAGGCCCGGAGCCCGGACGTCGAGCATCGTCTGGATCCGGCGCGAGACGGCCTGGTCGAGGGGCGGCGCCACGTACTTCGCGACGACCTCCGGCGGGACGCTCTCGGCGCCGAGGCCGGAATATCCGGACTGCTGAGAAAGCGCGGGCGAACCCGAGCCGAGGAGCGCGCCGAGAAGCGCCGAAGCACACACACCCTTCATGGAAGACTCCTTGAGGATTTCCTCAGAAGATCAATACGCTCAGGAAGGCCCGGAGTTTCTTTGCGCCCGCCCGTCGGGCCGCGACGGCGTTCCACTCTTCCCCTCCCGCTCATCGCTTCTGCGGGAGCCGCTTCTTCTCGAGCTTTACGAGGACCGTGTATTCGGGGTCGACGAGCTGGACGATCGGGGCCTTCGCGTTCTGCGAGACGAACTGGTACGCGTCGAGCTCCGAAAGGCCCGTCGCCTCGCGCACCCAGCCCACCATGGCCTTGAACGCGACGCGCGCCGCGTCCTCGAGCGGCCGGCCGGAGCCCACGAACATGACCTCGTCCGCGTTCTCGATGCGCGGGACGGGCGTGGCCTTGCCTTTCACGAGATCCACGACGAGCTCGACGTTCATCGCGCCTTCGACGGCAGCGCCCATGATCTCGCCGTCGCCCATCGCGTAGTGGCCGTCACCGAACGAGAGGAGCGCGCCGGACACGTTCACGCCGAGGTAGACGGTGTTGCCCGCCTTCACCTCGGGGCAGTCCATGTTCCCGCCGAACGTCCCCGGCACGATCGTGGAGCGCGCCTCGCCCATCGAGGGCGCGACGCCGAGGCAGCCGAGGAACGGCGCGAGCGGGACCTCCCAGGCCTGCTTCCCGTCGCCGGAGGTCGTCCGCGCGACGCCTCTCTTCGCGTCGACCTCGTATCGCCACACCGTCTCGGGGAGGTCCGGCCCGAGCACCGCCGTGCGGTCCGTCCCGACGAGCGCGCCGAAGCCCGGCCCGAAGGCCGACACGGCCCACGCACGCGCGGGCTCGAGCTTCAGGATCCGGATCGCGAGCGTGTCGCCCGGCTCGGCGCCCTCGACGAAGAACGGCCCCGTCTGCGGGTTGTCGTGCCCCGGGGCCATCACCTTCGACGGCAGATCCGACGCCGTCTTCACGACGCCGTCGAAGCAGTCCTCCGTCCACGCGACGATGCGCGTCCCCGGCTTGACCCGGTAACGCGGCGCGGCGCCGCCGAACGTGTAGACGAGCTCCCCGTGCTTCGGCGCGACGCGGAGGACGGGCGGAGCGGGAGAAGCGGGAGAGGAAGCAGGCGACGACGCGGCGACCTGAAGCAGGAGAGCGGCGAAGATCATGGCCCGAACTTAAGATAGATTGAGAAAATCCGGAAGTTTCGACGGAGGCGACAAATGTCCGACTCGAACCTCGCGCCCTCGCGCCGCAGATTCGCGAAAAGTCTCGTGCTCGCGGCGGCCGCGCCCGCTCTCACCGTTGCCGGCGCCGCGCTCGGGCAGACGGCGCCGGCGCCGTCTGCCGCCCCGGCGCCCGTTCCCACGCCCGAAGCGGCCCCGTCCTCGGTCGCCGAGGCCCTCACGGAAGTCGCGCGGATCCGCTGGGGCAAGCACCTCTCCGGCGAACAGCTCGGCGAGATCGCGAAAACCCTCGACCAGCGCCTTCGCGGCGCGGAGGCGATGAAGAAAGTCGCGCTCACGAACGCGGACGAACCGGACGTCGTCTTTTTCGCGGAATTCCCGGGAGGCCGCTGATGGCACCGCTCGCGGACGACGTCTTCTTCCTGCCCGTCGCCGAGCTGTCGAAGAGGATCAAAGCGAAGCAGATTTCTCCCGTTGCCCTTGCAGAGGGCTACCTCGGGAGGCTCGAGCGCATCGGACCGAAGCTCGGCGCGATCGTGACGGTCACGCGGGACCTCGCCCTGAAGGAAGCCAGGGCGGCGGAAGACGAGATCGCGGCCGGCAAGTGGCGCGGGCCTCTTCACGGGATCCCGTACGGCGTGAAGGACCTCCTCGCCACGAAGGGCATCCCCACGACGTGGGGCGCCGCGCCGTACCGAAACCAGGTCTTCGACGAAGACGCGACTGTCGTGACCAAATTGCGCCAGGCCGGCGCCGTTCTCCTCGGAAAGCTCGCGATGGTCGAGCTTGCGGGCGGGTTCGGCTACAACAACGCGGATGCCTCCTTCACGGGCCCAGGGCGGACACCCTGGAACACGGAATTCTGGTCGGGCGGGTCGTCTTCGGGCCCGGGCGCGGCCACCGCCGCCGGGCTCGTCGGCTTTTCGATCGGGTCGGAGACCTCGGGCTCGATCGTCACGCCCGCCGCGTTCTCCGGCGTGTCCGGCCTCCGGCCGACGTACGGCCGAGTCAGTCGCCACGGCGCGATGGCGCTCTGCTGGACGCTCGACAAGGTCGGGCCCATGTGCCGGACGGCCGAGGACTGCGGCCTCGTGATGGCCGCGATCGCGGGAAAAGACCCGCTCGACGCCTCGTCTCTCGCCCGCCCGTTCCGCCCCGAGGTCCCCGGCGCGAAGCCGCGCCGTTTTCGGATCGGCGTCATCAAGGGCACGGCCGAGAAGGTCCAGCCCGAGGTGCGGAAGAACTTCGAGGACGCGCTGAAGGTCCTCGGGGGCTTCTCGGAGATCGTTCCCGACGTCGCGTTCCCCGAATTCCCTTACGGGCCCGCCGTCGGCACGATCGTCTCGGCCGAAGGCGCGAGCGCGTTCCGCGAACTCGTCGAGAGCGGGCGCGCGAAGGAGCTCAAGGTCCCGAACGACCGCTGGGGCGGCTACGCCGCGTCCATGACGCTCGCCGTGGACTACATCCAGGCGATGCGCCTCCGCGCTCCGATGAAGAAGGCGCTCGACGCGCTCTACGCGAAGTTCGACGCCCTCGTCTCGCCCACGCGGGCGTCCGTCGCGTATCCGATCGGGCCCGACTTCGACAAGGTGTATCCCGGGATCGGCGGCGGGCCGGCGGTCATTCCCGCGGGCAACCTCGTGGGCCAGCCCGCGCTCTCCGTCCCGAACGGCTTCGGAGAGAAGGGCCTGCCGACGGCGTTCCAGTTCACGGGCCGCGCGTTCGGCGACGAAACCCTCGTCGCGCTCGGCATCGCTTATCAGGCGCGGACGGAGTGGCACAAGAAGCGACCGCCGGTCTGAGGGGCGCGCGCCCCGCGGCGTGGGCGTTCGCGTTCCTGCTGATGGCCGCGACCCGTCTGCTGACGGTCGCGCCGGATCCGTGGCATTGGGACGAGGTGCTCCTGACCGACGCCGTCGCGCACGGCATCGACCTTCGAGTCCACCGGCCCCACCCGCCCGGTTACCCCTTGCTCGTCGAGCTGTCCACCTTCCTGTCGCGCGCCGGGATGGAGGCTTACCGGTCGCTCGCGGTCGTCGGCACGATCGGTGGCATCCTCGCGCCCCTCGCGCTCGCCTGGCTGCTCGGGGAAGCGGGGCTTTCCGGCACGTACGCCTGTGTCGGCGGCCTCCTCTACGCGTTCTTCCCTTCGATCTGGCTGTTCGGCGTCCGCGGCTTCAGTGACGCGCCCGCCGCCGCCTTCTACTTCGCGAGCTGCGCGGCCTTTCTCGGAGCGGCGCGGCGCGGGCGCCCGGCCGGAATCGCTGTCGGGCTCGTCCTGGCTTCCGTGGCCGCCGGCCTTCGACCGCAGTGCGCCGCGCCTCTTCTCCCGATCGTCGTCGCCTGCTCCATTTCGTTCCTCCTCGCGCGCGAGAGACGCGGCCGCGGCGTCCTCCTCGTCCTCTTCGGCGCGCTCGTCGCCGCGCTCGTTTCCGTGGCGATCTGGTGGCCGGCCGTCTCCAGCTCCGGGGGAATGGACCGGTTCTCCGAGCAGCTCGCGATTCAGGCAGCGGACGTGCGCCGAAATCTTCTCCTGTCGCCTTCGGAGCTCGTGTCCTGGGCGACTTGGCGCCGCTGGCTCGTCGACCCTTTGGGAATAGACGCCGTCTTCTGGGTCGCCGCGGCCCTCTCGATCGTCGCGCTCTTCTCTCGGTTCCGCCCGAGCGCGCGAATTCTCCTCGTCCTCCTGCCCTGGGCCCTCCTCAACGTTCCCGTTTCCCCGCCCATCGACGCGCCGCGCTACGCCGCCGTATTGCTCGGCGGATTCGCGGGGCTCACGGCCGCCGGTCTCGAGCAGCTCTCGACGCGTTTCCGGGTTGCCACCTCCCTGCTCGCGGTCGCGATGATCGGGGTCTGCTCGATCGTTGCGGTCGGCCCCGTGGTCGAGGTGGCTCGAACGCCGAGCCCCTCGTACGCCGCCGTTCAGCTCCTCAGGACGCAGCCGTATGCGGAGGGCACGGTCGTGCACGACGCGGGGCTCCGCCAGCATCTCGAGCGCCTGCTCCCCGCGCGATCACGAGGCGAGATCGTGGGCGACCGTCCCGTGGTCGCCGGTCCGGGCGACGTCCTCGTCCTCGCCGACCGGCACGTGCCCGGGCTCTCCGCGCCCACGCGGTTCGCGTTCTCGAACGCTCTTCTCCGCAGAATCTCGCGAGGGCAGCTGCTCACCGTCGAGGTCGGGCGCGTGACGCGGCCGCTCTCGGTGGGCTTCCGCGTGGCGCCGCCGGATGCCGAGGTCGTGCGGTACGACGCGGAAATTCCCGTGTCGGTCGACTCGCCCGCGGACCGGGACGTCGTTGCGCGAGAGCTGACGGTCCGGGGCTGGTGCCAGCTCCTCGGCGGGTCCCCCGTCGAGCCTGTCGAGTTTCACGTGGACGGAGTCCTCGCGCGGATCCTTTCCCTCGAGCGATTCCCCAGGCCCGACGTCGCTTCCGTGATCCCCGAGATCGGAGATGCGTCCCGCGCGGGCTACGCGGCGCAACTCGACGCGTCCGCGCTTTCTCCGGGCCCGCATGCCCTGCGCGTCACGTTCCGCGCCGTCGACGGCCGGAGAAGAATCTCCCATCCGGTTCGCTTCGTCTGGTCGCCGTGACTCTCTCCGTCCGTTTCCGCCGCTTTCTCGTCTGGGGCTTGCTCGCGCCGGTCGACGTCGTGTCGTAATTCCACCGCCTGGCGACCGCGGAAAGCACGCGCCCGACTGAGTCTCAGCCCCTAGAATCGCCGCATGACGCGACGCTCGTTCCACCGCTCCCGGGCGGCCCTCCTCCTCGTCCTCGTTTGCGCGGCCCTCGCCGCTCCCGCTCTCGGCGCCGCCGCTCCCGCCGAGTCCCCGAACGCCGCCGAGATCCGCCTCGCCCTCGCGAAGCTGAACGTCGCCGGCGGCGTCCTCTACGTCGCGGCCCACCCCGACGACGAGAACACGGCGTTCCTCGCGTGGGCTTCGCGCGAGAAGCTCGTGGACGCGGGCTATCTGTCGATGACGCGCGGCGACGGCGGGCAGAACCTGATCGGCACCGAAGCCGGCGAGCTGATGGGCGTCCTGCGCACGCAGGAGCTTCTCGCCGCCCGCCGCCTCGACGGCGCGAAGCAGTTCTTCTCCCGCGCGATCGACTTCGGCTATTCGAAGAACCCCGAGGAGGCGCTCCGGATCTGGGGCAAGGAGCAGATTCTCGCGGACACCGTCCGGGTCATTCGCACGTTTCGTCCGGACGTGATCGTGACGCGCTTCCCGTCCACCGGCGAGGGCGGGCACGGCCACCACACCGCGTCGGCGCTCCTCGCGGAAGAGGCGTTCAAGGCCGCCGGCGATCCGTCGCGGTTTCCCGAGCAGCTCGGCGCGCTGACCCCCTGGCAGCCGAATCGGCTCCTCTGGAACGTGTTCCGCTTCGGCGGCGACGCCCCGCGCAAGGAAGCGCCCGGGCAGGTCACGGCCGATCTCGGCGCGTTCAACGCGCTCCTCGGGCGCTCGTACACGGAGATCGCCGCGCTCAGCCGCTCGATGCACAAGAGCCAGGGCTTCGGATCCGCGGAGCGCCGCGGCACCTGGCTGAACGACTTCAAGAACATCGCGGGGCCGCCCGCGGAAAAGGACATTTTCGAAGGAGTCGATCTCACGTGGGGGAGATTCGGGGAGAGAGGAAGAGAAATAGGAAGACTTCTTAGAAAGGCGGAAGAGGGATTCAGCGCAACGGACCCGGCGGCCTCCGTCCCGCAGCTGGTGGAGACATGGACGCTCATCGGGCGGTTGGCCGGATCGCCGAGCGAGCTGCCCAATTCACCTTCTAAGAAGATCCCCGAAACGTCCTCGACAGCCGCCAACAGCCGCGGAGTGGGTCCGAAGCAAACCGATCCTCTCCTCCTCCGAAAACAAACCGACGTCGCGGACGTCATTCGCGCGTGCATGGGTCTCTGGGTCGAGGCGATCGCCGGCGAGCCCTCCGCCGCGCCGGGCGCGAGCTTGAAAGTCGCGACGATGATCCTGAATCGCTCGTCCCGGCCGGCGACGCTCGAGTCCGTGTCGGTCACGTACGCCGGAACGGCCGGCGCGGGAGGCGCCCTCGCCGCAAACGAGCCCTTGCGCCGTGAGATCGCGCTGACGCTCCCCGAGGACGTTTCCACGACCCAGCCCTACTGGCTGCGCGAGCGCCCGGGCAAAGGCCTCTTCACGGTGACCGACGCATCCCTCAGAGGACTGGCCGAGGGCCCGGCGCCTCTCGTCGCGCGCTTCGCCGTGTCGATCGGAGGGGCCTCGATCCCCTTCGAGGCGCCGGTCGTCTTCCGCCGCACGGATCCCGTCAAGGGCGAGATCTACCGGCCCTTCGTGATCACGCCGCCCGTGATGGCGACGTTCGACGAGAAGGTCTACGCGTTCGGGTCGGCCCAGCCGAAAAAGGTGCGCGTCACGCTGACGAGCGGCGGCGCTGTGGCGGGCGTCCTCCGCCTCAGGACGGAAGCGGGTTTCTCGGCTTCGCCCGCCGAGGTGCCGTTCGCCTTTACGGCGCGCGGCGACGAGCGGACTCTCTTCTTCACGGTGACGCCGCCTTCCGGCGCTGCCGCCTCGGCAGCGTCCACGCTGACGGCCGAAGCCGTCGTGAACGGGAAGGTCTTCTCGAAGGGAATCGTGCGCGTCGACTATCCGCACATTGCCCAGCAGACGCTCTTCCCGCCCGCCGAAGCGCGCGTCCTGAGGCTCGACGTGAAGGCCCCGCAGGCTCCCGTCGGCTACGTCATGGGCTCCGGCGACGAAGTGCCCGAGGCGCTCCGTCAGATGGGGTACGCGGTGACGCTCCTCTCGGACGACGAGCTCGAGAACGGCGACCTCTCGCGTTACGCCGCCATCGTGACGGGAATCCGCGCGTACAACACGCGCCCCCGCCTGAAGCTCGCCGAGACGCGCCTCATGGACTACGTCGAGCGCGGCGGCACGCTCGTCGCGCAATACAACACGACGGGCGACCTCGTCACGGAGAACCTCGGGCCCTATCCCTTCAAGCTCGCGCGCGACCGGGTGACCGTCGAGGAGGCCCCGGTCCGGTTCGTGAATCCCGCGAGCCCGCTCCTGACGTTTCCGAACAAGCTCGCGCCCGCCGACTTCGACGGGTGGGTCCAGGAGC
The DNA here is from genome assembly GCA_963809425.1 of Thermoanaerobaculia bacterium. Classification (GTDB taxonomy): domain Bacteria; phylum Acidobacteriota; class Thermoanaerobaculia; order UBA5066; family UBA5066; genus Fen-183. The sequence continues at coordinate 111,898 of CAWEJK010000007.1, forward strand.
GCGGCCTCTATTTCCCCGGGACCTGGGACGCCCGATATGAAACGGTGATCGAAACGCACGATCCGGGCGAGAGCGACAAGCCGGGCGGTCTCCTTTTCGCGAGGCACGGCAAGGGTGCCTTCGTCTACACGGGCTACGCCTTCTTCCGGCAGCTGCCGGCCGGGGTGCCGGGGGCCTATCGCCTGTTCGTGAACCTCGTCTCCGCGGGCGCGGGCGCGCGGCTCAGGACGACCGCGCCCGGGCCCCCCGCCCGCTGAAACCTGCTGACATCCCGTTCTCCCCTTCTAAGAAATCCCTCTTCTCTTTCTCGTTATTTCTTCCACTCCGCGATCTTCTTCTCCAGGGCCGCGATGGCCTCGGGCGACGGCTTCTGCTCGGCGGCCTTGCCGGTGGCTATGGCCTTCTCGGCCATGGCGACGGCGTCCTTCTTCTTCCCCTCGGCGGCGAGGGCGTTCGCCTTCGTCGAGAGGTTGCCGAACGTGGCTTTCGTCGCGATGGACCTGTCGAGCCACTTGCCCGCGTCGTCGAGCGCGTACTTGTTGTCGTAAAGGTAGCGCGCCGCGATGAGCGGCGTCTGCCAGTCGTCGGGCTTCGCCTTCGCGACGGCCTCCTTCGCGTTCGCGAGGAACCGGCCCTTCGTGTCGACGGCGATCGTGACGGGGACCCTGAGCTTCTCCCAGGTCAGCGCGAGCGTGGCCCCGTCCGCGGTCACGGCCGGAAAGCCGATCGTGAAGAGCTCTTTCATCTCCACCGGCACCGGCTTGACCTTGACGCGCAGCGCGTCCTTCTCGGCCACGTACTCCGGGTTGCCCGTCGAGACGTTGTTGAAGATGACGGTCCACTCGGTCTTGCCGGGGATCGTGTAGAGCCCGTACGCGCCCGCCGCGAGCTTCTGCCCCTCGACCAGCACGTCGCCGTCGAACGTGATCTTCGTGACCGCGTTCGCGCCCGTGCGCCAGACCTTGTCGTACGGCACGAGCCCTCCCCAGATCACGCGCTCTTCCTTGCGCGTCGGGCCTTTCACGTGCGGCCGGCTGTAGACGACCTCGATCTTCGTGACGCCCACCGTTTGCGACACGGCGGCGTTCGGGCTGGGAAGGGGCGTCGCGAGCTGCCCGAGGGCCGGCGCGGCGGCGGCCGCGAGTGCCGAAAGGACGACGGAAAAACGGTTGATTTTCATTCTTTTCTCCTTGAGATTCAGTCGCGATTCTATTGGAGGCCGGATAAAATCCTCCCACGAATCAGAGCTCGAGAGAAAAGGAGAGACGCCTCATGAAGTTCAGCCGACCGGCCCCCATCGCCTTCGCCTTAGCCTTCGCCGTTCTCGCGGCTCCCGCCGCGCTCGCCCAGGCGCCCGCCGCCGCGCTACCCGCCGGCTTCCGCGCCGAGGTCCTTGGCCAGCAGGCCTACGGGGAGAAGCAGATCCTCGACCTGGCCGAGGCCACGCCCGCCGACAAGTACGGCTGGCGGCCCGGCCCGGGCGTGCGCTCGATCAGCGAGGTCTACATGCACATCGCGGGCGCAGGCTACTTCTTCGGAGGCTTCGCGGGCATCAAGCCTCCTGCCGGTTTGGACAGGGAAATGGAGAAGAACATCACCGAGAAGGCGAAGGTGATCGAGGAGCTCAAGAAGTCCTTCGCGCATCTGCGCGCCGGGATCGCCGCGACGCCCGACGCGGACCTCGACAAGCCCGTGAAGATGTTCGGCCGCGACTCGACCGTGCGCGGCGTGTTCCTGGCAGCCGCCAGCCACGAGTTCGAGCACCTCGGCCAGTCCATCGCCTACGCGCGCGTGAACGGCATCGTCCCGCCCTGGACGGCCGAGCAGCAGAAGAGAATGAAGGAGGAGATGGAGAAGAAGTCGGCGCCCGCGCCCGCCGCGAAGTGAACGTCCTGGCCCCCGGTTCGCGAGTTCCGGGGGCAATCGGTCCGCGCGAAGCGCACGCGGGCTCCCGAGCGAGTATGCTCGGGCCGCAATGGACGGTGGACGCCAACTTTTCACGTGCCCGACGTGCGGCAAGTGTTTCTTTTACTGGGTCCCCGAGACGGCGCCCAAGCCCAAGGTGAAGTGTTATTTCTGCAGCGCGGAGTCCTTCCCGAAGGGCGAGCCGCCTCCGGCGCCGGCACCGTCCCCCGCGGCCCCTGCGGTCCCCGCGCCTCCCGCAGCCGCACCACCCGCCGAAGGAACCCCGCCTCCGGCCACCTGAGAAACGCGTGAGCGCCGCGCCCGACGCCCTCGCCGCCGCGATCCGAAAGGGCGACGCCCGCGCCGTCGAAGCGCTCCTCGACGCCGACCCCGCCCTCGTGAACGCCCGCCGCCCCGACGGCTCGTCGTTCGTCCTCTACGCGGTGTATTGCGGGCACGCGGGACTCGTCGACGTGTTCCGCGAACGCGGCCGCGCGATCGATCTGTTCGAGGCGACGGCCGCGGGCGACGCGCCAGCCGTGCGCGCCTTCCTGGCGGCGGATCCCGGCGCCGCGAAGGCCTTCTCGCCCGACGGGTTCCCCGTCCTCGGCCTCGCGGTGTTCTTCGGACACCGGACCCTCGCGGAGCTGTTCCTCGCCGCCGGCGCCGACCCCTGTGCCGCCTCCACGAACGCGATGCGCGTCGCGCCTCTTCATTCGGCCACGTCGCGGGGGGACGCCGCGATGGTCCGGACGCTGCTCGAAAAAGGTGCCGATCCGAATGCGACGCAGCAGAGCGGCTGGACCGCGCTCCACAACGCCGCGTCGCAGGGGAACCTCGAGGTCGTCCGCCTCCTCCGCTCGAACGGCGCGGACCACTCGGCCCGGACCGACGACGGAAAGACCGCCGCCGACCTCGCCGCCGAGCGCGGGCACGCCGCGCTCGCGGAATCGTTGCGCCAGGTGTGACCGCGCACCCCTGACCGCGCTTGACTCCGCGCGCCGGGAACGCTATACGGTGCCGGTGAGATCGAGTTCCAGCCTCTCCTGCAGCCGCACCTGTTGTTGTCCGCCGCGTCGCGGGAAAGGAGTCGCCGGAGCCTGATCTCTCACTGACAAATCGGTTCCAACGGCATTCGAGACCCGCACGGCACGGCCGGAGCGGGTCTTTTTCTTTCCCGCCGATCCGCAGAAAGGAAACGATCATGACGACACAGCTGAAGGAAATCCTCGAGGCGAACACCGCGTACGCCGCGGGCTTCGGAGCTCGCGGCCGCCTCGCGATGCCGCCCGCGCGGCGTCTTGCCATCCTGACGTGCATGGACGCGCGGCTCGATCCGGCGAAGTTCGCGGGTCTCTCGGAAGGAGACGCGCACGTCATCCGCAACGCGGGAGGCAGGGCGAGCGACGACGCGATCCGCTCCCTCGTGATCTCCCACAAGCTGCTCGCGACGCACGAATGGCTCGTCGTCCACCACACGGACTGCGGAATGGAGACGTTCACCGACGAGGTCATGCGCGCCCTGCTCGCGCGGAGCCTCGACACGGCGGCCCTCGAAGCCGGCGGCTGGCGCGACACCGGGCGGGGTCCGGGATCGACGGAAGGCGAGTTCGTCGACTGGCTCACCATCCGCGACCAGGCGGAGAGCGTCCGCGCGGACGTGCGGCGGATCCGCGCGCATCCGCTCGTGTCTCGCGCGATATCCCTGTCCGGTCACATCTACGACGTGCGGACAGGGCGGCTCGCGGAGGTCCCGGGGTCCGTGTCGCCTGGTGTCTAGCGCGAGGCGTCACGTCCCCGGCCGCCTACGGCTTCGTCCGCGCCTTCGCGTCGTAGACGATCTCGCCTCCGACGACCGTCATCACGACCTTCGCCTTCAGGATCTCGCCGCCGGGCGTGTCCGGCGCGAAGATCTCGCGGTCGAGAACCGTGAAGTCCGCGTCGAAGCCGGGCGCGATCCGCCCGCGGCGCTTCTCGGCGAATTCCGCGTACGCGTTGTCGGCCGTGAAGAGGCGGAGCGCCTCGGCGCGCGTGAGCGCCTCTTCCGTTCGCCAGCCTCCCGGCGGCTTGCCGTTCGTCTCCTGCCGCGTGACCGCGGCGTAGATGCCGAGAAGCGGCTCCTCGGACTCGACCGGGAAGTCGCTGCCGCCCGCGAGGCGGGCCCCGGCCTTCAGGAGCGTCCGCCAGGCATACGAGCCTTTCTCGCGCTCCTTCCCGACGCGCGCCTCGACCCACGGCCAGTCGGACGTCGCGTGCGTGGGCTGCATGGACGCGATGACGCCGAGCTTCGCGAAACGGGCGGCGTCTCCCGGCGCGAGGATCTGCGCGTGCTCGATGCGCGGCCGGGGGTCGACGGGCTTCACGGCCTCGAGCGCCCGCGCGTACGCGTCGAGCGTCGTGCGGTTCGCGCGGTCGCCGATCGCGTGCGTCCACACCTGGAACCCGCCGCGGAGGGCCTTCGCCGCGAGACGCTCGACCTGCTCGGGCGCCGTCACGTCGAGGCCGCGGTTGCCCGGCGCGTCGGAGTAGTCGGCGAGAAGAGCCGCGCCGCGCGAGCCGAGCGCGCCGTCCGCGACGATCTTGAGCGCGCGAACCGTGAGCCGCCCCACGGACAGCGGTCCCCGCGCGAGCGCGGCGTCGAGGTCCTTCGGTCCGACGGTCGCGTAGACGCGCACCGGGAGCTTTCCTTCCTTCGCGAGCTTCTCGAGGATCGCAAGGTCGGCGGGCGACGAGCCCGACGCCTCACCCACGCCCGTCAGCCCGGCCCTCGCGCACGCCTCGAGCCCGGCGAGAAAATCGCGCCGGATCTCGTCCTCTCCGGGGTCGGGAATCGCGCGATTGACGAGCGCCATCGCGTTGTCGACGAGGACGCCCGCGGGCGACCCGTCTTCGAGGCGCAGGATGCGGCCGCCGGGCGGGTCGGCGGTGGCCTTCGTGACGCCCGCGGCCCTCAGCGCGGCGGCGTTGACCCAGATCGCGTGACCGTCCACGCGCCCGAGGACGACGGGCGTCTGCGGCGCCGCGGCTTCGAGGTCGGCGGCCGTCGGGAACGCCGTGTCGGTCCAGCGGTTCTGGTCCCAGGCGCGCCCGCGGATCCACGTCCCCGGCGCCGCCGATGCCGCCAGGACCTTCACGCGCCGGACGATCTCTTCCTTCGAGACGCCGCGGCAGTCGATCATGCGGCGAAGCGTGCCGAGGGAGCGGACGTGGCCGTGCGCGTCCGTGAGGCCCGGCGTCAGGACCGCTCCCGCGAGGTCGACGACCTTCGCGGCGGGCGCGGCGGCGCGCGCTTCGGCCTCGCTGCCGACGAACGCGACGGTCCCGCCCTTCACGAGGATCGCGGCCCGGCGCGGCGCCTCGTCCCACGCCGTGTGCACCGACGCGCCGCGGAACACCGTCCCGGCGTCGGAAGCGGGAACCGCCTGTCGCGTCGGGGCCTGATCGGCGGCGAACGCGGCGGCGGCCGCTGCGAGGACGAGCCATAGAACGTTCGCGCGCCTCACCGCGACACCACGACCTCTCCGCCCTTCATGACGAAGGACACTTTCTCGAGAATCGTGATGTCCTCGAGCGGGTCGCCGTCCACGGCGACGAGGTCCGCGAAGCGGCCCGGCGCGATCGCGCCGACCTTGTCCCAGCCGAGCAGCTCGGCCGCGTTCGTCGTCGCGGACTGGATCGCCCCCATCGGCGTGAGGCCGCCCGCGACCATGTAACGGAACTGTCGCGCGTTCAGGCCGTGCGGGTAGACGCCCGCGTCCGTCCCGTACGCCTGCTTGACGCCCGCCTTCACCGCTTTCGCGAAGTTCTCGCGCTGGAGACGGCCGACGGAGCGCTCCTTCTCGATGATCTTCTCCGGGTAGCCCATCTTCGCGAACTCGGCGAGGATCCAGTCGTCGTTGTAGACGTCCGCGACGAGGTAGGTCCCCTTCTCCTTCATCATCCGGATGCCTTCGTCGTCGATCAGGCTGCCGTGCTCGATCGAGGCCACGCCCGCGGCGACGGCGCGCTTGATCGCCTCGGTCCCGTGCGCGTGGGCCGCGACCTTCCGCCCCCACATCGCGGCCTCGTCGCAGATCGCCTTCATCTCCTCGAACGAGTACTGGGGCGCGCCGACGGACTCTTCCTCCGACAGGACGCCGGCCGAGGCGATCATCTTGATGACGTCGGCGCCGAACTTCACGTTCTGGCGAACGAGCTTGCGCACGGCGTCGACGCCGTCCGCGACGTTGTCGAATCCGGCGAACTTCAGATAGGGCGAGAACCCCGTGAGGTCTCCGTGGCCGCCCGTCGAACCGATCGGAAGGCCCGCGACCTTCAGGCGCGGGCCGACGACCTGCCCCTTGTCGATCGCGTTGCGGAGCGCGACGTCGACGTACTCGGACGCGCCGACGACACGCAGAGTCGTAAAGCCCGCCTCGAGCGTCCGCCGCGCGTAGACGTGCGCCGTGACGGCCACGTCGATGGGCGATCTCCGGAAGATGTCCTTGTAGTAGTCCTCGGGCTGCGACGTGACGTGCGTGTGCACGTCGATGAGCCCCGGGAGCACGGTCTTCGCGGACAGATCGACGATCCGGGCGCCGACGGGGGCCACGAGATCCGGCCCGACCGCCTTGATGACGCCGTTCTCGATGAGGATCTCCTGACCCTTGAGGACGGTTCCTCGCGTCACGTCCACGAGCGCGCCGGCCCTGACGAGCACGACGACGGGTTTCGCGGGAGCGGGAGCCTTCTCGCCCGCGCCGAGCAGCCGCGGAGCGGACGGGATCAGGGCGAGGGCGAGAGAAAGAGCGAGCTGACGGGCGAGGCGCTTCGACTTCATGCGCGAAAGGCTAGCAGAGGGGAGTCCATAGAATGACGGGAATGGCGCCGCCCGCGAGCCTCGTCCTTCTCGGGCGCATACAGGCGCAGATGCGGGCGGTCGCGCACCGGCAGTACGAATCGGTCTTCGTGCCTCCGTTCACCCTGTTCTTTCACGCGACGGACCCGCTTCCCTTCTTCAACTATGCGATCCCGGACGCCTCCGCGGCGCCCTTCGGGGACCTGACGGCGCCTCTCGCGCGTCTGCGGGCCGAGTTTGCTGCCCGCCGCCGCGTGTCCCGCTTCGAGTTCGTCGAAGCGTGCGCGCCCGCTCTCGCCGCGCCGCTCGAAACCCACGGCTTCATCCTGGAGAACCGGGCGCAGCTCATGGTGTGCCCGCGCGGAAGCGAGCGGGCCGCGCCGGCCGTGGCGGGGCTCGAGGTCGCGGCGCTCGACGCCGGAACGCCGCTCGGGGAATTCGCCTCGTTTCTGGACTTACAGCGCCTCGCGTTCGGTCTGCCGTCCCCCGAGCCCGCCACCCCGGAGGATGCGCGCTCCCTGCGCGACTCGCTCGGCGGCGGCTTCGCCCTCGCGGGCCGGGTCGCGGGCCGGCTCGTGGCGACCGCGATGATCCAGCCGGGCGGGGACGGACTCGCGGAGCTCGTGGGCGTGGCGACGCTCGAGGAGTTCCGGCGTCGGGGCATCGGCGGCGCCCTTTCGTTCGAGGCCGTTCGCCGAGCCTTCGGACTCGACCTCTCGCTCGTCTTTCTCTCGGCGGCCGACGCGCGCGCGGGCCGCGTGTACGAGGCGGCGGGTTTCTCCCCCGCCGGACACGCGCTCTTCTATCGGGCGCCCGAGAACCCCTGACCGTCCGCAGCCGCTACCGTCCCGACGAGTCCCGCTGCTAGGCTCCGGCCACCGGGGAGGATGACCATGGCCAAGTCCCGCCGCGAGTTCCTCACGACCACCGCCGCCTCGGCCGCCGCGCTCGTCACGGGAGTGAGCGCGGACGCGCAGGCGCCGCCCCCCGCCTCCACGCCCGCGGCCGGGACCCCGCCCGTCTTCGGCACGGCGCCCGCCGTGGGGCCCGAGATCACGGCCGGAACGATCGCCGAAGCCGAGAAGCTCGTTCGCGTGGCGCTGACGCCGAAGGACCGCGCACAGGCCGCCGGAAACTGGCGCGAAGCCATGGCAGGCACGATGGAACGTCGCACCGGGCCGAGGAAAGTCGCGCTCGAGCCGTCGCTCGCGCCGGCGTCGCGTTGGAACCCGGCGCTTCCGGGCACGTCCGCCGGCCCCGCGCGCGGCGTCTTCGCGCGGAGCAAGGCCGCTCCCGGCCGGTTGCCCGGCCACGACGAGGACATCGCGTTCGCTCCCGTGACGGCCCTTTCGCGCTGGATCGAGACGAAGGCGCTCACGTCCGAGCGCCTGACGCGGATCTACCTCGACCGCCTGCGGCGCTTCGACCCGCAGCTCGAGTGCGTCATCACACTCACGCCGGACCTCGCGCTCGAGCAGGCGAAGCGGGCGGACACGGAGATCGCGGCAGGAAAGTACCGCGGCCCGCTGCACGGCATTCCGTTTGGCGTCAAAGACCTCCTCGACACGAAGGGCATTCGGACGACGTGGGGCGCCGAGCCGTACCGGGACCGCGTGCCGGACGCGGACGCGTTCGTCGTGAAACGCCTGCACGACGCGGGCGCCGTCCTCGTCGCGAAGCTCAGCCTCGGATCCCTCGCGCTCAACGACATCTGGTTCGGGGGCGAGACGAAAAACCCCTGGGTCCCCGAGGAAGGCTCGGGCGGCAGCAGCGCGGGCCCGGGCGCGGCGACCGCCGCCGGCCTCGTCGGCTTCTCGATCGGGAGCGAGACGCTGGGCAGCATCATCGACCCGTCGATGCGCTGCGGCGTCACGGGCCTCAGGCCGACGTTCGGGCGTGTCGCGCGCACCGGCGCGATGACGCTCTGCTGGTCGCTGGACAAGCTCGGGCCGATGGCGCGAGGCGTGGAGGACACCCTGCTCGTGCTCGGCGCGATCTCGGGCACGGACCCCGGCGACGTCTCGAGCGTCCCGAGCCTGCTCGCCTTCGAGGCCGAGGGTCCGGTGGCGGGCCTCCGGGTCGGGTTCTTCCCGGGCTGGATGCAGGAAGCGACCGCCGTCGACCGCTCCGCGCTCGAGACCGCGAAGCGGCTCGGGATGGTCGCCGTTTCCGTGACCCTGCCGGACTGGCCGTACGGCTCGCTCAACACGATCATCTTCGCCGAGGCGGCGGCGGCGTTCGAGGAGCTGACGCTCTCCGGCGGCCTCGACCAGCTGAAGATGCAGGTGGCGGACGCGTGGCCGAACACGTTCCGTCAGTCGCGCTTCCTCTCCGCGGTCGACTACGTGCAGGCCGACCGGCTGCGCCGAAAGGTGGCGCAGGAGATGGCGCGGATCTTCGAGAAGGTCGATCTCCTCCTCGTGCCGTCGCTGCGCGACGAGATCCTCTCGATCACGAACTACACGGGCCATCCCTCGCTGACGCTGCCCGCGGGCTTCGTCGAGATCGACCACGCACGCAGCGACTGGGCGCCGGACCCGGCGCGGCCGCCCGCGAAGTTCTCGCCGAAGCGCCGCGTGCCGCACGGCGTCACGCTGATCGGACGGCTCTTCGACGAGGGCACGATCGGCCGCGCGGGGATCGCCCTCGAGAAGGCGTTCGGCGTGCGCGGGGAAAGGCCGAAGGGGTTCTGAGTCACGAACGCCCGTAAGGGTCGTCGATGACGAACCGCCACGTGCCGTCCACCTGCCGCCGCACGAGCTCGAGGGCCCTGCCCGTCCGCTCGCTCGACGGGCCGTCGCCGCCGCTCGCCGTCACTCGCCAGTCGTTGTAGAGAAGCGCGAGGCCCTCGCCCGCGTGCACGATCCGCTTCACGTCGCATGCGAGCCGCGATTTGGAGGCGATCATCTCCTCGACGAACGGCCGGATCGCCGCCGCGCCCGTCGCGACACCGTCGCGGTGCACGAAGCATCCGCGGTCTTCGTACAACGTCAGGACGCCGTCGACGTCGCCGGCGTTCACGCGATCGGCGAAAAGCCGGTCGCAATCCTCGGGCGTGCGAGCGGACATGGTCCTCCGTCATGCATCGCGCGGGCCAGGCCGAATCCTCCTCTTTCCTCCAAATTCTGTCGGCCGGGAGGCCACTGGGTGAACTTTCGAGACATTTTTCCGTCCTCCCCGCGCGCAGCGGCTCCTTCCGTTCACCTCGCGCCTCCCGCCCACCGAGCCGTCCGGACGTGCCAAAATCCATTCCTTGACCTTGAATCTTTCCTGAGGGGGTCCCCGTGCGCATTCGCCTCGCCTCCGTCGTTCTGTCTCTGGCGCTCTCGCCGACCGCTCTCGCCGCCGGAACCGCCTCTCCGGCCGCGCCGGGCGGGCCCTCGAAGATGCTCACGGACCCGGCGCTCTCGAAAGAGCGCATCGCCTTCGTCTACGGGAACGACATCTGGACCTGCCGCCACGACGGCAGCGGCGTCCAGCGCATCACGTCGGGCCCCGGCGCGAAGATGCGCCCCGCCTTCAGCCCCGACGGCTCGCTCCTCGCCTTCAGCGCCGAGCTCGACGGCAACTTCGACGTCTACGTCGTCCCGGCCGCGGGCGGCGTTCCGAAGCGCCTCACGTGGCATCCGGGCCGCGATCTCACGCACGGCTTCACGCCCGACGGGAAGTCCGTCCTCTTCACGTCGGCGCGCGCCGCCGTCAACAACCGGCACACGCAGCTCTACACCGTGCCCGTCGACGGCGGCCTCGAGACGGCCCTTCCGATCCCGTACGCCGACCGCGCCGCGTACTCCCCCGACGGCAGGACGATCGCCTACAGCCCGAACCGCCCGATGCACCTCCAGTGGAAGCGCTATCGCGGCGGCACGGTCTCGCGCGTCTGGCTCGTCGACACCGCGACGAACGCCCTCGAGAAGGTCCCCCAGCCCGCGACGCGGTGCAACGACGCGGACCCGATGTGGCTCGGCGGGACGCTCTACTTCCGGTCAGACCGCGACGGCGAATTCAACCTCTGGGCCCGGGACGCGACGTCGAAAGCCCTGACACGCCTGACCGATTACAAGGACTTCCCCGTCCTCAACGCGGCGGCGGCAGCCGGGCGCATCGTCTACGAGCAGGCCGGAACGCTCCACCTCTTCGACCCCGCCGCGAAGAAGACGACCGATCTTTCGATCGCGGTCCCCGGCGACCTCCTCGAGACGCGCCCGCGCTGGGCGAAGGGCGCGAAGTGGATCCGCGGCGCCGCCATCTCCCCCTCCGGCGCGCGCGCCGCGTTCGAGTTCCGGGGCGAGATCGTGACCGTGCCCGCCGACAAGGGCGACTCGCGCAACCTCACGAACACGACCGCCGTCCACGAGAGCGCGCCCGCCTGGTCGCCGGACGGCAAGGAGATCGCGTACGTCTCCGACGAGAGCGGCGAGAACGAGATCGTCGTCCGGGCGCAGGACGGCAGGGGCGCGCCACGAAAGATCAAGGTCCCCGGCGCGGGTTTCTACGACGACCTGGCTTTCTCGCCCGACGGCAAGAAGATCGTCCTGACGGACAACGCGCTGACGCTCTGGATCGTCGACCTCGCAAACGGCGCCTCGAAGAAGATCGCGAGCGAGCGCCTCTACGCGCCGACGCGCCAGCGGATGCTGCACGGCTCCTGGTCGCCGGACTCGCGCTGGGTGGCGTACACGCTCTCCGGCCCCACGTACATCCGCACGGCGTTCGTCTATTCCGTCGAGGAAGACAAGTCGTTCCCGCTGACGGACGGCCTGTCGGACGTCTCCGACCCCGTCTTCGACGGCGCCGGCAAGCTCCTCTATTTCCTCGCTTCGACCGACGCCGGCCCGCAGCGCAACTGGTTCTCGCTTCAGAACACCGACGCCCGCGTCACGAACGCGATCTACGTCGCGACGCTGAAAAAGGGCACGCCGTCCCCCCTCGCGAAGGAGAGCGACGAGGAGAACGGCGAAGTCGCGAAAGACGCGAAGACGGAAGAAAGAAAAGAAGAAGATTCTTTGAAAGGGGGCAAGGGCGAACGACCGTCCGACACGAAGGACAGCGAGGCGGCCGGCAAGGGCGAAGGGAAGGGCGCGAAGACGAAGAAGCCCGCGCCCGTCGCCATCGACCGAGACGGATTCGACCTGCGCATCGTCGACCTCCCGATTCACCCTGCCGAGATCGAGAACCTTCAGGCGGGCAGCGCCGGCCAGATCTTCTTCGAGCGCACGGCCGACGGAAAGACCTCCATCCAGCGCTTCGACTTCAAGGACCGCAAGACCGAGACGATCGTCCCCGAGGCGGACGACTACACCGTCTCCTTCGACGGCAAGAAGATCCTCTTCAGCCAAAGGGAGTCGCCGCCAAACGTGTTTCCGCGGAAGCTGTCGTGGTCCATCGTCGCCTCCTCCGGCAAGAAGGCCGACGCGAAGGAAGGCCCGGGCGGCAAGCCCCCGGACGGCAAGCTCAAGCTCGACGCGATCCAGGTGCGTGTCGACCCGCGCGCCGAGTGGCCCGAGATCTTCGACGAGGCCTGGCGCGTCAACCGCGACTACTTCTACGACCCGAAGATGCACGGCCGCGACTGGGCCGCGATGAAGGCGAAGTACTCTCCCTTCCTCCCGTACCTCTCGTCGCGCGGCGACCTCGACCGCCTCATCCAGTGGATGTGCAGCGAGCTCGCCGTCGGCCACCACCGCAACACGCCGGGCGAGTCCTTCGCCGAGGTCACGCCCGTGCCGGGCGGCCTCCTCGGCGCGGACTACGAGGTCGCGAACGGCCGCTACCGCTTCAAGAAGGTCTTCGGCGGCCTGAACTGGAATCCCGAGCTGCGCGCGCCGCTGTCCGAGCCGGGCGTCGAGGTGAAGGCGGGCGAGTACCTCCTCGCCGTGAGCGGCAAGGACCTCGCGCCGCCCGAGAACCTCTACGCGCGATTCGAGGCCACGGCCGGGAAGATCGTCGAGATCACGGTCGGCCCGTCGCCGGACGGCAAGGGCTCGCGCACGGTCAACGTCGTCCCCGTCCCGAACGAGGCGCCGCTCCGCAACCGCGACTGGGTGGAAAGCAACCTCCGGAAGGTCGACGCCGCGACGGGCGGGCGCGTCGCGTACGTCTACGTCCCGAACACGGCGGGCCTCGGCCACACGTACTTCAAGCGGTACTTCTATCCGCAGGCCGCGAAGGACGCGATCATCGTGGACGAGCGGTTCAACGGCGGCGGCAGCGTGGCCGACTACTACATCGAGGCGCTCACGCGCCAGCCGATCGCGTGGTGGGCGATGCGCTACGGCGAGGACCTCAAGACGCCGAGCGCGTCCATCCAGGGGCCGAAGGTCATGCTCATCGACGAGACGGCCGGCTCCGGCGGCGACCTTCTGCCGTGGATGTTCCGGCACTTCAAGGTCGGGACGCTCGTCGGCGAGCGCACGTGGGGCGGCCTCGTCGGCATCCTCGGCTTCCCGACGCTCATGGACGGCGCGGTCGTCACCGCCCCGAACCTCGGCTTCTGGACGCCGGAGGAAGGATTCGGCGTCGAGAACGTCGGCGTCCCGCCCGACGTCGAGGTCGAGCAGACGCCCGCCGACGTCATCGCCGGCCACGACCCGCAGCTCGAGAAGGCGATCGCGATCGTGATGGAGGAGCTGAAGAAGAACCCGCCGGTGAAGCCGAAGCGGCCGGCGATGCCGGTGAGGTAAGGGGTCTGCGCCTCCCGACGCATTTCTGAAGCTGGTCGAAGGTGTTTCGCTGTTGGGCCAACGAACTCGGCGACTGTGCCGGAGGACCCTCCGGTGAGCATTGGGTTTCGGAAGCCCTCTGGGAGAGGGACGGGAAGGTAGCGGTTCAGGGCCTTTCCTTTTGCCGAGATAAGCCCGTAGAGATTGGCGTCGCGAATTTCACGAGGAACATGCTCGGCCATCGTGGGTCCACTCCTACTTCATCGATGGCCCACTATTCGAAAGATGGTTCCTCAAGACCACGATCAACCTCACGCATGACCGCCAAGAAGTGCGGTGGCATACAGGTGCCGCCAACAATCAGCCGCCAAGGGACCTCGTCGAAACCGCATTTGGAAAATGCACACTCAAAGAGCCTCTTGGGCTGTGGCTTACGGATTCCGTTGGACGAACCATCGAGAGTTCGCCCGTCCTGAAGTTCGGCCCGGTCCTTTATGAGGACTACCGAATGCTGGCAGCCGAGTTCACGTTCCACGGCTGGGGGTTCACGTTGTTCTTGGACCCCACGCGTCCTGCGAGCGTGCTTTGGACGGGCTCGGAGAGAACGAGGGCAGCGGGGCTATACCGCCTCAACGCCATCAAGGGTCAGATCGACGGCGTCGACAATTACCTCCTCAAAGTTCGGGTGGCCCGATCGCTGGTCTTCGTAGCCGTCACGATCAGAACAGCCGCGCCCCGCCCTCCGCCACTCGATGATCGCGAATATTGCGCCGTGTAGCATCCTCGAGCCAATGAAACGAATCCGCCACGCCCTGGCCCTCGCCGTGACGCTCGTCTCCAGCGCCGCCGCCGCCACCCAACCCCTCACCGATCGCTACGCCGACATCGGCACGATGATCGTGACGACGTCGGACCACACGATGTTCCCGCACGAGAAGCGCGCGCAGGGGCACACGTACGAAGGGAAGGCGTACCCCGCCGACGTTCACTACAGCGACCGCACCGTCGCGATCTTCGTGCCGAAGGGCTTCCGCGCCGGAGACGCCACGAACCTCGTCTTCTACTTCCACGGGTGGCGCAACAACGTCGACGACACGTTCGCGAAATTCCGCGTCGCCGAGCAGCTCGCGGCGAGCGGCGTGAACGCGGTTCTCGTCCTTCCCGAGGGTCCGAAGAACGCGCCCGACTCCTTCGGCGGGAAGCTCGAGGAGACGGGCGTCTTCGCGAGCCTCGTCTCCGACGTGCTCGCGACGCTGAAGGCGCGCGGCGTCGATCGCGAGCACGAAGCCCGGGTCGATCGTCCTCGCCGGGCACAGCGGCGCGTACCGGGTCATGGCGTTCATCCTGACGCGGGGCGGGCTGACCGCGAACATCCGCGAGGTCTATCTGTTCGACGCGCTCTACGGCCAGACGGAGAAGTTCGCGCACTGGATCGACCGTTTCCCCGGCAAGCTCGTCGACATCCACACGGCCGAGGGCGGCACGCGGGACCAGTCGCTCGACCTCATGGACGACCTCCGCGCGTGGGACATCCCGTTCGTCGCGGTTCCGGAGAGCGCCGTCACGCAGGATCTCCTTCGGAAGAACCGGCTCGTCTTCATCGAATCCGCGCTCGCGCACGACGACGTCGTCGCGAAGAACGAGCAGCTTCGGGCCTTCCTGTCGGCCAGCTCACTTCCCCGTCGCTGAGGCTCCGTCCGCTCGCTGCGACAGCCCTAGGGTGAGATCACTTCGAGCCCCGGGAAGTACGTCCGATATCGCGCAGCGTCCCGCGTGAGGAGAGCGAGGCCCGAAACCGCGGCGTGCGCGCCGATGTAGAAGTCCGGCAGCGTGGACGTCCGGGCGCCGCCCCTCCGGCGGTAGCGCTGGAAGCACTTGCCCGCGAGAAACGCGGCCTCCCACGGCAAGGGCCGCCTCTCGAACCCGGCGCCATTCAGCGTCTCGTCGAGATCTTCGATCCGTGCGAAGCCGATCGACACCTCCGCGTAGATGATCGGGTTGATCACGAGCGTGGACTCCTCCGCCCGGCGCGCGAGCACCTCCGACGACCACCCGAACCATCGGGCATCTTCGGTCAGGACGTCGAGGAGAACGTTGCTGTCGACGAGCGTGTCAGCCACGGGTGAGAGCGAGGATCTCGTCCGTGCTCAGGCCGGCGGTGGCCTTTCCCTTCAGCCGCGCGACGACGTTCGCGCCCCGTCTCCCGCTCTCCCGCACCTTCCGGATGACGACCGCGCCGCCCCGCGCCTCGAACGCCACTTCGGTGTCCGGCAGCAGGCCGAACCGCTGGCGGAGCCCGATGGGGATCGTGACCTGGCCCTTGGACGTGATCTTCACGGAAGTCCACCTCGGAGTAAGAATCTTACTATGGATACTCTTACTCAGGGCGCGCGACGATCACAGCGTCCCGCCATCGCATCGAAGCAGCGGGCGTCCGGCCTGCGAGGAGAAAGACCGGCCCGCCGCTTGCTTCCGTCGAAGGACGAAGGAGATCCTTCCATGATTCGCAAACTCGTCCCCGGCGCTCTCCTGGCCTCGGCATTCCTTTGCGCCTCCATGAACGGCGAGACCTGGGCGATCGACCCCCGTCAATCGTCGCTCACCGTGCACGTCTTCAAGTCGGGCCTCTTCTCCGCTTTCGGCGACAACCACGAGGTGCGGGCGGCCGTCGCCTCGGGCTCCGTTTCCGACGGAGACAAGCCGGCGGTGGAGATCGAGGTGGACGCGGGCCGGATGACGGTGCTCGATCCGGACCTCGCGAAGGAGAAACGGGCCGAGGTGCAGAAACGCATGCTGGGACCGGAGGTGCTCGACGCCGCGCAGTTCCCGAAGATCCGCTTCAAGTCCACGGCGGTGCGGCCGATGGGCGACGGGCGCTGGCGCGTCGAGGGAGCTCTGGCGCTGCATGGTCGCAGCGTGCCGCTGTCGTTCGAGGTCACGGGCGCGAAGGAACGGTTCCGCGGCTCGGCGACGATCAGCCAGCGCGCGTTCGGCATCAAGCCGATCAGCGCCGGCGGCGGCACCGTCAATGTGCGAGACGACCTCAGGGTCGACTTCGAGATCGTGACGGGAAGCCGCTGACGGCGTCGCTCAGCGGAGGTGGAAGCGGACGAGGGCCCGAACGTTGAAGAGGCCGTCGTTGCGCGTGTCCGGATCCGGCGGGCGAAAGACGAGAAGCGGGCTGTAATAAGCCTCCGCCGCGATCGACGCCGACTTGCCGAGCGGCCAGCCGGCGCCCGCGGCCACCCACCCCGTCCAGCCGTGCGTCGCGAGGCGCGTGTTGTCGGGCACTCCCGCCGTCACCGCGCCGACCTGAAACACGAGGTCGTGATACGTCCCGCCGACGGCGAAGTGGACGGCTCCGCCTCCGCCGACCTTGACGCCGCCCGTGAGGGCCGCGCCCACGTTGTTCAGCGTGGCGGAGTCCTGAGAGCGCGCGTCGCAGCTCTTGGGATTGCCGCTCGAGCCCGACGGGTGCGCGACGACGTCTTCCGAGCACGTGTAATCGCCCTTCGAGTGGCCGAGCTGGCCGTAGAGGCGCAAGCCGAGCGTCCACGGATCCTGGACGAGGAACGGCCGTTCGATCGCCGCGGCGACGAGGTTCGATCTCCCGCCGTTGATCATGATCGGCGGCACCCAGGCGGCCTCGACCGAGAACCCTCCGGGGAGGCCCACGGTCAACCTCGGCCGGCCGAACGCCGCCGTCTTGTTGAGGTCCTCGAGCTCCGTTCCCGCGAAGCCGACCCGGCGCTGGCTGTCGCTCAGACGGGGAATCCAGCCGCCCTCGAGGCCGAAGTCGATCGCTCCGGCTTCGCGCACGACCGGCGGCCCTATCGCGGTGAACGTCGAGACCGAGCTGAAGTATTTGAGGGCCCACGCTTCAGGATTGTCGAAGTCGATCTGTTGGGCCTGGGTCTGCGCCGCCGCGCGGGATCGGGCCGCGAGCAGAAAAACAAACGCCATGACGCGTATTGCGGACGTCCGCCGGGAAGTTCGCGATTCGTAACTCATGCCCGGCCGGCTGCAACAAACAGACCGCGTCTCCGAAAGACTTATTTCAATTGTGAGCGGCGTCACGCGCGCGAATTCCGCGAACCCGTGACCTTCACGCTCCTGACAGAATCCGCCCGTGGCGAAGACCGGCATCGACATCGAGGCGGAGCTCGACGGCGTGTACGCCGTCCCTCTCTCGCAGTTCGTGAGCGCGCGCGACGCGCTCGCGAAGAAGCTCGAGGTCTCGGGCAGAAAGGAGGACGCCGCGCGCGTCAAGACGCTCAGGAAGCCGACGCCGGCCGCGTGGGCCGTCAACCAGCTCGCGTTCTCGGCGCCACGTCTCCTCCAGGCGCTCATCGCGTCCGGCGACCGCTTGCGCGCGAATCCATCCGACGTGAAGAGCTCGATACAGGCGAGACGCGAGGCGCTGAACGAAGCCCGGAGGGCAGCCGAAAAGGCCCTGGCGGACGCGGGCCACTCCGCGAATGCGGACGTCCTGCGCCGCGCGTCGACGACACTCGAGGCGATCGCGACCTACGGCAGCGCCTCCGGCCGACCCGTCGCGGGCCGCTTGAGCGCAGACGTGCAGGCCCCGGGATTCGACGAGGTCGCGTCGCTCGGCCTCATCCGGGGCGTCGCGGGCACGCGCCGCCCGGCGCAGAAAGCGCTCGCCGAGCGGACGAAAGAGATCCGGCGGGCGCGCGCGAGCCTTCGCGCCGCCGAGAAGGCGGTCGAGGCAATCCGACGCCGGAAGGCGACGCTTCAAGCCGAGCTCTCCGAGGCGGCTGCCGAAGAGAAGACTCTCGAGGCCGAGCTCGCCGAGGCGCGAAAGGCCTCGGAAGCGGCCGCTCTCAGGCCGCGCCGGAGTACAGAAACCGCTTGATCTTCTTCGTCGGCGTCTTCTGGAATTCTTCCGAGTAGACGTCGATCTTCGCGATCGAGGCGTAGGAGGGAAGGATGCCGTTCAGAGTGTGTCGGTTCTTCTCCATGCGCTTGACGAGCTCGCGCTCGTCGATCCGCAGGTGGTCGACCCGTTCGAGATCGGGGTAGACGAGCGCGTAGAGCCTGCCGTTCCGTTCGATCACGAGCGATTCCCCGACGAACGGGAGGCTGTTCAGCTTCGCCTCGATCTCCTCGGGGTAGATGTTCTGCCCCGACGGGCCGAGGATCACCGTCTTCGAGCGCCCGCGGATGAAGATCGTCCCCTCGGCGTCGATGACCCCGAGGTCGCCCGTGTGCAGCCAGCCGTCCGCGTCGATCGCCGCCGCGGTGGCGTCCGCGTTCTTGTAGTACCCGGCCATCACGTTGACGCCGCGGACGAGTATTTCGCCGGGAACGCGCTCGGCGTCGGCCGAGTCGATCCTCACCTCGAGCGTGTCGACCTTCCGTCCCACGCCGCCGAGCTTGTGATCGCGCCAGCTCGCGTAGCTGATGAGAGGCCCGCACTCGGTCATCCCGTAGCCGCACGTGAACGGAAAGCCGATCGCGCGGAAGAAGCGCTCCACGTCGCCGTTCAGCGCGGCGCCGCCGATGACGATCTCCCGGAAGCGCCCCCCGAACACGGCGACGAGCTTCTCCCTGATCTTCCGCTGGAGAATCCGCCTCACCGGCGGGATCCGCATGAGGAGCTTCGTCGTCTCTTTCTCGAGAGCCGGCGCCAGCCTCTTCGCGTAGATTTTCTCGATGACGAGCGGCACGGACAGGATGAGCCGGGGGCGGATCGCGCCGAACGCGTCGAGGATGATCTTCGGCGAAGGCGTCTGGGCGAGAAACGTGATCGCGCAGCCCGACGTGAACGGGAAAAGGAACTCGAAGGCGCAGCCGAAGGCGTGCGCGAGCGGGAGGAACGAGACGATCGTGTCCCCCGGCTCGAGCGGCATGTTCTCCTTCGCGTAGACGACGTTCGCGAGAAGGCTCCGGTGCGGGAGCATCACGCCCTTCGAGAAACCGGTCGTCCCCGACGTGTAGACGATGGCCGCGAGCCGGCCGTCCTCGACGTCCGCGAGCTGGAAAAGCTCGGGATCCTGGAGACGCGGACCCGCAGGCCTCGCGAGGTCATCGGCGAGACTCTTCGCGACGCTGTCTTTTCGCGAGTACAGAAGCCGGAAATTCGCCAGCGAGAAAACGGCGGTGACGCCGCGGAGCTTCGCCGGGTCGAGAGGAGCGAAGAGCGCGTCCGCCACGAAGAAGAGCTGCGCGTCCGAGTGGTTCAC
The DNA here is from genome assembly GCA_963809425.1 of Thermoanaerobaculia bacterium. Taxonomy (GTDB): domain Bacteria; phylum Acidobacteriota; class Thermoanaerobaculia; order UBA5066; family UBA5066; genus Fen-183. The sequence continues at coordinate 131,508 of CAWEJK010000007.1, forward strand.
GATGTGGTGGACGTCGTCCGGGCGGAAGTCGGGAAGGATCGGGACGATGACCGCCCCGTACGTGACGGCGGCGAGCCAGACGACCGCCCAGCTCGCGGAGTTCCGCCCGAGGAGCGCGATCTTGTCGCCGGGGGCGACGTGGCACTTCCGGAAGACCTCGTGCAGCCGCGCGATCTCGTCCGCGACCTGACCGTACGAGAGACCCGTCCCTTCCCAGTCGAGGAGCGCGGGGCGCGTCCAGTTCCGCCGCACGCTCTCCCCGATGAGACCGACGAGGTTCTCGTGCGTCCGGGCGGCTTCGACTTTCGCGTTCACGGGAGTGCTCCCGCCATTATTGGGTCACGCCGCGCGGGTCGCGCACTGAAGCACCTGCCCCATGGCGGCTTTTCGCCCGCGGGACGAGGCGGGCCTTCTCACCTGCCCGCCTCGCCCTCCCTGCACCGCGTTACGGCGCGCGCCCGCGCCGCCTCATTCGAAGTAACCCGAAACGTCGATGATCAACCCCGTCCTCCCCGGCGAAACGTTGACTACCGAGAAGCCCGTGCTCGCGCCTCCCGGCGTCAGGATGAGAGGCGTTGTTGGCGCGCGTCTGACCGGCGGAGAAGCTGAGCGTGGAAGTCGCCGGCCGCGGGGTCCCCGCGGCCCAGAACGTCAGGTGGCCGGCCGCGAGCGGAGCGAGAGCGGTCGCGTTCGCGGCGAGGCCTTTGGCCGTCGCGGGAATCCCGCACGACCCTCCCGGAGCGATCGTCCGGATCTCGCCCGCGGCCAGATGCGGCCCGCCGAGCGGTCCCGCTGGGTCCGTTGTGTTGAGCACCCGGCAGGGATAGACCGGATAGAAGAGCAGCGCGCCGCCCGGCGCCGCGACATCACACGTCGCGCTTCCCGCTGTGCTGACACACCCCGCCGCGCTCGTCTCGATCGACGGAGAGGGTCGAGGTTCCCTGCAATCCGGCCCGGAACGTGACCTGGCTCGTCCCCTGCCCCGCCGTGATCGTCCCGTTCGTGATCGTCCACGCGTAGGTCGAGCCGGCGTGGAAGACCACGCTCGCCGTCCGATTCGGCGAATCTTCACCGACCAGGGCCGGCGCCGTGACGACGGGCTGCGCGATCGTGCAGCCGGAGGTCGTCGCCGTGAGCGAGACGGTCGTGATGCTCGTCTTCGTTCCGTCCGAGGCGGTCAGGCGGAAGACGAAGAGGTCCGCCATGTCCGGAGTGAAAGTCGGGTTCCGGGCGGTTGTCGACGAAAGGAGGGCCGTCGAGCCAGAAGGCCGGCGAATGACTTCCCAGGTCCACGAATTCGCCGTCTTCGGCGACGTGTCGAGCTGCCGCGAGGCTCCGACGGCGCCGCCGGGTGAATCGATCGTCGCCACGTCGGCGAGAGCCGGCCGGCCGATCCGGATCGAGTGGTTCGCCACGTCCTGGTCCGTCACGAGGAGGTTTCCCGAGGGGTCGACCGCGATCCCCTGCGGCAACCAGAAGGCGCGCCTCGCTCCCGGTTCCGTGGCTCGCTCCCGAAACCGCTCCGTCGTGCCCGTCCCCCCACCGTCGTCACGACGCCGGATGGCGTGACTCTTGAGAATCAGAAAGGCTCCGGTCCATAGACCCAGAGGTTCCCCGCCGGGACGTCGAACCGCGCCGCAACTGCCCGTTCCGTCGACGTACCGCAGTGCGCCGCGGCCCCGCCAGCGTCGAAGACCTCCGGCCGGCGTGACCTTCCGGATGCGGTGCCGTTACCGGAGTCCGCGACGTAGACGTTTCCCGACCGCGTCGACGGCGACTCCCTGCGGCGAGCTGAACCGCGCCGCGCTCCCGGTCCCGTCGTGCGTTCCCGGTGACTCCCGGCCAGCCCCGCGAGCGTCGAGACGACCCCGGCCGGCGTGATCTTCCGGATCGTTGCGTTGCCGGCGTCCGCGACGTAGACGTTTCCGGCCGCGTCGACCGCGACACCCCGCGGAACGCTGAACCGGGCCGCTGTTCCCCGTCCCGTCGTCGCTCCCAGGGTGGAACGCGTCCAGCCCGGCCAGAGTCGAGACGTCGCCGGACGGGCCGATCTTCCGGATCGTGTGGTTGTGCGTGTCCGCGACGTAGACGTTTCCCGAGGAGTCCGCGGCGACGCCGCGTCGGAAACCAGAAAAGCGCGGCGCTGCCGTTTGCGTCCGCGCTGCCCGAGGTCCCGGGGGAGCCGGCCAACGTGCGAGACGAGCCTCCGGACGTGATCTTCCGGATCGTGTGGTTGATACGTGTCGGCGACGTAGGTGTTCCCCGCCGGATCTACGGCGATGCCGTTCGGCTTCGTGAACCGGGCCGAAACGCCGGTGCCGTCGTCGGCACCAAAGGCCGCCGCGAGCCCGGCGAGAGTCGTCACGGACCGCGCCGGGGTGATCATCCGGATATTGAAGTTGTCCAGGTCCGCGACGTAGACGTTTCCGGCCGAGTCCGTCGCGACGTCCGACCGGCTACTGGAACCGGGCGGCGTCTCCGGTGCCGTCGTCGCTCCCGGGCCGTCGGCGGACCGGCAATCGTCGTCACGGACCTGGTCGAGAGGTCGATGCTCCGGATCGTGCGTTGACGCTGTCGGCGACGTAGAGAACGTTTAGCCCGTCGTCAACGGCGACGCCGAGCGGCCGTGTGAAACGCGCGGCGCCCGATCCCGTCGTCGATCCCGTACTACCCGGGCTCCCGGCAGTCGCCGGCACGGACTCCGACGGATCCGACCGGCGCCCGGCCGGCGTGATCTTCCGGATCGTCATGTTGTTGCTGTCGGCGACGTAGAGGTTCCCGGCTCCGTCGATCGTCATCCCGTTCGGCAGGCAGAAGCGCGCGGCGGATCCCAGCCCGTCGTCTGCTGCCGGGGATCCCTGCCTCGCCCGCGTAAGTCGACACGATGCCCGACGCGAGGTCGATCTTCCGGACCGTGTAGTTGGTCGCTGTCGAGGACGTAGAGGACGTCCGCGTCGGGTCGAGGGCAACGTGCGTGGGCGCGATGAACCGGGCGGCGCTCAGCGGCCCGTCGGTCGGTCCCGGGTGACCCGGCGAGACCCGCGAACGTCGTCACCGCGCCCGACGGCGTGATCTTCCGAATCGTGTTGTCGTGCATCCGCCACGTAGAGGTTGCCCGTGGAGTCGGCGGTGATTCCCCAGGCTCCCGTGAACCTCGCGGCGCTCCCCGTTCCGTTCGCGCTTCCCGAGGACCGCGCCACGCCCGCCAGCGTCGTGACGTCCTCGGTCGCGAGGACGACTCGGCGGACGGTCTGCCGGTCCGCCACGTAGAGGTTTCCCGCGCCGTCCGTTCCGACGCCGAGCGGGGAGACGAAGCGCGCGGCCGTTCCCACCGCGTCGACCGCCCCCGGTCCGCCGGCGGTCCCCGGCGAAATGCGTGAAGGTGAGCGAGGCCGCCGGCACGACTCCGACCGCCGTCGCGGCCGTGCCCGTGGCGGAGCACGTCGGCGTCGTCACCGTCACGGAAAGAAGGACGAAGCCGCCGGTCCCGGCCGAATAGGTGATGCTCCGGCTGTTCCCTGTCCGGACGTGAGTAGAGCCGTTCGACACCGTCCAGGTGTAGGTCGCTCCGACGCCGGCGTCCGGCACGGAGGCGACGAGTCCCGTCGCGTTCGGCGCGGCCGACAGCGGCGCCGTGATGACGACGGAGGGCGCGACGCCCGAGACCGTCACGGTGACGGTCGGCGCATTGACCGAAGCGCAGCCGGCGCTATCGGTCACCGTAAGGATGTAAGTCGTCGTTGCGGACGGTGACGCGGACGGCGTGCAGCTGTTCGGATTGTCCAGTCCCGTCGCCGGGGTCCAGGAACAGGAAACTCCACCGGATCCCGCGAGCGGCGTCGAAATCCCCTGACAGATCGTCGCCGAGCCGGAGGCCACGGCCGTCGGGTGCGAGGGGCACGTGCCGGCAAATGGACTGCTGACAGCCGGGACGTAGCCGCTCGCTGCCGCGGTCAACTGCTTCTGCCCGGCCAGGTCGATCGAGAGGTCGGCGAGGGACGCGAGACCCGTCGCATCGGTCTGCTGGCTCACCGTTCCGGACAGGCTTCCGGTTCCGGAGCCGAGGGACATCGTGATCGAGACGCCGCTCTGCGCCACCGGTTGACCGTTCCCGCCGTAAAGCTGCACGGTGACGGCGGGCGTGATCGTCTGCCCGGCCGGCGTATCGACGGGCTGTTGCACGAACCTGAGGGCGGCGACTCCCCAGGCCCAGGCGGCGCCTGTGTTGGCGTTGTCGCCCGATCCGCCTATCAGGGCGGTCGTGCCGTCGCCCGAAAGGGCGACGATGCCCTGCGAGCTGCTTCCGACGCTGCCGCTGCCGACGAGTTTCCCCGGGAGGGACTCCGTCCACGTGCTTCCGGACCGTGACCAGATCCACGCCGCACCGGTCGAGGCATTATCGAGGATTGATCCCACAATCGCCGTGTTGCCGTCCGCGGCGAGGGAGACCGAGGCCCCCTGCTCGGCGGTTTCCGTTGCACCGGAACCGACGAGCTTGAATTGATTTGTCCAGCTGCCCGCCGAATAGGCCCAGATCCACGCCGCTCCGGTGTCGCCGGCGTCGGCGGGTCCCGACACGATAGCCGTGTCGCCATGCTCCGAGAGAAAAACCGACGAGCCCTGCTGCGACGCGGTCCCCACGGCGTCGAGGGCGACGAGCTTGGCCCCCTGCGTCCACGTGCTCCCGGAGCGTGTGAAGGTCCACGCGGCGCCCGTGCCGCCGGAATCGCCGGGAGCGCCGACGATGAGGGTCTGACCGTCGGCGGAGAGGCTGACGCTCGAGCCTTGCAGCGCCCCGAATGAGGTGGGAGCGGCGACAAGCTTGGTCTGCTCCCAGTTGGTTCCCACCCGGACCCATACCCAGGCGGCGCCGGTGCTCAGGTTGTCGTCCTTCCCCCCGACGGCAGCCGTGGCGCCGTCGCCGGAGAGGGAGACGGCGCCCCCAAAGAAAACGGTGGCGTCAGGGTCGGCGAGCCTGGCCTGCTCTGTCCACAGCGTTCCCGAGCGGACCCAGATCCAGGCCGCGCCGCTGCCGCCGCCGTCGGCCGGCCCGCCCACGAGAGCCGTGTTCCCGTCGGCCGAAAGCGCGACCGCGTAGCCCTGATTCGCGACTCCGACCACATTGGTGGAAACGAGCTTCTGCTGCTGGAGCCAGGTGCCGTCCGAGGCCCGCACGAAAACCCAGGCGGCCCCGGTCGAGCTGTCGTCGTCGAATCCCCCGACGAGAGCCGTGTTTCCGTCGCGGGAGAGCGCCACGGCGTTCCCCAGAAAGGCATTTCCCACAGCACCGCTAGCCACCAGCTTCGGGCCCTGCTGGACGAATTGGGCGTCAAGGGACCGCCCCCAGAGAAACGAGACGGCAACGGCCGACAGGAGAACGCGATACGGGCGTCTCGGGACCATGGGAGCCTCCTTGAGAATGGCCTCTCAAGAAGGAGATGCGACAACCGGCCGCTCCCCGGCTCACCCCCGGAAAAGAAATTGCGACGCGCGATGGGTTCCCGGCGTCACTCCGCAGCCGCAGTGCGTTTTTCGACCGTGATCGTCTCGCCGATCGAGATGGACATGAGGTCGTAGCCGACCGCAAGCGGCCCGGCGTACGTCTTCCGCGTGGGGCCTTCGAGGTCCTTCGCGGTCGTCGGCGACGGGACGATGTGGGAGTAGACGGCGAGCTTCGGCTTCGCGGCCGCGAAGACGCGGCCCGCGTCCTCGGGCGTCGTGTGGTGATCGATGACGCGCTGCGTGACGGCGGCGTCCCTCATCAGGCTCGCGCGGCGCTCGACGTCGGGCGCAACCACCTCGTGGACGAGGACGTCGCAGCCCTTCGCGTGCGAAATCACGTTCTCGGAGTACCGAGTGTCGCCCGAAAACACGATCGATTTCCCGGCATAGTCGATCCGGTAGCCGTACGCCGGCTTCACCGGGCCGTGGTCGACCGCAAAGGCCGTCACCTTCACGCCGTTCACCTCGAACACCGTCTCCGGCGGGATGTCCCTTGCGTCAGCCTCGGCACCCGCGCCGGGCAGGCGCTCGTCGACGTCGCGCCGCATCTTCACGTCGAACGCGTACGCCTGTTCGAGATGCGACATCAACGACGCCGTTCCTTCCGGCCCCCGGAGGACGAGCGGCTTCGACCGGCCGAAGAGCCAGCCCGTGAGCCACAGATCGGGTAGGCCCACGACGTGGTCCGAGTGGAGGTGCGTGAGGAGGACGAGGTCGATGCCCGAGAGGAGGCTGCGCCTGCCCGAGGTGAAGAGGCGCTCGGCCGCGCCGCGGCCCGCATCGACGAGGATGCGCGTCGGGGGCGCCGTCGCGGCGTCGACGAGGATGGACGGGCCGTAACGCTCGGGCATCGGGCGGGGGTTCCCCGTGCCGAGGAGCGTCACACGCAGCGGCGGCGCGGGCCCCGGTGTCGCCGCAACGCCGTCGGCCGCCGAGAGACGCAGCGAGCTGAGCAGTGAGACGAGGACTATCGCCCGATGTGCGTTCATACGCGCAGTCTAGGGCCGGGGCCCGTCACCGCTGGCCCTGTCGTGACCCCGTTCGGCCCCCGAGTGCGCGTTCTCGTGATGAAGGAGAACCGTCAACCATGGGAAAGAACCATCGGGATCGTCGCGGCTCTCGCGTGCTTCGTCGCCACGTCGGGGACGGCTTTCGCGACTGAAGAGGGCAGGCAGCCGAAGCCGGCCGCACCGGCCGTCGGTTACGCCTGCGTGCCCGTCCCGAGGTCGGGCGACGTCCAAGGTCGTCAACGACCCCGCCGCCTCCCGGGTTCCAGTGTCCTTCCGGCCAGAAGCTGTTTCTCCTGACGCAGCAGATGGAGGACAAGCTCGCCGCCTCGCCGAGACCGAGCTCGACGACCCGAGCGCGCACCTCCGGGCCTTATCAGCCCCGCCGGGAACGAACCCGCAGAAGATAGGCGCAGAAGAAGGACGCGCCGGTGGAAACGTGCATCCACCTCGACGGCGCCCTCTTCTGCTACGACAGCTATCCAAGGGAAGTCGAATACCCGATGGAATCGGTGCAGCCGGTTACGCCGCCGGCTGCACCAAAGTCACGGCGGACGGACCGTGGCCGCCCGCCCGCGATCGATGCGCGGGAGAAACCGGACCGTCAGCCTGCGCCGGCGCCCCCGGCGACCTTCGGGCGCGCAGAAGACGCTCCCCCAGAGAAAGTCCCGGTTGAGCTGCGCGATGAACTCCTGGCGGATCTCCTTCGGGCAGGCGCGCGAGCACTCGCCGTGGTTCGTGCACGTGCCGAAGCCCTCGGCGTCCATCTGCGCGACCATCGAGAGCACGCGGTCGTAGCGCTCGGGCTGGCCCTGCGGCAGGAGCGCGAGGTGCGAGACCTTGGCCGCCACGAAGAGCATCGCCGAGGCGTTCGGGCATGCCGCCGCGCACGCGCCGCAGCCGATGCACGCGGCCGCGTCCATCGAGCGCTCCGCGCAGTCCTTCGGAACCAGGATCGCGTTGCCGTCGGGCGCGTTGCCCGTCGGCAGCGTGATGAAGCCTCCGGCCATGATGATCCGGTCGAAGGACGAGCGGTCCACGATGAGGTCCTTGAGGACCGGGAACGGCGTCACGCGCCAGGGCTCGAGCGTGATGGCGTCGCCGTCCTTGAAGCTGCGCATGTGGAGCTGGCAGCTCGTGGTGCCGCGGCGCGGCCCGTGCGGGTTGCCGTTCACGACGATGCCGCACATCCCGCAGATGCCTTCGCGGCAGTCGTGGTCGAACGCGATCGGGTCCTCGCCTTTTTCGACGAGGCGCCGGTTCACGACGTCGAGCATCTCGAGGAAGGACATGTCGGGGCTGATGTCGGGAGCGTCGTACGTGACGAACTTCCCCTCGGACTTCGCGTCCCTCTGCCGCCAGACGTTCAGCGTCAGTCTCACTTGTAGCTCCTCTGTGTGAGGTGGACGTTCTCGAAGGCGAGCGGCTCGACGTTCCGGATCGGCGTCTTGCCCTCGCCCGCGTACTCCCAGGCCGCGACGTGGCAGAACTTCTCGTCGTTGCGCAGGGCCTCGCCGTCCGGAGTCTGGTACTCCTCGCGGAAGTGTCCGCCGCAGGATTCCTCGCGCTCGAGCGCGTCGAGGCATATGAGCTCGCCGAGCTCGAGGAAGTCCGCGATGCGCCCCGCCTTCTCGAGGGTCTGGTTGATCTCGTCGTTCCCGCCCACGACCGTGAGGTTCTTCCAGAACTCCTCGCGGAGCACGGGGATCTTCTCGAGAGCCGTCTTGAGCCCCCCGCGCGTGCGGCCCATGCCGCAGTACTCCCACATGATCTTGCCGAGCTCGCGGTGGAACGAGTCCACCGTGCGATGGCCCTTGACCGCGATCAACCTCTTTATGCGGGTCGAGACCGCGGCTTCCGCCTCCTTGAAGGCGGCGTGCCCGGTGTCGACCTTCGCCTGCTTCGTCGACGCGAGGTAGTTGCCGATCGTGTACGGCAGGACGAAGTAGCCGTCCGCGAGGCCCTGCATGAGCGCGCTCGCGCCGAGGCGGTTCGCTCCGTGGTCCGAGAAGTTCGCCTCGCCCGCGACGTGGAGGCCCGGGATCGTGGACATGAGGCTGTAGTCCACCCAGAGGCCGCCCATCACGTAGTGCGCGGCCGGGAAGATGCGCATCGGGACCTTGTACGGGTTCTCGTCCGTGATGCGCTCGTACATGTCGCAGAGGTTTCCGTAGCGCTCGCGGATCGTGCCCTCGCCGAGGCGCTTGATGGCGTCCGCGAAGTCGAGGTACACGCCGAGGCCGGTCTCGCCGACGCCGCGCCCCTCGTCGCACACCTGCTTGGCGGCGCGCGAGGCGATGTCGCGCGGCGCGAGGTTGCCGTACGACGGGTACTTGCGCTCGAGGTAATAGTCGCGCTCGGCTTCGGGGATGTCGGCCGCGGCCCGCATGTCGCCCTTCTTCAGGGGCACCCAGATGCGCCCGTCGTTCCGGAGCGACTCGGACATGAGCGTGAGCTTGCTCTGGTGGTCGCCCGTCACGGGGATGCACGTCGGATGGATCTGCGTGTAGCAGGGATTCGCGAAGGCCGCGCCCTTCTTGTAGGCGCGCCAGATCGCGGTCGTGTTGCAGCCCGCCGCGTTCGTCGAGAGGTAGAAGACGTTCGCGTACCCGCCGGTCGCGAGGACGACGGCGTCGGCCACGTGCGACTCGATGGCGCCCGTGATCATGTTGCGGGTCACGATGCCGCGGGCGCGGCCGTCGACGAGGACGACGTCGAGCATCTCGTGGCGCGAATGCATCTTCACGTTGCCGAGGGAGATCTGCCGCTCGAGCGCCTGATAGGCGCCGAGGAGGAGCTGCTGCCCCGTCTGGCCGCGCGAGTAGAACGTGCGCGACACCTGCGCCCCGCCGAACGAGCGGTTCCCGAGCGTGCCGCCGTACTCGCGTCCGAACGGCACGCCCTGCGCGACGCACTGGTCGATGATGTTCGAGGAGACCTGCGCGAGCCGGTAGACGTTCGCTTCGCGGGCGCGGAAGTCGCCGCCCTTGATCGTGTCGTAGAAGAGGCGCTGGATGCTGTCGCCGTCGTTCTGGTAGTTCTTCGACGCGTTGATGCCGCCCTGCGCCGCGATCGAGTGCGCGCGGCGCGGGCTGTCCTGGTAGCAGAAACACGAGACGTTGTAGCCGAGCTCGGCGAGAGAGGCGGCGCCCGCGCCGCCGGCGAGACCGGATCCGACGACGATGACGGAGTACTTCCGCTTGTTCGCCGGGTTGACGAGCTTCATGTCGAAGCGGTACTTGTCCCACTTCTTCTCGAGCGGGCCGTCGGGGATGTTCGATTTCAGTTCCATGTCGGTCCCTACTTCAGCATGCCCGCGAGGACCGCGAGCGGCACGAGGACGAAGCCGCCCGTGACGAGGACGGTGAAGACGATCGCGAAGACCTTCCGCGCCTGGAGGTACTTCGGGTGCGAGAGGCCGAGCGTCTGCAGCATCGACCACGCTCCGTGCCACAGGTGGAAGGCGAGGCAGCCCATCGCGAGGACGTAGAAGAGCGCGACGGGCACGGGCGCGAGGCCCGTGACGAGGTTCTGGTAGACCTTGCCCTCGACGAAGTGCGGGTGCACGTTGCCGACCGTCAGGTGCATGAGGTGGTAGACGATGAAGACCGCGAGGATCGGCCCCGTCCAGCGCATCGAGCGCGAGGCGAATGTCGCTTCCTCGAAGTCGTTCACCTGGTAGCCCTTCGGACGGGCGGCCCAGCTCTTCTGCGTGAGCGAGAGGTACGCCCACGCGTGGAGGCCGACCGCGAGGAGGAGCCCCGCCCGGACGAACCAGATGCCCGTGCCGTGCAGAAGCTCGCGCAGGAAGGCGCCGTAATGGTCGAGAGCTTCGGCGCCGTTCGGGAGGAACGCCTGGAGGTTGCCGGCCATGTGGCCGAGAACGAAGAGCGACAGGACGATCCCGGTGATCGCCATGACGATCTTCTTGCCGACCGAGGAATTCAGAAGGGTTGCGGGCGCGGCCATTCGAGCGGTTCTCCTCCTCTCGGGTTTTCCGGCGGGATCAGACGGTCAGCAATCCGACGAGCTCCTGGACGGAGCCGGCGGATTTCTTGAGAGCGGCGGACTCTTCCGGGGTGAGCTTGAGCTCGATGATCCTCTCGATGCCTTTGGACCCGAGCACGACCGGCACGCCCACGAAGACGCCGCTGATCCCGTACTCGCCCTCGAGGTATGCGGCGCACGGCAGGATCTTCTTGCGGTCGTTGAAGATCGCCTCGGCCATCTCGACGGCGGCCGCGGACGGGGCGTAATAGGCCGAGCCCGTCTTGAGGAAGTTCACGATCTCGGCGCCGCCGCCCGCGGTGCGCTTGACGATCGCCGCGACGCGCTCCGGGGACATCAGCTCGGTGATCGGCACGCCGGCCACCGTCGAGTACCGCGGGAGCGGGACCATCGTGTCGCCGTGGCCGCCGAGGACGGTCGCGTGGATGTTCGTCATCGAGACCCCGAGCTCCATCGCGATGAACGCGCGCATGCGCGCGCTGTCGAGGATGCCCGCCATGCCGATCACGTTCTGCTTCGGGAGCTTCGTGATCCGGCGGACGACCTCGCACATCGCGTCGAGGGGATTCGTCACGACGATGACCTTGAGGTCGCGCGAGCCGCGCGTCGACTTCGTGATGCACTGCGCGACGATCTCCTCGTTCTTTCTCAGGAGGTCGTCCCGCGACATTCCCGGCTTGCGGGCAAGGCCGGCCGTCACGATCACGAGGTCGGACCCCTCGGTCTCGTCGTAGCCGTTCGTGCCGACGATTCGCATGTCGAACCCCTCGACGGCGCCCGACTGGATCATGTCGAGTCCCTTGCCCTGCGGGACGCCCTCGATCACATCCACGAGGACCACGTCTCCGAGCTCTTTTTCAACGATCCTCTGGGCGACGGTGGCGCCCACGTTCCCGGCCCCGATCACGGTGATTTTGCGTCGCATGGCTTATTTCCTTTCTCGTCCTGCAAGTCGAAAAGATGTGACCGAACGGGGGAGCCTAGCACCTGATTTGCGACGCCCGCGAGCATGCAAACGTACTAGGATGACGAGGGTGAGCGACTACAAGAACCTCCCGACCTGGAAGCGTGGAATGAGCTTTGCTCACACGGTGTACGCCGCCGTCGAGGCCGCCGGCGCCAAGGGTACCGATGCCGGGACGCGCCTCCGCAAGGCCGCCGTGTCGGTTCCGTCCCTCGTCGGCGAGGCCTTTCTGGAGCTCACGGGCTCGGACGTGACCGAGGCGCTCTCTCTCGCCGAAAGCAAGCTCGCCGAGGTCGCGAACATCCTGACCTCGGATCCCGCGCTCGACCGGATCCCCGCGGCCGACAGGGAGAGCCTCCTCGCCGATCTCACCGCGCTCAGGGCCGAATTGGCCCAGCTCCGGGCGGAGCGTTCGGGCGAACTGACGCACTAGACGCTCTCGCGGGGACCCGGATCACCTCGAGAACTGCTGGAGAGCGTCGGTCGGGCTGTAGGCGTCGGTGAGAACCGGGACGTCGCCCGTCCTGATCTCGCCATCGTAGAGATACGTCGACCAGGCTTCCACTCCGGGACGCTTCAGCCGGACGGCGAGCGCGCGGCCCCGGCTCGCGACGGTCTGCCGATCCATCCGGTCCGGCGAACGCGTCGCCACGACGATCGCGTTCCCCTTGAACGCGGGCTGCCCCGACGCCAGCTCCGACGAGAAGATGTAGACGCGGGGGAAGACCTTCTGCAGCGTCTTGACGGAGGCCCAGAAAAGGGCGTTCCCCTTCCCCGTCAGGAGGCCCGCGAAATTCACGGCGAGGGCGCCCCTCGGCGTCAGCTTCCGCTTGCACAGGGCGTCGAACTCCTCCGTGACGAGATGGAAGGGGATGCTCTCGGAGAAATACGCGTCGAGAAGGACGACGTCCGCCCCGGCGATCTGCGCGTCGAGCTCCCGGCGGCCGTCACCCACGATCACCCGGTCGTTGCCGTCGGGAGCAAACCCGAAGAATCGCCGGGCCACGTCCACGACTTCGGGATCGATCTCGATCGACGTCGTCGCGATCTCGGGGGCATGGGCCGACAGGACGGTCTGGGCCATGCCGGCGCCCAGGCCGATCGCGACGACGGACCGGGGATCCTCGGCAAGGGCGAGGCCGAGGACGAGCCCGTCCGTGTAGTACTGATCCGCCTCGATGCCGGGCCTGACCGGCACGAACCCCTGCGTCGACCGGTCGAAGAAGAGCGCGCGCCGAAGCCCCTGATCGACGACGCGAAGCCGGTGGTAGGCGGTTTCCTTTTCGTAGACGAGCGTTCCGACCGGCAAGGGGGCTCGAGCGACGACCGGGCCCACGGTGTAGACGGCCGCCCCGGCGGCCGCCGCGACCGCCACGACGGCGACGCGCCGCGCGAGCCGCCGCGCGGGCACGAGGAGCGAGGCGACGAGCAGCGAGGACCCGAGGGAGAAAAGTATCGGGCGCGTCGGGAACGTGGGAATCAGGAAGAAGGCGGTCGCGAACGTCCCGAGGATGGATCCCGCCGTCGACAGCGCCGAAAAGCGGCCCGCCGCGGAGCCGACCGTCCGGATCTCCCGGGCGGCGAGCCGCACGGCAAAAGGCGTCACCATCCCCATCACCACGCTCGGAGGACCGAAGAGCAGCGCGGACGCGACGAGCGCACGGAAGCGCTCGGGAACGGGGACGCGGCCGAGCGCGGCGAGAAGCGCCTCCGGAGAGGCGAAGATCACGAAGAGGAGGACGCCGCTGCCCGCGAGGAGCGCCGCGAGGGTCTCCGGGTCCGGCCGGCGGTCGGCTAACCGCCCGCCGAGCGCATAGCCGAGGGCGAGCGCCGCGAGAAAGGTCGTGATGAGGGCGCCCCAGACGAAGAGCGAGTTTCCGAAGACCGGGGCCAGGATGCGGCTCCCGACGATCTCGAGCCCCATCAGGGCCGCGCCGGAAAGGAAAACGGCCGCGTCGAGACGCCATGCCGCGCCCGCGGAAGAGGTCACGCGCGCTCCATCGCCGCTTGACGCGTCCCCGTCGGACCGATAGTTTCACCTGTCATGAAGCGACGCTCCGCGATCCCCGCACTCCTCGTGGCCCTTCTCGTCTCGTCCTCCGCCTTGTCGCAGCAGGCGGCCGCCCCGTCCGCCGATGCCACGGCGAAGACCGCCTCGACGGCCTCGACGGCCACGGCCGCGACGCCGGCCACGACCGCCGCGTACGCCGCGTCGGCGGGCGCGCCGACGACGTCCGCTCCCGCGCCGGCGACAGCCGAGTCGGCGAAGCCCGCCGCGAAGGCGGAAGGCCCTGCCTCCGAGCTGCCCGCCGGCTCGTCACGCACGACGACGATCGTCATCGGGCTCATCGTTCTCCTGCTCCTCATCGTCCTCGTGATTCTCGGGACGAAAAAGGAAGAGTAGCGCTCAAGCGGCGGCCGCGGCCGCCGCCAGCTCACCGAGCTTCGCGCTCAGCGTGTCGACGTTCCGCGCGTCCCCGGCGAACTGCGCGAGCGGCTCGAGCTGTTCCTTCGCCCGGGCCGCGGCTCCGGCAAGACCGGCCCATTGCGCGGCCTTGTCGGCGACGCCGGGATCCACCGCGTACGCCGCGTACGTCGTCGCGTGCACGAGGGAGCCGTGCAGCCGCGTCGCCGCGGCCTTCTGGGCCGGCGGCACCTCGCGCATGAGCTGGTAGGCGATGTGCTGCGCGGCCATGGCCGCGCGGTACAACGGGTGGTCGAGCACTTCCTTGCGGGGTGAGATCTTCGGCATTCCTTCCTCAGCAGACCCACGCGACGCCGATCGACAGCACGTCCACGTGGGCCGCGGCCGGGACGACGTTCACTTTCTCGAAACGGCTCGCGTCGGGCGGAGCCAGCTTCGCTTCCAGCGCGGCGACTTCCGCCCGGAGCCCCTCGACCTTCGATTCCGCGGTGCCTTCCATCCGGCTCTTCGTCAGAACGGAACCGACCTTGCCCACGCGCAGCGTCTTCCGCTTGCCGAGGAATCCACCGAGGACGTCGAGGGCGGCCGAGCCGATCGAAGCCATCGTCTCCATGGACCGGCTCTTCTCGGCCGCCTCCGCCGCGGCGAGATCGCGGCGCTTCTTCTCGAGCTTCTCGCGAAGCGCCGCCGGCGGCTCCGCCCCGCCGGCGCCGGCGGCGAGCCGCGAGGCGAACCCGTCGGCCGACTCGCCGGGACCCGAGAGCGCGCCGGTGACCGGATCCCTCAGGAGCGTCGCCGCGAGCCTGTCCGGGAGGCGCGACCGCACTGCCTTCTCGACCGCCTTGACGGCGCTCTCCCCGAACCAGCCGGGCAGCTCGGCGTAACGCAGGGCGCGCACGGGGGCGGCGGTCTTGAGCGCCTCGAGCTCTCCGGGGCCGAGATCCGTGGCGTCGCCCTCCAGGATCTCGGCCGCGGATCCCGTCGAGAGGGGGAAGAGCTTCGCCGCGGTCGTTTCCGGCGCGGACGAGGCGCCCACGCGGTAACGCACGGCGTATTTCACGAAGAGCGCGGGAGACGCGATGTCCGCGTTTCGCTTCTCGTACCAGCGCGCCGGCCACGCGGACGGCAGGGCGGGGGCCGCGGAGTCCGCGGCGGCCTTCTCCCGCCTCGGCGGCGCGGCCTTCACCCCCGACGCGTCCCGCAGTCTCGCGAGGTCGGCCTTCGTCATCGGCCCGCGGAGATAGCTCATCGCCCAGCGCGTCTCGACGAGGGCGGGCGCCGCGCGGTGCACGTCGTGCAGGAGAAAGACGCGCTTCTTCGTCTTGTCGAGAAGTTGGGACGCGTCCTTCCCGCCCGCTTCCACGAGGCCTTCCGCGAGGCGCTTCCGATCGCGCTCGGTCTGAAGCGTGCCGACCCACCAGCAGCCGCAGTTCGCGAGGCCGCGGTAGTCGAGGTCGACCGGATTCTGCGACGCGAGGACGACGCCGACGCCGAACGCGCGCGCCTGCTTGAGGAGAGTGAGGAGCGGCCTCTTCGTGGGAGGCTCGGCGGACGGCGGAAAGAACCCGAAGATCTCGTCGATGTAGACGAGCGCGCGGAGCGCGGGGCTGCCCGGCTGCGAGCGCATCCAGGCCTTCACGCGCGAAAGCAGGGTCGCCACGACGAAGACGCGCTCGGCATCCCCGAGGTGGGCGATGGACACGATCGAGAGGCGCCCCTTCCCTGGTCCGGCCGAAAACATCTTCGCCACGTCGAGCGGCTCCCCGTCGCGGAACGCCGACGTCGCCGGCGACGCGAGGAGCGCGTTCACCGCGAGGACGAGCTCCTGCCGGTCCTTCGCGGGGTAGAACGTCTCGAGCGGCAGCGCGCCGACTTTCGAGAACGGCGGCGCCGACGCGGACTCGAGGAGCGACTCGAACGTGGCCGTCCGCCCCTTCTCCCAGAGGGCCGAAACACAGGCGGACAGGAAGATGAAGTCGCGTGATTTCACCGGATCGGCGTCCCTGCCCGCGAGGCCGAGAAGCCCGCCCACCCACGCGGTCACGACGTCGCGCCGGTCGTCGTCGTCCGCTTCGGCGGGAGGAGGCGCGCACGATCCGAAGAGGTCGATCGGCGTTCCGGCCGACGAGCCCGGCGTGTACAGAACCGCGTCGCGGCTCTCGACGAGCGCCTTCACGTCCGCGGGCCCGAGGCCCCAGCCGCGAAGGCCGTCCGTCCATTTCTTCGCCTCGGACTCGGCCGTGCCGGCGGACGGATCCACGAACGGCGCGAACTCGGCGGGCGAAAGGCCCGGGAACTCGAGCAGCAAATTGCCGAGGTCGCCCTTCGGGTCGATCGCGAGGACCGGGACGCCCCTCTGCAGCAGCTCCTCGATCAGGACGATGCCGAGCGCGGTCTTGCCGCTGCCCGTCATGCCCACGATCAGGCCGTGCGTCGTGAGGTCGGCGGAATCGAGCCGGAAGTCTTCGCGGCCCGTCCTTCCCGTCACGGCGTCTACGGCGCGGCCGAGAAAGAGGCCGGTCTCTGTGGAAGGCATGAAACGGATCTTAGCCCGCCATAATCCCGCCATGAACTCCGAGACCGGCGCGCAATCCCCCTCCCCGGGTCTCCAGCCGGCGATCCGCGTGTCGATGTTTCCGCGCGACACGAACGGCAACGGCACGATCTTCGGCGGCGTGCTCCTCGCCTACATCGACCAGGCCGGAGCGATCGCGACGCGGCCGCACTGCGACCGCGTCGTGACCGTCAAGATGAACGAAGTCGTCTTCCATGCCCCGGTCTTCGTGGGTGACGTCGTGAGCTTCTTCACGACCGTCACCCGCGTCGGCCGAACCTCGATCACCATCAAGGTCCTCGTCACCGCCGAGCGTTGGCGGAAGACGGACGAGACCGTGAAGGTGACCGAGGCCGAGGTCGTCTACGTGAACGTGGACGAGAACCGGCGGCCGTCCCCGATCACGCGCTTGTCTGCTACACCGTCGTGAGCACGCTCTCCGCTTTTGCCGCCCGCTTCTCGAACGGGACGAAGTGACGCTCGGAGGCGCCGAGATAGACCTGGCGCGGCCGGGCGATCTTCTGCTCCTTGTCCTGGATCATCTCCTCCCACTGGGCGAGCCAGCCGGACATGCGCGGGATCGCGAAGAGAACCGGGAACATCTCGACGGGGAACTTCATGGCCTGGTAGATGAGGCCGGAGTAGAAGTCCACGTTCGGGTACAGCTTGCGTTTCAGGAAGTACTCGTCCTGGAGCGCGATCCTCTCGAGCTCGAGCGCGATGTCGAGGAGCGGGTTTCTGCCGGTGACTTCGAACACCTTCTCGGCCATGCCCTTGATGACCTTCGCGCGCGGGTCGTAGTTCTTGTAGACGCGGTGGCCGAAGCCCATGAGACGCGTCTCGCCGCCGCTCTCCTTGACCGACTTGATGAACGCCGGGATGTTCGCCTTCGAGCCGATCTGGAACAGCATGCGCAGGACGGCCTCGTTCGCCCCGCCGTGGAGCGGGCCGTAGAGCGCCGAGATCGCGCCGGCCGCCGAGCAATACGGGTCGGCTTCGGAGGAGCTGATCGCGCGCATCGCGTTCGTCGAGCAGTTCTGCTCGTGGTCGGCGTGCAGGATGAACAGCACCTCGAGCGCGCGCTCGAGGATGGGATTCGGCCGGTACTTCGGCTCGGCCGCGCGGTACATCATCTGCAGGAAGTTGCCGGTGTAGGACAGGTCGTTGTCGGGGTAGGCGTACGGGAAGCCGATCGAGTGGCGGTAGGCGAAGGCGGCCAGCGTGGGCATCTTCGCGATCAGGCGCACGATCTGCTGCCGACGGGTCTCGGGCTCGTGGACGTCCTTGGCTTCCGGGTAGAACGTGGACAGCGCGGCGACCGTGGACGCGAGCATGCCCATCGGGTGCGCGTCGTACCGGAAGCCCGTCATGAGGTCCTTGATGTTCTCGTGGACCATCGTGTGGTACGTGACGTCCTTCACCCAGTCGGTCTGCTGTTCCCGCGTCGGGAGCTCTCCGTTGAGCACGAGAAACGCCGTCTCGAGGTAGGACGTGTTCTCGGCGAGCTCCGCGATCGGGTAACCGCGGTAGTTCAGGATGCCCTTGTCCCCGTCGATGAACGTGACCTTGCTCTTGCACGAGGCCGTGTTCATGAACGCGGGGTCGTAGGTCATCAGGCCGAAGTCCTCCGGGGAGGTCTTCAGAACCCGAAGATCCAGAGCCTTGATCGTGCCGTTCTGAATCGGCACCTCGATTGTTTTCCCGGTGCGGTTGTCGGTGACGGTCACAGACTGCCGCGGTGCGCTGGATGACATAGTCGAATCCTCCTCGGCCGAGGCCTCCATGGCCCGCCAGGTTGAACGATGTGCCCTGGGCGCGCGACTTGCAGTAGTTCAGATGCGCTATTCGTCGGCCCCGACGGGCCGTCGGGCCGCCTTGAGCCGGCCCTCGTGCACCTTCTCCCTGAGCCGCGCCTCCCGGGCGCCGCGGGAAGGCCGCGTGGGGCGCCGGGCGGCAGGAGCCTGAAGGGCCCGGCCGACGAGGTCCCGCGCGCGTTCGCGGGCCGTCTTCAGATTCCGGTGCCGGTCGCGGCTCTCCTGGGCGACGAGGCGAAGCCGCCCGTCGGCCGCCCGCCGCCTGCCGGCCAGGGCGTACAGGCGAAGGCGCGCGGCGGAGTCGAGACCTTCGATCAGCGCCACGTCAACGAGGAGCTCCACGCGAGACGCCACCTTGTTCACGTTCTGTCCGCCCGGCCCCGATGCCCGCACCTGCCGCGCCTCGAGCGCGGCCGCCGGAATCGTGACGCCCGGGGCGACCAGGATCGGGACGGCCATGGAGGCATTATCCTGACAACGTGAGGCGGGACCCCGTCCGACTCGTCTATTCCACCGGCGTCGGCTCGATTTGCGCCGCCTGCGGCTGGCCGGAGAAGGACTGCAAGTGCTCTTCGAGGGTCGCGGAGAAGGTTCCTGCGAAGGTCGTCGTCAAGCTGCGGATCGAGAAAAAGGGGCGAGGCGGCAAGATCGTGACGGTCCTTGATGGGCTGCCGAGGAATTCGGATTTCCTGGAAGGTTTAGGGAAGGAGCTGAAGAAGCTGCTCGGAACCGGTGGAACGGCCGGTGAGACTCTCATCGAGCTCCAGGGCGACCACCGCGCCGCCATTCGAAGAATCCTCTCCGAGCGTAATTTCCTGGTGAAAGGCTGACCCGAATGCCGACGCGCGTCTATCTCGTCCGGCACGGCGCCACGACGCTCTCGGCCGAGGACCGCTTCGCCGGCGAAACGGACGTCCCGCTCTCGGATCCGGGGCGCGCGCAGCTTCGCGCTCTCGCCGACCGCCTCGCGCACGAGCCCCTCTCGGCCGTTTACGCGAGCCCGATGCGCCGCACCCTCGAGAGCGCGGGCATCCTCGCCGGGCCGCACGGACTCGCGGTCGTCCCCGTACCGGAGCTCCGGGAGATCTCGCACGGCCGGTGGGAGGCGAAGACGCGGCGCGAGGTCGAGGCGCTCTGGCCCGAGGAGTACGCGCACTGGGACGCCGATCCCTACACCTTCGCCCCGGAAGGCGGAGAGAGCGGGCTCGCCGTCACGGCGCGCGCGCTGCCCGCGCTCATCGGCCTCGCCGCCGCGCAGGCCGGACGCACGTTCCTCGTCGTCTCGCACAAGGCCACGATCCGTCTCCTGCTCTCGGCGCTCCTCGGCTTCGACCCGCGCTCCTATCGCGACCGCCTCGACCAGAGCCTCGCGTGCCTGAACGTCCTCGATTTCAAGGACCCCTCCCACGCCCGCCTGACGCTCTTCAACGACGTCTCCCATTACGCGCGCGGCGCCCCGGATGCCCCGTGCGCGCACCTCTCGAGCTGGTGGGACGCCGCGAAACCCTGACTTCAGGCCCGCGCCGCGGCCTCGCCGGCAGTGCGGCCGGTCGCCCAGGCCCACTGGAAGTTGAAACCGCCGATCGGGCCGAAGGCGTCGAGGATCTCGCCCGCCAGATGGAGGCCGGGGACGAGCCGGCTGCGGCCGCTTCCCGGATCCACCTCCTCGAGCGCGACGCCGCCCCCGGTCACCTCCGCAGTTCGGTAACCCTCCGTTCCCGTCGCGGGGAGGGGAAACGCGGCAAGCGTTTCCACGACCCGCGAGCGCGATTCGCGCGAAAGATAAGAGAGTTGGACATCCGGGACCCGTGCTGTTTCGAGAATCAGGCTTGCAAGACGGTCGGGCAGGGAAGATTTTCTTAGAAAGGGTAAGAGGGAGAGGGAACCGAATCCGCCCGCGCGGCCTTCGCGCGAAGCGCGGCGTCCCAGCTGCGCGGCGGCGTCGCCGCGCCGAGATCCGCTGGGGTTGCGCACGGGACCATTCGAAGAAATCTTCTCTTCCTCTTCTCTTCTTCTTTCTTCTCCGAATCCGAAGCAAATCCGAACTTCCGCGGTCTTCCCCACGAGCGCGGCGCGCGCGACGACGTGCGAGACGTCGAGGACCGCCGGACCGCTCCAGCCCTTGTGCGTGAAGAGAAATCCGCCGCTCGACGTCGCGCGGTCGTCGGCGCTCCGCGCGGTAACGCGCGCCGCGACGGAGACGCCCGCGAGCGCGTGATGGGCGGGCGCGTCGCCCGTGAGCGGCACGAGCGCCGGGTACGTCGGCCGCAACGTGTGGCCCATCGCCGCCGCCCACTCGAATCCCGCCGCGTCCGCGCCGCCCGCGAGCACCGAGCGCCCCCCCGTCGCGAGGATCACCCGCGGCGCGCGGATCTCCTCGCCGCCGTCGAGGCGCACGGCGAAGCCGTCCCCCGCGCGCGCAAGGCCGCGGACGGGGGCGGACACGCGCAGAGAGGCCCCCGCCGCCGCGACCGCGAAACGGAGCGCGTCGCGCACGTCCGCCGCGCGATTCGAAGGCGGGAAGAGCTTCTTCGACTCCGGCTCCTCGCGGAGCGGACCGCCGAGGAGCTCCTCGAAGAAGGCGCGCTGCCGGGAAAGGGGCCAACGGTCGAGAAACCGGCGCACGAGCCGGTTCGGCGACTCCGAGACGAACCGATCGGGCGCCTCCTCCATCGGCAGGACGTTGCACCGGCCGCCGCCGGAGACGAGGATCTTCCGGCCTGCGTCCCGGGCGGCCTCGAGCACGAGGACGCGCCGGCCGCCCCGCGCCGCGGCGAGCGCCGCGAGAAGGCCCGTCGCGCCGGCGCCCACGACGAGGACGTCCGCTTTCACCTCGGGCTATATTGCGGCATGCCCGATCCGAAGGGTGGAATCGCCGGCGCCCTGCGCCGTCTCGTGTACCGCGCGCATTTCGTCCTCGCTTGCATCTTCGGCGTCCTCTACTTCCTCGCGCTCTCGGCGACCGCGCTTTTCTCCATTCTCCTCCGCGTGAAGACGCCGCGCGCCGGCGCGTTCCTGTTCGTGAAGTGGTGGGGAATCGTGATGCGTGGAGCCGCCGGATGGCGGATGGACATCGACCACCTCGAGCGCCTCTCGGGAAGCGCTCCCGCCGTCATCGTCGGAAACCACCAGTCGAATCTCGACATCGCGACGTTCGCGGCGTTCTTCGGCGAGGAGAGCGTCGTGATCGGCAAGAAGGAGATCGGGCGCATCCCGGTCTTCGGATGGCTCTGGAAGGCGAGCGGCAACATCCTCGTCGACCGGGGAAACCGCGAAAGCGCGATCGCGTCGCTGGACGAGGCCGCGAAACGCATCCGCCGCGAGCGGCTGAACGTCTGGGTCCTCGCCGAGGGCCACCGCAACGAGAAGCCCGAGCTCCTTCCCTTCAAGAAGGGCGCCTTTCGCCTCGCCCTCGCGGCACAGGTCCCGATCGTCCCGTTCGTCGCCGAACCGATGCTGAGCTTCCTCGACGCGAGGCGGTGGATGCTCCGTCCCGGGGCGATTCGCGTCCGTTTTCTGCCTCCGGTCCCGACGGCGGGCCGAGGCCCGAACGAGGCCGAGGCGCTCCTCCAGGAAGTCCGAAGCCTCATGCAGGCGACCCTGGACGACCTCCGGGCGACGGGCCGCGGCCCGATCGTCTGACCGCTCCGCCTAGACGCGGAAGGTGTCGGGCCGCCAGCTTCTGATGCGCTTCTTGATCTCCTCGCCCGAGAGCTTTTCGTCGAGAGCCTCCTTGACGAGCGCCGGCACCTCGGCGTCCGCAGCGAAGCGCAGCCCGATGAGCTGGCGTTCTTCGAGGTCCGGGATCCGATCCTTGAGCGGGCCGTCGAGCAGCGTCGCGAGCCGGAGGCGCTCTTCCAGCCGGATGACGCGGTCCTGGAGCTTCAGCGGGTAGGTCCGAACGATCAACGTGAGGGCGACCGCCGCGGCCCAGACGATCACGTTCCAGGCCGCCCACGCCGAGAAGCCGCCCGACAGGCTCTTGATGAAGCCCCACAGCGCGACGAAGAACGAGATCGCGACCACCGGAACCACGAAGAAGTGATACCAGGGGTCGAAACGGCGATGGTTCGCGTATACCTGAATGCTCTTTTCGGCCATGGGCTCCTCATTCTTTCCACTGGAAAGTAACTCGTCTAGACTCGCGCGCCGAGGGCAAATCCCTCGGGACCACGCCAATCTACCGGAAAAAGGAGAGACTCCGCTCATGACGCCACTCCGCCGTCTCGCGCCGTTCGTGGCGCTCGCCTTCCTCGCTCTCGCTCCCGCCGCGCGAGCCGACAAAGAGACGTTCGTACTCGACAAGAATCACACTGAATTCGGCTTCAAGGTCCGCCATTTCGTGTCGAAGGTCGGCGGCCGTTTCACGAAGTTCGACGGCACGATCGAGATCGATCGCGCGAACCCGGCCGCGAGCGCCGTGAACCTGAAGATCGAGTCCGCGAGCATCGACACCGGCAACCCGCAACGCGAGAAACACCTCAACTCGCCCGACTTCTTCGATACGGCGAAATTTCCCGAGATCACGTTCGCCTCCACGAAGATCGTCGCGAAGTCGAAGGACGTATACGAGGTGACGGGCAACCTCACGATCAAAGGCGTCACGAAGCCCGTCGTCCTGACCGTGGCCGCGAACGGATTCGCGGGCGACGGCCACGGCGGGCAGAAGGCAGGCTTCGACGTGACCGGCAAGCTCAACCGAAAGGACTTCGGCGTGAGCTGGAACGGCATCGTCGACGGGAACGCGATGCTGTCGGACGAGGTCGACATTCTCATCACCGTCGAGGCGAACAAGAAGAAGGCCGAAGCGCCCGCCGCGGCAGCCGCGGCTCCCGCCAAGAAGTAGCGCCTTTGGTGGCCAGACCGTCGACCGCTCCCCCCCCGCCGCAGGTCGCGCGCGGGCCTTTCACGGCTTATTCCGCGCACGTCGCCACGCGCGCGGCAACGACCGCCCGCGCGCTCGCGGAAACCGGTTTCGACCGGCTTCTCGTCCACTCGGGCACGCCGTTCACCTACTTCGCGGACGACAACGACGCGCCGTTCCATTCGACTCCCCACTTCGCGCACTGGTCGCCCGTGGAAGGGCCGCATCACATTCTCGACGTCGCGCCGGGCAGGCGTCCGCGCCTCGTCCGCGTCCAGCCGCGCGACTACTGGTACGCGCCGCCCGCGCCCGCGCCCGACTTCGTGCGCCGCGAGCTCGACGTCGTGGACGTCGCGACGCCGGAGGCGGCGTGGAAGGAGATCGGGGCCGCCGGGAAGCGCACCGCGTTCGTCGGTGACGCGGCCGAAGCGGCGGTCGCGCAAGGGATCGCGCCCGCGGGCGTGAATCCGCAAGCGCTCGTCGCGCGCCTCGACTGGGAGCGCACGTACAAGAGCGACTGGGAAGTCGATGCGATCAGCGCGGCGACCGCGAAGGCAGCGCCCGCGCACCGTGCGGCCGAGGCCGCGTTCCGCGCGGGGGCCCCGGAAATCGAGATCCACCACGCCTACCTCGCCGCGGTGGGAGACGTGGAGGACGCGCTCCCCTACACCACGATCGTCGGCCTCGACGAGCACGCGGCCACGCTCCACTACCACGGCAAGAGCGGGCGGGAGAACGGGAAGGCCCGCGTCTTCCTGATCGATGCGGGGGCGACAATGCGCGGCTACGCGTCCGACATCACGCGCACGCATGTCGAGGCGGAGGCCGACCCCGTCTTCGCCCGCCTCCTCGACGGCATGAAGGCCCTTCAGGCGACGCTCTGCTCCGAGGCTCTCCCCGGGAAGTCTTACGTCGATCTCCACATGCGCGCGCACGGACTGCTCGGGGCGCTGCTGTTCGAGGCAGGCGTTCTCCGCGTGTCCGGCGCAGAGGCTTCGGCGAGAGGACTGACATTCCCGTTCCTCCCGCACGGCCTCGGCCATCTTCTCGGTCTCCAGGTGCACGACGTCGCCGGACGTCAGATCGACCGTGAAGGCACGATCGCGCCGCCGCCCGCGGGCCATCCGGCTCTCCGGACGACGCGCGTCATCGAGGAGCGCATGGTCTTCACGATCGAGCCGGGGCTCTACTTCATCCCGATGCTCCTCGACCCGCACCGTTCCGGGGCGGCGCGCGACGCCTTCGACTGGGCGCTCGTGGACCGGCTCATCCCGTCGGGCGGCATCCGCATCGAGGACAACCTCCTCATCGGCCCGGGCTCGAACCGCAACCTGACGCGGGAGTTCCTGCCGGACTGACGGTTTCCGTCGCGCCGGCCTCGGGGATCTTTCGTGGCGTAAGATCCGCCGCGATGAGAAGGGGTCTCACGGGAAAAGCCGGTGCCCAGGGGCGCCGGAAGCCTCGCGCCGTCGCGTGCACCGCCCTCGCCCTCCCCATGACCCGATGCGAATGCGCCGGCATCTCCTTCGTCGAGATCGGGAAGCTTCTCGAGGCCGGCGAGCCGCTTCCCTCGGCGCTCGCGCGCACGGGCTGCGCCGACATGTGCACCGCCTGCCTGCCCGACCTCGACTCCTACCTCGCGAAACGCGCCCGTCCTGGCTGAACTTTTCCGACCGGAGGAAGAATGCGCGGAGAAAAAGACGTCATCGCCCTCCTCAATGAAGTGCTCACGGCCGAGCTCACCGCGGTCAACCAGTACTTCATCCACGCCATGATGTGCCGCAACTGGCGCTACAAGCGGCTCGCCGAGCATTCGCGCACCGAGTCGATCGAGGAGATGAAGCACGCGCAGGAGCTCATCGAGCGCATCCTCTATCTCGAAGGCGTTCCGAACATGCAGCGCTACTTCAAGATCCAGGTCGGGCAGACCGTTCCCGAGCAGCACGCGTTCGACCTCGAGGTCGAGCGGGCGGCCGTCAAGCGCCTGAACGCGGGCCTCGAAGCCTGCCGCGCGAAGGGGGACAACGGGTCTCGGCTCCTGCTCGAGAAGATTCTGAAGGAGGAGGAGGAGCACATCGACTGGCTCGAGGCGCAGCTCGGGCAGATCGAGGAAATCGGCCTCCCGCACTACCTCGCCCAGCAGATCGAAGGCTGACGCGCCTTGGCGCACGACGCGGGCGAGCTTCAAGGACCCGACTTCGGCAAGGGCGTTCCGATCGCGGGCCTCGCCGAGGGCGTTCCGCTTCTCGGGCACGCGGGAGGAGAGGCCGTCGTTCTCGTTCGGAGCGGCGCCGGCTTTTTCGCCGTGGGCGCGACCTGCACGCACTACTCGACGTCGCTCGCCGGCGGCATCGTCGCGGACGGAGCGCTCCGCTGCCCGCTGCACCACGCGTGTTTCGATCTCGCGACCGGCGAAGCGCTCCGCGCGCCGGCTTTTTCGCCCGTCCCGTGTTACTCCGTCGAAGTCCGAGACGGACGCGTGCGCGTCGGCGGGCGAAAACCGGGGCCGGCGGAGCGGGACCGCGCGGCGGAGGACCCGAAATCCGTCGTGATCGTCGGAGCGGGGGCCGCGGCTTACGCGGCGGCCGACACGCTCCGGCGCGAGGGATTTCGCGGCGCGATCACGCTGCTCGGCGCCGAAGAGACGGGCCCGGTGGATCGCCCCAACCTCTCGAAGGAGTACCTCACGGGCGAGGCGCCCGAGGAATGGATGCCGCTCGCGATGCCCGCCGGGGTCGAGGTGCGCACCGGCCGACGCGTGACGGGGATCGACGTCGCCGGGCGACGCGCCGTTCTCGCGGACGGCTCGGCCGTTTCATGGGACGCGCTCCTCCTCGCGACCGGCGTCGAGGTCGCCAGGCTCGACGTGCCCGGGTCGGACCTCCCGCACGTGCACACGCTCCGGAGCCTGGCCGACGGCAAGGCGATCATCGCGGGCGCGGCGAAGGCGAAACGCGCCGTCGTCGTCGGGGCCGGGTTCATCGGGCTCGAGGTGGCGGCGTCGCTCCGCAAGCTCGGCGTCGCCGTGGACGCCGTCGCGCCGGCTCCGCCTCTCGAGAAGGTGCTGGGACCGGAAGTCGGCGCGTTCCTGAAGCGTCTCCACGAGGAGCACGGCGTCGTCTTTCACCTCGGCGAAAGCGTCGCCTCGATCTCGCCGGCCGGCGTCCGCCTGAAGAGCGGCGCGGAGCTTCCGGCCGATCTCGTCGTCGTCGGCATCGGTGTGCGCCCCGCGACCGGCCTCGCGGAACGCGCTGGACTCCGCACGGACCGCGGCATTCTCGTCGACGAGCGCCTCGAGACGAGCGCGAAGGGGATCTTCGCGGCCGGGGACGTCGCGCGCTTCAGGGATCCGAGGTTCGGCGGGGCCCTCCGTGTCGAGCACTGGGTCGTGGCCCAGCGGATGGGAGCCGCCGCCGCGCGCTCCATCCTCGGAAGACCGGAAGTGTTCCGCGACGTGCCGTTCTTCTGGAGCGCGCACTACGACGTCTTCCTCGCCTACGTTGGTCACGCCGAGCGGTGGGACCGGATCGACGTTCACGGCAGCCTCGCGGCGAAAGACGCCACGCTCGCGTACCGGGAAGGCGACCGCACGCTCGCGGTCGTCACGCTGGGACGCGACCGGACCGGTCTCGAGGCCGAGCTCGCGTTCGAGCGCGGCGACCGCCTCGCGCTCGACGCGTTCGGAAAGACAAGATAGCGCGGACCCTCGCTTCGCCGCGAAGAACGAGGGCGCGGGAGTCCTGCCCGTACCGTCAGGAGGACACGTCTTCGGCACGTATCTTGCGAGTTCAGGCCGGTTCCTGGACCAGCACAATGCCCAAACTCTTCCGTAGCCGCCTTTCTTTGGTTCCAGCCGGATCGATGCAGCGGTCGATCAGGACCTCCGCTCTCCGGGCGGCCGTCCTTTCCGCCACGTTCCTGTCGCTCGCCTCCTGCGGCGTCGGGAGACATTCCCCCTCGGAGCCTCGCTTCTCCTGCGACGACATCGCCGGCACCTACGACGCCACGTTCAGCAACTCCTGCGGCGGCTCGGGCTCCGGAATCGTGATCGTGCTTCAGACGGGCTGCACCTTCAGCGCTCTGATACCCGGCTTCGGCGGCGGCACCATCGCGGGACAGATCAACGGCAGGTCCGCGAATTTCACCCTGTTCTTCGCGGCCCCCTGCTCGGGATCCGCGACCGGGACGGCCACCGTCAGCCGCACCACGATTTCCGGAACGTACGCGGGCGGCGCCACCGGGTTCGGCTGCTGCAATCCGGTGTCCGGCTCGTTCGTCCTGACGCGCTGAAGCCGAGGCCAATCCGGGCTTCCGGCCCCCGCGGACAGTCTTTACTCTCGACATGCCGTCCCGTAGCATTTGCCGACTCTCGAGGCGAAACGGTCGTCGTATCGGAAAAGTAAACGAAAGGAGACGAACCATGAAATCGAAGCGCGCCGGAATCTGTTCGATCGCGGTTGCGATTGGAATCGCCGGAGGGCTGTCGCTCAACGCCCAGCAGCCCCCGCAGGTAAAACGCAACGTCGTCCTGAAACAGGACATGACGATTCCGGACCGCGAGGCCGTCATGGCGCTCGTGGAATTGCCCGTCGGCGCGTCAGAAGGGAAACATACTCACTTCGCCGAGGTCTACGCGTTCGTGCTGGAAGGGACGATCTCGCTCGAGAACGAAGGCAATGCCACGGCGACGCTGAAAGCCGGCGACGTCTTCCACATCCTGCCGGGCAAGGTCCACCAGGCAATCAACAACGGCAGCGTCACCGCGAAACTGGCCGCGGTCTTCGTGGCCGAGAAGGGCAAGCCGCTCACGACGCCGGTCAAATAGGACGTCCTCGCGGCATGCAATACGCGCAGCCCTTCGCCGTCGCGGCTTCTCTCCTCTGCGCCGTCTCGGCCGCGGCCGAGACGCGGCCCGGCACGCCGAAGATCCCCGTGTCGAACACGTACCACGGCGTCACGGTCGTCGACGACTACCGCTGGCTCGAGAACGGCGACGCCGCGAGGGTCAAGGCGTGGAGCGAGGCGCAGAACGCCCACGCCCGCGCGTTCCTCGACCGACTGCCCGGTACCGCGGCGCTCCGCGCGCGCATCGAGCACTTCCTGACGGCGCGACCCGCTTCGATCAGAGGCCTCGTCTCGAAAGGCGGCAGGCACTTCGCCGTGTGCTTCGATCCCGCCCGCAGGCAGCAGCCGTGGATCGTCCTCCTGCCCTCTCTCACGAGCTCCGAGGGGATGCGGACCATCGTCGACCCGAACGTCCTCGATCCGACCGGTCACACGAGCTTCGACTGGTTCGTTCCCTCGCCCGACGGCACCCGGATCGCCGTCTCTCTCTCGGAAGGCGGAAGCGAGGCGGGCACGCTGCACGTCTACGACGTCGCGACCGGCCGGGAAACCGGCGACGTGATCCCGCTCGTGCAGAAGGGCACCGCGGGAGGGAGCGCGGCGTGGACGGCCGACGGCAAGGGCCTCTTCTACACGCGCTATCCCCGCGAGGGCGAGCGGCCGAAGGAGGACCTCGACTTCTACCAGCAGGTCTTTTTCCACGCGCTCGGCACGGCCGTCGACGGCGACGTCGCCTCGTTCGGAAAGGACCTGCCGCGCATCGCGGAGATCTTTCTGCGCGCGAGCGAGGATGGGCGGCGGCACCTCGCCCTCGTCCAGAACGGCGACAGCGGGGACTTCGCCCTCTACGTCCTCCCCGAGGGCGCCGCGGACTGGCAGGGCGTCAGCACGTTCGCGGACGGAATCATCGACGCGCGCTTCGGTCCGGACGGGTCGATCTGGGCGATCTCGAAGAAGAGCGCTCCCCGCCGCCGCGTCCTCCGGATCCCCGCGGGCAATCCCACGCTCGCCGCGGCGCGCACGGTGCTGGACCAGCGCGCGGGCGTGATCGAGGCGATCGCGCCCACGCGGACGCGTCTCTTCACGGTCGAGGCGTCGGGCGGGAAGAGCCGCATCCGGTCCTACGATTTCGAGGGCAACCTCGTCGAGGAGCTGCCGACCCCGGCGGTCTCGGCAATCGGCGAGCTCCAGCCGCTCGACGGCGATCGGGTGTTCTACGGCGTTTCGAGCTTCCTCGAGCCGTACGCCGGTTTCGTCTACGACGCCGCGAAGAAGACCTCGACGGCCACCGCCTTGCGCGCGACGGCCGTCGCCGCCTTCATGGACGCCGAGGTCATCGAGGAGAGCGCGCTCTCGAAGGACGGCACGCGCGTCCCGATGTTCATCCTCCAGCCGAAGGGCACGAAGCGGGATGGCCGGAACCCCGTCCTCCTGACGGGCTACGGCGGCTTCGGCATCTCGCAAAGGCCGTCCTACAGCGACCTCGCGCACGTCCTGACGGAGCGGGGCGTCGTCCAGGTCAGCGCGATCCTGCGCGGCGGCGGCGAGTTCGGCGAGGAATGGCACGACGCCGGGCGGCTCACGCGAAAGCAGAACGTCTTCGACGACTTCCTCGCGTGCGCGCGCCGCCTCATCGAGCTGAAGATCACGCGGCCCGAACGGCTCGCGATCGAAGGCGGCTCGAACGGCGGCCTCCTGATGGGCGCGGCCTTCACGCAGGCGCCGAAGCTGTTTCGGGCCGTCGTCTCCCACGTCGGCATCTACGACATGCTGCGCGTCGAGGCCTCGGCGAACGGCCAGTTCAACACGGTGGAATACGGCACCGTCAAGGTGCCCGAGCAGTTCAGGGCTCTCTACGCGTATTCGCCGTATCACCACGTCCGGAACGGAACGCGCTACCCGGCCATCCTCATGCCCACGGGCGCGAACGACCCGCGCGTCGACCCCATGCAGTCGCGGAAAATGGTCGCGCGCCTGCAGGCGGCGGATCCCAGGGCGACGGTCCTCCTCCGCACGAGCGGCAGCACCGGCCACGGCGGCATCGGCGCGAGCGTGAAAGACGCCGTCTCACTCCTCACCGACGTCGATGCGTTCCTGCTCCACGAGCTCGGGGTGCCGCCGCGCTGATCCCGGGGCCGCGCCCGCCCCGCACCCGTTACGAGACGTCCACGAAATCGCCGGCGGCGATGAGCGTGCCGGCGATCGCGGTGCCGCCGTGGTTCTCCCAGACCATGACGCAGGGCAGAACCCGAAGATCCTTGGTCTCCAGGATCACCTCGTAGTAATAGCCGATCTGGAACGGCTGCCCGACCCCGACGGAATTGGCGTTGTGCGTCACGAAGTTCGCATTGAGAGACACGCTCAGCGGGCCCGGAGGAACGACGGTCTTCGCGACCCCGACGCCTCCCTGATAGACCGTCACGCGCACGCCCTGCGTCGCGCCGGAGTCGTTGACGAGAGCCCAGTCGACCGACTGTGCCGCCGCGGGCAGGCCGAAGAGTCCGCTCGACAGCTTGTACTTGAAAACGGGAGGGGCCGGACCCGGGCCCGGCCTGGGGCTCGGCTTCTTCGCCTGCTTTGTCATCGAAATTCGTCTCCTTCCGCCGCGGGGCGCGAGCGCGATCAGGCAGGGCGGGCACCTCGCGCGCTTCGGCGGCGCAATCTTGTCACGAGGCCCTCTCCAGCATCCGCGGCAGCGTCGACGCGTCGACGAGGCCTTTCACGCCGTACATCGCCGGGAGGATCTTCTCCGGCGCGTGCGCGCGCCGGAGGCGCGCGACGAGCTCGGTTCCCGCGCGGTACGCCGGCAGGTACATCCGGCCGAGGAGCGGGTGGCGGCCCCACGCTCCCGAGAGCTTGTCGGCGCGCTCCGCCGAGACGAGGAAGTCCTGCCGCAGGGTCGCCGCGACGTCCTTCTGCGGGAGCTTCTCCTTCCACGTGAGGTAGGACGAGTGGTTCTTCGCGTCGTCCTGCAGGAGCGCGAGAAGGACGCCGATCTGAAGGTCCCGGTCCGGAAGGTCCTGGACCTCCGTGACCCCGTGCGCGACGAGGACGCCGTTGTTCGCGATGCCCTCGAAGAGGACGGCGGCGCGCGTGTTCATCGTGAGGACGGACGCCTCGAACCCGACGAGCCCGCGCACGAAGAGGTCCTGCATGTACGCGAACGTCGTGACGTGGCCGGGCACGACCTCGTGGCTCACGAGCTGCTGGAACTCGGGCACCGAGATCTGGAGCGACGCGTTGAGCTCGTACGTCGCCTCGTACTCCGGCGAGCCGTCGGCCTTGCGCGCGTGGCCGAGGTAGTTCATCGACCCCGAGAACCACGCGTTCTCGATCGCGAGGAACTTCACGTTCGCCCGCGGCACGCGGTGAAGCTCCCTCGGGAGGAACGGCAGGAGGTTCTTCGACGTCAGCGCGTCGTAGTGCGCGATGAACGCGTCCCCGAGCGCCGGAATCGACTTGCCCGGAACGAGACGCTCCCGGCGCCACGCGTCGACGGCGGCGAGGAGCGAGTCGGAACCGTTCGACGCGTGCCCGGCCGCTTTCAGGAGCTCGGCGACGCGGCGGCGCTTCTCCGAGGAGCTGGAGGGCTCGGGAGGCGCTCCCGTGATCGTCTTCACGCACCGGTCGTACGGCACCTCGGGCCCCTTGCCGAGGATCTCCATTCCGAGATCCCACATGACCTCGCTGCACAGGCCGAGGCCTTCGAGGTACGCGCCGCGCATGCCGCCGAGAGCGCGCGATCCCGAGATCACCCGGGCGATCGCGCCCTTCACGTCTACCGCGGCGATGTAGGCCTCGATCGACGGCTTGTCCGGCGTCTTCGCGCCCACGCCGCCGCTCGCGCGGAGCGGCGCGGCCGACGGATGCGCGTACGCGCCGGGCAGCGGCTCGTCCGAGAACCAGCAGTCCGCGATGAAGCGGCCGGTCCCGGACGGGTTCATGACGTCCCCGCCCCAGAGCGTGTCGATTCCGATGAGCGCTTCGGCGGTCGCGGCGTCCAGTCCCGTGAGCGGCATGTTCAGTCCTCCCGGACCTTGCGGGTCGAATCGAACCATAGATAGGCGCAGAGCCCGACGAAGAATACGATCGACACGCCCTGCGACACGGTCTCGTTCCCGTAGAACGGAGTCCGCACGTTGTCCTCGCTGTACCAGGAGAACAGCCTCAGCGACGCCCCGAGAACGCCGCCGAGCGCGCCGCCGGCCATGAGGCCGGACGCGATGACGACGGCCCTCTCGCGCATCGTGCGTCCCGCCGCGCCGCCCGCCTTCTCGCTCTTGCGGATCACGAAGTGGGAGATCATCCCGCCCACGAGCGCGGGCGTGTTCAGCTCGAGCGGAAGGTACATCCCGAGCGCGAAGATGAGGGCCGGCACCTGGAGCATCTCCATGATGACGGCGATCGCGGCGCCGGTGCCGAACAGGAACCACGCGATGGGCTGCCGGTTCATGAAGGTCTCGACGAGCACCTTCATGATCGAGGCCTGCGGCGCCGCGAGGACCTCCCGCGCGTCGCCGGGCGCGATCTCTCCGAACTGGTAGACCTTCGCGAGGAGAACGATCGTGATGCCGACCGCGATCGACGACGCGAGGGCGCCCCAGAACTTCAGCCTTTCCTGGGCGGCGGGCGTCGAGCCCAGCCAGTAGCCGGTCTTGAGGTCGGTGATCATCTGGCCGGACACGGAGAGCGCCGTGCAGACCATTCCGGCGAGCGCCATCACGAAGAACATTCCGGTCGTCCCCGAGACGCCGAAGCGCAGCAGGATGACGGACGAGATGATGATCGTGAGCATCGTCATTCCCGAGACCGGATTGCGCGCGATCGTCGCGATCGCGTTCGCGGCGACGGAGGCGAAGAAGAACGAGAAGCCGAGCGCGAGCGCCGTGGCGATCACGACGCCGAGGAGCGTGCTTCCCAGGGTTCCGAAGAAGATGCCGACGGCGAGGGCCGAGGCGATCGTCCCGAGGAGGATCGCCATCAGGGAGACGTCGCGGTCCGTCCGCTCGCTCGAGGCGCCGGCCCCGCTCCGGAACGCCTTCGCGGCGATCCCGAACGAGCCGGCGACGATTTTCAGGGACTTCAGGATCCCGAAGATCCCCGCCGTCGCGATCGCCCCGACGCCCACGTACCGCACGTAACCGCGGAAGATCTGCTCCGCCGTCATCTTCGCGATCGGGATCGTCGCGGGGTAGACGGCGTCGGGCAGGTGGCGTCCGACCATCCAGATGAGCGGCACGAGGACGAAGTTCGCGAGGAACCCTCCCGCGATGAGGATCATCGACGCGCGGAGGCCCATGACGTAGCCGAGACCGAGGATGAAGGCGATCGCGTCGAACTTGAGGATCACCTTTCCCTTCTCGGCGGCGTCCCTCATGAAGGGGATGAACTGGAAGTCGACGTACTCCTTGAAGACGTGGAACGTCGTCACGAAGAAGTCGTAGATGCCGGAGATGACCGTCGCCTGCAGGAGGAGCTTCGCCTGCGCGCCGCCCTTCTCGCCCGTGACGAGGACCTCCGTGATCGCGGTCGCCTCGGGGAACGGGAACTGCCCGTGCATCTCGCGGCAGAAGTAGCGGCGCAGCGGGATGATGAAGAGGATCCCGAGGCATCCGCCCGCGAGGCAGATGAAGATCGTCTGGGCGGGATGCGGATGAAGCTTGAGCGTATAGAGCGCGGGCAGGGTGAAGATCGCGCCCGCCACGATGCCGCCCGCGACGCCGCCGATCGTCGTGATGATCACGTTCTCGAGGAGGTGCGAGCGGCGGGTGTAGACGCGCGCGAGGCCGATCGCGAGGATGGAGATCGGGATCGCCGCCTCCATGACCTGGCCCACCTTCAGCCCGGAGTACGCGGAGGCCACCGTGAAGACGACGCAGAAGAACAGGCCCCAGAGGACGGAGCGCCACGTCGTTTCGGGCGGCGTCTTGTCCGCGGGCACGACGGGCGCGTAGGTCTCGCCGGGCGCGAGCGGCTCGTAGGCGTTCTCGGGCAGTGACTTCGAGTCGGGAGCGTCCATCGGTCCTCCGCCGCGCAGGATCTTGCCAGACCTCGCCGGTCGCGAGGCTACGGACGCTCCCCGTCAGGGGCGATGAGGCACGTGAATCAACGAACCGGACCTGCCGGTCGCGCGCCCGGAGAGGATGGACCCCTGCAAATCGTCGGAGCCGGCCATATCTTGTCGGAGAGCATGACCGTCGCGCTCCAGTCGGGTCGTCACGTTTCGCACTACGAAGTCGGGGAGCTCCTCGGCTCGGGCGGCATGAGCGAGGTCTATCGCGCGACCGACCTGCGCCTCGGCCGGCCCGTCGCGCTGAAGTTTCTGCGGCCGCGGGCCGACGCGGCGCTCCGGCAGCGCATCCTGCGCGAGGCGCGGGCCGCGTCGTCGCTCGATCACCCGAACATCTGCACGATCTTCGAGGTGGACGAGGCCGGAGAGGACGTCTTCATCGCGATGGCGTTCTACGAGGGCGAGACGCTCGATCACGTCCTCGCGCGCGGCCCGCTCTCGCCGGAGCGCGCGCTGGGCATCGCGGCCCAGGCGGCGCGCGGCCTCGCGGCCGCCCACGAGGAGCTCATCGTCCATCGCGACGTGAAGCCCGCGAACCTCATGCTCACGCGCGGCGACACCGTGAAGATCCTCGACTTCGGCATCGCCCGGATCCTCGGCGATCCGCGCGCGACGGACCACGGCTCGGTCGTCGGCACGCCGGCCTACATGTCGCCGGAGCAGCTGCGCGACGAGCCCGTGGACCAGAGGACGGACATCTGGTCCCTCGGCGCCGTCCTCTACGAAATGCTCACGGGCGTGCGGGCCTTCCCCGGCGACGTCGTGGCGGCCGCCGTGGCGTCCGTCCTGACCACGCAGCCGCCACGCGCCTCCGGCCTGCGGCCCGGCGTCCCCAACCGCGTGGACGAAATCCTCGCGAAGGCGCTCGCGAAGGACCGGCGCCTGCGGTACGAACGCATGGACGACCTGGCGCGCGATCTCCTCGACCTGCGTTCCGCCCTCGACTCCGACGCGATCACGCTGCGCCGGCCCGCGGCCGCGGCCGTGTCGTCCATCGCGGTCCTCCCGTTCGCGGACATGAGCGCGCGACGGGACCAGCAGTTCCTCTGCGACGGCATCGCCGAGGAGATCCTGCGCGAGCTCGCCCGCATTCCCGAGCTCTACGTCGCCTCGCGCACGTCCGCGTTCCAGTACAAGGACCAGGCGGCCGACATACGCGAGATCGGCGCCCGGCTGAACGTCGGCACGGTGCTCGAGGGGAGCGTCCGCCGTTCCGGCGACCGCGTGCGGATCTCGGCCCAGCTCGTGAGCGTCGACGACGGCTTCCGCCTCTGGTACGAGCGCTACGACCGCGAGATGAAGGACATCTTCGCGATCGAGGACGAGATCGCGGAGAAGATCGCGCAGGCGCTCAAGGTCACGCTCGTCGAGCGGCGCGGAAGCCCCGCGGAGCGCACGTCCAACGCAGCCGAGGCGTACGAGCTCTTCCTCCAGGGCCGCCAGTTCTTCCACCAGCACCGGCGCAAGGCGTGCGAGATCGCGCTTCAGACGTTCACGCGGGCCCTCGAGCTGGACCCCGGTTTCGCGCGCGCGTACGCCGGAGTCGCCGAATGCCAGGCGTTTCTCAACCTCTACTTCGGCAGGGGCGCGGAAGCCATCGCCGCCGCCGACGCCGCGAGCGCAAAGGCGCTCGAGCTGAGCCCCGGTCTGTCCGACGCGCACGCCGCGCGGGGCCTCGCGCTGTTCCTCAAGCGCGAGTTCGCGGAGGCGGAGGGTTACCTTCGGAAGGCGATCGCGCTGGACCCGCGCCTCTACGACCCGCACTACATCTTCGGCCGCGTCTGCTTCTCGCAGGGGCGCATGCCCGAGGCCGCCGAGCACTTCCGCGAGGCCGGCGCCCTCGTTCCGGAGGCGTACGACGCGTGGTACCTCCTCGGCATGTGCTACCGGCGGATGGCCGAACCGGCGAAGTCGCGCAGCGCGGACCTCGAGTGCATCGAGGCCGTCAAGAAGCGCCTGCGCTCGCATCCGGACGACACCCGCGCGTGGACGATGGGCGCGTCCGTCCTCGCCGAGCTCGGCGAGCCCGAACGCGCCGCCGAATGGGTCGCCCGCGCCCTCGCGGTGGACCGCGACGAGCCCATCATCGCGTACAACGCGGCCTGCGTGTACGCCACGCTCGGGCGGCGCGACGAAGCGTTTGCGTGCCTCGAGGCCCCCGTCGGGCAGGGCCTGCTGGACGCGGCGTGGGTCGCGAACGATCCCGACCTCGACCCGCTGCGCGCCGACCCGCGCTTCGCGGCGCTGCTCGACGCGGCGCGCGACCGCTCCGCGTAGAACCTCAGCGCTCTCCGAGCTTTCTCTTCAGATCCGAGAGCTCCCGCGCGATCGCGGACAGCCGCTCCTCGAGCGCGTCGACGCGCGACGCGAGCGCGTCGGGCCGGGGGCTCGGGGCGGCGGGAGCGGCGGCCCCCGGCGCGCGCGCGGCGGGCGCCGCCGGCGATCGGGCGCCCTCCACGGGCCCGCCCACGAGATGCGTCCAGCGCGTCTCCTTCTGACCCGGTCTGCGCGGCAGCTCGGCGACGAGCGGCTCGGCTCCCGCGGCCAGCTTTTCCAGGGCGGCCTCGACGTCGCCCGTCGTCGCGAACGGGTGCAGGCGGTCGCTGCGCCCGCGCAGCTCGCCCGGCGTCTGCTCGCCGCGCAGGAGGAGGAGCGTCATGAGCGCCTTCGCCGGAGCGTCGAGCTGCCACCGCCTCTCCACGTTCTGCTCCCACTTCTCGGTTCGCGAGAAACCGGTCTTCCAGACCAGGACGTGTTCGCGCAGTCGGGAGAGCGCGGCCTCCACCTCGGCGGGCTGGAGCTCCAGGACGGGGTCGCGGTTCGACTTCTGGTTGCAGGCCGCGACGAGCGCGTGGAGCGTGAGCGGGTAGTACTCCGGCGTCGTCTGCTGTTTCTCGAGGAGCGCCCCGAGCACGCGGATCTCCACGCCGTCGAGCGGCCGCGGCAGCCGGGCGGGCGGGGTGTCTTCGATCAGGGTCATTCGGGGGGATTATGAAGGGGCGGGCAAAGGCATACTTCCGGACGGATGATCGCGCGGAGGAACGATGCGAATGCCCGGCCGACATTCACCTTCTAAGAAAATCCTCCTCTTCTCTTCTCTCATTTTCTTTGGTCCTCTCTTTGCCCCTCTCGCCGCCGTTGCCGATCCGAAAGACATCAAGCTCGACACGATCAAGTTGCCTCCCGGTTTTCGGATCTCTCTTTACGCGGAGGTGCCGGGCGCGCGCTCGATGACGATGGGTCCCAGGGGGACGCTCTTCGTCGGGTCGCGCGACGCCGGGGCCGTCTATGCGGTCGTGGACGCGGGCGACGGGACGCACGCGCGCGAGGTCCTCACGCTCGCGAAGAACCTGAACGAGCCGAACGGCGTCGCCGTGAAAGACGGCGCGCTCTACGTCATGGAGATCTCCCGTCTTCTCCGCATCGACGACGTCGAGGGACGGCTCAAGAGCCCGCCGGCGCCGGCCGTCGTGACGGACGCGTTCCCGAAGGATCCGCACCACGGCTGGAAGTTCGTCGCGTTCGGGCCGGACGGGCTCCTCTACGTCCCGATCGGCGCGCCGTGCAACATCTGCCGGCGCAGCGACCCGTACGCCTCGATCGCGCGCCTCAAGGCCGACGGCTCGGGATTCCAGATCGTCGCCCGGGGCGTGCGGAACACCGTCGGTTTCGACTGGCACCCCGCGACGAAGGAGCTGTGGTTCACGGACAACGGGCGCGACTGGCTCGGAGACGACCGTCCCCCCGACGAGCTGAACCGCGCGCCGCAAACCGGTCTCCACTTCGGATTCCCGTATTGCCACGGAGGCGACGTCTCCGACCCGGAATTCGGAAAGGAGTCTCCCTGCAGCGGCTTCGTTCCGCCGGCCCTCAAGCTGGGCGCCCACGTCGCGGCGCTCGGGATGCGGTTCTACAACGGGCAGATGTTCCCAGCCGAGTACCGGGGCCAGATCTTCATCGCCGAGCACGGCTCGTGGAACCGGAAGAAGAAAGTCGGGTACCGGGTGGCGCTCGTGCGCCTCCGCGACGGGAAGCCGGTTTCCGAAGAGCCTTTCGCGGAGGGCTGGCTCGAGGGCGAGAAGGCGTGGGGGCGTCCCGTGGACGTGCTCGTGCGGCCTGACGGCTCCCTGCTCGTATCGGATGACAAGGCGGGAGCGATCTACCGGATTTCGTTCGGGAACTGACCATCCCGACGCGCTATCATGAGCGTCTCGAAAAAGGAGTCCGCGATGCGTCCTGACGGCCGATTCGGGCGGGAAAACGCATGAGTTCCTCGTCCGTCTTCGAGGTTCAGGGCCTCACGGGTATGACGCTGCTCGGGTTCGCCGGACTCCTGCTCCTCATTCTCGTCATCTCGTTCCGGTCCCGCGCGATCGTGTTCTGCCAGTACCTCAAGGCGATGACGGGCGTCGAGCTGAGACCGAAGCAGGTGAGCGCCGTCTTCAAGGATCGCGGTCAGGACGGCGTCCGCGAGATGTTCCTCGACCTCATCATCAAGGAAGACCTCCGGCAGACCGGACCGCTTCAGATCCCGAAGGACCTGCCGGCGCCCAAGCCGGGCAGGACGAAGTCCAAGGGCTGACGGCGGACGGCACGATCCCTGCTCCGCCCGCTGCAATGAGTCGTCTCGTCCTCCGGAGAGTCCTCGCGGGCGCGGCTCTCCTCCTTTCGGTGCCGCTCCTCGCCGAGCCGCAGGCGCCGGCCGCCGCGCAGGACAAGCCGTCGGAACCCCCGCGAAGGCAGGGTGCCGTCGTCGCGACGGAAGAGGTCCAGGTCCTGACGCTGGACGTCCTCGCCCTCGACAAGAAGGGCCGGCCCGTGTTCGGGCTCGTCGCAGCCGACTTCGAGGTGCGGGTCGCCGGAAAGGTCCAGACGATCGACTTCTTCGAGCCCCCCCGCGAGCCCGCGGTCCGAGGGACGGGAGCTCCGAAGGAAGGCCGGCCCGACTCGGAGGAGCGGATCGCCGGCACGACGACGCCCTTCGAGGCCAGGGGCGTGACGCGACACGTGCTCTTCTACGTGGACCTCGAGCAGCTCCCGAAGAGGACGATCTACGAATCCGCGAAGGCGATTCGAAGCGCCCTGGAGCATCCCGCCGCGGGGCGCTACTCCCTCGCGGCAAACTTCGTGAGGGCCTCGACGCGCGTCTGGGACTCGGACGCACCCGACGCGCTCCTGGCCGAGGCGGACGCCATGGCGGCGGAGGCCTCGAGCGGCGAGTCGGTGACCACGCGCACGAGCGCGTCGGGGCGCGAGCGAGGCCTCGCGACGCCCGTGCCGTCCATGGCCCCCGCTTCGTACGAGGAACGACAGTTTCTGGAAAAGACGTTGATCGACGATTTTCTCTGGGCGCAGGGAAGCGCGCAGGTTCAGGCCATCGTGGATTACCTGGGCGCCGAGCGGCGGCGCGTCAAGGGCTCCGCCGAAAACCTGCGCGAGACGGCGAGTCGGCTCGCGGCGCTCGAAGGCCCGCGGCACATGTTCATCCTCTCCGAAGGCCTCGAGCGCGTCCCGGGCTTCAACTTCCTCTCGAGACTCAAGGCCGAGGCGGCGGCGCGTCACGGCAGCGGTGGGAGCCTCAAAACCGAGACGCCGCCCTGGGCCCCCGGGGCCGGGCTCTCGGTCGGAGGAGGACAGTTCGGATTCGACTCGAGTCCACTCCGCGAGGTGGACGACATGGAGCGCTGGCTCGCGGCGTCCGGCGTCATTGTCCACTACCTGGATCCGAGTCCTCTCGGAAAGGACCTTCCGAGCGCGGAGGATCGCTTCGCGTTCCAGTCGGGCCAGCGGCGAGAAGAGGCGAAGAACCTCCAGGACACGCCGCTGCGCTTCGCGTCCGAGACCGGCGGAATGACGCGCCTTTCCGCGAACGACCTCCCGGGCGCGCTCTCGGCGACTTCCTCGACGCGACGTCGTCCACGTACCGCCTCGGCGTGCGCTTGCAGGGCGCGGACCCGAAGAAGACGTATTCCGTGAAGGTCTCGACGCGCAAGGCGGGCGTCAACATGCTGGCGCGAACGGCGTTCAAGCCGGCCGCGACCGCTCCGCTGACCGCGGCCGCACTTTCCTCGGACGCGCGGCACGCGCGCCTCGCCGCCGCCGCGGACGAACGTCGCCCGGGCGTCGTCCGCCTCGGCGAAGAAGCCTCTCCCCGTGACGCTCGAGTGGAAGGGCAGGTCCTCGCTCACCTCGAAAGACCCCGCGAAGCCTTTCTGGAGGCTCGACGTGAAGGTGCCGCACGAGGCGCTCACCTTCA
Source organism: Thermoanaerobaculia bacterium (assembly GCA_963809425.1). Classification (GTDB taxonomy): domain Bacteria; phylum Acidobacteriota; class Thermoanaerobaculia; order UBA5066; family UBA5066; genus Fen-183. Next base: position 171,817 of record CAWEJK010000007.1, read on the forward strand.
GGCCGGAGGAAGACACGATGCTCGCGAGCGTCCAGATCGTCGTCGAGGTCGTCTCCCTCGACGGCCCGATGCGCGACTCCGTCGCCGACGACTGGTTTCTCGCCTACACGGGCCCGGAATACAGGGAAGCGCGGGATACGGCCGCCGTCCGGGGCGTCACGCTGCAGCTGCCGCCCGGCCGGTGGGAGCTGAAGGTCTCCGTGCACGACGCGCTCGGAGACGCCTACGGGACCGGGGTGCTGCGCGTCGACGCCCCCCGCTGACACCGTCGGTCCCCGTCGATCCCGTAGACTTCGGCCCCATGGACGAGCCCCTCGGCGACTTTCCCCCGGACGCGTTCCGCGAGATGGGGCACGCCGCAGTCGAGCGCCTCGCGAGGTACTTCGAGACTCTCGAGGAGCGGCCCGTCCTCGCGCGGACGAAACCGGGCGAGGTCCTCGCGCAGATGCCGCGCCGCGCCCCGGAGGATCCCGAGCCGTGGGAGGCCATCGAGCGGGACCTCGACCGCCTCGTCGAGCCGAACCTCACGCACTGGCAGCATCCCGGCTACTTCGCCTACTTCGCGAACACGGGCACGGCCCCCGCGATCGTGGGGGACTTCCTCGCGGCGGGCTACAACCAGGTCGGCATCCTCTGGCGAACGTCTCCCGTCCTCACGGAGCTCGAACAGGGCGTCGTACGCTGGCTCCTCGAGCTCGTCGGCCTGCCGTGGGGACCCGAAGGCTTCGACGGCCAGCTCGCCGACACCGCCTCGACGGCCTCGCTCATCGCGCTCACGGCGGCGCGCGAGGAAGCGTATCCCGACGTCCGCAAGACGGGTCTCGCGGGCCGGCCGCAGGGCATCGTCTACTGCTCGGAGCTGGCGCATTCGTCGATCGACAAGGCGTGCGTGGTTCTCGGCTTCGGCACCGAAGGTCTCCGGAAGATCCCCGTCGACGCGGAATTCCGGATGGATGCCGCGGCCCTCGAGATCGAGATCGCGAAGGACCGGGCGGCGGGGCGCGTGCCCGTGGCGGTCGTGGCGACGGCCGGCACGACGACCGTGACGTCGGTCGACCCGCTCCTCGCGATCGTCGAGATCTGCGAGCGCGAAAGCGTCTGGCTTCACGTGGACGCGGCGTACGCGGGCTCGGCCGCAGCGCTCCCGGAGATGCGCTCCCTGTTCGCGGGGTGGGAGCGCGCGGACTCGGTCCTCTTCAACCCGCACAAATGGATGCTCGTGCCGCTCGAGTGCACCGGGCTGTTCTTCCGCCGGATGGAACGCGTCCGGCGCGCCTTTTCCGTGGTGCCGAGCTATCTCGAGACCCCCGAGGGGCGGGGGGTGCGCGAGTACATGGACTACGGCGTCCAGCTCGGCCGCCGGTTCCGCGCCCTCAAGATGTGGATGACGCTCCGCGCTTTCGGCGCCTCGGGCGTGCGGGCCCGGCTGCGCGCCCACCTCGTTCTCGCGCGCGCGCTCCGCGGCGTGCTCGAGCGCGAGCCCGGCGTCACGATCGCCGCGCCGACGCCGTTCTCGGTCGTGGCCTTCCGCTGGACGCCGCAGCACACGTCACCCGAGGAGTGCGACGCGGCGAACGCGCGAATCCTCGCGCGGATCAACGAAGACGGCCGCACCTTCATCTCCCATGCGCTCGTGTCCGGCCGCTATACCCTCCGCGTCGCGATCGGCAACGTCCGCACCGAGCGCCGTCACCTTCAGACCTTTCTCCAGGTGTTCCGCGAGGCCGTGGCCGCAGAGATTCCCCGAAAACCCTGACGCCACGGCTTTCGTAGAGGGATTGGTAGAGTGTGGCCTCCATGGATCCGTTGAACAAGTCGGCCGACCTGTCGGCCCTGCGCATCGAGCACGGGGCAGGCCCCGGAGGACGCCGTTTTCTGTACCCCGCGCTCGCGACCCTCTGCGTCGCGCTCGTGGCGGTGTTCCTGTTCGCGCGCGCCCGCGGGGGTGTCGCGCTCCGGCCGGCGGAAGTCACGACGACCCGCGCGGCCGTCGTGACGCCGACGCAGGCTTCCACGGTCCTGACCGCATCGGGCTACATCGTCGCGCGCTCGAAGGCCGAGATCTCCCCGAAATCCGTCGGCCGCATCGCCTGGATCAACCTCGAGGAAGGCCAGCGGGTGAAGAAGGGCGAGCTCGTCGCGCGGCTCGAGTCACAGGAGCTGGAAGCGCAGAAGCGCTCGTCGCAGGCGCAGCGCGACCAGACGCTCGCCCAGCTTCAGAACGCCCGCCGCGACCGCGAGCGCGCGCGCCAGATGCTCGAGGAGAAGATCGGAACGCAGCAGGCGTTCGACACGGCGGACTCGCAGGCGAAAGCCTTCGAGGCGCAGGTCGTGTCGTTCGAGGCGCAGGCGCGCTACTACGAGGAGCAGATCAAGAACGCCGAGATCCACGCGCCGATCGACGGCGTCGTCACGGTCAAGAAGGCATTCCTCGGGGAGACCGTCGCGCCGCAGGGCTTCGGCGGAGCGGGATCGGCGGGAGCGACGTTCGCCGTGATCGTGGACCTCTCCTCGCTCGAGATGGAGGCCGACATCAACGAGCAGAACGTAGGCAAGCTCGTTCTCGGGCAGCCCGCCGAGGTCGCGCTCGACGCGTACCCGGACAAGCCCTACAAGGCGCGCCTCCGACAGATCGTCCCGACGGCCGACCGCCAGAAAGGCTCGGTCAAGGTCAAGATCGAGATCCCGGACAAGGACGCGAAGGTCCTCCCCGAAATGTCCTGCCGCGTCGTCTTCCTGAATCCCCAGGCGAAGGTCGACGAGAAGGCGAAACCGAAGGTCATGGTGCCTTCGGCCTCCGTCGTCGAGGTCGGCGGCGCCAGGGGCGTCCTCCTCGTCGCGAACGAGAGGGCCACGTTCAAGCCCCTCACGCTCGGCCCCGCCGCCGGCGCGCAGGTGGAGGTGGCGTCGGGGCTTTCGGGCGGCGAGGAGATCGTCGCGGACGCCGCGTCCGCAAGCCATGCCTGGCGCGCCGAGCAGAAAATCCGCACGAAGAAAGACTGATCCCGGGGAAGGAGAATCATGAGCTCCGCTTCGACTGGCACGACCGGATTACCCGGAACGACTCTCATCCGCATCGACGCGCTCGTGAAGCAGTACACCCGCGACACGCAGGTGCTCACGGTCCTCGACAAATTGTCGCTGACGGTCGACGAGGGCGATTTCGTGGCGCTCATGGGCCCTTCGGGCTCGGGCAAGACCACGCTCCTCAACCTCATTGCGGGCATCGACCGCCCGACCTCGGGCACGATCCTCGTCGGCGACAAGCAGGTCTCCTCGATGAGCGAGGCCGCGCTCGCGAAGTGGCGCAGCGCGAACATCGGCTTCATCTTCCAGCTCTACAACCTCGTGCCGGTTCTCACGGCGTTCGAGAACGTGGAGCTCCCGCTCCTCCTCACGAGCCTGAACCGGGCGCGCCGGAGGAAGCAGGCGGAGCTCGCGCTCTCCGTCGTGGGCCTCGCGGACCGGATGGACCATTACCCGCGGCAGCTCTCGGGCGGCCAGGAGCAGCGCGTCGCCATCGCGCGCGCGATCGCGACCGACCCGAAGCTTCTCGTCGCCGACGAGCCGACGGGGGACCTCGACTCGAGGAACGGCGAGGAGATCCTCGTCCTCATGGAACGCCTCAACTCCGAGTTCAGGAAGACGATCGTCATGGTCACGCACGACCCGAAGGCCGCGGGCCGCGCCCACCGTCTCATCCACCTCGACAAGGGCGTCCTCAAGGAAGACGTGCACGCCGAGCGCGGGAAGGCCGTCGGCATGGCGGCGGCGATCTCGGCTTCCTCGACCTGAGCCTCCGAAGCCCATGAAGTTCTTTCCCCTCATCTTCAAGAACGCGTTCCGCAAGAAAACGCGAACGCTGCTGACGATCGCCTCGATCGTCCTGCCGCTCCTCGTCATCTGCCTCATGGGGACGTTCCTGAAGGCGCTGGAGGCTCCCGACCCGAGGACGGCGCACGGCTCGTTCCGGCTCGTCGTGCGTCACCGCGTCTCCATGTTGACCAGCCTGCCGACGGCGTACGAGGAGAAGGTCCGGCAGCTTCCGGGAGTCGAGGCCGTCTCCGACTTCAATTTCTTCGGCGGCCGGTATCGCGACGGCGGCGCGCGAAACTTCTTCGCGCGAGCCGCCGTCGATCCAGAAACGATCCTGAATGTCTTCGACGAAGCCGTGATCGTCGAGGGTTCCGCCCGCGACTGGCGCGAAGATCGGACCGGCTGCATCGTCGGGACGAACCTCGCCGCCAAGTACGGCTGGAAGCTGGGAGATCGAGTCGTTCTCGTCGGAGACGTCTTTCCGATGACGCTCGAGCTCACGATTCGAGGCGTCTACTACCTCGAGAACGGCACGTCGGCGACGCTCTTCTTCGACCGCCGGCTCATCGACGAGCGGTTTCCGTCCTTCAGAGGCTCGGCATTCACGATCTGGATCAAGGCGAAGGACGCCGCCGCCTCGGAGCGCCTCGGACCCATGATCGACGCGCTGTTCGAAAACTCCCCTCACCCCACGAAGACGGAGACCGAGAACGCGTTCCGGAACGGAATGGTGTCGATGCTCGGGAACGTGAAGCTCCTCATGACCTCCATCGGCGCCGTCATCGTCCTCGTCATCCTCCTGATCGCGGGGAACACGATGGCGATGACGGCACGCGAACGGATCACGGAGGTCGCCGTCTTCCGCACGCTCGGCTTCCAGAAATCGACGATCCTGTCGCTCGTCCTTGGGGAAAGCGTGCTCATCGCGCTCGCCAGCGGAGGTTTCGGCATCCTTCTCTTCGTGGCCGCCCAGCCTTTTCTGAAGCGTCTCCTCCTGTCGTCCCCGATGTCGAGCCTCGCGGCAACGTTCCATCTCTACCCGGAAGTCCTCACCCTCGCGTTCGCGCTGGCCGCGGGGATCGGCGTTCTCGCCGGCCTCGTGCCCGCCCTCCGGTCGGCGAGCCGCTCGATCGTGGACGGTCTGAGGCAGGTGGCCTGATGAAGTTCTTCCCGTTCGTCTTCAAGAACCTCTTCCGCAAGAAGACGCGCTCCCTGCTCACGGTGGGGTCGATCGTCCTGCCGCTCCTCGTGATCTGCATCATGGGGACGCTTCTCAGGACCCTCGACGGCGACCCGACGGGCGGCAAAGGGATGTTCCGGCTCATCGTGAGGCACAAGGTCTCGCTCACGAACTGGGTCCTCGAGTCGTACATGCCGAAGATCGCGCAGCTGCCCGGCGTGACGGACGTCGTGCGGATGAACTGGTTCGGCGGCGCGTACATCGACCAGAAGCCGGAGCACATGTTCGCGCGCTTCTCGACGTCGGACGCGGAGACGTTCCTCCGGGTCTTCGACGAGGGGACGATCGTCCAGGGCTCGGCGAAGGACTGGATCGGCGACCGGACGGGCCTCCTCGCGGGCGAGCTCCTCATGAAGAAGTACGGCTGGAAGCTCGGGCAGAAGATCACGCTCAAGGGCGACATCTATCCCGTGAACCTCGAGCTCACGATCCGGGCCTCGTTCAAGGGGCCCGACGAGACGGGCGTCTACTTCCACCACCAGTACATCGAGGAGGCCCTTCCCCGCGTGAAGGGCTTCGTGGGCTGGTTCTGGATCAAGGCGGGGTCCCTCGCCGCCGTCGAACGCCTCCCGAAGGAGATCGACGCGATGTTCGACAACAGCTCCGTCCCGACGCGGACCGAGACGGAGAAGGAGATGCAGAACGGCTTCGTGTCGATGCTCGGAAACGTGAAGCTCATGGTCACGGGCATCTCGACGGTCATCGTCCTCGTGATCCTGCTGATCGCCGGGAACACCATGGCGATGACGGCGCGCGAGCGCGTCACGGAGATTGCCGTCCTCCGGACGCTCGGCTACCCGAAGGCGACGATCCTCGGGCTGATGCTCGGCGAGAGCCTCCTTCTCGCCGTCATCGGCGGGACGCTCGGCGCTCTGCTCTTCGTCGGCCTCTTCCCCGGGTTCCGCCAGGGGCTCCTCTACTCGCCGATGGGCGGCTTCGCGGCCGGGATGCGCCTCTTTCCCGAGATCGTCGCTCTCGCGTTCGGGATCTCGGTTCTCGTCGGAATACTCGCGGGACTCGTCCCGGCGATCCGTTCGTCGCAGCGCTCGATCACGGACGGACTCAGGCAGGTCGCCTGATGCGGTTCCTGCCCCTCGTATTCAAGAACCTCCTGCGCAAGAAGACGCGCTCGGGCCTGACGGTGGGCTCGATCCTGCTCCCGTTCTTCGTGATCTGCCTGCTCGGGACGTTCGTCGCGATGCTGGACGCGGATCCCTCGGAGGGGCGCGGCATGTACCGCCTCGCCGTGCGGCACCGGGTGTCGATCGCGAACGTCCTCCCGGCCGCGCACCTCGAGAAGATCCGGCAGCTTCCCGGCGTGACGGCCGCGACCCCTTTCAACTGGTTCGGCGGACGGTACGTCGACTTCTCCGCCTTCAACGTCTTCGAGCGCTTTGGCGTGGACCCCCCGGCCTTCTTCAACGTCTTCGACACGGATGCGATCGTCCAGGGGTCCGGCGAAGCGTGGCAGCACGACCGGAGCGGCCTTCTCGTCGGCCAGCTCCTCATGACGAAGTACGGCTGGCGGCTCGGCCAGCAGATCACGCTCACGGGAGACATCTGGCCGGGCGTCTACACGTTCACGATCCGGGCCGTCTACCGCGGCAACGACGAGGCCGCCGTCTTCTTCGACCAGAAGGTCATCGACGAGGCCCTGCCCGCTCGCGCGGGTCGCTACACGATGATCTGGGTCAAGGCCGCCGACGCCGCGGCGACGCGCGACCTCATCCCGCGGATCAACGCCCTGTTCGAGAACTCCCCCTCGCCGGCGCGCGCGGAGACCGAGAAGGAGTTCCAGAACAACTACGTCTCCCTCCTCGGGAACGTGAAGCTCTTCTTCCGCAGCCTGACGGCCGTCATCGCGGCGGTCGTCCTCCTGATCGCGGCGAACACGATGGCGATGGCGGCGCGCGAGAGGGTCACGGAGCTCGCGGTCCTGCGCGCGATCGGGTTCCCGAGGCGGACGATCTTCGGCCTCCTCCTCGGCGAGAGCGGCATTCTCGCGCTGGTCGGAGCGACCGCCGGGCTCGCCGCGTATCTCGGGCTCTTTCCGAAGCTCCGCGCATTCGTCCTCTACTCGCCGCTCGCCGGCCTCGCGGCCGGCTTCCGCGTCTACCCCGACGTTCTTGCCACCGCTTTCGCCACGACGCTCGCCGTCGGGCTGCTCGCCGGGCTCGTGCCGGCCGTGCGCTCGGCCCGGCGGCCGATCGTCGAGGGCCTGAGACAGCTCGCCTAGGGAGGTCCCCGATGCTCGGAATCCCCCTGAAGTACAACATCCGGAATCTCTTCGTGAGGAAAGTCACGACGGGCCTCACCGTGCTCGGCATCGGCCTCGTCGTCGCGGTCTTCCTCTGCGTCATGGCGCTCGGTGAAGGCCTCACGCGCGTCTTCACGGCGTCGGGATCGGAGAACAACGTCCTCGTGCTCCGGCAGAACTCGCAGTCCGAGCTCCAGTCCGGGATTTCGCGCGACCAGGTGCCGCTCATCCTCACGCTGCCGGGCATCGCGCCCGACGCGGACGGGAAGCCTCTGGCATCTCCCGAGCTCGTCGTCGTGCTGAACCTCGAGAAGCGCGGAGGCGGGTCCTCGAACGTGACGATCCGGGGGATCGGCGAGAAGGGCATGAAGCTCCGGCCCGGCCTCACGCTCGTCGAGGGCCGCTGGTTCACGCCCGGAAAGTCCGAGGTCGTCGTCTCGCGCAGCGTCTCGAGCCGCTTCCAGGACTGCGCGATGGGCCAGACGATCCACTTCGGCGCGTATCGCTGGACGGTCGTGGGCCTCTTCGACGCCGGGGGCACCGCTCCCGACAGCGAGATCTGGACGGACGTCGAGGGGATGATCACGGAATTCAAGCGCAACGGCTACTCCTCCGTCCTCGCGAAGACCGCCGGCCGCGCGGCGCGCGACCAGTTCCAGGCGGGCCTCGCGGGCGACGCGCGCCTCGCGCTCGAGGGCAAGGTCGAGCGGAAGTACTACGACGACCAGACGACGACGGCCGCGCCGATCAAGTTCCTGGGTTTCTTCGTGGGCATCGTCATGGCGATCGGCGCGTGCTTCGGGGCCATGAACACGATGTACGCCGCCGTGGCGGCGCGCACGCGCGAAATCGCGACGCTCCGCGCGCTCGGCTTCTCGCGGCTCTCCGTCCTGCTGTCGTTCGTCTTCGAGTCCCTCTGTCTCGCATTGCTCGGCGGCTTCCTCGGCTGCGCCCTGGGATGGCTCGCCGTGAAGCTCGCGCTGTCGGGCGTCACGGGCACGACGAACTTCGCGACGTTCTCGGAGGTCGTGTTCGCGTTCCGGCTCACGCCGGCGCTCCTCATGACCGGCATCGTCTTTTCGCTCGTGATGGGCTTCTTCGGCGGCCTCTTCCCGGCCGGCCGGGCGGCCTTCACGAGGATCACGAACGCCCTCCGGCAGGTGGGCTGAAGGGGAGGAGGCAGAGATGGCGGACTGGCTGGTGAAGACGGAGCCCGGGGAGTATTCCTTTGAAGATCTGAGGAAAAAGGGCACTGCGACGTGGGACGGCGTCGCGAATCCCGTGGCGGTGAAGAATATCCGTTCCATGAAGGCGGGCGACGGGGTCGTCGTCTACCACACGGGCGGCGAAAAGGCGGCGGTGGGCCTCGCGCGCGTCGCGTCCGCCCCGCGCGACGACAAAAAAGACGCGCGCCTCGCCGTGGTGGATCTCGAAGCGGGAAAGCCTCTTCCCCGCCCCATTTCCCTCGCTGAGATCAAATCCTCTCCCCTCTTTTCCGACTCCCCTCTCGTCCGCATCGGCCGTCTCTCCGTCGTCCCCCTCACGGCCGCCCAGTACGCCTTTCTCGCCGGCTCGTAGGAGAGATGTTCTTCACGCGCGCGCAGGAGGTCGCGCTGGCCGCGCTCCCCTGCCTCGATCCGCGCGGGCCGTCGGGGATCGGATGCGGCGTCACGCAGATCGCGGATACGGCGGGCGTTCCCGCGCCGTTCCTCTCCAAGGTGCTGGGGCGCCTCGTGGACCGCGGCCTCCTCAGGAGCCGTCGCGGGAGGGGGGAGGATTCGTCCTCGGCCGGCCCGCCTCGGAGATCACGCTCGCCGACATCGCGCTCGCCCTCGACCGGCGCGACGACCTCGAACGCGCGTTTCCTCCGGTCGCCGGGCCCGCGCGCGATCTCTTCGCGCCGGCGCGAAAGGAATTCCTCGAACGCCTCCGGCGCACCCGGCTTTCGGATCTCGCGGCCCCGGCGCCCCGCTCCTGACGCGCGGAGGGCCCCCGACTCTGGCAGGATGCGCACGGAGGTTCGCATGCCGCATCCGGTCAAGGACCCCGTCAGCTGGCTGTATCCCCCGATCGAGCCTTACCGCACGAGCCGGCTCAAGGTCTCGGACGTCCACGAGCTCTCCTTCGAGGAGAGCGGAAACCCCGAAGGCAAGCCGGTCGTGTTCCTCCACGGCGGCCCCGGAGGCGGCTCGGACCCGAAGGTACGCCGCTTCTTCCACCCCGGGAAGTACCGCATCGTGATGTTCGACCAGCGGGGCAGCGGCAAGAGCACGCCGTACGCGAGCCTCGAGGCGAATACGACGTGGGACCTCGTGTCCGACGTCGAAAAGCTCCGCGAGCACCTCGGGATCCCGCGCTGGCAGGTCTTCGGCGGCTCGTGGGGCTCGACGCTCGCCCTCGCGTACGCGGAGAAGCACCCGGACCGCGTGACCGAGCTCGTCCTGCGCGGCATCTTCCTGCTTCGCAAGGCGGAGATCGACTGGTTCTACCAGCAGGGCGCGTCGATCCTGTTCCCGGACGCGTGGGAGCCGTACCTCGCGCACATTCCCGAGGCCGAGCGCGGCGACCTCGTCGCCGCGTATCACAGGCGGCTCACGAGCGACGACCCCGCCGTCCGCCTCGCCGCCGCGAAGATCTGGAGCGGCTGGGAGGGCGCGACATCGAAGCTGCTTCCCGACGCCTCCTTCGCGGGGCACTACGAGGAGGACGAGTTCGCGCTCGCGTTCGCGCGCATCGAGGCGCACTACTTCGTCAATCGCGGCTTTTTCGAAGTCGACGGCCAGCTCCTGCGCGACGCCGGAAAGATCCGCCACATTCCGGGCGTCATCGTCCAGGGGCGCTACGACGTCGTCTGCCCCATCTTCAGCGCCTGGGCCCTGCACCGCGCGTGGCCCGAGGCGGACTTCGTGATCTCGCCCGACGCGGGCCACAGCGCCTGGGAGCCGGCGAACTCCCGCGCCCTCGTCGCCGCGACGGACAAGTTCGCCTGAGAGACCTCCGCGCCTTTCTCGACGTTCTCCGCAAGGAGAACGACCTCGCCGTCGTCGAGGTCGAAGCGGATCCGCGCCTCGAGATTCCCGAGATCCACCGCCGCGTGATCGGAGAGGGCGGGCCCGCGCTCCTCTTCAGGCATCCGAAGGGCGCGGATTTTCCCGTCGTGACGAACCTCTTCGGTACGCCGAAGCGTCTCGAGCTCGCGTTCGGAAGAAGGCCCGGGGAATTCGTCGAAACGGCGGCGCGGGCCGCGGCGGAGCTTCTGCCGCCAACTCCCGAGAAGCTCTGGGCGTTCCGCGCGTTCCTGGGCGCCGCTCTGCGGGTCGGGACGAAGCGCGCGCCTCACGCCCCCGTGCTGGACGTCGTGGAGGACGCGCCCGATCTCGCCCGCCTGCCCGCTCTCACGCAGTGGCCGGAAGACGGCGGGCCCTTCCTGACGCTGCCCCTCGTCTATTCGGAGCTTCCGTCGGACGGACCGGCAGGCCTCTCGAACGGGCGGCAGTCGAACCTCGGCGTGTACCGCATGCAGATCCACGGTCCGCGGACGGCGGGCGTCCACTGGCAGATCGGGAAGGGCGGCGGGTTTCACTATCACGAAGCCGAGGCGAGGGGCTCGGCGCTGCCGCTCACGGTCTTCCTCGGCGGCCCACCCGCGCTCATCCTCGCGGCGGTCGCGCCGCTGCCCGAGGGGCTGCCCGAGCTGCTCGTCGCGTCGCTCCTCCTCGGGAAGAGGCTCCCGATGACGGAGGTGCCCGACCACCCGCACCGGCTCGTGGCGGACGCGGAATTCGCTCTCACCGGGTCCGTGGCTCCGGGGGCCCGGATGCCCGAAGGGCCGTTCGGCGACCACTACGGCTACTACTCGCTGAAACACGAGTACCCCGTCTTCGACGTCGCGCGCGTCTACCGGCGACGCGACGCGATTTTCCCCGCCACGGTCGTCGGCAAGCCCCGGCAGGAGGACTTCTACATCGGCGACTTTCTCCAGGAGCTGCTTTCCCCGTTGTTTCCCCTCGTCATGCCGTCGGTCGTCGATCTCTGGAGCTACGGGGACACGGGATTCCACTCGCTCGCGGCCGCCGTCGTGAAGGACCGCTATCGCCGCGAGGCGATGAGCTCGGCCTTCCGGATCCTCGGCGAAGGTCAGCTCGCGCTGACGAAGTTCCTCCTCCTGACCGACACCCGGCGCGACCTCCGCGACTTCCACGGCCTGCTCGAGCACGTGCTCGCGCGCTGCCGGTTCGAGTCGGACCTCTTCCTCTTCGGCAACCTCGCGATGGACACGCTCGACTACACCGGCCCGAAAGTGAACGAGGGCAGCAAGGGCGTGCTCCTCGGCCTGGGGGACGCGATCCGCGACCTGCCGAGGGAATTCCGCGGCACGCTGCCCGCGGGCGCGCGCGCGGCGGTCGTCTTCTGCGGCGGCGCGCTCGTCGTCGACGGGCCGTCTTTCGCCGACGACCGCGCCTTCGCCGAGCGCCTCGCCGGCGACCCCTCCGTCGGAGAATGGCCCCTCGTCGTCCTCGCGGACGACGCGGCGGCGACCGCGGTGGACGACCGGTCGTTTCTGTGGCACGTCTTCACGCGATTCGAGCCGGCCGCGGACGTTCACGGCCGCCGGGAGGTCGTGCGCAATCACGTCGCCTTCACGCCACCCGTCGTGATCGACGCACGGACGAAGCCGTGGATGCCGACGGCTCGTGGAGGCCGATCCGTCGACCGCCGCGCGCGTCGACAAGAGGTGGCGCGAGTACTTTCCAGGACGCTGACCGACAGTTTTCGTCACCTGCCCACGGGCGGAACCGACGCCAGGAGTCGTTTTTCCGGCGTCGAACGGCCCGGGACATCGGCCCGGTTCATGCAAGACGCTTCCTGCAGACAATGGCCGTGCTTCTCGGAGTCGGAAACGTCCTGGCGGAAGCCGGCGACCTCACGGTGCGCCGGTTGAGCCGTGCCTCGACGTGGCAGAAGACGTACGGCGGCACGATCGAGCGGGCTCTCCTCTCGACGGGCGCCGTGACAGAGGAAGTCCTGACGGCAGCGCTCTCTCAGGCTTACGGCCTTCCCGGGGTCTCGCGCGCGACGCTCGCGAGCGCGGACCCCGACATCGTCGACTGCCTTCCCGCGAAGGAGAGGAGGCGCTTTCGCGCGTTCCCGTTCGCCCTCTCGGGAAAGCGCCTCCTCGTCGCCACGTGCGATCCGCGCAATCTCGTCCTGCTCCGGAACCTCGCGGCCGCAACGGGCTTCGACGTGGACCTGCATGTGACGCCGGACCCCGTTCTCGAAGACCTGATCGAGAGCTTCGAGGGCCGGGCCGCGGGAGTCGCGCCCGCGCCCGTCGATCAGCCCGCTTCGCCGGACGCCGTGGCAGGTTTCCCGGCGGCCGACGACTCCATCGGCCGCCTGGGGCGCGCGCTCCTCGCCGAGGCGCTGCGCTTCGGCGCGACGGAGCTCGAGCTCGGGGCCAACACCCACGGCGCGTTTCTGCGAACGTTCGACGCCGAGCACCCCGCCGTCACGCGGCGTCTCTCGGCCGCATTTCTCGGTCCGCTCGCCGCCTGGTTCCAGGAATGCTGCCGCCGAGCCGAGAGCTTCGTCATCGAAGCGAACGGACCGGAAGGCCCCGTGCGGCGCCGCATCGAGCTTCTCGCCGTCGACACGCACGGCGTGCGCGTCCGGCTGCACCCCTTCGAGGAAATCGCGAGCGCGGGACCCCCGAAGGCGCTCGACGTCTCATGCCGGCACGAGAACGCCACGGGGTTCGTGTTCTGCCCGCACTGCGGCGACGTCCTCTGACCCCTCTCGATCCGCCCTACGGGGTCGGAGGCGCCGATCCGCCCGGCTTCGCTCCACCCGCCTCGCCCGGGCCGCCTGAACCGCCGCGACCGCGGCCCCTGCGCCTCCTTCGCCGCCCGCCCCCGCCCTCGGCGCGCGGGCCCTCGGAAGCCTGGCCGCCGGCGGGCTGCGCGGGGCGCTGCGGATTCTCGGGGCGAGGCCCCGCCTGCGGGCCCGCGGCACTCACCGCCTGGGACTGCCGCGTCCGGCCGGGAGCCGCGCTCCCTCCCGGCTGGCCCGCCGCGCTGCCGGAGGCTCCGCCGCGCCCGCGCCGCCGCCTCCGGCCCCCGCGCGCACTCTCGCCTTGCCCCGGCTGTCCCGGCGCGTTCCCGGCCGCTGCCCGCTCGCGGCGCTCCCGCTCGCGCTGAGCGTGGCGGCGCGCCTCTTCCTGCTGCTTCTGGCGCTGCCTTTCGCGTGCCCGCCGCTCGTCCTCGGCACGTTTGGCCGCGAGGACAGCCTCGTGCTTCTTGCGCCACTCGGACTCGATTTCGTCCCGCTCGGCGCGCTCCTCCTCGGTCAGGAGGCGCGCGACCGTGACGAGAATCTCGGCACGGCCCGCCTGGTCGCGGATGCACGAGACGATCTGCTCCCTCACCCCGGCGTTCGCGTCGGCGACGACGGCGGGGAGCCGGCTCGCGTCCGAGAGGAACATGCGCGTGAACACGACCCGGCACGCCGCGCCGGTTCTCTCGTTCGAAAGGGAGAGCCAGTAGTGGTCGCGCTCGTGCTCGAGGCCGTGCGCGACGACGGCGAAGCCCGGCAGCGCGTCGGCCGCGAGGGCGCTCAGAAGACCGATGTGTTTTTCGCCGATTTCCTGCGTCTGCTCCATGGAGACGACGCGGTCCCGGAACATGCGCACGGAGCCCATCGCGCGAAGGATCTCATACGTCGATGCCTCCCGCCGCGAGGACCTGGCGGGCGTGCTGCGCGGGCGTGAAGACCGCCCGGCGATGCGCGGCTCCGGCCGCGAGGCGCGGCCCCAGCGCCTCCCGGATGAAGCGGATCATCGCGATCCCGAGCGACCCGGCGTCGCCGGGAGGCACGAGGAGACCGCTCCTCTCGTCCTCGACGATTCCCAGGAGCCCGTCCACCGCCGTGCCGATCACGGGCCGTGAGAACGCGAGCGCGTCGGCGGCGATTCCCGATCCGGTCGCGTGCCGGTAGGGACAGACGACGGCGTCGCACGCGGCGAACCACGCGGCGCGCTCCTCCTCCGGCTGGTACCTGAGCTCGAGCCGGACGCCCGCCGGAACCCGGCCCGGCAGGTCGCGCGCCTCGCCCCAGGCCTCCCCCGCGAACACGAGGAGCGCCGAGGGGAATTCCTTCCGTACCGCGGGAAAGGCGGCGAGAAGGACGTCCCAGCCCTTGTAGGGCCTGAGGAGCCCGCTGAAGAGAAAGACGTGAGCGTCGAGCGGCACCCCGAGCCTCGCGCGTGCGACCTCGCGGTCCGGAATCACCGCCCGCGGCTCCGAGGGATGCGGCACGATCGCGACGCGCGCGTCCGGGCGAACGCGCACGATCTCGTCTGCGTTCCGTGAATTCTGCACGACGAACCGGTCCGCGCGCCGAAGGACGGCGCGCGTCAGCGCGTCGGTGAACGGACGCGGCTCGTGATCGAAGACGTTGTGGCAGAGGAGAAGCGTCGTCGGACCGGAACCGTCGCGAGCGAGCCCCGCGAGCAGCAGAAGGACGTGCGGAGCAAAGTAAGCGGTCCACCAGGGAATGACGACGAGGGAGACCGGGGAATTCAAGATTTTCTTGGAAGTGGAATAGAAGGAGAAGGGGTTGAGCCCATCGAGAGATGCGAGCGCGGTACCCTCTTCGCCTTCCAAGAAATCCCCGGTTTTCGTCTTCTTCCCCGTCCCCTCTTCCCCTTCTAAGAAATCTTTCTCTCTCTTTCCGGGATAAAGAAACCCGGGATACATTCGACGAAAAGTGAAGATCCGCGGCTCGACGCCCAGCGCGCGCATCGCGCGCGCGAGCCGCGCGTCCTGGTCCGCGATTCCGCTCCGCCAGGGCGGAACCGGGCCGACGAGAGCGACGCGCGCCGTCACGGGGCCTCGAGAAGAAACGCCTTGAGGTAGTCGCCCTCGGGGCAGTCGATCGAGACGGGATGGTCCGGGCCCGCTCCGCGGCGCTCGAGGAGGCGCGCCGGGCGGCCTGCGTCGAGCGCGGCGGCGAAGATCACCTTCTGGAAGAGGTCCGGCGAGATGGGGCCCGAGCAGGAGCACGCGAGGAGAAGCCCCCCCGGCGCGAGAAGCCGGAAAGCGAGCCGGTTGATGTCCTTGTAGCCGCGGCACGCCTTGTCCACGTCCGCCTTCCTCTTCGCGAAGGCGGGTGGGTCGGTCACGATGAACTCCCAGCGCTCGCCGGCCAGGGCACGCGCCCGCAGGTCGTCGAAGACGTCGGCCTCGCGCGTCTCCACACGCGATTCTGCCCCCACGACAGGCTGGCCGTTCCGCCGATGATTCTCCAGGGCCAGATCGAGCGCGGCGCCGGAGACGTCGACGTGGGCCACCCGCGTCGCGCCGCCCGCGAGGGCGGCCACGCCGAACGCGCCCGAGTAGGAGAACAGGTTGAGGAGACTTCGGCCCGCCGCGAGGGACCGCACGAGGTGGCGGTTTTCGCGCTGGTCGAGGAAGAAGCCCGTCTTCTGGCCCGCGGAGACTTCCGCCACGAAGGAGAGCCCGCGCTCGCGAAACGCCGCCCGTTCGGGAATCGCCTCGCCCGCGAGAAGCTCGTCGCCCTGCGCGAGCCCTTCTCCCTTCCTGGACGACAGGTTGTTCTTCTGGACGACGGCTGCCCCGGGGAAAGCCTCGAGGAGCGGAGGCAGCCAGAGCGGACGGGCGCGTGCGGTGCCCTCCGTCGAAGCCTGGACGATGAGAACGCCGCCGAACCGGTCGGCGACGAGGCCGGGCAGGAAATCACCCTCGGCGTTCACGACCCGGTAGCCGTCCGTTTCGGGCGGAACGACACGCTGCCTGAGATCGACCGCGTCGCGGACGCGCCCCTCGACGAAGTCCGCGTCGAGCGGACGGTCCTCGAACGTCCAGAAGCGCGCGACGATCGGCGCGGCAGGCGACGCGAATCCGCGCGCGAGAAAGGAGCCCGAGGCGTCCCGGGCCTCGACGACTCCGTCGGCCGAAGAGCCCTCCTCCCGGGCGACCGCGCCCGAGAACAGCCAGGGATGGCGCCGCCGGGTCGCGGCGTCGCGCCCTTTCGCCAGATGGAGCGTCCGCATCGTCCGACGATACCCGACACGCCCGAACGTCCGCCTTGACGCGGCGGCCCGGGAGAGCCGAGACTCGTCTCGGGAGAGGGCAGAAAAAATGCGCGAACGAAGCGTCGTCCCCGCGCAGGTACTCGCGGAGGCCGCGACAGCCGACCCCATGGAACTGATGCGCCTGGGGATCGACGCCGCGCGGGCCGAGCGCTACGCCCGAGGTCTCGTGCTCCTCGCGGAGGCCTACAAGCTGTTCTCCCAGGAAACCGAGGTCCTGAGCGAGGAGATCAAGGACGCGCGAGGAGTCGAGCCGCTCGGCTCGCGCAAGAGGACGCCGCCCCTGTGCTTTTCGTACTACGGCCTCTGCCTCGCGATGACGACGCCCTCGCAGTCGGAAGAAGGGGCGCGTTTCTGCGAGGTCGCGATTCACCTCGAGCCCCACCGCGGCGAGCACTACCTGAATCTCGCGAAGATCTGGCAGGCCGCCCGCGTTCGCTCGCTGATGGTGTCCGCCCTCGAGAGGGGCCTCAAGGAGAGCCCGAGAAGCGCGATCCTGCTCGCCTTCCACGAAGAGATTGGCGTCCGGTCCGCCCCTCCGATCGCGTTCCTCAAGCGCGACAACCCGCTCAACAAGGAGCTCGGGAAGATCCTTCACCCGCGCCGCGTGGCGCGGAAGGCCTCCCCGAAGCTCGGCGTGCGGCGGCACGTGGCCGACGCGGCTCACCCTCCGGACAAGCCGAAGCGCTGAGCCGAAGCGGAGGCTCCTGGCGCCCCGGAGAAGCGTCAGCGCCTCAAGGCGGACAGGCCGAGCCACACGAGGGCGGCCACGATCGCGGACGCGGGAATCGTCAGGATCCACGCGGTCACGATGGAGCGGGCGACGCCCCAGCGCACCGCCGAGAAGCGCCGCACCGACCCGACTCCCATGATTCCGCCCGTGATCGTGTGCGTCGTCGAGACGGGCACGCCCCCGAGCGAGGCGCCGATCAGCGTCAACGCGCCCGCGAACTCGGCGCAGGAGCCGCTGATGGGCTTCAGAGCCGTGATGCGCATCCCCATCGTGCGCACGATGCGCCAGCCGCCCGAGAGCGTCCCGAGGCCGATCGCCGCGTGGCAGATGAGGACGATCCAGAAGGGAATCTCCAGGGTCTTGAGGTGGCCCGTCGAGAACAAGAGCACGGCGATGATCCCCATCGTCTTCTGTGCGTCGTTCATCCCGTGGCCGAAAGAGAACGCGGCCGCCGAAACGAGCTGGACCTTTCGAAAACCGCGATCGAGGGGCTCCGGCCGCGACCGCCGGAAGACCCATGTGACGATCACGAAGAAGACGAATCCGAAGACGAAACCGAGGAGCGGCGACAGGACGATGAAGACGAGCGTCTTCCCGATCCCGTGCGGCACCAGGGACCCCGGTCCCGCTTTCATGACGGCCGCGCCCGCGAAACCCCCGATGAGGGCGTGCGAGGAGGACGACGGCAGCCCCCACCACCACGTGAGGAGGTTCCAGACGATCGCGCCGACGAGCGCCGCGAGGATGAGGAAGGTGTCGACGACGGCGGGGTTCACGATGTCCTTGCCGATCGTCTTGGCGACGCGCGTCTCGAGCGAGAACGCCGCCACGAAATTGAAGAACGCTGCCCACGCCACGGCCTTCTTCGGCGTCAGGACGCGCGTACCGACGACGGTCGCGATGGAGTTCGCCGCGTCGTGGAAGCCGTTGATGAAGTCGAAGGCGAGCGCGACGAAAACGACGAAGAGAACGAAGCTCATCGGCGGCGCGCGAGGCTCAGGCGGACTTCAGGACGATCTGCTCGAAGACGTTCGCGACGTCCTCGCAGCGGTCGGTCGCTTCTTCGAGGACCTCGTAGATCTCTTTCCATTTCAGGAGCGTGATCGGATCTTTCTCGGTGTCGAAAAGCCGCCCGATCGAGATGCGGTTCAGGGTGTCGGCTTCGTTTTCCAGGCGATTGATCTCGACGCAGATCTCGAGGATCGCCGCGGAATGCTTGAGATCCCCGAGCATCCCTATCGCGCGCCGGATCGCGTGCGCCGATTGAACCAGGATCTCGGTCGCCTGTTTGAGACCCGGGCGCGGCCCCGGAATCTTGTAGAGGACGAAGCGGTTCGCCGCGGCGTCCATGAAGTCGAGGACGTCGTCGAGGGCCTTCACGAGCGCGTGAATGTCCTCCCGGTCGATCGGGGTGATCCACGTTCGCGAGAGGAGCCCGAACGTCTGGTGCGCGACCTGGTCGCCTTCGTGCTCGAGATGCTTGATGCGGGCGACCTTCAGCTCCACGTCCGTGAAATCCGCCGCGAGCTGGTCGAGGGCCGTCGCGGCCTCGAGAATGATGTCTGCGGCACGCGCGAACTGCGGGAGGAAGCTCTCCTCGCGGGGGAACAGCTGAAACACGGCGCGGCGGAGAATATCAGACGGAATTCACGCCGACTTCACGAAGACTTCGCGGCCCGGCGCCGGTCCGGGCGTGGCAGGATAGGCGAATGATCCGACGCCCGCGCGCGGCCCTGTCCGCCGTCTTCCTCGCGTTGCTCCTTCCCGCCCTTCTCGCGCTCGCCGCCAAGGCGCCCGCTCCCTCCCCCGCGCAGGCGCTTCCCAAGCCGAGGCTCGCCGTCGTCATCTCCGTCGACGGACTCGGCTGGGCACGCCTCGAAAGCTACCGGCCGCTTTACACGGCGGGCCTCAAGCGACTTCTGGACGAGGGCTGGAGCGAGCGCGGCGCGCGTTATCAGCACCTCAACACGGAGACCGGGACCCGGCCACGCCTCGCTCGGCACCGGCGCGCCACCGCGGGTGACCGGGATCGTCCTGAACAGCTGGTTCGAGTACGGACCGAACGGCGCGCTCCAGAACGTCTACTGCACGGACCAGAAAGACGCCGTTTCCGGTCGAAAGATCGCGGGCCCGGGCAACCTGCGCGTCCCGACGCTCGGCGACCGGCTCGTCGAGAGCGTCAAGGGCGCGCGCGTCGTCTCGGTCTCGGCGAAGGACCGCGGCGCGATCTTTCTCGCGGGGCATAACCCGGCGCACGCCGTCTACTGGTGGGACGGCGAGACCGGGCGCTTCCAGACCTCCGCCGCGTACCGGCCGCCCGCCGCCGCAGCGGCGATCGTGAAGAAGTACAACGACACGCAGGCCGGCGGGATGCTTCCGGCGCGCTTCGGCCTCGTGTGGCGGACGCTGCCCGAGCCGCCGCCCGCGCCCGCCGCGAAACCCTACCCGACGGCCGTTCCTCTGAACGTCATCGCGCGCTACCAGCTTCCGACGCACGGCCTCGGATTCGGCCACGACCTCTCGACGTACGGCCGCGTCCCGGCGGGCGGTCCTTACGGATACTTCGGCGGGATCTACCGCAGCCCGTTGATCGACGAGCTCACGGCCGACCTCGCGCTCGCGTTTCTGAACGACGCCGGCTACAAGCTCGGGCGCGGCGACGTCCCGGACCTCCTCGCGATCTCGTTCTCCGGCCACGATCCGGTCGCGCACGACTACGGCGACGAGAGCGAGGAGTCGCGCGACGTGCTGCGGCGCCTGGACATCCAGATCGGCCGCGTCCTCGACGCGCTCGAGGCGAGCTACCCGAAGGGGACGGTCCTCGTCGCGCTGTCGGCGGACCACGGCTTTCCCGTGATGCCCGAGGTCGCGAAGGCGCTGGACAAGACGGCGACCGGCGGCCGCCTCGAGACGGGCCGGGAGACGCTCCACAACGACCGCGAGCGCCTGAACCGTCTCCTCGCCGACGCGCTCTGTCTCGACCGCTCCGCGAAGGTCGTCGGCGCCATGGACGGCTGGAGCCTCTTCTACAACCGCGCCGCGTTTCCCTACAAGACCGTCGCGGGCGCCTGCGGGCCCGCCGGCCTGGCCGTGACGGCGGCGGACGTGGATCGCGTCCTTCCGACGGTCGTCAAGCACGTCTGGGACGAGGAGGTCGAGGACGTCTTCCTCGTCTCGGCGCACGCCTCCTGGCCCGAGACCCCGACGCTCGCATTCGTGCGAAACGACTTCGACCGCGACCGCTCGGGGGACGCCTTCGTCATCCCGCGCTGGGGCGTCATGAGCTCGTACAACCCGGGCCGCGGCGCGATGCACGGCACGCAGCACGAGTACGACATCCACGTTCCGCTCGTGTTCTGGGGAGCGGTGAAGGCCGGCGCTTCGGACGCCGCGACGACGCCGTACGACCTTGCGCCGACGGTCGGCCGCTGGCTCGGCGTGACGCTGCCCGAGGCGACCGGGCACGCGCTGTCTCTGCCGCGGTGACGGACGGACCGCAGGGCGCCGGCAAACCGCCGCGGCGCCCGCGCTACCGCGGCACGCACCCGCGCGCGTTCTCCGAGAAGTACAAAGAGCTCGACGCCGCCCGTTTTCCCGAGGAGCGCGAAAAGGTGCTCGGTTCCGGCAGGACGCCCGCGGGCAGCCACGTTCCGGTGCTCACCGTCGAAGTTCTCGAGGCCCTCGAGCCAAAGGCGGGCGACCTGGCCGTGGATGCGACCCTCGGTTTCGGCGGCCACGCATCGGAGCTCCTGAAGAGGGTCCTTCCCGGCGGCCGGCTGCTCGGCCTCGACGTAGACCCCATCGAGCTGCCGAGGGCCGAGGCGCGGCTGAAAGCGCTCGCCGCGGCGCGCGGAGAGCCCGGCGCGGTGCGCTGCGTGAGGCGCAACTACGCGGGCCTCCGGAAGCTCCTCGCGGAAGACGCCCGGGGCGCGGCCGGCGCCGACGTGATTCTCGCCGACCTCGGCGTCTCCTCGATGCAGCTCGACGATCCCGCCAGAGGCTTCTCGTGGAAGCACGACGTTCCGCTCGACCTCAGGATGAACCCCACGCGTGGCGTGCCGGCGGGGAAATTGCTGCTGAAGATGAAGAAGGAAGAGATCGAAGATTTTCTTAGAAAGTATGGGGACGAGCCAGAAGCGGCGGGAATCGCCGCGGCACTGTGGGCGACTATCGAACGGCGGAGAAATCTTCCTCTTCTCCGAACCTCGGACGTCGCGGCTGCGGTGGAGTCCGCATTTGAAGGACGGACGTACCGCCTCGCGTCCGAAGCAAAGAAGTCCTCCCTACAACGCACCTTTCAGGCGATCCGCATCCTCGTCAACGACGAGCTGACCGCGCTCGAGGCGTTCCTTCGCGACCTGCCCGCCTGCCTCGCGCCCGGCGGACGCGCCGCGATCCTGGCGTTCCACTCGGGCGAGGACCGCCTCGTGAAGAAGGCGTTCGCGGCGGGGCTCGAGGACGGGCTCTATGCGCGCGTCGCGGACAGGGTCGTCCGCGCGACGCCCGAGGAGCAACGCCGAAACCCCCGCTCCTCCGCCGCCAAGCTGCGCTGGGCGCTGCGGGCGGGGTGAGGCCGGAGAGCTCCCGGAGCCGTCGCCTCGATTTTCCCCCTTGCGCTCGAGCCCTTCCTGAGACAGATTCTGAGAGCCTGTCTCAGGCAACAGGAGGTCAACATGCGGCTCAAACCATCCTTTGTGAAGCGTTTTCTCTGGATGTCGGCCGGCCCGCTCGCGCTCGCGGCGGTTCTGGCCGCTGCATCTCCATCTCTGGCGGCCGAGGACGCCCGGTTCATTCCCGCGAAACGGCCCGGGGAAAAGGCCGCGGCGAGCGTCGCGGCTCGCGCTCCGCTCGCGAACGTGCGTGTCATTTCCATCCCGCGCGAGGAGTGTCCCGCGGACGACAACGAGGGCATGAACGCCGTGAAGGCCTTCATCGACCCGGCCACGGGCGAGCTGCGCGCGCCCACGCAGGAAGAGGAAGCAGGCGCTGGCCCGCGCGATCGCGCCACGGTCCGCACGCCGGCTCAGGCGGCACGGGAGGTCCATGGTCAGCGCCAACGGCATCGTGAGCCTATCGAGCTCGGCGAGGACGGGATGGAGGACGTCGTCGTCCGCACCGGCGCCGACGGAAAGCCGGTCTTCTTCTGCACGCCGCGCTCCGAGACGCCCAAGGCGCTCACGCGCCCGCTGGCTCCGAAAAAGAGCGACGCCGCGAAAGAGGAGAAGTAGGCCATGAAGAGCTTCGAAGATCGGACTCTCCCTCGCCCTTCTCGCGCTCGCGTGTCTCGTTCTCGTTCCCGCGCCGACCGCCTCCGCCGCCGCGACGATCACGATCGTGAACGTCAACGCGCCGGGCGAGGGTTTCAACGATCCGACGCCGCTCGCCCCCGTCGGCGGCAATCCAGGCACGACCCTCGGACAGCAGCGTCTCAACGCGTTCACGTTCGCGGCCGGCATCTGGGGCGCGACGCTCGACAGCAGTGTGGAGATCTTCATCCAGGCGAGCTTCGATCGGCGCTGACCTGCACCGCGAGTTCCGCCGTGCTCGGCTCGGCGGGAACGATCCAGATCGTCGCGGTCGACCCGCCCGGCGGCGGAGGCATCTCGCCGTTCCCGGGCCTCGAGGCGAACACCTTGTATGGAACCGCCCTGGCCAACAAGCGCCTCGGCTTCGACGCCGATCCCGGGGACACACGGCACGAGCGCCGACGACATCCGGGCCCGGTTCAACAGCACATCGGATTGCCGGGGTGTCTGACGGGCATCAACTGGTACTACGGATTCGACGGCAACCACGGAACAGACATCGACCTCGTGACGGTGCTCCTGCACGAATTCGCGCACGGTCTCAACTTCCAGCAGTTTGCCAGCGTCACGACCGGGGCCGCAGCTCGCCGGCCTGACCGACGTCTTCGGGAAGAGAATCCTCGATCTCACGACCAACAAGACGTGGGACCAGATGACGAACGCCGAGCGCGTCGCCTCCGCGATCAACTCCCGGAAGGTCGTCTTCAACGGCGCGAACGTCACCGCGGCCGTCCCCGGCGTGCTCGCCTTCGGCGTGCCGCTGATGCGCGTCAACTCGCCGGCCGGAATCGCGGGCGCCTACGACGTGGGCACGGCCAGCTTCGGACCGGCTCTGACCGGCGCCGGCGTCACGGGCAACGTCGTCCAGGCTCTCGATCCGGCCGATGGCGCCGGACCCACGACGTTTGACGCCTGCTCGCCGCTGACGAACGCAGGGGCCGTCGCCGGCAACATCGCCCTCGTGGACCGCGGGACGTGCGGATTCATCGTCAAGGTCAAGAACGCCCAGAACGCCGGCGCCATCGCGGTGATCGTGGCGGACAACGTCGCGGGCGGCCCGCCGGCAGGTCTTGGAGGGGCGGACCCGACGATCACGATCCCCTCCGTGCGGATCACCCTGGCCGACGGCAACACGCTCAAGGCGAACCTCGCCCGGGGTCAACGCGTCGCTCCTGCTCGACCTTTCGGTGCGGGCGGGCACGGATCCGGCGGGCGGACGCGCGCTTCTCTACACGCCGAACCCCGTTCAGCCCGGCTCCACGATCTCGCACTGGGACACGATCGCTTTCCCGAACCAGCTCATGGAACCCACCATCAACGGCGACCTGACGCACTCCGTCACGCCGCCGCCGGACCTGACGCTGCCCCTGTTCCGCGACATCGGCTGGTTCCCGGACGCCGACCTCGACGGGGTCCCCGACGACGTCGACTGCGAGTCCGAATTCGAACTTCGCGCCCACCGTCGTCATCGGCAGCTGCGACTCGGGCGTGCCGAACACGTTCTTCGCGGACGGGTGCACGATCTCGGACCGGATCGACCATTGCGCCGCCGGCGCCGGCAACCACGGAGGTTTCGTCAGTTGCGTGGCGCACCTGACGAACGACCTGAAGAAAGCCGGCATCATCACCGCGAGTCAGAAGGGCGCCATCCAGAGCTGCGCGGCCCAGGCTCGGATTCCCTGACCCATCCTTCGGGCGATTCAGCTCGTGACCGCATCGGGGCCGGCCTTCGGGCCGGCCCCGATCCTTTTCCGCGTCTCGGACGAGGCGCGCGAGACTTCGCGAGAGACCGCGCTTCCGGGTTAACGTAGGGGCCGCATGCCGACGTCGACCGCAGCACCCGTGACCCACCACCGCCCAGCCACGCTCCGCGGCATGCAGCTCCTCCAGACCCCGGCGTGGAACAAGGGCACGGCGTTCACGCTCGAAGAGCGGACGCGGCTCGGCCTTCACGGCCTCCTGCCGCACCAGATCGAGACGATCGACGAACAGCTCGTCCGCGCCTACGAGGCCTACCTCGCGAAGCGGACGCCCCTCGGGCGGCACATTCAGCTTCGGGCGCTGCAGGACACGAACGAGATTCTCTTCTACCGCCTCCTCCTCGCCCACATCGAGGAGATGATGCCGATCGTCTACACGCCGGTCGTCGCCGAGGCGTGCCAGCAGTTCAGCCACATCTACCGGCGCCCGCGCGGCCTCTTCATTCCTTTTCCGCTCCGCGACTCGATTCCGGAGCTGCTCCGGAACCGGCCGAATCCCGACGTCGACGTCGTCGTCGTGACCGACGGCGAGCGGATCCTCGGCATCGGCGACCAGGGGGTCGGCGGCCTCGGCATCCCGATCGGCAAGCTGACGCTCTACACGCTCATCGGCGGCGTCCCGCCGGCGCGGACGCTCCCCATCGTCCTCGACGTCGGGACGAACAACGAGGAGCGGCTGCGCGACCCGCAGTACCTCGGCTGCCGCCAGAAGCGCGTGTCGGGCGAGGCGTACTTCGAGTTCGTCGACCTGTTCGTCGAGGCCGTCAAGCAGGAGCTTCCCGGGACGCTCCTGCAGTGGGAGGACTTCGCGACGCCCACGGCGAGGCCGCTCCTGAACCGCTACCGCGACTCCCTCCTCACGTTCAACGACGACATCCAGGGAACCGCGGCCGTCGCGCTCGGCGCGCTCCTCGCCGGGACGCGCGTGGCTGGGAAAAGCCTTCGCGAGCAGACGATCGTCTTCCTCGGGGCCGGCTCGGCGGCCATCGGCGTCGCGGACTACCTTAGGTCCGCGCTGCTCGCAGACGGGTTGTCCGAGGTCGAGGCGCGCCGCCGGTTCTACGTCGTCGACGTGGAGGGACTGCTCGTCGACACGCGGACCGACCTCACGCCCGAGCAGCGCGTCTACGCGCGCGCCGCGGCGGAGGTCGCCGCCTTTCCCCGGACCCACCGCGGCTGCGTCGGCCTCTCGGACGTGATCCGGAGCGTCGAGGCGACCGTCCTGATCGGTCTCTCCACGGCCGCCGGCGCCTTCACCGAGGCGATCGTCCGCGAGATGGCGGCCAGGACTCCGAGACCCGTGATCTTTCCGCTCTCCAACCCGACCGCGCGCGCGGAGGCCCGGCCGGAAGATCTGATCCGGTGGACCGACGGCCGCGCCCTCGTGGCCACCGGCTCGCCCTGTCCCCCGGCGGTCCTCGGCGGGCGCGCCTGGATGATCTCCCAGTGCAACAACATCTTCATCTTCCCGGCCGTGGGCCTCGCCGTCGCCGCCGCCGGCGCGCGGCGCGTCTCGGACGGGATGTTGATCGCCGCGGCCCGGCGCCTCGCGGAGCTGTCGCCCGCGCTGAAGGATCCCGCCGCGTCGCTTCTTCCCCGCTCGGCGAGCTGCGAGGCGTGGCCGTCGAGGTCGCCGCCGTCGTCGCGGAGGCGGCGGTCCGCGAGGGTCTCGCGCCCGCCGCCTCGCCCGAAGAGCTGCGCCAGCGGATCGTCGCGCGTCAGTGGTTCCCCTCCTACGAGGAGGGGTGACGCCCTACGGCTTCCGGGCGGACGACCGGCCTGCCGCGACGAGAAACCCGCAGACGAGGAGCAGGAGACCGAAGGTGATGGCCTCGCCCGGCAGGCCCGAGACGAGCGGCGGGCGGCCCTTCGGCGCGACGCGAAAAGCCACGAGCGCCGCGACGAGTACGCCCGCGAGACCCTCGCCCGCGACGAGGCCGGAAGCCGCGAGGACCCCCGCGTCGCTGTCCGACGGCGGCCGGCCCTTGCGCGCCCTTTCGACGATGGCGCGCGCGCAGCCGCCGACGAAGATCGGCGCCATGGAGGCGAGCGGCAGGTAGACGCCGATCGCGAACGCGAGGCCCGAGATCCCGCACAGGATGACGGCGACGGACAGGCCCGCGCCCGACAGGACGAGCCCCCACGGGAGCGCGCCCGACAGGACGCCCTCGATGATCGTCTTCATGAGCGTGGCCTGGGGCGCGGGAATCTCCTTCGTCCCGAACGTGTACGCGCTCCCGAGCAGCAGCACGGTCGCGGCGACGCCCCAGCAGGCGAACGACGCGCCGATGAGCTGCCCGAGCTGCTGCCGCGCGGGCGTCGCGCCCACGAGCCAGCCCGTCTTGAGGTCCTGCGAGATGTCGCCCGCCTTCGACGCCGCGATCGCGACGATCGTGCCCACCGTGAGGACGGCCGCGCGCGCGTTCCCGTCCGTCCAGCCCGCCGCCGCGAAGAGCGACGCGATCGCGATCAGCGTGACGAGCGTGATGCCCGACGTGGGCTGCGACGACACGCCCACGATGCCGACGATGCGGGCCGCGACCGCGACGAAGAGCACGCCGAAGACGCCGACGCCCGCGGCGCACACGGCGCGCGGCAGCGGGCCCATGCCGCCCGAGAAGATGCCCGGCACGAGCGCGGCCGCGAGGACGACGAAAGCGATGCCCCCGAAGACGAAGCCGCCGGGCAGGTCGCGATCCGTGGAGACGACCGGACCGGCATCTTTCCCCTTCGCCCCGCCGCGAACTCCCTTCACGACGGCGAGGAACGCGCCCGCCATCGTCGGAAGATTCCGGAGGACGGTCAGGATGCCGGCCGCCGCGACGGCGCCCGCGCCGATGTACCGAACGTAGCGCGACCAGATCTCTCCAGTCGACATCGCCGACACGAGCTTCACGGCCTCGGGCGCGAGCGGCGCCGCGAGACCCTGCCCGACGAACGCGATGAGCGGAATGAGGACGAGCGACGAGACGATCGACCCGGCGACGAGGACACCGGACTGCCGGTACCCGAGGATGTAGCCGACGGCGAGGAGCGCCGGCGCGAGCTCCACGGCGATCTCGGCCTTCGGCAGGAACGGGAGCGCCGCGCCGACTTCGCCGGGCATGACGAAGAACAGCGCGATGACGATCTTCACGAGCGCGCCCACGGCCATGCCGCGGAAGATCCACGCGCTGCCGCTCGAATCCGCCGTCGTCGCGCGCAGCACCTCGGCGCACGCCGTTCCCTCGGGATACGGCAGCTCGGCATGCGCGTCGACGATGAGCAGCCGGCGGAGAGGAATCATCGCGGAGAGGCCGAGGACCGCTCCGAGAAAGCAGAGGGCCACGACCTGCAGGTACGGCGGCGCGACGCCCCAGAGGAAGAGCGCCGGAATCGTGAAGATCGTCCCCGTCGCGAGCGCGGTCGAGGCCGAGCCGATCGTCTGCGAGATGTTCGCTTCCAGGATCGTGCCCTTACGCCCGAGGAGGCGGAAGACGGCGACCGTGAGCACGGCGGCCGGAATCGAGGCCGACACCGTCAGCCCCACCCGAAGGCCGAGATACGCGTTCGCGGCGCCGAACACGAGGCCGAGGACGACGCCCGTGACCACGGCCTTCGCCGTGAACTCGGGCAGGGATTCCCCGGGAGGAAGCGCGACGCTCGGCAGGGACACGGTCCCGGCACTTTAGCAGCGCGGGCGCGCGCGAATTAAGATCGGCGTCGGAGCCCGTCCGACGCGGGCCGGAGAGGTGCCGCGTGTCGAAACTGCGCGTACACGGCTTTTCGATTTCGATCGACGGGTTCGGGGCCGGACCGAACCAGGACCTTTCGAACCCGCTCGGACTCCGCGGCCCGGAACTCTTCGACTGGTTCTTTCACACGCGCACCTGGCAGCGCATGCACGGGAACGGCGGAGGCGAGGGAGGCGCGGACGACGACATCGCGGCGCAGGGCTTCGCCGGATTCGGCGCCTGGATCCTCGGGCGGAACATGTTCGGTCCCGTCCGCGGCCCCTGGCCCGACGAGAGCTGGAAGGGCTGGTGGGGCGAAGAGCCGCCGTATCACGTGCCCGTCTTCGTCCTCACCCATCACGCGCGCGAGCCCATCACGATGAAAGGCGGCACGGTGTTCCATTTCGTCACGGGCGGCATTCACGCGGCGCTCGAGCGGGCGAGGGAAGCGGCGGCCGGCCGCGACGTGAGGCTGGGCGGCGGCGTGTCCACGATCCGGCAGTACCTGAGCGCGGGCCTCGTCGACGAGCTGCACCTCGCCGTCTCGCCCGTCCTCCTCGGGACCGGGGAGAACCTGCTCGGCGGCCTCGACACCCGCGCGCTGGGCTACGAGTGCTTCCGCCACGTCGCGGGCTCCCGCGCCGCCGCCCACGTCTTCCTCCGCAAGCGGGCGTGAGGCGTCCGGTCAGCCCCGGCCCATCCGCTCCCCAGGCGCCGGACAGGAGAGGCCGCTCACGTTTTTCGCCTCCCGGCGGAGAGCTTCCGAAGCAGCTGGATCTGTCCCGCGTGGTAGAGGTCGTGCGCGGCGGCGCCCGAGATCATGGCCTCTCCCGTCCAGCGGCCGAAACGCGCGGAGAAGGCGCTCTCGGGCAGCTCTTCCACGAGCTCGCGGAGCGCGCGGTGCTCTTTCTCGAGAATGGCCTGGGCCGCGGCCAGCTCTTTCGCGGACGGGCGCGGCGGCGCGAGGAAGAAATTCGAGCCGGGGAGCGCGAACGACCCCAGCCTCTCGCCCGAGAGCCGCCGCCTCACGGCGTATTTCCAGTAGGCCGCGTGGAGAGCGAGATCGTAGGCCGAGTGGCGCTCGGGGCCGGGCCGGAAGAACGCGACCGCGGGCGTGAGGCCCCTGAGCGCGCGTTTGAGGTTCGGCCCGTGCCACGACCGGCCGTCGTAGGCCCGGTCCAGCGTCGCGAGGAGATGCGCACGGAGGTTCATGCCGCGATGTCTATCTCCGTCCGCGCCCCCGCGCAACCACGAAAGCCGTCACCCGGCGAGCGGAAACGCTCCGATGACGTCGTGGCGCGGCGGTCCCGAGCCGAGCGTCGAGTGAACCAGGAGAACGCGGTCGACCTGAACGCGGCCGAGCGGTCCCACGCCGGCGGCGCCCGCGCGCAGGGCGGCGGCGACCGCCGAGGAGCCGCTCCGGCTCCGCGCCCGAGCCAGCGTGAGGTGCGGGGAGAACGGCCGCGTGTCGCCCGGGAATCCCCGACCCTCGAGCGCGCGGGAGATCGCCTCCGCGAGCGCGCCGAGCGTCTCGCGTCCCCCTCCGCAGCCGACCCAGACGACCTTCGCAGGCCCCCGCGGCGGAAAGCACCCGACGCCTGCCAGCTCGAGGTCGAAGCACGGCGCGCCCGCGGCCGCCGCGCCCGCCGCGGCACGAACGTCCTCCACGCGGTCTTCGGGAAGCTCGTCGAAGAAGCGAAGCGTCAGGTGGCGCTGGGCGGCGGGCACCCACCGGAGCTCGCGTTCGGGAAAGCGGACCCCGCGCGCCGCGAGAGAAGCGTCGAGCGACGGATCGTGAACGGAGACGGCGAGAAAGGCGCGGATCTACGTCGTCCCCTTCTCTTCATCGGCCTCCTCGTCGGCCTCGGTGAAGAACCACGCCTTTGCGCAGGCCTTGCTGCAGAACGCCGCGTTTCCCGAGCGGACCGCGCAATTCCGGCAGAAGTCCTTGAAACAGTACGAACACTCCTGGATGAGCGCGCGCTCGGACATCTGTTCGCACCTCTCGCAAAAGACGTACGGCGAAGGGTCGTCGTCGTGCTCGCGCCGGCGCATGGCGGAATCATAGGCCTCGGCCGCTACCCCTTGTCGCGCGTGCTCCTGACGACGGGCAAGTAGGTGATGCCGGCGGCCGGTGGCTTCCCCTCCAGGATCCCGTGAAACCAGAGCTCGATCTTCGTCGACGGAAGCACCCACGTGCGCTCGAACCATCCGTCCTTGTCGTCCATCGAGGCGGGCGCGCCGTGGCTGCGCCTGAGCTGTTTTTCGAGCGCGACGAACGTCTTCTCCGTGACTCCGGCACGGCTGTAGATCTCGACCATGATGATCCGCTTGCCGACACCTTGCCCCACGAAATTGACCTCGAACTTCGTGTCGACCAGGTCGATGCTCGGGATCTCCAGCGCCGTCTCATCGGAAAACTGCATCTGCTTGCGCTCGCGTTCGTCCTTGGGCTGGTACGGCTTCGCCTCCGGGTAGAGCTTCTGGATCTGCTCCAGAGTCATCCCCCATTTGACCTTTCCCCAGCCCTGAACGTCCGCCGGCTCCCGCGCGAACGCGAGGCCGGACAACAGGATGGCCGCGAGTCCGAGGATCTTCTTCAAGCGGGAGTCTCCTTGCGGACGAACCTCTGGTCGAATGGTGGCGGCGGGCGGAATCGAACCGCCGACAAAGGGCTTATGAGACCCCTGCTCTGGCCATCTGAGCTACGCCGCCCCGAAAAGGCGCGCCCGGGAACGCGGGCAGACGGCGGATGATAGCGCAGGCGAACGCGCGTCAGACGAGCTGGAACGCGGAGGCCGACCTGGACGGCAGGACGGGGCGTTCGACTTGCACAGGGCCGAACAGCGTTAACGTTCGCCCGGTGAGCGCCCTTCCGCTGCCCGAGCGTTTCGCCCGCCACGTCGACGAGGCGGGACTCCTGGCGGGCGCTCCGACGCTTCTCGTCGCGCATTCGGGCGGGGGCGACTCGACGGCCCTTCTGCTCCTCGTCTCCGAATGGGCCCGGCCGCGCGACGTCGCGGTCGTCTCCGCGCACATCGCGCACGGCCTCCGAGGGGCGGCCGGAGACGAAGACGCGCGGTTCTGCGCGCGCCTCGCCGCGTCGCTCGCGCTGCCGTTCGCGTTTCGCCCCGTGGACGTCCCGTCCGGACGAAAGAAGGGGGAGAGCGTCGAGGCCGCCGCCCGGCGCCTCCGATACGCGGCCCTCCTCGCGCTCTCCCACGACCTCGAGGATGCCCCGGTTCTCACGGGCCACACGCGCGACGACCAGGCCGAGACGGTGCTCCTCCACCTCGAAAGGCGACTCGGCCGCGGGCGGGGCGGCATCCGGGCGCGGCGCGACGACGGCGTGATCCGGCCGCTGCTCCCCTTCTCGCGCGCCGAGCTCCGGCAATTCCTCGAAGAGCGCGGCGTGCCGTTCCGCGAGGACGAGACGAACGAAAACGAGGGTTTTGCGCGCAACCGCATCCGCCGCAAGGTGCTTCCGGATCTCGAGCGAAGATTTCCCGGAACGTCGAAGAGACTCGCGCGTGCGGGAGAGGCCGTCACACGACGCCTGGATGCGCTCGATCGGCGGCTCGAGGAAAGGATGGCTGAAGAGAAGATTTCTTCGAATAGCATCTGGCCGCGTTCCTTTTTCACCCGTCTCACGCCCGAGGAAGCGGGGCGCCTGCTGGTAAAGGCGGCCGGGAAGGGCGGGCGGGTCCCCGGAAGAGCGCAGATCAAGAAGGTCCTGGGCCGGCTCGAGAAAGGCGACAAGACCTTCGGCGAGGAGTTTGCGGGCGGCCGCATCGAAGTCGACCCGCGCCGCGTGCGGTTCGTGCCGGGTTTACGATGAACCCATGAAGTCAATCTGCGCCAGGGCTCTTCCGTTGCTGCGGCTCTCCCTTCCTTCTTCCTTTTCAAAGAAATCTTCATTCCTTCTCTTCTCTTTTCTTCTTCTCCTTCTTCAGCAGAAATCTCTTCTTCTTCAACCAGCACCTTCGACGCCCGATTCACGGGGCGCACGATGCGCGTGGATCTCTTCCACACGGGCGGACCGAAGGGCGAAATCGTGGCGCTCGACCGGGCCGTCGACGACGGGCCGTGGCCGGGCAGCCGAACGCGCCTGCTCGACGAGACGAACCTCGGCAGCCATTTCGTGGAGGTGCGCGACCTCGGGACGAATCGCGTCGTCTTCTCGCGCGGGTATTCCTCGCTATACGGCGAGTGGGAGCAGACCGAAGAGGTCAAGCGGGTTTCCCGGACGTTTCCCGAGTCGCTGCGGATCCCCTGGCCGCGCGAGAAGGTGCGGGTCGTCCTCGAGCGCCGCGACAGGAACAACGTCTTTCACGAGCTGTTCCAGGCCGTGATCGACCCCGCCGGACCGGAATCGAACTCCGCGCCACGCCCGCCCCTCGGGAAGGTCTGGACGGTCCTCGAGAACGGGCCGGCCGCCTCGAAGCTCGACCTCCTGATCCTCGGCGAGGGCTACGCCGAGAAGGACCTCCCGAAATTCCACGCCGACGTGAAGCGCCTCGTCGACATTCTCTTCACGTACGAGCCGTTCAGAAGCCGCAAGGCCGACTTCAACGTGCGCGCTCTCGACCTGCCGTCCGCCGAGACCGGCGTCCTCAGACCCGACTCGAAGATCTTCCGGCGGACGCCGCTGTCCGTTCAGTACGGAATCTTCGGCTCGGAGCGCTACATGCTGACGTACGACGACCGCGCTCTTCGCGAGGCGGCTTCGGCAGCGCCGTACGATTTCCTCGAGATCCTCGTGAACGACGCGCGGTACGGCGGCGGCGGCATCTACAACTTCCAGGCGACGGCGTCCGTGGACACGGCTTTCGCGGAGTATGTGTTCGTGCACGAATTCGGCCATCACTTCGCGGGCCTTGCCGACGAGTACTACGGCTCGGACGTGGCCTACGAGACGGGCGGAGCGAAACCCGAGCCCTGGGAGCCGAACGTGACGGCGGACCCGGCGGCGTTCAAGTGGGCCGACCTCGTCGAAAAAGGGACGCCGCTGCCGACACCGTGGGAGAAGGAGCCTTTCGAGAAACAGACGCGCGGCATCCAGGCCGAGCGGCGGAAGCTCATCGCCTCGGGCGCCGCTCCGTCGGCGCTCGACGACCTCTTCCGCCGGCAGATGGGTCTCAGCTCGAAGCTCCTGTCCTCGATGCCCTGGTCGGGCAAGGTCGGCGCTTTCGAGGGCGCCGCCTACGAAGCGAAGGGCCTCTACCGGCCGTCGGCCGACTGCATCATGTTCACGCGGGACCCGGGAGGGTTCTGCCCGGTCTGCCGGCGGGCCATCGGGCGCGTCATCGACGAGTATTCGCGGCCCTGACGCTCCCGTTGGCGGGGCGGCCCCCCTGCTAGACTTCCAAGCCTGTGGCTCAGATCTACGACGAGCTCTACGGCCCCCAGGAGATCGCCCGTCGCGTGGCGGACGTGGGCCGGAGGATCGGCCAGGACTATCCGGACGGGGACATCGTCCTCATCGCGGTCCTGAAGGGCGCGGGTTTCTTCGTGGCGGACCTCGCCCGCGCCGTCCCCCGGAAGGTCCGCTGCGAGTACATCGACGTCCTCCGGGAGGGCGCGCACGAGAAGGTCGTCAATTACCACTTCCTGGCGCCGTTCGACGTCGCCCACTCCCATCTCATCGTCCTCAAGGACGTCGTGCGGAGCGGGGTCGTGGAAACCTGGCTTCAGAACCAGCTTCGGGAAGAAAAGCCGCGCTCGATCCGTTTCGCGTGTGTGGTGGACCACCCGCAGGACCGGAAAAGCCCCCTGCGCCCGGATTACGTCCTTTTCCCCGCCGAGGAGAGCGTCCTCGTCGGATACGGCATGGAATTCGAAGGCGAGGGCGGGAACCTCCCGTTCATCGCACAGGTCCGAACCGAAGGCGAGCCGCCGTTCGAGTCCGCCGCGGACCGGCCCGCGCGCCCGCGATGAACG
Source organism: Thermoanaerobaculia bacterium (assembly GCA_963809425.1). Classification (GTDB taxonomy): domain Bacteria; phylum Acidobacteriota; class Thermoanaerobaculia; order UBA5066; family UBA5066; genus Fen-183. Next base: position 205,691 of record CAWEJK010000007.1, read on the forward strand.
ACATCCTCCAAACCGGCGTATGAGAGTCGAGGCCACAAGGTGAACACAACCGTCAAGAACATTCTCCTGTGGATGGTCATCCTCGTGGTGATCCTCCTGCTGTTCCGCGTCGTGGACGTGGGCCGCACCACGACCGCCACCGTCGGGTTCAGCGAGTTCCTCGAGATGGTCAAGAAGGGCGACCTCGACCGCGTCACGATCCGCGGACAGGAGATCCGGGGCTACAAGAAGGGCTCCCCCGAGGGCCGCGAGCCCGGCGTCCGCACGTACGCGCCCGCGTACAACGAGCTGACGTCAGACCTCATGAAGGCGAACGTGAAGATCACCGCCGAGGAGCCGGGCCAGGGCTCGTTCCTCGTGATCCTGCTCCAGTGGGCGCCCATCCTGTTCCTCATCGGCCTCTGGATCTTCATCATGCGGCAGATGCAGACGGGCGGAAACCGCGCGATGGCCGTTCGGAAAATCGCGCGCGAAGATGCTGACCCCGAACCAGAAGAAGGTCACGTTCAAGGACGTCGCGGGCTGCGAGGAGGCCAAGGAAGAGCTCTCCGAGATCATCGACTTCCTCAAGGAGCCCGCGAAGTTCCAGAAGCTGGGCGGCAAGATCCCGAAGGGCGTCATCATGATGGGCCCGCCCGGGACGGGGAAAACCCTCCTCGCGCGCGCGGTCGCCGGCGAGGCGAACGTGCCGTTCTTCTCGATCTCCGGCTCCGACTTCGTCGAGATGTTCGTCGGCGTCGGCGCCTCGCGCGTCCGCGACCTCTTCGAGCAGGGCAAGAAGAGCGCCCCCTGCATCATCTTCATCGACGAGATCGACGCCGTCGGCCGGCACCGCGGCGCGGGCCTCGGCGGCGGGCACGACGAGCGCGAGCAGACTCTGAACGCGCTCCTCGTCGAGATGGACGGATTCGAAGGCAACGACGGGGTCATCCTCGTGGCGGCCACGAACCGCCCCGACGTCCTCGACCCGGCCCTCCTCCGGCCCGGCCGCTTCGACCGCCGCGTCGTCGTGGACCGTCCGGACGTGAAGGGGCGCGAGGGCATCCTCAAGGTCCACACGCGCACGATCCCGATGTCCGACGACGTCGACCTTTCCGTCGTCGCGCGGGGCACGCCGGGATTCGCCGGCGCCGACCTCGCGAACCTCGTGAACGAGGCGGCGCTCGCGGCCGCCCGCGTCGACAAGAAGAAAGTCGACATGGTCGACTTCAACTACGCGAAGGACAAGGTCCTCATGGGCGCCGAACGGAAGTCCATGGTCATGTCGGACGAGGAGAAGCGCGTCACCGCGTATCACGAGGGCGGCCACGCGCTGATCGCCTCGTTCGAGGAGCACACGGATCCGCTCCACAAGGTCACGATCATTCCGCGCGGCCGCGCGCTGGGCCTCACCCAGCAGCTCCCGCTCGAGGACAAGTACACGTACTCCAAGGAGTACATCGAGGCCGAGCTCGCCGTGATGATGGGCGGCCGCCTCGCCGAGGAAGTCTGCATCGGACGCATCACGACAGGCGCCTCGAACGACTTCGAGAAGGCGACCGAGATGGCGCGGCGCATGGTGTGCGAGTGGGGCATGAGCGAGCTCGGGCCGATGTCGTTCGGCCGGCCCGAGGGAGAGGTCTTCCTCGGCCGCGACTTCTCGCGGCAGCCCGACTACTCCGAGGACACCGCGCGGAAGATCGACGACGAGGTCAACCGCATCGTCGTGGCGTCGTACCAGCGCGGCAAGAAGATCATCATCGAGCACCGCGCCGCGCTCGAGGAGATCGCGAAGGTCCTCCTCGAGAAGGAGTCCCTCGACGGCGAGGAGATCTACGCGATCATCAAGCGCGTCACCGGACACGAGGTCGCGAAGCGCCCGCCCGTGAAGCCCGAGCCCCCGAAGCCGACAGCCCCGGCCACCGTCACGAAGAAGGACGAGGGCACCGCGCCGGCGGGGGGACTGATTCCCGTTCCGGCGTAGCAGGCGTTCAGCGTTCCGGCGTCCGGACCGCGGCGGGCGTCGGCTCGTGGTCTCTCCACGCCTCGCGTACCGCCGCGTGGCCCCCGGCCGAGCGTGTCGGTCCGGGGGGCGGGGCTGGGGTTCGCCTGGCTAGGAAGTCGAGCCGGATGTTCGCCGCGGCATTGGGGACCTTCATGTGAACGTGGAGCTCAGTGACTGATTCCCTGGTACAGGCTGCTCATTCGGAAGGATCGGTAGTCGGAATTGGCAACCTCCTGGACATAAACTCTGGTGCCATCGGGGAGCATCTCGATCGACTGGCCGAACAGCCCCCCTCCCTGGGAGCCCGAGTCGAGCACGTAGTTCCCGTTCGGCATGCGGTCGGCGGTTCCCAGCTCGGGCGAGTAGTTCCCCGCGTCCAGGTTGACCACGAGCGTCGCCGTCATGGCCTCTTCATCGAGCCGCCAGACCTGTCCGCGGCTGTGCGCGCTCGGATCGCTGGCCCGGCGCGTGTTGCCGTTGTCGAAGAGCAGCAGCGTCGAGTCGTCGAGAGCGTGGGCATAGTGCTGGTGTGAGAACCACGGGCTCGGGTCGGAAGAGATCACGCGGAAATCCCCGCCCTGCCCGAGCCGCCAGATCACGTGACCGTCACCGGTGCCACTCTCGTAGTCGATCTTGATCACCCAATCCTGAAGACGAACGGAGATCAGCAGGTTCCCGTCAGCGGGCGACCAGCTCACCGCGTTCTCGTGGAGCCAGTCGACCGCGCCGGTCAGAGGGCACGGGGCGCCCGTACACAGCTCGCCCAGGATCGGCGCGCGGTTGACGTCGAGATGGTCGAAAGCATCCCAGGCCCAGACCACCTGGAGGTCCTGGTCCAGCACGATGAGCATGTCGCCCGCGTAGCGAGTCGGAGTCCCGCCCACGTTGACCGTCCTTTGTGTCCAACAAAGCGTCACGATGTCCCCGCTGGGTAGGCGCGAGAACTCGTGGTGAAAGCCGTAAATGATCTCCTGCCCTCTCGCCTTCAGCTGCGCGTTCACGGCGTCGATGTTCGTTTCGCGGAGCGGGTTGCCGGCGAGATCGATCTCCCGCAGCACGTTCAGACCCAGCGTCCGGTGGCTGTCGCGGCCACCCAGCAGCACGGTGCCATTCGGAAGTGGAGCGCTGCCGGGCTGACCGATCCCAACGAGGCCCGACGCGAGCGGATCGTAGTACCACTCGAGGTGCCCGTTCAGGTCGGTGGCCAGAAGGTTGACGGCGTTGGCGGCAGGACGTCTCGCGAGGTTGTGGTAAATGAGATCGCGCCGAGTTTCGGTGCCCGGACCCGGAGCCTGACGTATGGTGAAGGCCGGAATGCTCAGGCTCGCGGGCGGCGTCCCCGTCGTGAAGAGCAGGGGCGTTACGCGCCCGTGTCCGCCTCCGCCCCCAACGTGGACCATCTCGTAGGTGCTGTTGGCCAGCATACCCGCGATGACGAAGTTGAGGCTCTGGTTCGGCTGGCAGCGGAGCGTGTTCGTGGTCGTCCACTCCGCATCGGGCAGACCGGTGACCGGTCGGAAGCGGACGTGCATCGCGCCGTGCTTGCAAGCCGGCGCGCTGTAGAGCGCCACCAGCGGGTTGAGCGTCGCCGTGACCACCGCGTCTTTCCCCGTCACGAGCGAGCTCACCGTGTCCGACACGACTGCGGACGTCACCTTCGTGGCGTCGAAGCCTTCCTTGACCGCGACCGCAACCTCGTAGTCGCCTTCGTGCATCGGTGCCCACGCGAACGCGTTGTCGAGGCTGAAGTCCCGCACGACGGCAAAACGGGACTTCCCCGCTCCGTGCTTGGCCCGTTCAGGCTCGTCGCCCCCGGCGAGATCGGCGACCTTGAACCTGTAGACAGGAGCCGCCCCGCAGCTCGCGGCCGTCGCCGTCCACACGATTCGCTCCCCGACGAGCTGGGGGGAAGGCGCGCTCGGCTGCAGCGACACCGTGCAGCCGCCGGGCTGCGCGGCGACCGCCGGCGCGTAGAGGAACGCGACCACGGCGGATATCGTCAATGCGGCGCTGTGTCGTCTCATTTGTCATCTCCTTGCTCATCCCGTCTCGAGCCTTTCCGGGCTCTCGACTGGGTAAACGGGAATCGCCGCTTGATCTGGTCATGGAGCGTCGGGTTTCTTTCCCAAAGCGAGCGGCGCGCCCGCAAGTCCAGACACATGAGACTGATAAGATCCCTCTGCTCGAAGGATTGATCAGCCAGGAGGATGGAGAAGCGGATTGGTCTCGACGTCATCGCACGAAGTGACGGACCTGCTTGTGAGGTGGAGCGGGGGCGACAAGGAGGCGGAAGAGGACCTCTTCCGCCTCGTGCACCAGGAGCTCCGCCGCATTGCGCGCCGGTACGTCTCGCGCTGGCGGCATGGCCAGACCCTCCAGACGACTGCGGTGGTCAACGAAGCGTATGTCCGGCTGGTCGCCCAGCGAGGGTCGAGCTGGCAGGACCGCGCTCACTTCTTCGCCGTCTCCGCGAAGGCGATTCGCCACATCCTGATCGACGACGCGCGGTCGCGAGGCTACGCGAAGCGCGGCGGTGGGCACGTGCGGGTGACCTTGGACGAGGCGGCGGTCGCGCCTTTCGAGAAACCCGCAGATGTGGTCGCGCTCGACGAAGCCCTGGCAAGCCTTGCGAAGGACTATCCCCGCCGGAGCGAGGTTGTGGAGCTGCGCTATTTCGGCGGGTTGACGAACGACGAGATCGCCGAAGTGCTCAAGGTGTCGCCCGCCACCGTCGAGCGCGACTGGAGGTACGCCCGGGCCTGGCTCCACCAGAGGCTCGCGCACGCGTGACCCCGGATGACGAGCGAACGACGAGACAGGGTCGACGACGTCTTCCAGGCGGCGCTGGACCTTCCACAACACGAACGGGATGCCTTCGTCGAACGCGCGTGCGCAGCTGACGCGGATCTGAGACGGGCCGTCGATCGGCTGCTCGCCGCCCACGAACGCGCCCAGGCCGACGGGTTCATGGAAGGCCGAGCGTTCGAATCAGCTGTCGAGCGCAACGGGAGTGAAGGCGACCGGGCGGCGATCGGCCAGCTCATCGGCCGTTACCGCGTGGTCCATCGGATCGGCGGGGGCGGCATGGGTGAGGTCTTCCTCGCGCACGACGAGAGCCTCGATCGCCGCGTCGCCATCAAGCTGCTGACCGGAGGTTTCGCGCACGACGAGGAGCGCGTGCGCCGGTTCCGCCAGGAGGCGCTGGCCGCCTCCTCCCTCAACCACCCGAACATCATCACGATCCACGAAGTCGGCCCGTGGGACAGGGGCGGCTTCATGGCCACGGAGTTCATCGAAGGCTCGACGCTGCGGTGGCTCATGGACGGCAAACCGCTGTCGCTTCCCCGGGCGCTCGACATCGCCGTGCAGGTCACGCGCGCCCTCTCGGCCGCGCACGGCGCCGGTATCGTCCACCGCGACGTCAAGCCCGAGAACATCATGGTGCGCCCGGACGGGCTCGTGAAGGTCCTCGACTTCGGTGTCGCCACCTACAGCGAGGGGGCGGGCAATCGGACGGCGCGGGAAGCCCTGGTCCAGACGAGGACGGGCGCGGTCATCGGAACCACGGCCTACATGTCGCCGGAGCAGGCACGCGGGCTCGAGATGGATGCGCGCACCGACATCTGGTCGTTCGGCTGCGTGCTCTACGAGATGCTGACCGGGCGGCCGGCGTTCGGTCGGGACACGCCGTCGGACACGATCGCCGCCGTCCTCGAGCACGAGCCAAATTGGAGCGCGCTGCCCGAAACGGTGCCGGCCGCCATCCGGCGGCTGCTTCAGGCATGCCTGACCAAAGATCCCGACGGGCGCCTTCGAGACATCGCGCGCGCACGAGTCGTACTCGAAGAAGCGCTGGCCGAGGATCGGGCTCGGTTCGTCGTACCCGGGAGGAGGGCGACCCTGCGCCGGCGCCGCAATGCAGTCACGACGGCCATCGTGGTCCTCTCCGTGGCTGGTCTGGCCGCGTGGTGGACGCATGGGGCCGGCCCGCGCTGGGCCCTCAACGTCGCGCTCCCGGAGATCGCCCGTCTCGTCGAGCAGGAGGACGACTACCACGCCTTCTTCCTCGCGCGGCGGGCGCAGCCGCACCTGCCCGGTAATGCCGCCCTCCGACGCTTCTTCGTCGACCACACGTTTCCCCTCACCGTCGAAACGAATCCCCCCGGCGCCGAGGTCTTGATGAAGCCCTACCGGGAGGTGGACGCGCGCTGGGAGCCGCTCGGCCGGACCCCCCTGAAAGCGCTGCGTGTTCCTCTCTCCCACCTGCGCCTGCGGATCGAGAAGGAGGGATTCGAGCCCATCGAGGTCGCGTCGGACATCAGCGGGCCGATGCGCGTCCGTCGCTTCACGCTCGATGAAAAGGACAAGGCTCCGAAGGGGATGGTCCGCGTCCCGGGGGAAATCCAAAAATACCGGAGCCTGCCGTCGATCGAGCTTAAGGACTTCTGGCTGGACCGGTTCGAGATCACGAACCGGCAGTACAAGGAGTTCGTCGACCAGGGCGCGTACCGCAGCCAGGAGCACTGGAAGCAGCGTTTCGCCAAGGACGGGCGGATCCTCGCCTGGGCGGAAGCCATGACCCTCTTCCGCGATTCGACCGGGCGGCCCGGTCCCTCCACCTGGGAGCTGGGGACGTACCGCGACGGGCAAGCCGATCATCCGGTGGGCGGCGTGAGCTGGTTCGAGGCCGCCGCCTACGCTCACTTCGCCGGGAAGGAGCTGCCCACCGTCCATCACTGGATGAGAGCAGCGGGGACGAGCTTCTTCGCCGACATCCTGCTTCTCAGCAACTTCGACGGCCACGGCGCTGCCGCGGCGGGGAGCCACCAGGGCCTGTCCCCCTTCGGCGCTTACGACCTGGCCGGCAACGTGAAGGAGTGGTGCTGGAACGCATCAGGCGGAAGGCGCTACATCCTCGGCGGCGGCTGGAACGAGCCGAGCTACACCTTCGACGACCCGGACGCCCGGGCACCCTGGAACCGCGCTCCCAGCCACGGCTTCCGCTGCGCGAAGTACGCGGATCCTCCACCGCCGGACCAGCTCGCGGCGATCGACCTCGTGACGGTGACCCGCGACTATGCCGCCGAGAAACCTCTGTCCGACGAGGTCTTCCGGATTTATCGCGCCTTCTACTCGTACGACAGGACGGAGCTCAAGGCCACAGTCGACGCCGTGGAGGAGTCCGAGCACTGGCGCCGCGAGAAGGTCTCCTTCGACGCGGCCTACGACCGGGAACGCGTCCCCGCTTATCTGTTTCTCCCCCGCAACGCGAGTCCCCCTTACCAGACCGTCGTGTATTTCCCGAGCGGGGAAGCTTTTGCCCTGAGGAGAAGCGACGACCTTCGGATGAAAAACATCGAATTCCTCCTCCGGAGCGGCCGCGCCGTATTGCAGCCCATCTACAAGGGCACGTACGAGCGCCACGTTCCCGAAACCGGGTGGGGACTGAGCAAAGAGCGAGACGTCCTGATCCAGGCCGCCAAGGACCTCGCCCTCTCCATCGACTACCTCGAGACCCGGACCGATATCGACCGCGAGAGACTCGCCTTCTACGGGGTCAGCTCGGGGGCTTTCCTGGCGCCGCCGCTCCTGGCCATCGAGCACCGCTTCAAGGCCGCCATCCTGCAGGGAGGGGGGCTGTCTTTCGAGAAACCCCTGCCCGAGGTGGATCCGTTCAACTTCGCTCCCCGCGTGACGTTGCCGGTCCTGATGCTGAACGGCCGCTACGACTTCGTCGCTCCGCTCGAGACGTCTCAGCGGCCGCTCTTTCGCCTCCTGGCGAGCCCGGCGCGGGACAAGCGCCACGTCCTGTTCGAATCCGGCCATGCCGGCCATCCGATGCATGACCTCATGAAGGAGATCCTGGACTGGCTGGACCGGTACCTGGGGCCGGTCAAGTAGGTCTGGTCGCGGCGCACCCGACCAAAGCGACTCCAGCGAGGGAAATTGCATACGATGCATCGATTTTCTATGCTCTAGGCATGAGGACAACCCTCGAAATCCCCGAAGACCTCCTCGAGGAGGCGCGGAGGGCGGCCCGGCTCTCCACGAAGCGCGAGACGGTCGTCGCCGGCCTCAATGAACTCGTTCGGAAGGCGAAGCGTGAGGACCTGCGCGGGATGGCCGGCCGCATCGATCTGAAGATCGACCTCCGGAAGGCTCGCCAGCGGCCTTCTTGAGCGACCTCCTCGTCGACTCCTCGATCTGGATCGATTTCTTCCGGGGCGCGCCGAACGTCGTGCGCCGCATGGACGCGGCTCTCGAGCAGGACCGCGTCGCCGTCTGCGGCCCGATCGTCGCCGAGGTGCTCTCCGGAACGAGAACGCGCGCGGACTTCGCCCGCGTGAAGGCCGCCTTCGAGGGGCTGGCCCTGTTGCCGGACCCCTTCGACGCCTGGCCGCGCATCGGCGAGGCGCGCTTCGCACTCGCGCGCCGGGGGACTCAAGCCGCCCTCATCGACGTCCTCATCGCGCTCACGGCCGCCGAGTCGGGCCACGCGCTCCTCACGCGGGACTCGGACTTTCGCCGCATCGCGACCGTCGTCCCGGTCGAGCTCGCGAAGATCTGACCCTCCCGAACGAGCTTTGATGCATTTGCATCGAGTCGTCTGTCGCGGCCCGCGCTATGTTTGACGAGAGTCACATTCGAGGCCCCAGACGCGAAGTTTGCCCACGAAAGGAGCTCATCGATGAACACCCTGTGGATCGTCGTGATTGCGACGATCGTCATCTACCTGGCTTATAACTTCTACGCCAGGCGCATCGACCGGGACGTCATCCAGTCCGACGCGAAGCGGGCGACGCCGGCCACGATGTACATGGACGGCGTGGACTTCATGCCCACGTCGAAAAACGTCCTCTACGGCTATCACTTCAAGTCGATCGCCGCGGCCGGACCGATCGTCGGCCCGATCACGGCGGCGAATCTCTGGGGCTGGTTTCCGTCCCTCCTGTGGCTCGTCATCGGCGTCAGTTTCATCGGGTGGGTGAGCGACTACTCCGCGATCATGGTGTCGGTCCGGAACGACGGGAACAGCCTGAGCGCGATCTCGCACCGGCTGATCGCGCCCCGGACGCGGACGATTCTCTTCATCTTCATCTTCTTCTACCTGATGCTCCTCGCCGGAGCCTTCGTCGGGATCCTCGCGGCGATCCTCTCCGCCCGCCCCGACGTGCCGTTCGGCATCATCATGCTGGCGCTCATGGGCCTTCTGGCGGGCCAGATGATGTACCGCTGGAAGATGAACCTGGTCCTCGTCTCCGCGATCGTCGTGGCCGTCACTCTCGGGGCCATGGCGCTCGGACCGTGGGGCCAGACGCGAAACGACAAGGGAGCGCTCGTGCAGGGGCCGGTCGGCGCGGCGGTCGTCTCGCTGAACGCGTCCATCGACAACCTCAACAACAAGCAGGCGATCCTCTCCCTCGAGGATCCCACGAACGCCGACCCGCGCATCCCGGTTCCGGGCGCGGACGGCAAGCGCCCGACCACTCCGGCGTACGACTCCGCCACGAAGCAGATCCGGACGCTTCCGAACTACCTCCTCTGGATGGTCTTCCTCTTCGCCTTCTCCTATTGCGGCGCGAACATGCCGATCTGGCGGTTCGCCCAGCCGGTCAACTACATCGGCTTCTGGGTCATGCTCATCACGATCGTCCTCTCGGCCATCGGCGCGGTCGTCGCGCCCCTCACGGGCGTTCTGGACGCGGGCGGCAAGGCCATCGGCGCCTTCGCGCTGACGGCGGTGAAGGACCTCGGCTTCGCCGCTCCGGCCAAGCCGTTCACGGCGTGGCAGCCGCTCTGGCCGATGCTCTTCGTGACGATCGCCTGCGGCGCGATCTCCGGCTGGCACGCGCTCATCGGGTCGGTCGGGACCGCGCGGCAGCTCGAGTACGAGACCGACGGCCTCCCGGTCGGCGGCGGCTCGATGTTCGGCGAGTACACGCTCGCGCTCCTCTCGCTCGTGGCCGTCTCCATCGCGGGCGTCGGGGGCGGCGGCGGCCGGTTCGCCGCGGGCGTCGGCAAGCTCATCTACGCCGGCACGTTCAAGGCGATCCCGGAGGTCTTCGGCACGGCGCTCGGGTTCGGCGCCTTCGTCGTCATCGTCCTGACGGTGACGCAGCTCGTCTTCCGCGTCATGCGCATCACGCTCACGGAATGGGCCGGCGAGTCGATTCCGCTCGTGCGCAACATGCACGTCTCGAGCATCATCTCCATGCTGCTGACGCTCGCGCTCGTCCTGACGGGAACGTGGGTCTACCTGTGGCAGATGTTCGGCGCTTCGAACCAGCTCATGGCGGCGCTGAGCCTTCTCGTCGTGACGGTCTGGCTCAAGTCGGAGAAACGGAACCCGAGCTACGCCCTCTACCCGATGCTCTTCATGTACGTCACGACGCTCTTCGCCACGGTCGTCACGGCGCGCAACCTCTACGTGACGATCGCCTCGAACCCCGCGATGAGCGGGCTGCCGGTGGCCGGAGCGTGGGCCATGATCATCCTCGCGGCGCTTCTGATCATCGCCGCGCTCTTCATCGGATGGGACGGCCTGAAGGCCTACCAGAAATACAGCGCGACACCGGTGGCTGCGAAGCCCGCGGTGGTCGGAGCCTAGCTCCGGAGCGCGCGTTCGCCGATCGTCCGCACCGCCGCGAAGAAATCCGCGGCGGGCGCGGACTCGGCGGGCAGGTCGACGTGCAGCTGCAGGTGGGGTTCGGCCCGGCGAACCGAGAGGCGCCGGACCGTCATCCCCGCGCCCTTCGCGAGCTCGAGAAGGGCGTCCGCGAGCGGAAGGGCGCCCTCCACCTTGTAGAAGGCCGGCAGTGCGTCCGGGGCCCCGGGCTCGCGGACGGACCAACGCTCGGAGGCCATGCGGCGCACGGCATCGCGCCCCGCGAAGCTCGAGCGGTCCAGCGCTTCCAGATCGGCGTGCGGGGCGCGGCGAAGCCGCGTGCGGAGGATGAGCGCGTCCCGGCGCCCCCGGCTCCTCGAGAACCCCCAGAGCCACGGCACGTCCCGCGGCTCGAGGAAGATCACGAGCGTCGCCTCCTCGAACGGGGCTTTCGGCTTCGAGAGACCCAGCTCGACCGCCGTCGTCCCGAGCCAGCGGACCGTCGTCCTTTCGCAGAGGTGATGAAGCCCACCCTGCATCCAGCGGAGCGTGGACTTTCCCTTCCGGACGTTCCAGATGCTTCCGGCCGCGAACCACACCATCACGAGCGCGACCAGGAACATGAGCGGAGCGGACAGGTGGGACCTCCCGGCGATTCCCTCGCCGGGCCGAGACGATAGCAGAGCGCCTCGAACGAACCGGCGGCTCACTCCCCGTCGAGCCGGATCATCCGGATGAAGCTGCCGTCGGACGTCTTCGCGTCGTTCACGACGCCGTACGCGAAGAACGTGTCGTCTCCGGAGGTGCGCGTGACGGTCGCGATCGCCTTCGACGTCGCGGCTCCGGCGCGCTCGATCACACGGTTCCACTGGAACCACTCGCCGGGCTTCAGGGAGACGACGAGCGGGCTTCCCGCATCGACGCCCGATTCCGCGTCGCGGAGCTGGACGGAGAGCGTGATCGCGCCTTCGGACCCGCCGCCGGTATTGACGACCGCGAGGTTCGAGCGGCTTGCCGCGTCCTGCGACAGCGCGGGAACGAGCGCCGTCTGCCGCGCCCCGCCGCCCCACGCGACGGCGGAGTACGAGACGCCGAAGCGGCCCCCCGTCGTGCGATTCGGGTTCGGCGTCGTCGTGCGCGCGAGCGCCACCGTCCTCGCCGCGTCGTCGCCGTCGAGGCCTTGAAAGGCGACCTCGAGGCTCCCGGCCTGAGAGCCCGCCGCCGGCAGCTCCGGGATCGCCACTCCCTGCGCCCGCAGAAAGGCGACGACGTCCGGGAGCGTGACCTGACGTCCGGCGCCGACGGGGAGCAGCACGGCGCGCGCGGCGACCTGCGCGCCGGCGGGAGCGGCGTGATAGAGGAGCGAGGCCGTCGACGGCCGCGCCGAGTCGTTCGCGAGCGTCAGCTCGGTCGTGTAATGCGACCCGGCCTCGCCGTTCGAGTCGAGAACGATCGGCACGAGCAGGCGCCGCGCCGCGGCAAGGCCGCCCGGCCGGTAGAGCGGACGTATCGCGCCGTCCGACGTCGCGGCGTCGTTGACGACGCCGTAGCCCGTCCACGCGCCGATGCCCGCGACCCGCGAGATCCGCGCGTACCCCGACGATCCCTGCGGCAGACCCGCGAGGAGAAGCACGTCGTTCCACTGGAAGAACTCGCCGGGCGCGAGCGTTCGGGTGAGGACGTTCGGCGCGGGAATTCCGTCCGCCGAGAGCACCTGGACCGAAAGCGTGATCGGGTCGGAGCTGCGGCCCGGCACGTGAATCACGGCGAGGTTCGAGCGATCGACGCCCGCCTCGCTTCTCAGGCCGTAGACGCTCGCCTCCTCTTCCGCCGCATCGATGTCCGTCGGCGCCTCGAGCATCACGCCGTACGTCCCCCCGGACGAATCGGTCGTGTAAACGCGGGCGAGCATGTAGAAGGTCTCCGGCCGAACGTATCCGTAGTCGAGGGGCTGGGTCGTCAGGCCCGTTACCCCGGTGCCCGCGGGAATTTCCATTCCCTGTGCCCGAAGCCACGAAAAAGCGTCGGGAGCTCTCCGCTCCGTGCGATCCTGGATGTACAGGATCGTGACTGCGTCCTGCAGCGAGGGAGAGAGTGCGATAGCCGCGTAAGGTCCGAGATTTCCGATCGTGATTTCCGTTCGGAACCGCTGCCCCGTTGCACCGACCGCGTCCACGATCGCGGGCAGGATGCGTGACAGAGGGCTCGCGAAAGCCGTGAAGACGCCCTGCCCTCCCGTGCCCAGGTACAACAGGTCGCGGTAACCGGTCATTCCGCTGCCGGTCCTGGCGGAGGCGATCGCTCGCGCGTCGGTGCCCGGCGGAAGTCCCGACGTCTCGGGCATCCACGCGCCATCCACGTGGCGCAGGACTCCGGTGGCTCCGGCGGCAGCGAACGAGCCCGCGAAGGCGCTCACCGCCGCGGAGCTCGCACCGTTTGAATCGGGCCGCCAGATTCCGAACCCCATCCGCCGCCAGATGCCGTGCGCGTCAACGGCGGCGAATGTACTCGGGGACCCTCCGACGGCGGTCACTGTCGATGCGGGCGGAAGGCCGCTTCGATGCGTCTTCCCAGCGAGAGGCGGTCCGTGAAATGGCGCTGCTGGAGAGGTCGAAAAGGCCACCGCCGGAGAGAGAGACGTAGGTCCGCTCTGCCGCGAAACCCGAGGCTCCGGACCGGCGCGTTCGGCGGGAGCCCGTCGCTCGACGGCGTGATCACGCTTCCAAAGGAAGGGCCCTCAACGGAGCCAAAAGAGTAGACGCCCGCGTTGGACGTCCCGACGAACCCATTCAGCATCGCGGTGACCTGTGCCCCGGCCGGCAGGTCGGCAACCGGCGTGGCGAAAGGCTCCGGACCCGGACGGGCTGAAAGACACCGTGAAGAGGCCGCAGACTCGTCCAGACGGAGTAAGACTGAGATCCGGGCTGCGGGGCCGGACGCGGGCCGGATGACGTCGACGATCTGCGCGTCCGCACAGCGGCGCAGCGAGATAGTGCGTCGCGAACAACTCGAACATTCCGCGCCCCGGGACGGCGGCCAAAAGGCCGTATGACTCGAGCGTCGCGTGCGAGCCTAAGTTCACCGAGATCGCCACACTCGAGATCACGAGCGCGTCCGGGGGCGCAGGTACCGGTGCGAACCTCAGGCCCGCGAGCGCGGGCGCGGCGGCGCAGAGCGCGGTGGCGGCGAACGCGCGGAGCCCGGCTCGACGAATCGGATTGACCGCGAAGCGCGAGGACTCCACATCCTGAAATGCGCCGGCGGTTCAATAACTAACGACCGCGGTTGCGCAGAGTCGGTGGGTAGAAGCGGCGTATACACTCAACCTGGAGGAGACGTGTGGTCGAGACGAGCGGCGGCCGGGCGAAAGCGATCCGGGAGTTCCTCTTCGGGATGTTCGGCTACGAGCACGCGCAGCAGGCGCTCGAGATCCGCGCCTCGATGGAATCGCTCTTCATGCTCGTCACGTTCGGCGACATGATCGGCGTGCCGGTCATGCCGCCTTATTACAGCCTCCGCCTCCTGCCGCACGTCGCCGGCAGCCTTCAGTCCTGGAAGCGGCGCACGCTCCGCGAGCGGCAGTTCGGCGACAGCCACGAACAGCACCTGCACGGGGTCTGAAGCCGGCTACTTCGCCGCCTCGACGAAGACGTACTCGTGCTGCGCGTCGCGCAGGACGAGCGCGCGCTTCCCTTCCTTGTCCGCCACGACGAACTCGAAGCCCGAGACCGACGGGTCGATCGTGATGAAGGAGATCGTCCCGTCGTCGTTCTTGCGGGAGGCCGCCGTGCTGTGCCATTCGCCGACGTCGAAGACGACGGCGCCGGCGGGCTGTCTTTTCACCGTGACCTCCCCGAGGGCCGCGTTGACGTAACGCGGCGCGAGCTTGCCGGCCTCGGCCGCGTCGGCCGGGACGACGAGGCGCTCGCGCTCTTTCGCGATGGCGGCCTTCCTCTGCGCGGCGCCGACGCGGAACATCTCCTCGGCCTCGGGCTTTCCGTCGAAGAGCAGCTCGAGGAGCCGGCGCTGGAACGGCCCGTCGAGGGCGCCCCCGGAATCCGAGTTCGTGAGGATGACGGCCCCGATGCCGTGGTCGGGCAGCCACAACATGTTGCTCTTGTAACCGAAGAGGGAGCCTCCGTGCTGGACGATCGGGGTTCCGTACTTGCGGCTGACGATGAGGCCCATGCCGTACGTGACGTCCTCTCCGATGATGACCTGCGGCGCGCGGCGCGCGAGGAGGTTCGCCTCGGAGACGAGCCGCTTGCCGTTCGGGAGCGCGCCCTTCGCGAGCTCCATCTGCACGTACTTCGAGAGGTCGTGCGCGCTCGTGAAGGCGCCGCCCGCGGGGCGCACCGGCACGAGAGACTCGTTCGGGTCGAAGCGCGCGCGGGCGGGCCTGCCGTCCACGTCGTCCCCGTGCGGGCTCGCGACGTTGCCCTTCATGGCTCTGGCGAAGTCGAACGTCGTGTGCGTCATGCCGAGCGGGAGGAAGACCTTCGTCCGCATGGCCTCGTCGTACGCGGCGCCGAGCTCCTTGCCGGGCGCGATGATCGACGCTCCGATGTATCCGGCCGCCGCCGCCATCAGGTTGCTGTACTGGAAGACCTCACCGAACGTGCTCGTCGGCTGCATGGCTCCGAGCATCCCGAGCGCCGAGGCGGGCGTCGCCTTCGCGTACTCGAAGATCCACTCCATGTCCTGCCGAGGCATGCCCGTGCAGGCGCAGATGAGATGCTTGACGAGCACCTTTTTCGTCGTCGCGGCATCGCCGAGCTTGAATGCCGGGTAGGCCTCCGTGACGGGTTCGTCCCAGCGCAGCTTCTTCTCGTCCACGAGCTCGGCGAGGAGAAGCGTCGTCATCGCCTTCGTGTTCGACGCGATCGCGAAGAGCGTATTCGCATCCACCGGGTCCGGCTTTCCGAGCTCCTTCACGCCGAGCCCGCCCTCGGCGACGACCTTCCCGCCGTCGATGAGGCTGAAACCGACGCCGGGGACGTCGAAGAGCTTCATCCCCGAGCCGAGGAAGTCCTTCAGGGTCGCGATCATCTTCGCGTCGATCGGGCGTGCCTTCTTCCCCGCGAACGATTCGCGGGCGTAGCCTTTCGGGCGCAGGCTGCTTATGACGAGCGAGAACGGGCCGCCGCGCTTCTCCATCGTCGCGTCGGCGGCGTCGACGAGCGTCACGGTCCAGACCTTGCCCGCGCGCCAGGCCAGCGCGAAGACCGTCAGCTTTTCGTTCGGCGAGGTCTCGTAGACGTAGCCGCGCCGCTCGTCCCAGCCGTCGCGCGCCGTCTGCGGCTGCGCGATCTTCAGGGGCCGCTTGAAGTCCGGCCGAAACGCGGCCCAGCCCGCGGCGACTGCGGCATCGGCGTCCTTCGCCTCGACGTCCACGATCGCGAGCTGCGCGTCCGGCTCCGGCGGCGCGAGGACGACCATCGAGCCTTTCGTCGCGATCGTCCAGCCCGCGGGAGCCTTGAACGTCGCGCCGGCCGGCGTCGCTCGCGGCGAGTCGGCGGCGAGCTTCTCGCTCGCGGCGGACGTCGCGGACGCGGTGGACGGAGCGGCCTCCGGCCGCGGGGCCTGGGGCGGAGCGCCGGAAGCCGCGAGTGAGACCGGGAGCGCGAGGGCGAGGGCGCCGAGGTGAGACATGGATCCCCCTTTGCCGCGGAGTTTAGTGCGGAGAGAAATATTCATTAATGCATCTGCATCGCGCCCCGGGAACCCGCGGAGTTCTAACCTTGGACGGACGGCTAATCGTGTCCTGGGCTGCGAGAGGAGGAGACGGTGTCCGACAAGAAGAAACACGTCAGGCCGGGCGGACTCAAGGGACTCTGGCACGGCTTCAAGGAAACGATCTACGGGATGTCCGCGCACGACATGAGCCGGGCGGCGCTCAGGACGCGGGCCTCCATGGAGCACCTGTTCATCCTCATCACGATGGGGGACCTGCTCGGGATCCCCATCCTCCCGCCGTACTACAGCCTCCGTCTCCTTCCGCACGTCGTCCCGCAGATCGCGACGTGGAAGCGCCGGATGCTGCGGGAGAAGGACGTCTCCGACGCCATGTTCTGATTTCGCCGGAAAAGAGAGAGTCGTCGAGGAGGAGAACGCATCATGGGGATGAAAGAGGTCTTCGAGCAGAACCCCGGCCGCCGTTACATCATGTTCGGCGGCAAGGGCGGCCTGGGTAAAACGACGTTCTCGGCCGCGACGGCCTACTGGCTCGCGAAGCAGGGCAAGAAGGTTCTCGTCTTCTCCGTCGACCCCCAGGCCTCGCTCACCGACATCTTCCAGAAGGACATTTTCGGCAAGGGGCCGGTGAAGATCATGGAGAACCTGTGGGCGCAGGAGATCGACGCCGACAGCCACATCAAGGCGTACCAGGACGAGATCCGCAAGAAGATCCGCGACATGTACGGCCTCGAGAAGGTCCCGGAGGAGATCGAGAGCTACATCCAGGCGGCGAGCGCCGAGCCGGCCATGGAGGAGAGCGCGATCTTCGACGCCGTCGTGGACGTCGTCGTCCAGGAGAACTACGACTACTACATCTACGACCTCGTTCCGCTCGGCCACGCGCTCTACTACCTCTCGATGGCGAAGGTCTACGACGAGTGGATCAACAAGGTCACGAAGCTGCGCGAGGACATGCGCGAGTACGAGGAGATGGTCAGCCGCCTCAAGCGCGAGAAGGAGACCGAGCAGGACGCGATCCTGAACGAGCTCATCTACATCAAGGGGCGGATCAACGCGTCCTCGAAGATCCTCACGGACAAGGAGAAGACGGCGTTCTTCTTCGTCGTGACGCCCGAGGACATGATCATCGTCGACACGGAGAAGGCCGCGAAGCTCTTCGCCCAGTTCGACGTCCCGATCGGCGGCTACGTCGTCAACCGCGTCATCCCGCACGAGCTGATCGACCAGAACATCCCCGACTACCTGCGCAACCGGATCCAGATGCAGGACAAGTACCTGGGGCACATCCAGACGACGTTCGGCAAAGACGTGCTCGCCTACGTCCCGGAGCTCGAACGCGACGTGACGGGCCTTCCGATGATCGAGAAGCTCGCCAAGATCATGTACGGCGACGAGAAGCTCGGCTGAGGCCGGGACGTGGAGAGAACGGCAATGCCTGAAATCCAGACCTCCATGAGCGCCTACATCAAGGATCACGCCGGCCTGAAGTACATCTTCTTCGGCGGCAAGGGGGGCGTCGGGAAAACGGTCTTCGCGGCCGCCACCGCGCTCCACAACGCGCAGCTCGGGCGCCGGACGATGCTCGCGTCGACGAACCCGGTCCACAGCCTTTCGAGCCTGCTCGGCCAGAACGTCCTCGGAAAGCACACACCGGTCGACGGCGCTCCGAACCTGTGGGCGTACGAGATCGAGACGAAGGAGACGATCGAGCGGTCGAAGGTCGAGATCCGCGAGAAGATCAAGTGGTTCCTCAAGTTCGCCGACATCTCGACGAAAGCCGAGGACTTCGTGGAGTCGGCCACGATGAACCCGGCATTCGAGGAGTCGGCCATGTTCGAGAACATGATCGACCTCATGTTCAAGGACGAGTACGACGTCTACGTCTTCGACACGGCGCCCACCGCGAACGCGCGGCGCCTCCTCGGGATGTCGAAGGTCTACTCGCTCTGGGTCAACAAGATGCTCAAGAGCCGCGAAGAGGCGAAGACCCTCCGCGAGCTGCTCTCTTTCACGAAGAAGAAGGAGGAGGACCCGCTCATGGCATACCTCCTCTCCTTCCGCGACCGGATGGAGCACGGCCGCGTGCTGCTCACGGACCCCGAGAAGACGTCTTTCTTCTTCGTCACCCTGCCCGAGGCCCTGCCCATCGCCGTCATCACGCGCTTCATCCAGTGGTTCCACGACTTCGGGATTCCCGTCGGCGGCGTCCTCGTCAACATGCTGATCGACAAGGCTTCCGTCGGCGCCGGGGCGGCCGACTTCGTGAAGAACCGCGTCGCGATGCAGGACGAGCACATGAAGACCGTCTGGCAGAAGTTCGACGGCAGCGTCCGGGCCATCGTGCCGCTCTACGAGACGGAGATCCGCGGCGTCCCGATGCTCAAACGTCTCGGCGACGCGATGTTCGCGTAGGAGCGTTCGGTCGAGGTTTCTACCGGCAGAAACCCAGACGTTTCTACCTGCAGAAGCCAATGCTCTGGAAGCCTGGAATGCTTCTACAAATGGAAACTTTTGACCAAACCAGCTTGCGGCCTAATACTAGTTAGACAGCACAGGGGAAAACAGGGTTCGTGCTCACGGAGTCGGCGGGTTTTCATCGTGCTTTTCGGCATCGCGGTAGCAGGGTTACCGCGGCCCCGGGCAGCGCTGCTGTTCACTCGGGCGCTCCAATCTGCTTTTCGGTCATCGGCGGCGGCATTTCTGGCGCGCAACACCCCATCTGACTCAGGCTCGTAGAGCGCCCGTGTTTCGCTCGCGGGTACGCGGCCCACAGCAGCGCATCCGGCCCACACACGAACATCGGTCATGGTGGGCGTCGTTCTCATTTCGCGTCGGGTCTCATCGGGGACGCATCGTTCAGTTCAAGCGTGGGCCGGGGCCCGGAGGCCACGGTTCCCCTTCCCGTGCGCCTTCATGGGGCTTTCCCTTACGAGGCGTCTCGGCTCATCGAGGGGCTCAGGGTGCTGTCTAACAACGCGCTGCAGCGGACTCGCTGCGCTCGCCGCTGAGCTTGATATCGTTAGGCCGTTGAAAAGAACCATCCCTCATTCCCGCAGCGTCGCTCGGCTCGGGTCCTCGTCGCGTCCCGTCCGTGAGGCCGCACGCAAGGCCCTCCTTCGGGCGGGCAGCAAGGCCGAGCCTGCTCTTCTTCGGGCACTCCTCCTCACACGGTGAGCCCATCATTCGGGAACAGGCGGCCGAGCTCCTCGCTCGCGTGGGCTCCGCTCATGCTCTTCCCACGCTTGTCCGGGCCCTGACCGACGACTCCTTGTTCGTGCGTCACGACGCACTCTGGGCAATCGAAGCCATTTGTCGCATGCGCCCGGCGACCCTCGCGGCATGGCTGCAGCTCAACATCAACCATCCGACACAGGTTCATAGCCGCGTCTCGCGCTGGTGGCGGCAGAATCAGCGCTTTTTGGCCCGAAACGCGCTACTCGGGGCTCCGTCTGGCGTCGTCCGCAGGTCAGTCAGGGCCAGGCAGGCAACGGCCTAACCCCTCGTTGCAGCGGACTCGCTTGCGCTCGCCGCTGAACTCGATATCGTTAGGTGCCCGAAGGAAACAAGATGCCCGACCCTACCCAGCCGGCCCAGTCGCTACCCGATGTGCTCGAGGGCAACATCCTCCTCGTATACACCCGCTTTTCCGGTCCTCAGGCGGCTTCCGGCGTTCCACTTCAGGCCGCTCGTGTCGAGAACATCCTAGGCCGGCTCTTCATCGTCGGCATCGTCCCGCAGGAAACGAACGACTGGGCGGCCGGGCTCAAGACCTGTCTAGCCTGGGACGAGGTCGCACACTTCGTGCTTTTCCCCAGCTTGCATGAATACCGGGTTCGCGTCGCAGCAGCGCCCTTCATCGTTCAGCCACCATCGCCAGCACAGTAGTTCCGGAATTCGAGCAGAGGTTCGCGGCGCACCCACGGCTTTCTCCGAATGCAAGCTGGGGTAACGGGCACCTAACAACGCGCTGCAGCGGACTCGCTACGCTCGCCGCTGAGCTTGATATCGTTAGACGACCGAATCGCACGCAACAAGCGCGGCATGGCGTCCGCCCTCTTTCGCCACCAGAGCTCCCGAGGTACTCCTAATGGACATGTCGGTGATGGCACTCGACGTTGACGGCACCCTGAAGAATCCTCTTATCCTCGCTATGGTTCTCCTTTACTCGGCGGGGCTCGCGGTCCTGGCCGCAGCGTTCGTTTCATTTTGGTTTCGGGGCGGCCGCGGCCGGCGCGTGTCTGGGGCCATCGCGGTCGCTCTGGCATTGGCGTGCTCGTTCAATGTCGCTGCGGTTCGCGCCCTCGCCGCAATACTCATCGCTGCCTCGTCTCGAGCTACAGGGCACGTGGGCGTGGGCTTTTTCGGCAGTCACCCCTGGTGGCTGGCTCCAGCGCTCGGTCTCGCAGCAGGCATATTTGTGTCAGCACGTATCCGTCGCGTCAAGGCGGCGGTCGTCTAACAACGCGCTGCAGCGGACTCGCTGCGCTCGCCGCTGAGCTTGATATCGTTATGCGGCATAACCATGCCGACTGAGTGGTTCCGGCAAACGACGTGGAACGATGCGACCGAGCGTCAGTTTGAAAAAAAACTGCGTCGCGCCCGGCGCAAGTCGCAGTACCTCCGCATACAGGCCTGTACCCTCGCTCCAGTGGAACCGGCCGTGGCGCTCAGGCTGCTCGATCGGTACTTTCAGCTACCCGACAACTTCGACCACGCACAGGCGCACGTCGATCGCGCCACGGCCTACCTCGCACTTGGCGATCTGCCGTCGGCAATCAGCGCATTCGAGGCAGCTCTCGCGCGCGAAGCCGTATTCCCGAATCTCCAGACCCAGGCTTTCATCGCGCTTCCATTTCTCATCGCAACGCGAGCTGTTCAGTCGCACTATCAGCGCGCACTCGAGCTGCTCAACGCTGCAACCTCCCGGCTCGTCTTTCCGGTCGATCACTTTCGTTGGCACGCTGCACGCGCCCTCATTTCCGCTGCATCGCATGACCGGCTCAATGCGGTCGAGCACGCTCGTCGTGCGCTCGGGGCGGCAGCTTTAGAGCATTCCGGCTTTCGGTACCATCCGTCAGTCGGTCTGGTCACTCCAGCCTACGAGTCCCTCGTCAAGGAGCTAGCTGGGCTCGCTGCCGCATAACACCTCATTGCAGCGGACTCGGCGTCAGTCGCTGCGCTCCTTCCTTCTCGCCGCTGAACTCGATATCGTTAGGCCGCTTAATGATGAAGGGCTCGGCGCATCTGCTCGTCTTGGCTGTCGCGTGCGGTTGCGCCCGTACCCCATCAGGTCATGAGCGTCCACATGGCGTTCCGGTCGAAGCCGTCCTCGTGCCAGGCACGGGAATGCTCGCTAACTCTTCCGTGTGGGTTTCCTGCTCGCCTCCCGCAAGCCGCGCTCCACGTCAATACATCTGCTCGGTCTATCCCCTTCGGTACGGCGCAACTCGAAGGTCAGGACCGTACACGCTCGTGCTTAGCCACGCGCCCACTCCATCCGAGGCCACGGCCCCATTCCCGTCATCACTGCAACTGCTCTCGTACGACGGCGTCGTTCTGCACGTCCAGGAGCCCTGGGTACTCGTTCCCGAGAATCCCCGCGCCGACCCACAGCTGCCAGCTATCGTGCCCGCAGTTCCAAAACCGAAAGCGGCCTAACAGCTCGTTGCAGCGGACTCGCTTGCGCTCGCCGCTGAACTCGATATCGTTAGACGCCGGAATCTAAGTGATCGAAATCATAACGGCTGCCCTCTACGGCCCCATGTGGCTGTCATAGTTGACAACGTTGCTCGGCACGAGTGTGTTTGCGGGGCTCTTCTTCGTTCTACGCCGCAGCACACGGTCCCTCCCCGTCGCCATCCGCTGGTCCGCGCGGGGCGCAGGCTTTGGCATTCTCGTTCTGCCTCTCGCTCTCTGGCTGTACGCACAGTTTTTCGCGGGTCCCCTTCGCGCCTTGCTCCTGGGGTTTCCGGGCCTCTTTCTCCTCCTGCACTTCGCGCCATTTCAAGGCGCCGGCCCTGTATCTCACGCAATCAGTCAGAACACGGCTGCCGGCGTCTCTGGCGCGCTACGGTCTGCATTCGTTCTCGGCGCGGCGCTCTGGGCCACAATCTACGGTTTGGTGGGGTTTCTCCTCGGCAGTCTCAGCGCGCGAAGGCGGCGTCGTTCGGCCGGCGTCTAACAACGCGCTGCAGCGGACTCGCTACGCTCGCCGCTGAGCTTGATATCGTTAGGCCCCGGAATCGGTACGAATGCCTTTATCGCGCCGGCCCATCGTTCGAACGCTCTGCATCGTCGTCCTCATCTACTTTCTTGGCCTCTTGTCGAATCTCCTCTCGCTCGCTGGGGCTCGGCGCGAGGCGACACTCTGGGTAACGTCCGAATTGTCCGCGGCACCTCAATGGCTGCGCTACCCAGGCGACGCGGTCGAATACCTCTATTCAAACCGGTATCACGTTCGCGTGCCGCGGCCGACTCGAGCGCGCCTCGCTACGCTGCCGGCACCCTCGGCGTCGCTTGTTAGCCGCCCCCTCCTCTGCCCGTTTCTCCTGCCGGTGGAGTACGCCTTTGTCGACGCCCCGGCTAGGCGTTATCGAAGCGGGGGCGGCGTCCGCATCTACGCGTCATTCTTCGGGCTGCGGCGCGCCATCTTCATGCAGGACCTCACGCAGTTTCACTCGTTGCCCGGGGCCTAACAACGCGCTGCAGCGGACTCGCTGCGCTCGCCGCTGAGCTTGATATCGTTAGACGCCGGAGATCACACTTAGCGCCATGGCAATCAATGAAGCAGAATGGGAAGCTTTATCGAGGCGAGCACGGCGTGACCCCCAGTCCATCGGCCCGGCTTTCGCCGAACTCATGGCCAAGCTCGAACCGGAAGACGGTGCCTTCGCCAGTGGCTTCTACCGTCGCCTCACGGAATGGATCCAGCGTTTTGAGGAAGAACTCGACGCGGAGCACGAAGTCGGGGTACGTCTCGTTACCTTCGGGCAGGCGGTCACGTTCCACCTTGAGAACATTTCGTACTGGAACCCGTCCCTCATCCTCTTTCAAGGCTCCACTGAAGCGGGAGAGCCCGTTCAACTGATTCAGCACGTCAGTCAAATCAGCCTCCTTCTCATGAAGCTTCCCCGCACCGCGCCCGCGGGCCCAAAACGGCGCATAGGCTTCAGTGTCGCGAACCCGACCGGCGTCTAACAACGCGCTGCAGCGGACTCGCTACGCTCGCCGCTGAGCTTGATATCGTTAGAAGGCACAGGAGCAAGATGGCGGAGCAGGTCAACGCATGGCGCCAGCGTGGCAACGTTTTCCTGTGGCGCTATCGCGACAACGTCAGGAACTACCCAGGCTGGCACCTTGCAGCAGACAAGGCTGGCGCTGCGTCGCTCCTGGAACTTTTCGCTGCCTTCCGAGCATCGGGCATACCTGTCTATCGCACCGTTCGTCTGTCCGCACCCACGGCAAACGTGCTCGCGGTTCCAAACAATCAGGGCGGCAAAGCGCGCTGGTGGGCGCCGTCGAGATGGCGTGTAGCATTTGACCCTCGTTCGGAAGCGTCGGCTTCGTGGTCGTTTCCTCCAGACCAGGACCCTGCAGCGCTTTCGCTCGGCCGGGAGTTTCTTTCCCGGCTCGTAGGGGGCATTGGCGACCTCATGGGCGGCGGCGGTGACTACTCCATCGGAGGAAACAAGAAGGAGGCCCCGAGTGAAGACACGTGCCTCTGGTTCTGGTGGTAGGTGTGCCTTCTAACAACGCGCTGCAGCGGACTCGCTACGCTCGCCGCTGAGCTTGATATCGTTAGAAGGCACAGGAACAAGATGGCGGAGCAGGTCAACGCATGGCGCCAGCGTGGCAACGTTTTCCTGTGGCGCTATCGCGACAACGTCAGGAACTACCCAGGCTGGCACCTTGCAGCAGACAAGGCTGGCGCTGCGTCGCTCCTGGAACTTTTCGCTGCCTTCCGAGCATCGGGCATACCTGTCTATCGCACCGTTCGTCTGTCCGCACCCACGGCAAACGTGCTCGCGGTTCCAAACAATCAGGGCGGCAAAGCGCGCTGGTGGGCGCCGTCGAGATGGCGTGTAGCATTTGACCCTCGTTCGGAAGCGTCGGCTTCGTGGTCGTTTCCTCCAGACCAGGACCCTGCAGCGCTTTCGCTCGGCCGGGAGTTTCTTTCCCGGCTCGTAGGGGGCATTGGCGACCTCATGGGCGGCGGCGGTGACTACTCCATCGGAGGAAACAAGAAGGAGGCCCCGAGTGAAGACACGTGCCTCTGGTTCTGGTGGTAGGTGTGCCTTCTAACAACGCGCTGCAGCGGACTCGCTACGCTCGCCGCTGAGCTTGATATCGTTAGGCTGCGCAAAGTATGAGTGGCGTCACTTCCAGTCCTCAAGGTCCATCACTGCCCCAGCAGAGCCCGCAATCTGGAGCGGCTTCGGCGCAGCCCGGCCCGAACATCACGCCCGAAGCACGGGCTGAGTCAATCAATGCCGCTACGACACCCTCATGCTTCTCATCACGTGGGCGTGGCGCCATTACGAGACACGTACTAAGGCCCGCGTCACATCTGACTCCCCTGCGCTGCGCCCGAAGTAGGCGAGGCGCAGCCTAACAACGCGCTGCAGCGGACTCGCTCGCTCGCCGCTGAGCTTGATATCGTTAGACGCCGGAAGGGAAAGCAGGGCTAGAATCTCCTCATGTCGCTCGAACTGACCGCCGTCTTTCAGCAGGTACCTGAAGGCTTCATCGCCTTTATCGAGGAGCTTCCGGGCGCGAACTCGCAGGGAGCCACGCTCGAGGAGGCCCGTTCAAATCTGCACGAGGCGGTAACGCTGGTTCTCGAGGCTAATCGCGCCCTCAGCGAGCAGGCGCTCGCGAACGCCTCGGTCATTCGGGAGCGCTTCAACCTCTCGGCGTGAAGCGCGCCGACCTCATTCGTCATCTCGAGCGCCATGGCTGTCAGCTCCTTCGTGAGGGCGGCTCGCATACCGTGTACGTCAATCGGCCCGAGCGCAAGGTGTCTACCGTTCCCCGGCATCGCGAGCTCAACGAGTTTCTCGCCGCCAAAATCTGCAAAGACCTCGGCGTTCCGAAGCCCGGCGTCTAACAACGCGCTGCAGCGGACTCGCTACGCTCGCCGCTGAGCTTGATATCGTTAGGCCGCCGAAATCATTCGTGTCGTGTCGCGGCTTCGTGGCTCCGTTAGCCTGGCCGGAAGCAGTCTCGAGGTTCCCCACCTTCGTTCGGAATTATTTCGGCTCGGAACCCCTCCTCACATCTAGGCGGCGCTACTCATAGGTCCGGCTTGGGCAGGCCACGCGGCTTTGCGGCGGCCTTCTCGTCTCCAGCTGTCTCTTCAGGGTTAGCGGCGGCGTCGGCCTAACAGCTCGTTGCAGCGGACTCATCGTCAGTCGCTCGCGCTCCTTCCTCTTCGCCGCTGAACTCGGTATCGTTAGGCAGCTCGATGCTCTTACTCTTCCTCCTACTCACTCTAAACAACAGCCCATCCGGCGCTGCGCGCAAATCGACGGACGGCTGGCACACGTATCAAGACGCTACTCTCGGTATCTCCTTTAGGTACCCGCCGAACCTACGGGTCAGAACCGAGCCGCCGGAATCATTCAATATCGAGCGCCTTATCCGCGTCGTGGAGCTGCAACCGACCGATCCCTCTACGGCGGACGACATCGTTCTTCGCTTCCTCGTCCACCAGCATCTGCCTCAGCCACCGGACACCGATCCCGTTTCTCTTGCCCGCAATGGCTGCAAGAGTTCCTACATAATTGCTCTAGGACCGAACCGAGCATGTGTCTGCGTTTCTTGTGGCCGCGGCGAGGGCTCGTGCATGTGGTCCGTCTACGTTTTCGCGGCCCGTGACGTAACCGCCCTCTCACTAGCTCAGAGCAATGAACACGGTCCCGACGATTCTCCGTTCCCGCTTCTCACGATCCTCAAGACGCTGCGCATTTCAATCCCGCAGGCTCCATAGAGCTGCCTAACAACGCGCTGCAGCGGACTCGCTACGCTCGCCGCTGAGCTTGATATCGTTAGGCAGCGTATGAACAGCCTGTTCGTTTTCGTGATGCTTGCGCAGGTCCCTGCGGCGGCGCCTATCGCGGCAACCTACCTGCCACTCACTGCGGCAGTGCTGGACCTTAACGGCGACCAGCGCCTCGATCACATCGCGCTGGAGATGTTGGCACCAACGCCCGAAGGCGTGGCACCCGGGCCGTTTCTGCACGGGCGCTGTCGCGTGGCGGTAACCCTCGCGGGCCGAGCGCCCGTGTATACCGATCTCGGCGTTCTGAACGTTTTTCCTGGCTCGTGGAGTCTCGTTTTCGCGGACTACAACGGCGACGGCCAGCTGGATTTCAACCTCGGAACGATGGCGGGCAGCAACAACTTCAGCTACGCCCTCTATACCGTCTTGCCGAGTGGAAAGGTGCAGCGCCTCGCCATCGCGCCGCCATATCAGAGTGGCCTCCTCGTGGCCGACGACGCCCAGTCAACCACGCACATCCAGAATCTTGGCGCGGGCGTCATCAGCGCCGCAGCTCTCGACATTTCTCTTCCCGGAGAGAATAGGGGTCGTGAAGTGACGTTTCAGTGGAACCCTAACCTCAGGCGTTTCGACGTCGTCGCCGTCGACCCGCCCATCGAGCCTCCCGAATAGTCGCTGCCTAACAGCTCGTTGCAGCGGACTCGCTCGCGCTCGCCGCTGAACTCGGTATCGTTAGGTTGCGCAGGGAACAGTGAATCCACGTTTTACGATGCACGCACTCGTCAATCGCTTCGAAGCCGCAGCCGACCGCATTCCTGTGCAGCTCGTGCTCATCCTTAATGTGCTCTTGGCCCTATTTGTAGGGGTCGCTCACGGCGGCGCCCTAATCGTCTCGCGTCTTACAGCCACGGCGCCGCAAGAGGCGGCGCTCATCAGGAACATCGCCACCGTCACTCTGCCTCTCGCGGCTACGCTTCTGGCAACGTCGATCCTGTCGGCATTCCGCCCCAGGCTGCGCCCGCGTGTCCTGGCAGCTCACGCTTTCGTCTTGCTCATCGGCGCCGCTGCCCTGATGGTCTGGGGCGTGAACATCGTCGCCACTGGCCCTCCCCTTTCCCGCTTCGCTTGGGCGCCCGGGTTCGTCACTCTCCTCGTCTTCTACGCGGCATATCTCTTTCGGCGTTTCGTTCTACTCCCCGCCGGCGTTCGCGATGGCTTCGCGTATCACTCTCACCTGGCTGCGGCGAGCCTCGCCGTTGTCGTGGAGGCCGGGGTGCTGTTTCGCCTCGTTCAAGCCATGCGGCGCACCTTCTTCTGGTAGCGGCGGCGCAACCTAACAACTCATTGCAGCGGACTCGGCGTCAGTCGCTCGCGCTCCTTCCTTCTCGCCGCTGAACTCGATATCGTTAGACGCCCTAGATGAACGCATGACCGATCCATCCCTCGTCAAGGTACACATCGATCTCCCGAATCATTGGGGAACGGGAGGGGAGTCCATGTGGGCGCGCGACCTAGGCGGCGGCCTCTTCGAGCTCCGGAACGTGCCGTTCTACGCCTACGGCCTGAGCCTGAATGATGTCGTGCGCGCCGTTTCGTCCGATCCGAAGCTGAAACCGGAGATACAAGAGGTTGTCCGGCCGGGCGGTCATCACACGCTCCGTGTGGTCTTCACCATGGAGAGTTCGGTCGAGGCGCA
The DNA here is from genome assembly GCA_963809425.1 of Thermoanaerobaculia bacterium. GTDB lineage: Bacteria > Acidobacteriota > Thermoanaerobaculia > UBA5066 > UBA5066 > Fen-183. Next base: position 233,673 of record CAWEJK010000007.1, read on the forward strand.
GGCGCGCGTCATGGATCCGCTCACGAAACTCGGCGTCACGTTCGAGCGTGCGAACTCCAAGTACCTCGCGCTCGACGTCTCTCCGGAGGGGCACTATGACGCCGTTTGCGAGGCACTCGCGAAACTAGAGCAAGGCGGAGTTCTCGAATACGAAACGTGCGAGGCTCGCTCATCCGGAAGCTTCGATGCTTCCATCGAAGAGGGCGCCTAACCCCTCGTTGTAGCGGACTCGCTTGCGCTCGCCGCTGAACTCGATATCGTTAGACGGCTGAAGAGGTAAACGTGAAAGCAAACGGCTCACCAAGGCCATGGCCGCGTCCTCTCCCACGCTCGTGGATCGAGGGAGCAAATGCGTTTCTCCTTATCGACATGGCGCTACTGTTTCTCGTCGGGATCCTCTACGTGTTCGGCGTCTGGCCGAACTAAGAGTCCGGAGCACTCGTCGCACCTTCGCGGCCACCTTCGCAGGTACCTGGCGGAGGTCCCGTCGGCCTGGGCTGCGGCGTCCTCACGGGCTTGTTGCTGGGCGGTTACGCAGTAATCGGCAGCGAGCTTCCAAGCTGGCCCGTGCTTGTCCTCGCCGTCGTCATGGGTGGTATCGCGTATCGGTACGGGGACCGTTTCTGGAACTGGCTCGTCGAGTGGCTCCCTTGGATCTCGTAGTTGCAGGGGAGGTGAACGGTCGGGCACATAGGTAACACTTCAGTCCAGGCACATGGGTAACACTCTTCAATTGTTACCTCGTAGTCGTCGCGCTGTGGAAATCGAGGAAATCTTCCTGCGTTGACCCGTCGGCGGCGCGCCCAGCGCAGCCGCCGCGATGCCAGGGCCGGTGTTCATAGAACGCTGCATAGAGTTTCTTCTCGCACTCGTCGAAGCGGCCGAGCAGCAGCGAGCCGAAGTACAGGTTCCAGATTCCGTCGTCGACCTCGTCGAGCCCGACATACTCGTCGATCAGCGGGTGGCTGACGCTGAGCCAGCCCGTCTTCCAGCGGATCCCGCCGTTACGGCTCACGCGCCTGACCTCGAAGTGGCCCGGGTACTCGATGCGTGGAGGCACGGTCGGGTAAGGGCGAGGCGAGGCACGGTAAAGATCGGCGGGTCGTTTCATGCCGATGCTCTCGTGGGGCCGCTCGGTGTTGAACTCCTTGCGGAAGGCGTCGAAGCGCTTCTGCTGGCTCTTCAGGTCGCGCCCCACGGGATGGGTCGTCGCCCGCTTGAGCGTGCGATGCATCCTCTCGTGCGATCCGTTCTGCTCAGGGTGGGCCGGCTGCGTGAGCTCGGGTCTGATCCCGAGCTTGATCCACCATACCGACAGGCGCGAGAGCCGCCCCAGACCCGCCGAAGCAAACGGGACCCCGTTGTCGCTGCGGATCGCCTCGGGCATTCCGTATTCCCGAAACAGTCGCTCGTAGCACTTCCTCACGCCGTCCGTCTTCGTCGACAGCAGGCCTTTGCATCCCACGAGGTAGCGGCTGTAGAGGTCGGTCACCGTCAGCGGGTAGCAGTAGATCCCGTCGCTCGTCAGGAACTCGCCCTTGAAATCCGTGGCCCAGAGGGCATTCGCTTCCGAAGCCACCGTCGTCGGTCGTCCGGGATGGCCGACGGGCCGTCTGCGGCGCCGCGCCTTCACGAGCCCGCGCCTCTTGAGAATCGCCGCCACGGTGCTTCGCGCCGGCCAGCTCGTCTCCTGGTCGCGGCTCGAGAGCACGTGCACGATCTTCTTCGGACCCCAGTCGGGATGCTTGCGTCGAAACTCCGCCAGAGCGCCCTCGATTGCCTCCGGGGTCTGATTCGGATGACAGCGCGGGCGCCGTATCTGGTCCGCGAGCCCAGACACGCCTTGCTCCTCGAATCTCTCGATCCACTTGTAGAGCGTCTTGCGGCTCACACCGTGTCGCTCGGCAAGAAAGCTCACTGTGAACATCCCTCTTCGGTAGTCCACAAGGCACCGCATCCTCTCGGTCACGGGTGTCGTCTCCTTCCAGGGCATCGGGCGTCTCTCCTCCCACCCCAACTCTGCCCTGTGTCACCCATGTGCCTGGACTGATCTGTAACCCATGTGCCCGGTCTGAACCAGGCAGCCGTCTAACAACGCGCTGCAGTGGACTCGCTGCGCTCGCCGCTGAGCTTGATATCGTTAGGCTGCAATGACACTTCGCGTGGCTGTGCTGCTCGCTCTTGCCCCGGTCTTAGCTGCGCGCTCGAAGCCCACTTGGCACGGCTTCCATTCGCCATCGGTAAGCGTTTGCCAGAACCCTCGCCTCACCGGGTCGTCGCCGTCTGAGTGCACCCGTTTTCGCGACCTCACTCAGGCCGAGGCAGAGCAGCTGGTCGCACTCCTCATTACCGTGGAAGCCGGCTCAACACCCCTCGCTAAGCCCCCGGACGCTCCTCCCCGGACCCACCGCCTGGGGCATTTCCATGTCCGAGGAGCACTTGCGGGGAGGCGGCTCAGCCTCGGTCTACTTCACGCTCTACCTGAGGCCTGGCTTCATGTTGGCCCCCGCCCCATCCCATGGTTATGTCTCGCTTACTCCGGCCGCAGCCAAAGAGCTGCAGGCCTTTTGATCGGTCTCTTCAACGGGCGTCCGGCGGTTGCAGCCTAACCCCTCGTGTATCGTTAGGCAGCGGAAGCCTGAACGCGTGACTCTTCTCGTGAGCGAATCGCAATCCGAGCCCGGCCAGAAATGCAGCACATGTGGGCTCGTCGTGCCGGCGTTCAGCTTCCTTGCCCGGCCGAACGCGCGTCGCTACTTTCGCTCATTGAGCAGGGTCAGAGCATCGAGGCCATCAAGGAACTCCGTCGGCTCGGCGTTAAAGAACTGAAGCACGCGAACTCATGGGTGTTTCATCGCGGCCAGCCCGTCCACCCCTTGCCGGAGTCCGCGCCATGCCCCCACTGCGGCAAGCCTCTTCGCTCCCCGCGCGCACAGCAGTGTCGGCACTGCGGCCGGGACTGGCATCAGCAAGTCGGGCCCTGAGCCCGGCGGGGGCCTTCTGCCTGGCTTCGTGGGGTCGGTTACCGCTGCCTAACAACGCGCTGCAGCGGACTCGCTACGCTCGCCGCTGAGCTTGATATCGTTAGGCAGCTCAAGGAGGCGCGGTGACCGCACGTACTCTGCTCGAGGTGTTACTCAAGTTCTGGGGCGTTGTCATGCTCGCCTCCACGGCCGGCTCGCTGCCCGCGTTCTTTATGGTCGTCCCCTCATCGGCGCCGGAGTTCAACCGCTCTCAAACCTTCGGCTTTGCGGTTGGCATGCTCATTCACGCCCTCGCGGCCATCTGCCTACTCTTCTTCGCTCGCCCACTGTCACGGCTTCTCATGCCAGGCGGCGAGGCCGAGCGCCTCAACTTTCCTGCCGACGGCCTACTTGAAGCCGGCCTTATTACGCTCGGCGTCTTCTTTCTCGTTAGCGGCTTTCAGCTCGTTGCAGTCGTCGGCCTCGAGCTCCTCCGCGCCCAAACCTGGGTGAAGGCTGGGGCACAGGAATCTGCATGGGCAAACCAGCGCGTCAACTTCTTTTCGGGTGCGGCGGAGCTACTCGCCGGCTACCTCGTTCTACGGTTCCGGCAAAGGCTTCCTGGGTGGTTTCCCGGCAGCTCCGAACGAGCTGCCTAACACCGCGCTGCAGCGGACTTCCATGAGAAGGCCGGTTGTTGTCAAGAGAGGGCGGTGATCTTGGGTGGGAATCCCTGGGTTCGAGTTGGTCGCCGAGCTTCCATTCGCACTCTGTGTGGACCGTGCTTATCGGCCCGGTGCATGAGGGGGTCCAATCCGTAAGGACGCTGCAATCTCGCTACCGGTTTTCCGCCCCGGGCCGAAGTCCGTGGGGACCGGAGTCCGCTGCGCAGTCGCCCTGACGGGGCGTTAGCTCGAATTGGGATCGCCACGATTGATCGGGACCTCTCGGTGTTTCCTTTCGCTGGTTTCTTACGCTGCCACGGCCGCGTCTTGGAGTGCTCCGGCTTTGCGTAGCGGCTCATAGACCTCTGCGCTCCGCCACAGCCGATGCAGCAGCACCGCCAGCTTTCGTGCGACGGCGATGACGGCTCGTTTCTTCGCGTTGCGTTCCCCTCGGGCCGACAGAGCCTGGCCGAATCGTCTGAGGTCGCTGTCCTGTGCGAATGGCCCGAGGATGTACTGCGCCGACTGAACCAGAAGCCGACGCAGGAGGTTGTCTCCCTCTTTCGTGATGCCCAGTTGTGGGTCGCAGTCCCCGCTCTGGCTTCGCGCCGGCACGAGCCCGAGGTAGGGCCCGACTGCCCGGCTCTTCTGGAAACGGCCCGGATCTTCCAGCGTCAGGACGTAGGCCAGTGCCACGATCGGGCCCACTCCTCCTACCTGCCGCAGCATCGCCGTCTCCGGGTACTTCTTCTTTCCCAGTTCTGCGATCCGCTTGTCCAGCACGAGGATCTGTTTCGACACGACCTCGATCGCCGTCACGACACTCGACAACGCTTCGCGCACTTCCTCGGGAATTTCGCCCACCACCTTTCCCGAAAACGTCCGCGTCGAGCACTTCTTCAGGCGGTGTCCGGTCGCCTTGACCGCTCCACGAACGTGATTGACGAGCTGCGTCCGCGTCCTCACCAGCGCATCGCGCGCCCGAAGCACCGCCAGGTCCTGCGCCACGCATTCCGGGCGGTGCTCCACAGGGTAGAGGAGCTTCGGGTCCAGCCGGGCGATCCGCGCCAGTGCCTCGGCATCCACCGGATCCTGCTTCCCCCTATTCTGGTAGATCAGGCGGGTCTTCCTGGGATTGGCGACCAACACCTCGTGCCCCAGCTCTTTCAGAAGCCGGCTGACCCACGCCGAGTGTGTCCCGACCTCCAGCGCGATCCGCATTCGGCTTCGCGCCTCGAACCGCTTTCGCAAGCCTTCCCGCGTCGTCTGAATCCTGCTCCGCTCGACGACCGTCCCATCTTCATCGAGCACACAGAGGTGGCTCGTCCGATCCCCCAGGTCCATTCCGACAGTCCTCGTGACCATCCCCTCGGTCCCATTCCCGGTGTTACGCTTCTTCATGGCCGGTCTCCCTTCTGGGCCTCGAGCCCGCAATTTCCCTGCAGCGGATTTTCCGACTGCGCGGGGAGACCGGCCTTCTCATCTCATCTCGCTTGCGCTCGCCGCTGAACTCGATATCGTTAGGCGGCCGAGAAAGCTTACTGCAACTGCTCCCTCGGAGGTTCAGGCATGAGCGCGGGAACGAACCGGTGTCCCAAGTGCGACGGCGAGATGGTGCAGGGCTTCACTTGCGGGAGAGAGGGTCCCAACCGGGTCGTCCTCACCTGGGACGAGGGGGCGCCGGAGAAGGTCGGCTGGCTGTTCCGGCAGGTCAGGAAAGTTCGGCTGGACAAGAGCGTCCCGGTGGGGGTCTTCCGCTGTTCGGCGTGCGGGTTCCTGGAGTCGTACGCGCGTCCGGAGTTCGCCGCCAAGTAACGCTGAACCAGGCGCTGCAGCTCCTTAGCGATTCGCACTCGGGCGTGCGGTCCATGGCCGCTGCGTGTCTTCTTCGTTACCGTACGGAAGAATGCCTCGCAATTCTTCGCGCAGGGGCGCGCAAACCGGGCCTCCCGGGTTTTGAAGCAGCCGAAGCGATCAAACGATGGGAAGAAGGGGCGTGGCATCTCGATCCGGTTGAACCCGGCTCGTAGTCATCGGCTAGGGAACTGGGCTAATGAACCCGGTTTCGCCGGGAACCACCGCGCATCTACGCATGAAAAGTCGGGCACATAGGTAACACTTTAGTCCAGGCACATGGGTACCACTTATCAACCTCATCGTGGTCGTGGCGTCACTCCTCCTCGCGGCCTACGTGATTTGGGGCCTTGTAGGCGGTGCCTCTGCCATCATGTCGCTGTTCAAATAGGTCAGGTCGCTCTGGGCCTGACATAAGGACTGCCACGTGCGCATCTGGCCGCGCGTTCTCGCGCTCTTCGCCGTTCTCGTCTTCTTCGTCTATTCGCTCGTCATGCTCCGCCGCGTTCTCGACCTTTCGACACCATGGCTGGCACTACTGTCCATGTTCTATCTCATGGCCCTGGCAAAGCTCGGCGAGCCCCTCTTCCTCCTTCGAATGCCCTCGGTCCTGCGGCAGCTCAGGCCTTCCGGGGCAGGCCCGCGCGTATCGCTACCTGGCCGTGCCCGCCTACGGTGCTTTGCTACGGCGTACCCCGCTTCGTTACCTCAACTCCGCCCTCTACCTTCCTCGACCCGCAGAAGACATGCTGCGGGTTCGCCTATTAGCGGAGTCAGCAGAGGCCTCTCACTTCTGGGCGGCGGTCTTTCTGCTGCCGTTCATCGTGTTCGCGTGGTTCACCGGGCAGCGCGCGGCTGCCGGGTGGCTCCTTTTCGTCCAGGTTGTCGTTAACCTCTATCCAATTCTCCACCTTCGGCTCGTCCGCGCCCGGCTGGATCGCGCCATGCGAAGGCGGCACCTCTCCCACCCGGCTACGCGACCTGGCAGTGGCCGCTAACCCCGGCGTGCATCGGACTCGTCGCCCGCGCCTCCGGAGGGTGGTAATGTTGGCTAACCATTTAGTCCGGGGCCAAACGGCTGCGATTGGGGGACGCGATGCTTCTGTACCCAGACGACGTCGTGATTGCCGATGAGCAGTTCCGGCGACAGCGGACCATCCTGATCGACGGCGGGAACGTCGCCCAAACGTCCTTCGCCATCCTCAGCGAACAGGACTACGAGCGGCGCGTCTTCCAGCATTTGACGATGATCGACCGGACGATGGTGGGTCAGCATGTGATGAAGCGGGTGTTGGAGATATGCGTCACCCGTGGCCATTTCGTCCGCATCTTCAATACGATGCACATTCACAACGCCTTCACCTCGGCCCGATACGGCGCCGGAGCCACTGGCGGCGGCGCCTCCTCGGTGGACATTCGCTTCAGCCCCACCGACACGTGGGGCGGGCGGCGCCATCCCACCGCCGGAAACCAGCCGGACGAGGTCCTGTTCCACGAACTGACGCACGCCCTGATGATGCTGGCCGGCAGCCTCAACATGCGGACTATTCCTCGTTTCGACATCGTCGATGACTTCTTCGCGGTGATGGTGGCCAACATGTACTCGTCGGAGAGCGGGCGTCCGCTGCGCCACGATCACTCGGCGGCGTACCGGGTCATGACACCCGAGGAAGCCCGAAACGTTCCGGTTCGGTATCGGGCGTTGATCGAGAGTTTCGGCCGCCGGCGCCCGGAGTTGCTGCGCGGGCTGGGCGGAATCGGCTCGCCGTTCAATCCGTTTTCACCGGCGAATCGGGGCTAAGCAGATAGCCGAATGGATCGACGCCTGGCTGTCCACACCTCGCGCTTGATGGCTTGACCACGGCCCCGGCTCGCTTCACGATCTACTTCAGTGCTTCTCCTCGGCCTTCTCGCGTCTCCTGCAATCGAAAACCCCCTCGAGGGCGAGAACGGCTTCTGCGTATTGCTGGGTCTCACTCTGATCGGCATTCTCGCTGGCTGGGCCTTGCTTTTCGTGGTGCCGCCGCGGACTCACATCCCCGCAGGAGCCAGCCTGGCGCTCGTGGTCGTGCCCGCTTTCTATATATTCGTCGCCGCCTGGTTCCCTCCGCCCGAACGTCTCGCCGTCGTCGCGCCGGTTCTGCCGCTCATCCTCGCCGGCGCTTTTCGGGCCTACTTTAGAAGGCGCACCGCTCAGTCGTCGTCGGCGCCTGCCGCGCATGAGGTGCGAGATGATGGGCCGCGATGAGACTTTTCAGCTTCGCTCCCTCTCCCGGCGAACCGATCCGCGTCGGCGCTCTAACTGCCGAAGGCCGCGTCGTCGACCTCGGTGCGGAGGCGCGCCGGCGGAACATTCCTCTTTCGTTCGATCCCGCCGATATGCTGTCGCTGATCGCGGCCGGAGAGGACGCCCTCGCCCCGGCCCGGACGCTCGTCGATGATTCCGCGCCCGGCGGGCCACGCGTCGAGAACGTCCGGCTCTTCGCGCCGATTCCGGTCCCGCGCCGGAACGTCCACTGCGTCGGCTGGAACTACGTCGCGCACTTCGAAGAGGGAAAGTCGCTCCGGGACTCGGGCCAGACGCTTCCCGAGCATCCCGTGTTCTTCACGAAGGGGACGAACGCCGTCAACGGCCCGTACGACCCCATTCCGTACGATCCGCGCGTGTCGACGGCGATCGACTGGGAAGTCGAGCTCGCGGTCGTCGTCGGCCGGCGCGGGAAGAACCTCTCCGAGGAAAAGGCGATGGACCACGTCTTCGGCTTCTGCGTCCTCAACGACACGACCGCCCGCGACATCCAGCAGAAGAAGCACGGCGGCCAGTGGTGGAAAGGCAAGAGCCTGGACGGGCACGCGCCGATGGGGCCCTGGATCGTCACGGCGGACGGCTTCGACTGGACTTCACGCCGCCTCGTCTCGCGCGTCAACGGCGTCGTGAAGCAGGACGGGAACACGAGCCAGATGTACTTCAAGGTTCCGCGTCTTCTCGCCGAGCTTTCGCTCGGCCTGACGCTCGAGCCCGGGGACATCCTCGCGACGGGCACGCCGCCGGGCATCGGGCACGCCCGCAAGCCGCCGGAGTACCTCGGGCCCGGGGACGTGCTCGAGTCGGAGATCGAAGGCATCGGCCTCCTCCGAAACCCGATCCAGGCGGCGTAAAGTCCCGGCGGAGTAGGCTCAGGGCGCAGGAGCGACGATGCCTTCCCTCCATTCGAACGAGCTGACCATGCTGCTGGAGCTGAGCGAGGCGCTCGGCTCGCCCCTGAATCTCAGGGCCTCGTTCGCACGCGCCCTGGAGATCCTCGAGACGGACCTCAAGGCGGCCTTCGGGATGATTACGTTCCTCGATGCCGCGACCGAAGAGCTGAAGTTGGAGGCGGTGACGGGGCGTCATGGCCCGGCGGCCGAGAAGGTCCGATACCGGCTCGGAGAAGGGATCACGGGCCGCGTCGTCAAGACGGGGAAGCCGATCGCGGTCCCTCACGCCAGCCAGGAGCCTCTCTTTCTCGACCAGCTCGGCTTCCTTCAGGCCCGGCGAAAGTCGAAGGACGATCTCTCGTACGTTTCAGTCCCGATCCGGATCGACGGCAGGAGCGCGGGTGCCCTCGGGGTCGCGTTCGTCTACGAGAAGAACCGGGATCTCGGACATTTCGTGAAGGTCCTCGGAATCGCCGCCTCGATGCTGGGGCAGGCGACGCGCGTGCATCGCCTCCTGCAGGCGGAAAAAGACGGGCTGATGGAGGAAAACCGCCAGCTCAGGGAAGAGCTTCGCGAGCGGTACGACGTCGGCAACCTGATCGGGACGAGTCACCCGATGCAGAAGGTCTACGAGCAGGTCGCGCAGGCGGCACCCGCGAACACGACCGTTCTGATCCGGGGGGAATCGGGGACCGGAAAAGAGCTGGTCGCCCACGCGATCCATTACAACTCTCCGCGGTCCGGCAAGCCGTTCGTGAAGGTCAACTGCGCCGCGCTGCCTGAGAGCCTCGTCGAGTCGGAGCTGTTCGGGTACGAACCGGGAGCCTTCACCGGAGCCGACAAGCAGAAGAAGGGGCGATTCGAGCTCGCGCACGGCGGCACCCTGTTCCTCGACGAGGTCGGCGACCTTCCGGCCGCGACGCAGATCAAGCTCCTCCGCGTCCTCCAGGAACGGGAATTCGAGCGGCTCGGCGGGGTGAAGCCGGTACGCGTCGACGTCCGGCTCATCACCGCCACGAACATCGACCTCGAGGAGGCTCTGAAGAAAGGCTCGTTCCGGGAAGACCTCTATTACCGGTTGAACGTCTTCGGCCTTTTCGTCCCTCCGCTCCGGGAGCGCCGGTCGGACATCCTTCTCCTGGCCGATCATTTCGTCGAGAAATATGCCGCGACCCACGCGCGGAGCGTCCGGCGGATCTCCACCTCGGCGATCGACATGTTGATGAGCTACCACTGGCCCGGCAACGTCCGGGAGCTCGAGAACTGCATCGAGCGCGCCGTGCTCATCTGCGAGGGCGGCGTCATCCATGCGCACCACCTTCCCCCGACTCTCCAGACCGCGGAGGTTTCCAACACGCTCCCCGGGCAGTCGCTGGCCGAGGCGATCTCCGGGTTCGAAAAGGACCTGATCCTCGACGGGTTGAAGATCGCGCGGGGGAACCGCGCGAAGGCCGCGCGCCTCTTGAGGACGACCGAGAGGATCCTGAACTACAAAGCTTCGAAGCACGGGATAGACCCCGACCGCTTTCGGCCTTGACGCACGAGGCCAAAAGCTACAATTCTGTATTACTGACTGATTGAATTTACATTTGTGTCGGGAGTCGCGCCGGCAGTCGAGAATGGGTGTTCCCCGCGACGGGGTCCGCGGCACGACGGCCCGCCGGGGAGCCGAACAGTGCGCAAGCGATTCCTACGTTTTCGTAGCACTCATCTTCTGTTACAACAAATTCGTGCCTTGCCCGCGCGTCTACTGTCGGGAGTGCATCCGTCGCTAACTCTCTTTTCAGCAATCACTTGAGGAAAATCGCGCCCTTCCCGGCCAGGCGGCACGTTCCGTGCGAAACGGCAGCCATTCGGGGAGGAGCGACGATGCGAAAGAAACTGATCACGATCCTGTTCCTGTTCGGCTTGCTGGCGACCTCGTGGGCGCTGCTCGCGGCAGACCCCTCCGGGGCGAGCACCGGCGGGATCGCGAACGTCCCGTCCAAGGTCGCGGGCAAGCCGACGATCGAGGAGATCGGGGCGGCCGTAGGACAGACCCGGGTCTCGCTCAATTTCGTCTGGACCCTCGTGGCCGGCTTCCTCGTCATGTTCATGCAGGCCGGCTTCGCCCTCGCGGAGACCGGCTTCACGCGGGCGAAGAACGCGGCCCACACGATGACGATGAATTTCATGGTCTACGGCATCGGGATCCTCGGCTTCTGGGCGGCCGGCTTCGCGCTGCAGATGGGGGGCTCCGGCGCCGCGATGGGCGCGTCGCTCACGGTCCCCGCGGAGATGGGAAAGCTGATCGGCCCAACGATCGGCGGGAACCTGTGGGGTCTTTTCGGCGGCACCGGGTTCTTCCTGACCGGCGTTTCGTACGACGTCGCCGCGTTCGCGCTCTTCCTCTTCCAGATGGTCTTCATGGACACGGCCCTCACGATCCCGACCGGTTCGATGGCCGAGCGGTGGAAACTGTCGGCGTTCGTGATCTATGGGTTCGTCGCGTCCGCGGTCATCTATCCGCTCTTCGCGAACTGGGCCTGGGGCGGGGGCTGGCTCTCGACGCTCGGCAAATACACCGGCCTCGGCCACGGCTACGTCGACTTCGCCGGCTCGGGTGTCGTCCACCTGACGGGCGGCGTGATGGCCTTCGTGGGCGCGTGGGTCCTCGGGCCCCGCATCGGCAAGTACGTCAAGGGCGAGGTCCGGGCGATTCCGGGACACAACCTTCCGATGGCGCTTCTCGGCTGTTTCATCCTCGCGTTCGGCTGGTTCGGATTCAACGCCGGATCGACGCTCGCCGGCACGGACCTGCGGATCTCGGTGGTCGCGACGAACACGATGCTGGCCTCGGCTTCCGGCGCCCTCCTCGCGTTTCTCGTCACGTGGCGGAAGTACGGGCGCCCTGACCCGTCGATGAGCGCGAACGGGATGCTGGCGGGTCTCGTCGCCATCACCGCTCCCTGCGCTTTCGTGACGGCCCCCTCGGCCGTATTGATCGGCGCGGTCGCGGGCATCGTGGTCGTGTATGGCGCCCTCTTCATCGAGAACACCCTCAAGGTCGACGACCCTGTCGGCGCGATCGCGGTTCACGGGATCAACGGCGCATGGGGGCTGATCGCCCTCGGCCTCTTCGCCGACGGGACGTACGGCGGAGGCCTCAACGGCGGGCCCGACGCCGGGGTCGCCGGTCTCTTCTACGGCGACGGCAGGCAGCTGGTCGCCCAGCTGATCGGGCTCGGCGCGAACGTGGTCTGGGTCGGCCTCTCGAGCTTCGTCCTCTTCAAGGTCCTCGACGCCACGGTCGGGATGCGCGTCACCCCCGAGCAGGAGGTCCAGGGCCTCGACTTCAACGAGGTCTCCGCCCCCGCGTACAGCGGAGACCGTCCCTCCGTCAACACGCCGGTGTTCGTGACCCCGCGGCCGGCAGCCGCAAGCGCGATGGTTGGCGCCTTGAAACCGGCTCCGGCCGGCGGAAAGTGAAGGGAGCGCCGTCATGAAGCTGATCACCGCCATCATTCGCCCCGAGAAGCTCGAAGACGTCAAGGTCGCGCTCTTCGCGGCCGAGGTCGAGGGGCTCACGATCCAGCAGGTCTCCGGCCATGGCGGGGAGAAAGCGGTCATGGAGAGCTACCGCGGCCATCCGCTCCTCTACGAGTTTCACGACAAGATCCGGCTGGACATCGCCGTCTCCGAGCCGTTCGTCGAGCTCACCGTGAAGGCGATCGCCGACGCGGCGCGGACCGGCCAGGTGGGCGACGGGAAGATCTTCGTCCAGCAGCTCGACCATGTCGTCCGGATCCGGACGGGTGAGGCCGATGTCTCGGCCCTGACCCCGGTGACGGTCAGCGCGAAAACCTAGAGGAGATGTCATGAAAACGGTCCGCTCGGGCGGCCTTCGAGCCGCCCTTCTGGGAGCTCTTGCCTTCTTCCCCTGTCCGGCCCTGAATGCGCAGACACCTCCGGTTGCGCCTCCGCCCGCTCCGGCTGCCCCGGCGGCGCCGCCGGCAAAGCCCTGGTACGAGGAGCTCACGGTCAACGGCTTCGTTTCCGCGAGCTATTCCTACAATTTCAACCGTCCCGACTCCGGGACGAATCAGCTCCGGGTCTTCGACTTCGACGACAACACCTTCAAGGTGGACGTCGCCGAGGTCGTCCTTCAGAAGGCGATCAGCAAGCCGGGGGAGACCGGGTTCCGCGTCGACCTCGCGGCCGGGTCGTCGATCCCGCGCATCTCGTCGTCGTTCGGCCTCCTCCAGGGGCAGGATGTCGACCTTCAGCAGGCTTTCGTGAGCTGGATCGCGCCCGTCGGAAGCGGCCTCCGTCTCGACGCGGGGAAATTCGTCACGTACTTCGCGTACGAGGTGCTCGACGGATACGACGGCTTCAACGACAACGCGACCCGTTCGTTCGTGTTCGGCTTCGGAAGTCCGGCCACGCACACCGGCCTGAAGGCTTCGTACGCGTTCACCGATCAGCTCTCCGGGATGTTCGAAGTCTGCAACGGCTGGGACGTCGCGAGGGACAACAACAACTCGAAGAGCATCGGCGCTCAGCTCACATGGACGCCGTCGAAAACCGTGACGGTCTACGGAAGTTTCATGACGGGCCCCGAGCGGGCGAACGTCGACTCCGATCCCCGGAGCCTCTTCAACGTCGTGGCGCAGTGGAAGCTCACCGACCTGACCGTCTTCGCGCTCGACGCCGTCTACGGCAGCGAGAAGGGCGCGGTGACGCCGGGCGGCACCGCCTCGTGGTCGGGAATCGCCGGCTATGCCCGCCTCGGCGTCACGGACGCCTTTGCCATCTGTCTCAGGGCCGAGTATTTCAAGGACGCGGACGGCGCCCGCACAGGCACGATCCAGAAGCTCAAGGAGCTGACCGTCACGCCCGAGGTCAAGGTCTCGTCCCACCTGATCCTCCGGGGAGACCTGCGCGTCGACTGGTCCGACGCCGACGTCTTCAGCAAGAACGGCGGCGTCTTCAAGGGCAACCAGGCGACGGTCCTTCTGAACGGAATCTACGTCTTCTAGCGCCCCCGCCCGGCTTGTCCGATCATCGGCACCGCGATGGACACACCGGCGCTCTGGCTCCTGCCGTTCGCGGCGCTTCTTCTCTCGATCGCCGTCCTGCCGCTGACCGTTCCCGGGCGATGGGAACGGCCGGGCTTTCAAGCGCTCGTGGCGGGCCTCGCGGCGCTCCCGGTCGTCATCGGGCGGCCTGGAGCCCTCGGCCACGTCGCACCCGAGTACGTCGCGTTCGTCCTCCTCCTCGGCTCGCTCTACGTGGTCACGTCGGGCATCCGCGTCACGGGAGACATCCCTGCGCACCCGGCCGCGAACGTCGGCCTGCTGCTGCTCGGCGGTCTCCTGGCCTCGATCATCGGCACGACCGGAGCGTCCATGCTGCTCATCCGCCTCGTGCTCGAGGTCAACTCGGAGAGGAAGAACGTGTCGCACACGGTCCTCTTCTTCATCCTCATCGTCTCGAACGTCGGCGGATGCCTCACGCCTCTCGGAGATCCGCCTCTGTTTCTCGGCTACCTCGCCGGCGTCCCGTTCTTCTGGACGTTGCGGCTCTTCGGAGAATGGGCGGTGGCGCTCACCGTGCTCCTCGGAACGTACTTCTTCGTCGAGAGGAGACGCTACGCGCTGGAGACGCGCGAGGCCATTCGGGCCGACGAGACCACGCGCCGGCCGATCCGACTCTCGGGGCGCTGGAACCTGCCTCTCCTCTGCGGCATCGTGGGCGCTACGGCTTTCCTGGAGGCTCCCTACCGGGAAGCCGCCTATCTCGCGTGCGCGGTTCTCAGCTTTCCGCTCACGCCGCGGGGACAGCGGACCGAGACCGGGTTCTCGTGGCATCCGATCCTGGAGGTCGCGATCCTCTTCGCGGGCATCTTCGTCACGATGGAGCCGGCGCTCGCCGTCCTGCGTGAGCGCGCTCCCGCGCTGGGCCTCACGCGGCCGTGGCAATTCTTCTGGGCGACGGGAGCCCTCTCGGCCTGGCTCGACAACGCCCCGACGTATGCCGCGTTCCTCGCGCTCGCGCGCGGGCTCGGCCGGCCCGAGGTGGCCGGAGTCCCCGTGAAGGTCCTCGAGGCGATCTCGACGGGCGCCGTGTTCTTCGGCGCGCTGACGTACATCGGGAACGGGCCGAACTTTCTCGTGCGCTCGATCGCCGTCTCGCGCGGAGTGGCGATGCCTTCCTTCCTCGGCTTCGCGGCCCGCGCGGCTGCCGTGCTTCTCCCTCTCTTCGTGCTCGATCACGCTTCTCTTCTTCCGCGCCTAGAGCGGGTGGCGCGGGAGGACGACGCCGAGAGCCGCCGTCGCCGTGTCGTGCACGGGCGTTTCCACGCCGGCCGCGCGCCCGAGCCGTGCGACGGCTCCCGAAAGGTCGTCCAGCTCGTTCGGGCCGCCGGCCTCGAGGTCGAGGAGGAAGCTCGGTTTCATGCCGCCGCCGAGACCGTCGACGAAGGCGAGGATCTTCGCTCCCTCGTCGTCGGCGAGCGGGACGCCGCGGGCACGCGCCACGGCCAGCACCTCGCGCACGGCTCGCTCGAGAAGGAGCTTTCCAAGAGGAGCCTCCCGGACGGGTCCGATGGGCGCGCGCGCGAGCCCGCAGGCCGCCGCCATGGGAGCGATGAACGCGAATTTCCGCCACAGGTCGGCCGTGATGTCCTCCGAGATGCGGGTCTCCGCGCCGGCTCCCTGAAAGGCCTCCGCGATCCGCCGAACCCTCTCGGAAGCCTTGCCGACCCGCTCTCCGACGGTCACCTTCTGAAAAGAGCTCTTCCGCTCGACGACACCCGGAGCGACCTTCGCCACGCTCACCTGCGTGAGCCCGCCGAGGACCTGGCGCGCGGGCACGCCGCTCTCGACGAGGCGATCGGCCGCCTCCACGCCGTTCAGAAGCGGCAGGATCGCGGCGCCACCTTCCGCCAGAAGGCGGGTCGCGGGGGCGATCTCGGCGAGCGAATACGTCTTCACGGCCACGAGCGCGAGGTCGAAGACCCCGAGCATCCTCGCATCGCTGGCGGCCTCGACCGCGACGGTGAAGCTCTCGTCCGGGGTCCTGACCTCGAGCCCGCGCGTGAGGATCGCGTCCAGATGGGGACCCCGCGCCAGTAGCGCGACCGCGTGACCCGAGCGGGCGAGAATGCCGCCGTAGTAGCCTCCGACTCCGCCCGCCCCAAGGATGGCGATCCGCACGAATACAGTCTATTTCATGGCTCGCCGGACATAATCCGGCGGTGCCCGACTCCGTTCCGCCGTCGAACGCCCGGGCCCTGAGATGGGGCCCCCTTCCGGGCGTCATGGCGATCCTCAACGTCACGCCCGACTCCTTCAGCGACGGCGGGCGCTTCGCGACCGCGGAGGCCGCGGCGGAAGAGGGCGCGCGTTTCGCGGACCTCGGGGCGGCGATCATCGACATCGGCGGAGAGAGCACGCGGCCCAGGGGAAGAAACTACGGGGAGGGAGCCGGGGAGATCTCTTCGGATGAGGAGATCGCCCGCGTGCTTCCCGTCCTCTCTTCCCTTCGAAGAAAGCTCCCGTCTCTTCCTCTTTCGATCGACACGCGGCGCGCCGACGTGGCCCGCGCGGCGCTCGAGGCGGGCGCGGACGTCGTCAACGTCGTGACGGGCCTGGACGTTCCGGAGGGACTTTTCAAGCTCGTCGCAAACCGCGGCGCCGCAATCGTGCTCAACCATTGCCGGGGCACGCCCTCGACCACGTTCGACGCATCTTCTTTCCAGGACGTGACACGAGAGGTTGCCGAGGATCTGGAGAAGGCCCGGCAGCGCGCTCTCTCCTCCGGAATTTCCGGAAGCAGGATCTTCCTGGATCCCGGCCTCGGATTCGGCAAGACGCCCGAGCAGAACTTCGCCCTCCTCGGCGCGCTCGACCGCCTCGCGCCGCCCGGCGTGCCGCTCGTCGTGGGCGCGTCGCGGAAGGCCTTCCTGGGCGCGGTCTCCGGCGCGCCCGTGAACGACCGGCTGCCCGAGTCCCTGGCAGCCGTGGCCGCCTGCGCGGAGGCCGCCCGGACGCGCCCGGTCCTCGTGCGCGTCCACGACGTCGCCGAGACGGTCCGGTTCCTCGCGATGCTCGCGAAAACGAACGGCGCCGCACCGCGCCCCGTCACGTAACATCGACGTCTCATGCGAGCTTTCTTCGGCACCGACGGCATCCGCGGCGAGGCGGGCGCTCCGCCGCTCGACGACGAAACGGTCTCCCGGATCGGCGCCGCGCTCGTCGCCGCGCTCGTGGACGCCGAGATGGGGCCGCCCATCGCGGTCGCCGTGGGCTGCGACACGCGCGCGTCGTCGCCTGAGATCGTGCGGGCCCTGGCGGGCGGTATCGCGGCCTCGGGCGGCCGGACGCGCTTCGCGGGCGTCGTCCCCACGCCCGCGGTGGCTTACCTCGTGGCGCTCACGGACGCGGACGCGGGGGTCGTCGTCTCGGCCTCGCACAATCCCTGGAAGGACAACGGCATCAAGATCTTCTCGGGCGACGGCCGCAAGCTGCCCGACGCGGTGGAGCTCGACATCGAGCGCCGCATCGCGACGTCGGCCGCCGCGCCGCCCGCCACGGTCCACCGCGACCTCCTTCTCGGCGCGGAATACATCGCGCATCTCGTCAGGAGCGTCCCGCACCGACTCGACGGCCTGAAGGTCGTGATCGACGCCGCGAACGGCGCGGCCTTCGAAGCGGCGCCGGCCGCCTTCGCGGCCGCCGGCGCGACCGTGATCGCGCGTAACGTCGCGCCCGACGGGCGGAACATCAACGAGGGCTGCGGCGCCCTGCATCCCGCGGGTATGGCGCGCGCCGTCGTCGAAACCGGGGCCGCGCTCGGGATCGCGCTCGACGGCGACGCGGACAGGATCATCGTGGCCGACGACAAGGGGACGCTCCTCGACGGCGACGACGTTCTCTACCTCTGGACGCTCGAGCTCGAGCGCGAGGGCCGGAAGCCCGAGGCCGTCGTCGGGACGGTCATGTCGAACTGGGGGCTGGAGAAGGCCCTGACGGACCGGGGGGTGCGCCTCATCCGCGCGGCCGTCGGCGACCGCTACGTCGTCGAGGAGATGGACAGGACGGGCGCCGTGCTCGGAGGGGAGCAGTCCGGACACCTCATCCGCGCCGACCTCACGACGACGGGCGACGGCACGCTGACGGGGCTGCATCTCGCGGCGCTCGTCGCGGCGTCGGGCCGTCCGCTCTCCGCGCAGCCGCGCTTCCCCCACACGCCGCAGGTCCTCAAGAACGTGCGCGTGCGCGAGAAGGTGCCCTTCGACTCGATCCCCGGATTCGCCGCGCGCCAGCGCGCCGCCGAGGAGCGCCTCGCGGGCAACGGACGGCTGCTTCTCCGCTACTCGGGCACCGAGGCCCTCGCGCGCGTCATGGTCGAGGGCACCGACGCCGGCCTCGTCGACACGGTGGCCACCGAGCTCGCCGCCGCCGTCCGCGAAAGCCTCGGGGCGTGAGCACCGGCCTCCCCCTCGAGCCTTCGGACGAGGAGCTGCGCCGCCTCCTCGACGACGCCGTCCGCCGCGTCGTCGCGCACGTCGGATCGCTCTCCGCCCAGCCCGCCGACGGGACCGAGGGGGCCGAGGCCCTCGCGCGCGAGCTGATCGAGCGGGAGCCGCCCGAGAACGGCACGCCGCCGGGACCGCTCCTCGACCTCCTGTTCGACAGGGCGATCCCCGCGAGCTTCAACAACGCCGGGCCGGGATTTCTCGCCTACATCCCCGGGGGCGGCCAGCCGTACGTCGCGGCCGCGGATCTCATCGCGTCCTCCGTGAACCGCTACGTGGGAGTCTTCGCTCCGGCGCCGGCGCTCGTCCAGCTCGAGACGAACGTGATTCGCTGGTTCGCGCGCGCCGTCGGGTATCCCAGGAGCGCCGGTGGATTCCTGACCACCGGCGGATCTCTCGCGAACTTCTCCGCGCTCGTCGCGGCCCGGCACGAGAAGCTGCCCGAGAACTTCCTCCGGGGAACGCTCTACGTGTCCGACCAGGGCCACCACTGCATCCTGAAGGCCGCGCTCCTCGCGGGCTTTCCCGCGGCGAACGTGCGCGAGATCCCGTCCGATCGCGCGTTCCGCTTCCGGCTCGACCTCCTCGCGGACCGGGTCGCCGCGGACCGTGCCGCCGGCTTCACGCCTTTTCTCGTCGCCGCGAGCGCGGGCACCACGAACACCGGCGCGGTCGACGATCTCGACGCGCTCGCCGACTTCGCGGAGCGCGAGAGCCTCTGGCTGCACGCCGATGCGGCTTACGGAGGCTTCTTCATGCTGACCGCGCGGGGACGCGCGGCCCTCTCCGGCCTCGCGCGCGCGGACTCGATCGTGCTCGATCCGCACAAGGGCCTGTTCATGCCCTACGGCGCCGGCTGCCTCCTCGTGAAGGACACCGGAGCGCTCCGCCGCTCGCACAGCGTTTCCGCTCACTACATGCCCGGCATGCAGGACGACGCCGACTCCGTGGACTACTGCGAGATCTCGCCGGAGCTCTCGCGGAACTTCCGCGGACTCGGGGTCTGGCTCGCGCTGAAGCTCTGCGGCTTCGCGGCCTTCCGCGCGTCGCTCGACGAAAAGCTCGACCTCGCCCGGGAGGCGGTCGACGCCGTGCGGGCGATCCCCGGCATGACGATCGTGGCCGAACCGCAGCTGTCCCTCTTCGCCTTCCGTCTCACGGTGCCGGGAGCGTCGCGCGCGGAAATGAATCGTCTCAACCGGGACCTCATGGACCGCGTGAACGCCCGGCAAAGGGTGCTCCTGACGGGGACGCTGCTCGGGGAGGACTTCGCGATCCGCATGTGCATCCTGAGCTTCCGGACGCACGCGGACCGCGTCCGCATGGCCGTCGAGGACCTCCGGGAGGCGGTCCGGGAGGTCGGAAGGAATAATCCGGCCGCGGATCGCATTTCGTAGGGTGGTCATGACCTCCCTGAGACGACGCGACTTCCTCGCCCTGACCCTTCCCCTCCTCGCCGGCGCCGGCGTCCTCGCCGCGATCGGCCGTTCCGGCGCTGAAAAGAGTCCCGCCCAGAAAGGATCCGCCATGCCGGACACCGCCGCCGCCGGCGATCGGGTCGTCAAGACCGAAGCCGAGTGGAAGAAGATCCTCACGCCCGAGCAGTTCCACGTCACGCGAAAGAAGGGCACCGAACGCGCCTTCACGGGCCCGAACTGGGACAACCACGCGAAGGGCACGTACACCTGCGTGTGCTGCGATCTGCCGCTCTTCAGCTCCGACGCGAAATTCGACTCGGGCACCGGCTGGCCCAGCTTCTGGCAGCCGATCGCGCCGAACGCCGTGAAGACGCAGGAAGACCGCAGCTTCTTCAGCGTCCGCACCGAAGTGACGTGCCGCCGCTGCGACGCGCACCTCGGCCACGTATTCGACGACGGGCCGAAGCCCACGGGCCTGCGCTACTGCATGAACGGGACTGCCATGAAGTTCGTCCCGGCGAAGTAGGGCCCGCCGCGCGCCCCTTCTCTTAGCGCGCCTTCCTTTGCCGTCGATGGCCCACGGAACGACGGCTCGAACGCAGCCGCGCGACGACGTCGGCGACCTGGACCTGAACGCCGTCGCCGACGCGCCGCAGCTGAAGCGCGACCGGCTGGCCGTCGGATTCGCTCTGGAACACGACCGGTCCCGGCCCCACCCATTTGTCGCCCCACTCCGTCAGCGCGATGATGGCCGGCTTCAGCTCGAGTCCCTTCCGCGTGAGCCGGTATTCCGCCTGATCGCCGGAGACTCCGGGCAGCCGACGCTCCATGAGGCCGGCCGCCACGAGACCCTCCAGACGCTTCGCGAGGATGTTCGTGGCGACTCCCAGGCTCTTCTGGAGCTGCGAGAACCGCGTGTAGCCGCGGAACATCGCGTCGCGCAGGATCAGCAGGCTCCAGCGTTCGCCGACGAGCTCCAGAGCCCGGGCCGCGGAGCAGTCCTGATTCTCGTAGAGGCGTCCCAGCACCCGTCGAGAGTACCCCCTTGACTTTCATCACGCAAGCACCTAGATTTACTTGCATGATGCAAGCGCCTGCTGACGGGCGCGAAAGGAGAAATGACATGAACATCGAACAGAAGACGATCCTGATCACCGGCGCGAACCGCGGCATCGGTCGCGCACTCGTCGACGAGGCGCTCGAGCGGGGGGCGAAGAGGGTCTACGCGGGAACGCGCACGCCGCTGCGGCCTGCGGACGAACGCGTGAGCGCTCTGATGCTGGACGTGACCAACGACTCGCAGATCCGGAAAGCGGCCCAGGAGATCCACGCCCTGGACGTCCTCGTCAACTGCGCCGGCGTCGCCGGTTACGACGATCTGACCGATTCCGACGTCATCCGGCTGCACCTGGATGTCAACTTCCTCGGGCCGTTCAAAGTGACCCGCGCGTTCCTGCCGCTGCTGAAACGCTCCAAAGGAGCCCTCGTCAACGTCCTCTCGATGGCGGCGCTCGCGCCCGTTCCCGTCATCCCCTCCTACTCCATTTCGAAGGCGGCCGCGCTGTCCATGACGCAGTCGTTCAGAACGTACCTGGCGGGCGAAGGCGTGTCGGTCCACGCCGTCTTCCTGGGTCCCGTCGACACCGACATGACCCGGGGCTTCGAGATACCGAAGATCTCGCCCGAGGCGGCGGCGCGCGGGATCTTCGACGGGTTCGAGAACGGTGAAGAGGACATCTTCCCGGATCCCGCGTCCCGGCACCTGACAGAAGGGTGGCGCAACGGCGTCGTCAAGGCGCTCGAAAGGCAGAACGCGGCTCTCCTGGCAGGAGCGAGCCGATGAACGATCGCAGCTTCACCACGACCTTCTCGGTCGATCAGACCCCGAAGGAAGCCTTCGCGGCCATCACCAACGTCCGCGGGTGGTGGTCCGGAGAGATCGAAGGCGGCACCGAAGAGCTTGGCGACGAGTTCACGTATCGGTACAAGGACGTCCATCGCAGCAAACAGAAACTGATCGAGGTCGTTCCTGGCAGGAAAGTCGTCTGGTTCGTCCTGGATGCCCATTTGAGTTTCGTCGAGGACAAGAGCGAGTGGAACGGCACGAAGATCGTCTTCGAGGTTTCCGACAAGGGAGGCAAGACGGAAGTAAGGTTCACCCACCAGGGGCTCGTGCGCGACCACGAGTGCTTCGAGGCCTGCTCGAATGCCTGGAGCTTCTACATCAAGCGCAGCCTGCGGAGCCTGATCGAGACGGGTCAGGGCCATCCGAACCGGAAGGAGTCGGGAGCGGTCGCGTGACGATCGCGTACTCCTCGACGGGCCGCCCGCCCACGAGATGCTCCTGGATGATTCGCTCGAGGACCGGCGGGTCGCACGCGCGGTACCAGACACCCTCGGGATAGACGACGGCGATGGGCCCGCCTTCGCAGATGCGCAGGCAGTTCGCCTTGTTCCGCTGCACGCGGCCGCTCCCCGAAAGGCCCAGCTCATTCAGGCGAGCCTTGAGGTAGGCCCAGGCCTCGAGCCCCCGCTCTTTCTCGCAGCACTTCGGCTTCGTCTGGTCGCAGCAGAGGAAGATGTGCCTCTCGCCCCTCGGGATGCCGAGGCCCTCCGCGATCGCGGCCAGGCCGCCCGTCGACACGTCCTTCGAATCGGAGCCCACGAAGCCTCCCCGGGAAGGATAAGCTCACCCCCATGAGAATCTTCGTCACCGGCGCCACCGGCCACGTCGGCTTCCGCATCGCGACGGCCCTGCGCCGCCGCGGCCACTCCGTTCTCGGCCTCACGCGCACCGATGCGGGCGCCGCGCGCCTCGCGCGGCACGAGGTCCACGCCGTCCGCGGGACCCTTCAGGACCCCGGCACCTGGAAGGGCGCCGAGAACTGCTCAGTCCTCGTCCATGCCGCAGCCGACTACACGACGGACACGTCCGCGCTCGACCGCGCCGCCGTGGGCTCGCTCCTGTCGCTCGCGGGGCGCGGCGCGGGCCCGAAGACGGTCGTCTACACGAGCGGCGTCTGGGTCTACGGCCCGACCGGCGACACGCTCGTGGACGAGACGTCCCCGCTCGCGCCGCTCCCGATGAGCCTCCAGCGCGTCGAGACCGAGAAGGCCGTCCTCACGACGGTCGGCGTCAAGGGACTCGTTCTGCGCCCCGGCTGCGTGTACGGCTACGGCGGCAGCCTCACGGCGGCCTGGTTCGCGGGCGCGGCGGAGGGAAAGCTCGAGGTCGTGGGCGACGGCTCGAATCGCTGGGCGACGGTCCACGCGGACGACTGCGCGGATGCGTACGTCCGCGCGATCGAGAGCGGGATCGCGGGCGAGATCTTCAACGTGACGGACCGCTCTCGCGCACCGCTCCGCCGCCTCGTCATCGCGGCCGCGAAGGCATCCGGCTTCGGAGGCGAGATCCGGTGGATCCCGCTCGCGGAGGCGAAGAGCACGATGGGCGACTTCGCCTCGGCCCTCGCGTTCGACCAGCACGTCGATTCGCGCAAGGCGGTCGCGCGCCTCGGCTGGCAGCCGTCGCATGGCGGCTTCGAGGACGGGGCGACGACGTACCACGCCTCTTGGAAAGCCGCGCGGGGCTGATCGCGAAGTCCGATAACTCGCGCCGAATGGGAAAGGACACCTTCTCTTCCGACGACCGCGCCCGGATCGAAGCGCGGGGCCTGACGGCTCCCGAGGTCGAGCGGCAGGCGGCTCTCCTTCGCGACCCGCCGCCCGCCGTGAGGCTCGTGCGCCCCTGCACGATCGCGGACGGCGTCGAGAGGATCGCCGAAACCGAATACCCCGAGCTCCTCGCGCTCGCCGACGGGGCGGCGCGCGCCGGCCGCCTCTCGAAGTTCGTGCCCGCCTCCGGAGCCGCGAGCCGCATGTTCGCGTGCCTCCTCGCAGGCGCGCCGGAGACCGAGGAAACGAAGAGATTCCGCGAAAGCAGGAGCTCGTTCGCTTTTCGCGCGAGCGTCGAGGAGCTCTCTCGGGCGCCGAAGGCCCTGATCCCGTTCCACGCCTATCCCGAGGGTGCGCGGACGGCTTTCGAGGAACATCTCTTCGAGGCCGCAAGAACCGTCCGGGACGCCGATGGGCTCTGCCGCGTCCATTTCAGCGTGTCACCCGAGCACCGCACAGCCTTCGAGGACAAGCTCGGGGAAATCACGCCGCGCGTGGAGCGCGCGACGGGCGCTCGTTTCTCGGTCTCCTTCTCCGAGCAGTCTCCCTCGACGGACACGGTTGCGCTCGACGCGTCCGGCCACCTCTTCCGGGACGCGGACGGGCGGATTCTGTTCCGGCCGGGAGGCCACGGGGCCCTGCTGAAGAACCTTCAGGAGTCGGGGGGCGACGTCGTGCTCGTGAAGAACATCGACAACGTGGTGCCCGACGAGCGGCGCGCGCCGACGATCCTCTGGAAGCGGCTCCTCGTCGGATTCCTCGGACGTCTCGAGCGCGCAAGCCGCCGCGACAGGCCCACCCGCGTTTGCGGCGTGGTGCGCAACGAGGGTGAGCCGGGCGGCGGGCCTTTCTGGACGGCGGGACCCGGCGGAGCGTCGCGGCAGATCGTCGAGTCGGCGCAGGTGAACCTCGCGGATCCCGCGCAGGCGGCGATCTGGGGCGCGGCGACGCATTTCAATCCCGTGGACCTCGTGTGCTCCCTGAGGGACGCGGCGGGGCGGCCGTTCGAGCTTTCCCGTTTCGTGGACGAGCGCGCGGTCTTCGTCGCGAAAAGGACGCACGACGGGCGGGAGCTCCGCGCTCTCGAGAGGCCGGGGCTCTGGAACGGAGCCATGGCGGACTGGGAGACCGTCTTCGTGGAGGTGCCGAAGGAGACGTTCGCGCCGGTCAAGACGGTGCTCGACCTGCTCCGCCCGGAGCACATAACGAGCGAGACTCAAACCCCCTAAACAATTCCATAAGAAAGAGATACGTGGATCCCGCAGTCGCCCTGGCGCGCCGGACGCTCCGGAGGGGTATCCTCGCTGCCCGCCCGAAGCCCACATGATTCACCGAGACGAGCAGAGGCCCAGGAAGAGACGCCCGCTGAGGCTCGTCCAGGACGAGGCGGCGACGCCGCAGCCGGCCGCCCCGACGGCCGCCTCGCCCGCGCTTCCTCTCCTGAACCGCGAGCTCTCCTGGCTGGCCTTCAACGAGCGCGTGCTCGAGGAGGCCTACGACGAAAGATGGCCGCTCCTCGAGCGGCTCAAGTTCCTCGCGATCAGCGAGACGAACCTCGACGAGTTCTTCATGATCCGCGTCTCGGGCCTTCTCGACCAGCTCTCCTCGGAGATCGTGGAGCCCACGGACGACGGTCTCCTTCCGGCCGAGGCCCTCGCGCGTGTCCGCGCGGCCGTCCAGACGATGGAATTGCGGCAGACCTCGTGCCTCGTCGGCGACCTCCTGCCAAAGCTCGCCGCGGCCGGAATCTCGATTCTCACCTGGAACGACCTCAACGACGTACAGCGCGAGGCCTCCAGCACCCACTTCCGCCGGAACGTCCTGCCCGTGCTCACGCCGCTCGCCGTCGATCCGGGGCATCCTTTCCCGTTTCTCTCGAACCTCTCCCTGAACCTCGCGGTCGAGGTGAAGAACCCCGAGACCGGCGAGACGAAATTCGCCCGCGTGAAGGTGCCGCAGGCCATGCCGCGGCTGCTCGCGGTTCGCGAGCTCGTGGAGGGAAAGAAGAAGGTCAAGCCCGACAAGGCCGAGTTCCTCCTCCTCGAGTCCCTCATCCAGGCGAACCTCGGCGAGCTGTTCCCCGGGCTCGAGATCGCGTCGTCGCACCTCTTCCGCGTGACGCGCGACGCCGACATCGAGATCCAGGAGGACGAGGCCTCCGACCTCCTCGCGACGATCGAGCAGGAGGTGCGCCGCCGGCGCTTCGGCGCGGTCGTGCGCCTCGAGGTCGCTCCGAAGACGCCGAAGAGGGTGCGGAAGCTCCTTCTGAAACAGCTCGAGATCACCGAGAACGAGGTGTACGAGGTGGACGGCCCGCTCGGCGGGGGCGACCTCATGTGGCTGACCCGTCTCGACCGAAGGGAGCTGAAGGACTCGCCGTTCTCGCCCGCCGTGCCGGCGGTCTTCAACCAGCCCGATACGTCCGTCTTCGCCGCGATCCGCGCCGGCGACGTCCTTCTCCACCACCCCTACGACTCGTTCTCCCCGGTCGCCGAGATGATCGAGCGCGCTTCCGTCGACTCGAAGACGGTCGCGATCAAGATGACCTTGTATCGCACGAACGCGGACTCCGCCATCCTCCCGGCTCTCATCCGCGCGGCGGAGAACGGCAAGCAGGTCGCGGTGCTCGTGGAGCTGAAGGCGCGCTTCGACGAGGAGAAGAACATCGAGTGGGCGAAGTCACTCGAGCAGGCCGGCGTCCACGTGGTCTACGGCGTCGTCGGCCTCAAGACGCACGCCAAGATCGCGCTCGTCGTCCGCCGCGAGAAGGACGAGATCCGCCGCTACGTGCACCTCGGCACCGGCAACTACAACGAAACGACGGCGCGCATCTACACGGATTTCGGTCTCATGACGTGCCGCCCGGAATTCGGCGAGGACGCGACGCGGCTCTTCAACGCCCTCACGGGCTTCGCGGGCAAGACGAGCTACGCGCGCCTCGTGACCGCGCCGAAGGACATGCACCGCAGCGTCGTCGAGTGGATCGGGCACGAGACGGCGCACGCCCGCGCCGGCCGCCCGTCGGGCATCAAGGCGAAGATGAACGCGCTCGTCGACCCGAAAGTCATCGCGGCCCTCTACGAGGCCTCGCAGGCCGGCGTGCCGGTCGACCTCGTCGTCCGCGGCATCTGCTGCCTGAAGCCCGGCGTTCCGGGCGTCTCGGAAACGGTCCGCGTGCGCTCCATCGTGGGCCGGTTCCTCGAGCACAGCCGCGCGTTCGTTTTCGAGAACGGCGGCGACCGGAGGGTGTGGCTCTCCTCGGCCGACTGGATGCCGCGCAACTTCTTCCGCCGCGTCGAGACGTCCTTTCCCGTCGAGGAGCCCGCGCTCGCGCAGCGGGTCGTCGACGTGATCGACACGATGCTTCGCGACAACGTCCGCGCGCGCGTGCTGAACGAAAGCGGCTCCTACGAGCGGCTTCGGCCCGCGGAGGGCGAGACGCCGATCGACGCGCAGGCCGCTTTCGTCGACGACGCGCGCCGCCGGGTCCTGAAGGCGGTCGACGCGTTCGAGCGCCGCGGCGCCGAAGCCTTCGAGAAGGCCGAAGAAGCCGTTCCGGCCGAAAAAGAGTAGCGCGCCGTCCTTTCCGGCTGCCGAGGATGCGTGCGCTCAACCCGGAGGCGCGCGGCGGATCTCGGCCACGAGCAGGCGCGGGAGCTCCGGCAGATCGTTGTGCGTGCGCCCTTCGAGCGGGACGAATCGCACGTTCCGTCCGGCCGCGGCGAGGCGCCGGCCCATCTCGAACGGCACGACCTCGTCGCGCGTCCCGTGAAGGATGACGATCGGGCACGTCAGGGCCGCGATCTTCGAGAGGCTGTCGAACCGGTCGGGGACGAGAACGGGAGCGAGCGGGCCGGCGAGCGAACGGCCCATGTCCACGAGCGACGTGTACGGCGAAACGAGGATCAGGAGCCGCGGCGGCCGGCGGGAAGCGAGCTCGACGGCGACGCCCGAGCCGAGCGAACGGCCGACGAAGACGATGCCGGACGCATCACGCCCCTCGCCGAAGGCGTCGAGCGCCGCCTCGGCGTCCGCGTTCAACCCCGCTTCGGTCGGCCGGCCGGGCAGTCCCGAGTAGCCGCGGTACTCCGCCAGAAACGTGTCGATGCCGTGACGCGCGAGCTCTTCCGCGAGGGGCAGGTTCTGCGCGGCGGACTCGGCGTTTCCGTGAAAGTAGAGAACCCGCGCGTGGGCGTCCGGGACCGCCCTGACCACGATTCCTTTCGAGGAATTCCCTTCGGCGGTTCCGTACGTCACGAGCCGCGCGTTCGGAATCCGCCTGGAGAGCTCGATCTCCTCCGGCATCGGCGCGCGCGGGCGCGGATAGGTGATCGTGCGGGCGAGGACGCGCAGGAGAAGAAACACGACGACGAGCGCGACGGCGGCGAGCGTCCCCTTCACCCGGCCGCCACGTTCAGCGTTCCACCTCGAAGCTCGGCGCCGGCGTGAGGACGGGATCCTGCGCGGTCAAGGTCGTCGCGACGACCGGCAGCAGGAGGAGATGCGTGTTCGATCCGTAGACCACGTTTATCTCGTAGAACCCGTGCGGCGAGACGGCGATGAGCGTCCCGGGCACCTGCTTGAGCTCCGCCATCGGGCAGGTCACGTAGACCTTCATCGGAATGTCCATCGGCCCCTCCTGTCGGCTCAAGGATACCGGGAACACTTCCTGAGCGAATGCGTGTCGCCCGTCACACTCGCGAGGCCGGCGAAGAGAGACGATGAGCGCCGGAACGGTCCGCATGACCCTCCCAAGGTCCCTCTCCGCGCTCCTCCTCGCCGCCTCCCTCCTCGAGGCCGCGGCGGCTTTCGGCGCGCCCGCCGCCCGCCGGCCGGCGATTCCGCCCACTCCCCCCGACGTCGCCGCGAAGATGAGCGTCTTGTTCGCGAAGGCTTCCCCCGCGGTGCGGGCGTGGGTGGACGCGGAGGCCCGCAAGCTGCGGCCGATGGCGAGGATCGACCTGCCCATGGTCGCGGCCGATGCGCGGCAGCGATTCGCGTCCGCCGTTCCGCCCCTCACCCCCGCGCAGGCCGACGTGCTGGCGGCGATGGCCCTTTACCAGACCGCGAAGGACCTCGAGAGCGAAGCGCGGCTCAAGGGGCCCGCGGGAGCAGGCGAGCTGACGCCTCAGGAGCTGCAGGCGTTGCAGCAGCTCGTGGACCGGAAGAGCCAGCTCGAAATGATGATCAGCAACGCCATGAGGGGCGGATTCGAAGCGGCGCAGGCAGGCGTCTTCGCCTTGAAGGCGAGCTAGCTAGCCCGGGCTCGTCTCGTCGCCGAGGTCGTCTTCGTCGTCGCCCATCGGCTCTCCGTGGTACTCCTTGAGCTTCCGTTGGAGCGTGCGAAGCCCGATGCCGAGCGCCTCGGCCGCGCGGCGGCGGTTGCCGCCCGTGACCTGGAGCGCCGTGAGAATGGCCTCGCGCTCGATCTCGGCCATCGTCTTGCCGACGAGCGTCGCGACGGACGCGGGAGCGGATTCGTCCGGCCCCACCGGCGCCGAGACTTGGGACGCGGGAGTCGCCTCGGCCGGCGCGACGGACTCCGGACGGGCCGCGGGCCACTCGCCCGAGCGGGGCTTCGCGGCCGCGGGGGTTCCCGCGGCCGGCGTCCGGCCGCGCACGGCGGCGGGCAGGTCGTGGAGGTCGATGCGCGGGCCGGAGGCGAAGAGGACCGCGCTCTCGAGAACGTTCTTGAGCTCGCGCACGTTGCCCGGCCAGGCGTAGCCGACGAGGGCGGCGAGGGCCGCAGGCGTCACGCCGGTCACGGGCTTGCCGTGCTCCTTCGCGAAGAGGTCGCGGAAACGCTCGACGAGGAGCGGGATGTCGTCCTTCCTCTCGCGGAGCAGCGGAATCTCGACGGTGACGACGGACAGGCGGTAGTAGAGGTCCTGGCGGAAGCGGCCCGCTTCGATCTCGGCGCGGAGATCGCGGTTCGTGGCCGCCACGAGCCGGAAGTCCACTTCCCGGCTCTCGTTGCCGCCCACGGGGGTGACGCGCTTCTCTTCGAGGACGCGGAGGAATTTGACCTGGAGGTCGGGCGGCATCTCGGAGACCTCGTCGAGGAACAGCGTGCCGCCGTGGGCCTGCTCGATGCGCCCGACCCGCTTCACGAGCGCCCCCGTGAAGGCTCCGCGCTCGTGGCCGAAGAGCTCGGACTCGATGATCTCGCGGGGGATGGCCCCGCAGTTCAGCGCGACGAACGCGCGCGCCCGGCGCGGCGAGTTGTGGTGGAGCGCGTTCGCGACCAGCTCCTTGCCCGTGCCGGACTCGCCGACGATGAGAACCGTCGTCTTCGCGGGCGCGACGACACGAAGACGGGCGAAGAGCTCCTCCATCGGCTTGCTGATGCCGAGGATCGCCTCGAAGCCGAAGCGCTTGTCCAGGCGCTCGCGAAGGTCCTTGATCTCGCCGACCTGCCGGGAGCGGCGCAGCGCCGCTTCGGCCCGGAGGCGGAGGTCGTCCTTCGCGAGCGGCTTCGCCACGTAGTCGACGGTCCCGAGCATGCGCGCCGAGAGCAGGGTCTCGACGTCGCCGTGCGCCGTGACGAGGAGGACGGAGACGTCGGGCCGCGCCGTCGCGAGGTCGGCCGCGAGGTCGAGCCCGCTCTTCCCGGGCATCTTGAGGTCGGTCACGACGAGGGCCACCGACGGATCCTCGATCGCCCGCTCGAGGGCGGCATCCGCCTCGGCGAACTCCTCCACACGGTAGCCGTCGGTCTGAAGCGTCAGGGCCATGGCCCGCCGGCTGCCCGCGTCGTCGTCGACGACGAGGATGAGCGGTGGCGTCGCGCTCAAGAGGAGGCTCCGAGCGCCCGGTCCAGGTCGTCCTCGGTCCACACGGCGACGCCCAGGGATCTCGCCTTGTCGAGCTTGCTCCCCGGCTCCTCGCCGGCGATGACCGCCGTCGTCTTCTTCGACACGCTTCCACTCACCTTTCCGCCCGCCGACTCGATGGCGGCCATGGCCTCGTCTCTTGAGCGCCTGGGCAGAGTCCCCGTCAGGACGTAGACGCCTCCCGCAAGCGACCCCCGAGCCCCGGACACCGGCGCGCTCTCCGTCATACGGACACCGGCCTGCCGGAGTTTCGCGAGGAGACTCCGGTTCGGACCGAGCGCGAACCAATCGAGAATGCCGCGCGCCGTCTCGGGACCGATTTCGGACACCGACGTCAGGGCGTCCTCGCCCGCCTCTTCGAGAGCCTCCATCGAGAGAAAGCGCCGCGCGAGGAGCCTGGCCGTCTTCTCGCCCACCTGGCGGATCCCGAGGCCGAAGAGGAGGCGGGCGAGGCCGGCGCCCTTCGATTTTTCGATCTCGGCGATCACGTTCGCCGCGGATTTCTCGCCCCATCTTTCGAGCGGCGCGAGCTGGTCCGCCGCGAGGGCGTAGAGAGACGCGACGTCCTCGAGGAGGCCCGCCCCGAGCAGCTGTTCGATGCGCTCGTCGCCGAGGCCCTCGACGTCCATCGCCCGGCGCGAGACGAAGTGCCGGAGCCGCTCGGCCAGCTGCGCGGGGCAGGCCGGGTTCACGCAGCGGATCGCGACCTCGCCTTCCTGCCGCACGACCTTCTCTCCGCAGGCCGGGCAGAGCGCGGGCATCTCGAACGGCCGCGCGCCCTCGGGCCGCTCGTCCAGGAGGACGCGCGTCACCTTCGGGATGACGTCGCCGCCCTTTCTGTACGAGCACGGCGTCGCCCACGCGCACGTCCTTGCGCGCAAGGTCCTCGTGGTTATGGAGCGTGGCCCGTTTCACGACCGTGCCCGCGAGGAGGACGGGCTTGAACTCGGCCACCGGCGTCAGGACACCCGTGCGCCCGACCTGCACGACGATGTTCGTGACGACGGTCGTCGCCTCCTCGGGCGGGAACTTGTACGCGACGGCCCAACGGGGAAACTTGGCGGTCTCTCCCAGACGTCTCTGGTCGGCGAGGGCGTCCACCTTCACGACGACGCCGTCCGTCTCGAAGGGAAGGTCGTGACGCTTCGTCCGCCACGTGTCGAGGAAGGCGAGAACCTCCTCCACACCTCCGACGACGTCGCGATGGGGGTTGACGGGGAAAGAGAATTCTTCGAGGGCAGAAAGACCCTCGCTCTGGCTCGCAGGCTGCCCCGTCGCCCTGCCAGCGTGCGATCGAGTAGAGGAAGGCGGAGAGCGCCGCTGCGCCGTGATCCGGGCAGTCGAGAAGCCGCAAGGAGCCTGCGGCGGCATTGCGCGGGTTGGCAAAGAGCGGCTCCCCCGCCTCTTCCCTCTTCGCGTTGAGAGCCGCGAAGGACTTCTTGGGAAAATACACTTCGCCGCGTACCTCGAGCACGGCGGGTATCTTCACCTTCGAAGAAATCTTTCGCGCCGCGCCAGCGGCGTGCAGAACCGTCGGGATCGCGTGGATCGTCCTGACATTGGGGGTGACGTCCTCGCCCGTCGTCCCATCCCCCCGCGTCGCGGCGCGGACGAGCCGGCCGTTCTCGTACACGAGCGAGATGGAGAGGCCGTCGATCTTGAGCTCGCAGACGAAAGCCGGCGTCCGCCCGAGGCGATCGACGACGCGGTCGGCCCATGCCTTCAGCTCTTCCGGCGCGTACGCGTTCTCGAGGGAGAGGAGCGGGATCTCGTGCCGCACGTTCGGGAGCTCGCCCACCGGCGTGCCTCCGACGCGCTGCGTCGGCGAATCCGGCGTGACGATCTCGGGATGCGCCTCCTCGAGAGAGATCAGCTCCCTGACGAGCCCGTCGTATTCGGCATCCGCGAGCTCGGGCCGGTCCTCCACGTAATAAAGGCGCGCGTGCCGCTCGATCTCTTCGCGGAGCTCCGCGGCGCGGGCCGCCGGGTCCTCCGCCTTCCTGCCGGACTTCGCCACGGGATCGATTCTAGGCGGCTGGCGTCCAGGCGCGCGCCTGTTAGCATTCGCCGTCGTGATTCGCCTGCGTGCCGCGCGGCCGGCCGTTCTCGCCGCCTTCGTGGCCGCGGCGCGCCTCGAGGCGGGTCCGCGCGCCCCGGCCGTCGCGTCCTACACGATCGAGGCGCACGTGAGCGCCGATCACGGCATCACCGGCCGGGAGACGGTGCGGTTCACGAACCGCACGCGTTTCTCGTTCGACGACCTCAGGCTCCATCTCTACCTGAACGCCTGGAAAAACGACCGCTCGACGTGGCTCACCGAGCAGGCGCGCGGCGCCGGGCGGAACGACCGCGGCATGCGCGCGAAGGACGCGAGCCGGTGGGGGTTCACGGAGGTCCACCGCATCACCCTCGAGGACGGCACCGACCTCACCCCGAGGCTGACGTACGTCTCGCCCGACGACGGGAATCCGGACGACCGGACGCTCGTTTCCGTCGCCCTGCCGAGGCCCGTCGCGCCAGGCGAGACGCTCGTCTTTCGCGTCGACTGGGAAGGGAAGTTTCCCCGCGCGATCGCGCGCACCGGCTGGAAAGACGACTACCTGCTCGGCGCGCAGTGGTACCCGAAGCTCGGCGTCGCGACGGACGGCGGCTGGAACGCGCACCAGTTCCATGCGTCGACCGAGTTCTTCGCCGACTTCGGCGACTACGACGTCACGCTCACGCTTCCGAAGGCCGTGAAGGGCCGCGTCGGCGCGACGGGCGTCCTCAAGGACGAGGCCGACTTCCCGGGCGATCTCGTGCGCGTGCACTTCGCCGCCGAGGACGTGCACGACTTCGCGTTCACCGCCTGCCCGCGCTTCGAGGTCGTGCGCGACACGTTCAGCGCGCCGGGCCTTCCGAACGTCGACATTCTGCTGCTCCTGCAGCCGGACCACCGGCGCGTAAGGGACCGGTACCTCAAGGCCGTGAAGGCGGCGCTCGCGGATTACGGCAGGAGCTATCTGCCCTATCCCTACCCCGCCGTCACCGTCGTGGACCCGCCGTGGGGCAGCCACACCGAGGGCATGGAGTACCCGACGCTCTTCGTCGGCGGCGCCCGCGAGCTCGCGCCCGCGGCCGCGCATTCGCCCGAGAGCGTGACGGTCCACGAGTTCGGGCATCAGGTCTTCTACGGGATGCTCGCTTCCAACGAGTTCGAGGAGGCGCACCTCGACGAGGGTTTCAACACGTACGCGACGCTCCGCACGCTGAAGTCGGTCTTCGGCGATCCGTCGCTCGTGGTCCGTTTCTTCGGCCTCCCCGTCGTGTTCCCGTCCGTCGTGCTTCCGTACCCCGTGGCCGCGAACGAGCGCGCCCACCGCTGGACGCAATCCTCGCGGTCCGACGCGACGGACGTGCCGAGCTTCCGCCAGCTCGACGGCGGCGCCGTACGCGTGAACGCCTACAGCCGCACGGCCCTCCTTCTGGCCTCCGCCGAGCGCACCTTCGGCGCGGAGACGTGGGCGAAGGTCATGAAGACGTACGCCACCCGGTGGGCGTTCAAGCACCCCGTGTCGGCCGACTTCATCGCGGTCGTCCGCGAGGTCGCGGGCGACGCGCCCGCGAACGCCGTCTCCGGAATCTGGAGCGCGGCAGGCCCCGTCGACTACGCCGCCACGTCGGCTTCCACGCGCCGGGCGCGCGGACTGCGGGGGTATACGGGCGAGGGCGAGGCCCGCGCCCTCGCGGCGCCGGCGGACGACGCGGGCGGATGGGAGTCGCTGGCCGTCGTCCAGCGGCTCGGCGAGGCGGCGTGGCCGGTCGAGGTCGAGCTTCGGTTCGAGGGCGGCGCGAAGCTGCGACGCCCGTGGACCTCCGACGCGCGCTGGATCCGCTACCGCATCACGGGGCCGAAGCTCGTCGCGGTGGAGGTGGATCCGGACCACAAATGCCTCCTCGACGCGAACCCGCTCAACAACGGCCGGCTCACCGGCGAGGCGCCCGCGGCTTCGCGCCGCTGGGCCGCGCGCCTCCGCTTCTGGACGCAGAACGCGCTCGAGTTCTTCGCCCTCCTCGGCCTCGCGGTGCTCCCGTGAGGCGCGATTCCGTCCTCGTCCTCGCGACCCGCGGGCTCGTCTCGGCGCTCGAAACCTGGAAGGCGATTCTGCTCTTCCTCGTCCTGAACGCGCTCCTCGCGGCCGCCTTCCTGCATCCGCTCGCGTCCGCGCTCCACCAGTCGCTCGACAAGAGCCCGTGGTCCGAGCGGCTCGGCTCGGGCGACGCGGATCTCCACACGTTCTTCACGGCGTTCACGCGCACGCGACCCGACGTCCTCGGCGACCTCGAGAAGTGGGGCGAGGCCGTCACCGGCGAGGGCGGCGAACGCCGCCCCTCCGGGAGAACGGCGCCGCTTTCGGGCTTCTTCGGCACGACGGGCCTCTCGGGCTCCGCGGTCGGCTACGCGGCGCTCGCGGCCCTCCTCGCGGCCCTCTTCTCCGGCGGATTCGCCGGGCGATTCGGCGCCGACCGCGACCGGAGGAGCCTCACCGCGTTCGGAGCCGACGCGGCGCGATTCGCGGTCCCGTCCCTCCTGTTCGGGGCGCTGTCCGTCGCGGGCGTCCTCGCGGCCTATCGATGGATCTACGCGGCGCCGGGCACGCTGTACGAGCCGGACGAGCTGCGGTACGAATGGGAAGCCACGGGGCTCCTCCTCCTGCGCCTCGGAGCGTTCCTTCTCGTCGCCGGTTATCTGCGGCTCGTCGTCGTGTACGCGCGCGCGGCGATGGGACAGGGGGCCGCGAATCCCGTTTCGGCTTTCATGACGGGCTTTGGCTTCGTCCTCGGCCGGCCGGCGCGCACTCTCGCGATCGAGATCTTCTTCGGCGTCCTGGGGATCCTTCCGCTCGTCGCCTGGGCGTTCGTCGGCCCCGTCTGGGACGGCGGGGAGCCCGCCGATTTCGCCCTGATCCTCGCCGGCCAGCAGCTCGTCGTCCTCCTCAGGATCCTGACGCGCGTGGGCCACCTCGGCGCGGCGTCGGCCTATCTGATGCGCTCGAAGGAGTCCGTGTCGCCGGCGCCGGCTCCCGCGGTCCGGGTGGCGGCGGAGCCCTCCAGTCCCCGATCCGCCGAAGAGCCTGCCGCCGCCCCCGCACCGTGATTCACCTGCGCCTTCGCTCGAGGACGCCCGACTCGTGGGCCGCGCACGTCATGGCGGAGGAGAACCTCCCCGCGTTCGTGGCCGACCACGCCGTCTGCGAGCTTCAGGCGTCGGTCTACGCCCTGTCGCTCGTCGGCGCGTATCCGCGGAACGCGCCGCTCGTCGACCGGCTTTCCGCGCTCGCGGCCGAGGAGCTGCGCCACTTTCGCAGGGTCTCGCGCGAGGCGCGCCGCCTCGGGGCGCCGATGAAGACGACGAGGCGCAACTTCTACGTCGCGGAGCTTCGCGCGGCCTGCCGCCGGGAGCGGGAGCCCGAGAAGGGCCTCGACCTTCTCCTCGTGGCGGCGCTCATCGAGGCGCGCAGCCACGAGCGGTTCGAGCGCCTCCTCGGCCACGTGGCCGATCCGCGCCTCGCGAAGATCTACGTCGATCTCGCCGAAGCCGAGGCACGGCACGGCCCGATCTACCTCGACCTCGCGATCGCCCACGCGGGCGAGGAAGCGGCGAAACGGCGCCTCGACGAGCTCCTCGACGTCGAGGCCCGAGCCCTCGCGCTCCCACCGAAGGCCGAGATCTCGGTCCACGGTTCAACCGAGGCGAGATGACCCTGCGCCTCCTCCCCGCGGCTCTCGCCCTCCTCGTCCTCGGCGCGCATTTCCTCCGGGCCGGATACGTCGCGCTGGTCGCCCTGGCCCTGGCCGCCGTCGCGCTCCTTTTCGTGCGGCGCGCGTGGGCCGCCCGGGCCGTTCAGGGCGCCCTCGTTCTCGGCGTTCTCGAGTGGCTCCGCACGCTCGCGCTTCTCGCTCTCGAACGCCGCGCGGCCGGCGCGCCGTACCTCCGCTTGACGCTGATTCTCGCCGGCGTCGCCCTCGTCACGGCCCTCTCGCTCCTCGCCTTCCGCTCGCGCGCGCGAAGGAGCATTTCCGGACGGCCGCCTGATCCGTCTGCTTCATGGCGGGCCGTCAAGTCCGGTCCCGACATTCGGTCATGCGACCTTTGCGCGCCCTCGTCGCCCTCGTCTGTCTCGGCGTTCCCGTTTTCGCGGCCCCCCCGGGTCCGCCCCCGATGCAAAAAGTCGTCACGAAGAGCGCGACCTTCGTCCTCTACGCGCCGAAGGGGTGGGACGTCGTCGAGGGGCAGCAGCCGGGCTACCGGACGGTCGCGGTTTCCGCGCCGGGCGGCAGCGTCGAGGCCGCCCTCTTCCACGGGACGAGCCCGACAGGGGGCGACGTCGCCGCGCTCACGCGGCGCTTCACGGGCGGGATCGCCTCGCGCTTCCGTGACTTCGTGATCACGGCGTCACGCATCTCGCCCGACCGCCGGCGCGCCGTTTTCGACGGGCGATTCACGCACCCCCGCCTCGGCCGGCGCGAGATGCGCGCGTGGGTTTCGGCCGGCGCGGACCGAACGTTCCTCTGGGAGAGCATCGAGGCCGCCGAGGGCCGGCTCGCGGCCGAACGCCGTCTCCTCCTGACCGTTCTCGCGAACGTCCGCGTTCTGCGCGGCGCATACGGGGCCGGCGCCCGCGCGAGCGCGCCCCCTCCCGTGCCGCTCGTCACGTATCGCCTGACGGAGGGCTCGGCGTCCTTCAAGGTCCCGCGCGACTTTCGCGTGCACGAGCTCGGACGCGGCCATTTCGTGGCGACCGACCCGTCCGGGCTCCACAGCTTCGCGGTCGCGGACGCGAGCTTCCTGACGCCGCGAATGGGCGTCCGTCCCGCGGGCACGATCGTCTCGCCGTACCTCGAGCCGCACCGCGCGCTCCCGTTTCTCATGTCGGCCGCCGGTCTCGCCTCGGACATGCGAGCCGACCGCGTCTTCCCGCGCAAGGACCTCGCGAACGCGATGGCGCGCGTCTACACCGCCGGTCCCGTCTCGATCGAGGAGTTCCTCCACTCGTCGACGGTGAAGGGCCGCCGCTGCCGCGGCTACACGTTCGGGATCTCCTTCGGCTCGCGGCTCGACACGAACTGGAGCCTCACGCATCTCTCCGTGGGCGCGCCCGCCGAGGAGTTCGACCGCCGCCTCCCCACGTTCGTCGAGATGCTCTTCTCCTACCGCGTGGACGACGCGTGGGCGAAGCAGTACGTCGCGAACGGCCTCGCGCGCCTGAGGCAGCTCCAGCAGGAGACCGCCCGGATCGTGACGCGCAACGCGCAGGAGATCCGCTCGATGATGCAGGCCGCGTACGACGAGCGCCAGAAAAGCCAGGACTACATCGACTACCAGCGGACGTCCTACATCCGGGGGACGTCGGACTGGATCTCGTCGACCGAGGGCGGCGCCGTCTACCACTCCGACAGCTGGGGAACGAAGAACCTCGCCACGGGCGAGCGCTGGGACGGCCAGCCTTACAACGCCGTCAACTTCGAGGGCCAGAGCCCGAAGCACGACGAGCGGTTGACGGCGATCGATTCGCGCGAGCTCTACGAAAAAGCCCTCAGGTGAAGAGGACGCAGCGCATCGAGAGCGACCCGAGGTCGAAGCCCGTGAGCGGGAAGCTCACGGCGTCGCCCGCGTCCGAAGCGCCCACCGCATAGAGGATCGGGAGCCAGTGCTCCGTCGTCGGGTGCGCGCGGCGGCCTTCCGGCGTGTCGAGCGCCCGGACGAGCCACGCCTCGTCGCGGGTCTCGAGAGCGCGCGCGACGCCCGCATCGAAGCGCGACGCCCAGTCCGGCGTCGCCGGGTCGCCGCGGCGCATCCGGCCGAAGGCGTCCCTCAGGTCGTGCGTGAGGTTGCCGCTCGCGAGGATCAGAACGCCCTCGTCGCGCAGCGGTGCGAGCGCGCGCCCCATTGC
This sequence comes from Thermoanaerobaculia bacterium, assembly GCA_963809425.1. GTDB lineage: Bacteria > Acidobacteriota > Thermoanaerobaculia > UBA5066 > UBA5066 > Fen-183. The sequence goes on from CAWEJK010000007.1 coordinate 271,733, forward strand.
GAGGTGCTCGCCGGCGGTCGCGCGGACGTCCAGCGAAAGCTGAACGACGGGCACGTCCGCGCCCGGGTACATCCGGTGGAGGACGGACCAGGTCCCATGATCGAGGCCGCGCCCGTCCGCCGCCGAACCGCCCGTGAGCGCCGCGGCACGCGCGGCGAGGGCGGGTTCGCCCGGGGCCGGGTACCGCATCGCGTAGAGCTCGGCCGGGAACCCGCCGAAATCGTGGATCGTCGCGGGCGGGTCGTCGAGCGTCGTGAACGTGCCGTCCGACTCCCAGTGCGCCGACACGGCGAGGATCGCGCGCGGGCGCGGGAAGAGGCGCGCGAGCGCCGCGTGACCGCGACTGAAGTCGTTGTCCGCGATCGCGTTCATGGGCGAACCGTGACCGACGAAGAGAGCGGGATGACGGGCCATCGTGAATCTCCCGTGAGGCTCCTACCGTGTCACGTGGGCGGGACCGCTTCTTGGTGTGTGGTTCCAGCGTGACGACGGAAACCCCGCGGAGAGAATGCTCCCGTCCGCGGAGTAGCGGACGATGTACGTGAACGGGTCCACCTCGTTCGAGAGATACCCGAAGCGCACGTCCCTGACGAGGACCTCCACGTCGCCGCCCTTCGCTTCCTCGCGCGCGGCCGGAAAACGCGCGAAGCGGCCGAACACGCCGGCGATGCCGCTGTCCAGCGCGCGTTCGGCGAACGGGCCGTTCGCTCTCCCGATCACGCGGGGAGCGAGATCGTCGCGCGAGCGGTAGACGGCGTCGAGGTTTCGGAAGAGATTCAGGAGACCGCTCCGGAACCCCGTGCGCGCGAGCTCCTCGGCATCCGGCGCGCGCGCGCCCTCCCGGCCGCGCTTGCCGAGATCCACGAACGCGGCCGTCACGGCGGACCCGTCGTCCGAGAGGAGGAGCCAGCGGTCCGGCGATCCCGGCTGGGGGATGGCGGCCCGGCGCGCGGTCCCGGTCACGAGGGCATTCGCGAGGCGAAGAGCCTCTCCATGGCGGACCGCGCACAGGCCCACGTATGCCGCCGCCGCGAGGAGGCCCGCGCGCGCCGCCGTTCGGGAGCGCGGAAACGAACGTCTCGAGACGACGGCCACGCCGACGAGGCCGAGAGCGAGGAGACCCGACAGCGCCAGATCGACGATGAACGTCCAGTCGAGCGTGTACCGCGTCCACGACAGCGGCGAGAGGAACATCGTGCCCCAGGACGTGATCCAGTCGAGGAGGATGTGCGACACGAGGGCCAGAGCGACGACGGCGCCGAGGCGCCGCAGCGCGACGCGGCGGGCCTCCGATCCGGGCGAGCCGAGCTCCGGCGAGAGCCGGAGCGCCGCGAGAGCCGTGAGGGCGACGATCCAGACCGGAAGCGTCACGAACGAATGCGTGAGCGCGCGGTGCTGCGTGATGTAGAACTCGGCGGAGAAGGGCGACACGAACACGTCGGCGTCGGGGAACATGGCCACGAGGAACCCGGCCCACGCCTCGCGTCTCGCGAGCGCGCGGTCGAGGTCTTCGTTTCCCGTGGACGGGAGGGAACGCGCGAGAAGGGCGCCCGCGAGGCCGTGGGTCAGCGTGTCCATGGACGCGCGACTTTAACCCGCGGAGGCCGACGCCATCCTCTCCGCTATCCTCCGGCCGGTGAGACCGCTCCTCCCTCTCACGCTCGCGGCCGTCCTGACCGCCGTCGCTCTCGCGGGGCCGCTTTCCGGGCAGGACGATCCCGCTCCCGACCCGGACGCCGCTCCGCGCGTGAAGCAGAACGTCGCCGTCGTGGCGACGCGTCTCGACGAGGCGCCGGCGTCCGCGACGGTCCGCGTCATCACGCGCGAGGAGATCGCCGCGATGCCGGGAGTCCGCGCGCTGCCCGACGTGCTCATGACGATCGCCGGGATCGACGTGAGGCGGCGGGGCCTGAACGGCATCCAGGCGGACATCGGGATCCGGGGCTCGGATTTCAACGGCACCCTCATCCTCGTCGACGGGCAGCCCGCGACGGATCCCCAGAGCGGACATCTCTCGGCGGACCTCGACGTGCCTCTCTACGCCGTCGAGCGAATCGAGGTGCTGTCGGGCGGGGGCTCTTCGCTGTGGGGCTCGAACGCGGTCGGCGGCGTCGTGAACATCGTGACGCGCGGAGCCGACATGGGCCGCTCGAACATGCAGTGGGAGACCCGCTACGCGCACGGCAGCAACTCTCTCGACGCGGGCGGGGCCCGCCTCGCGCTGCGCGTCGGCGAGTCCGTCTCGGCGGCCGTCGACTGGTCCCGGACCGAGAACTCGGGTTTCCGCGACGACACGGAATCCGCGTCCGGCCTCCTGCGAGTCTCCGGACGCTGGATCACGGGCGCGGGACCCGTGACGCTCGGCCTCGGCTACGCGAGCCGGAGGTACGGTGCGTACGGCTTCTACGGAACGGCCTTTCCAGACCAGCAGGAATCCACACGCACGCGCACGGCCACCCTCTCGTCCACGCTGTCTCCGGGCGGCTGGACGCTGACGCCGTCGGCGTTCGTGCGCGCCCACCACGACGATTTCGTTCTCGAGAGGTCCGATCCGTCCTTCTACGAGAACCTCCACGACACTCTCACCGGGCTGTTTCGCCTCGCCGCGCGGCACGCGCTCTTCGGCGGCTCGCTCGCGTTCGGCGCGGAAGCCGGCCGCGAGACGATCGCGTCCACGAATCTCGGGAGTCACGGCCGTAACCACGGCGCCGTCTTCGCCGAGTTCGCGCACGGCTGGGGCGCCGGGGCTCCGGAGGCCGGAGGGCTGCGCGCCGGCCTCCGCGCGGACTCCTACGACGGCTACGGTTCGCGCCTGTCGCCTTACGCCGGCATTGCCCTCGAGTTGCTGTCCCGCCTGTCAGTTCGCGCGTCGTTCGGAACGAGCTTTCGCGTCCCCTCGTTCACGGAGCTCTACTACCTGGATCCCCAGAACGCGGGCAATCCGAACTTGCTCCCCGAGAAGGCCTGGAACGTCGAGGCGGGCGCCTCGATCGGCGCCGGAGCCGTCACCCTCGACGCGGCCTGGTTCCACCGGCACGCGACCGACCTCATCGACTTCGTGCGTTCGTCGGGGAGCGAGCCCTGGCGCGCCCGAAACGTGCGCGAGGCCGTAACGGACGGAGTCGAGGCCTCGCTCGACTGGTCGCGGGAGCGCCCGGCGTTCCTGACACAGCTCCGCGTGCAGGCGGCGTACACGTTCGTCGACCTCGCGAGCTTCTCGGCGGCGGCCGGCGGCGCGACGCAGGGGAAGTACGTGCTAGACCCCCTGCACGCGAAATGGGACGTCTCCGCCGGCATCGCTCTTCCCTTCCTCCTCGGAGCGACGTCGCGCCTCTCGTACCTGTCCCGCCCGAGCTTCGAAAACGGAGTCTGGCTCGTCTCGGCGCGGCTCTCCTGGCAGGCGTATCAGGGACACATCCTCGAGCTCTTCGTGGACGGCGAAAACCTCGGGAACGCGCGCTACGAGGATGTTCCCGGCGTCCCGCTCCCGCGCCGGACGATCCTCGGCGGGTTCAATCTGACGTGGTGACGCGGTAAACTCGCCTCCCGGGCACAAAAAACAGCCGCATTCATGCCGACGATTCTCTTCCTCGACGGCGCCCGGAGGCGCCTGCCCGACGAGCCGACGTGGCTCCGGCGGAGCGACCTTTCGCTTCGGGACGTCGCAACGGCGGACGAGGCCGCGCGTGCCGGAGCCGCCCGTCCGCCGGCGCTCCTCATCGTGGACTTCGAGCGGAACCCGGAGGCCGCGCTCGAGGCCGTTCGCGCCCTGCGCGCCGATCCCGCGGGCCGCGACGTCCTTCTTCTCGTCCTGGCGCCGCCGAACCGCGCCGACGAGGTCCTCCGCGCCGGCGGCGCCAACGTCTTCACCTCCGAGGCACCGCCGGAAGCCGTCCAGGCCGAGGTCGGGCGACTTCTCAACCTGCTCCGGCGCGCGGCTCCACGCGTGAGCATCGACGCTCCCATGGCGTTCTGGCGGGACGGGCGCCCCACGGAAGGACGCCTGACCGATATCTCCTCATCGGGATTCTTCACCGCGACGAGTGAGCCTCAACCCGTCGGCGCACGCCTCGAGATCAGCTTCAGGCTCCCGCACGACCGGTCGGGGAAAACCGTCACGGGCGAAGTGATCGTCGTCCGGCGCACGGATTCGCCGAAGCCCGGCTTCGGCGCCCGCTTTTTCCGCCTCCCGCAGATCGCGAGCCGCCTCATCGACGAGTTCCTCGACCCGCGCGCGCGGCGCGGCGGTTCCCCGGCCTAACGACCGGACAGGTCGTAGAGGCGGATGCCGACGCGGTCGGCGTAGTCGTGGATGCGCGGCTCGCGGTAGAACTCGCCGAAATGAATGGCGACGAGGCCTGCGTTCGCGATGAGCTTGAAGCAGTTCCAGCAGGGCGAAGCCGTCGTGTAGATCTCGCCCCCCTCGATGCGGACGCCGTTCAGCGCCGCCTGGAGAATCGCATTCGCCTCGGCGTGGACGGTCGCGATGCAGTGGCCGTCCTCCATGAGGCAACCCGCCTCGTCGCAGTGCGGCAAGCCGCGGAGCGAGCCGTTGTATCCCGTCGAGAGGAGCCGCTTGTCGCGCACGACCACCGCGCCGACGTGCTTGCGCGGGCACGTCGCCCGGCTCGCCACTTCCTGGGCGATGTTCATGAAGTAGCGGTGCCAATCCACCCGGGGCTTCATCGCGCCGGGATTATGCCGGAGCGGCGCTTTCAGAACTGGGTCGGAGACTCCACGCGGCCGGTGAGCGTGCCGTTGACGACGGGACCCACCGCGACCGGCGGCGCGAAGCTCGGGACGGGGCCGCTTCCGCGGAGGTCCTTCAGGTATGCATCTCCATACCACGCCTGGAAGCGGCCCGACAGCCACGAGGCGAACGCGTCGATCGCGGGCCCCGATGCGGACTGGTTCGGGAGCCGCCCCTTTATCTTCCCCGCGAGATCCGTTCCCATCGCGCGGTCCGCGGTCGAGATGCCGAGCCTAAGCCGGTGGGAGGGTACGAGAGCGGGCGTAGGGGGCGCCGAGGAGCCCGGAAACGCTGCGAACCCTGGGAACGCCGCCGGATTCGTCGTCTTGTAGCCGCGAATCCACGTCTTCCAGCCCTCCGTGACCTCCTGCGCGACGGCGGCCGCCGCATCATCGGGGGCACCTGCTTTCCGCAGGCCGTCGCGGATCGAGCCCAGCATGTCGTAGTGCGTGTTTACGAGCCACTCCCCGTTCAGCAGCCAGGCGGTCCCCTCGACCTTACCGCGCACGTCCGCGCTCGCTATCCAGGTGTTCAGCGCGGTCTTCGTGACCGTCCGGGCCGCGTCCCAGTAGGCCGGGGCTGGCGTGGATGTGCGCGTCGGCGTGTGTGATGGCGTCGGGGGCAGGGCCTGGGCGACCCTCGGCTTGAACTCTCGCGGCTGTATCTGTGCGCCGGCGCGGAGGGCTCCGACGACGAGTGCGAGCGCGACCGTGATCCGTCCGAAGAGGCCCATCGTTTCCCCCTTTTCAGCGCAGTCCGAGCTGCGGTGACACCATCTGCTGCGCGACGGACGAGCCGAGCGAACCGCCGCCGAAGAGAATGGCGAGGCCGGCACCGAATCTCCGGTCGCGGACGATCGGAGCTCCCTCGACCTGCGACGCCATGGCCGTTTCGAGGTACTGGCCCCAGACCGCGAACCCCCGCCAGGAGCCCCACGTCCGGAGCGTGAGCCGGCCGCCCCACGACCACGAATCCGAATCCCCCGCGTGGGCCGACGTCACCTGGCGCGCCCAGGAGCCGATCGGGGTGAGGTTCACGGCGCGGTCGAAGAGCGCGACGTCGGGCGTGACCATCGCGTTCCAGCTCGTCGTGAGGTCGCCCGTGAGGCGGTTCTTCGACTGATTGACGCCGCCGCTCGTCTGGAGCGACAGAACTTGGCCTTGACGGGACAACCCGAGCGTGGCCCCGCGCGTCTCCGATTCGCTCGTGAACAGGCCGTCCGTAGTCTGGAGGCCGCCGATGAGGCCGAGAGAGAACTGGAATGCGCCGACCGGCTGGGCGATCGACACGTTGAGATTCGTCGCCCGATTCGTCGATCCGGCCGACTCGGCGCTGTTCTGCTGGGCCGAGACGGAGAGAGACGTGCGGCTCTTCGCAAAACTGTACGAGGCGGAAAGGGCGGCCGCGTCGGCCCGACCCGAGGGCGTCGCGAACCCCGAGACCGCGCTGCCCGCTGCGCCCGAGTCGCCCGTGTGCGCGTAGTTCGCCGAGAGCGACAGCGCGCCGAACGAGCGCGACAGGGCTGCGTCGTAGACCGTGCGCCCCGCGGTGAGACCCGGGTTCGCGGGGGCGCCGAAGCCGTCGTTCACGAGCCGCACCCCGGCGGTCACGAAAAAGCCGGCCGGGGCCATCGCGATCCCCACGGCGTACGCCCAGTCCGCCGAGAGGGGATTCTTCGTCGTGTCGTTCGTGAACTCGCTGCGCACGGCCTCGGCCTTCAGGACCGCGCCGAGCGAGGGGGCGAGGCCGAATTCGGCCTGGAACGATAAGAGGTTCCCCTTCTTCGGAGTCGATCCGAAGTACGGAGGCTGCAGAGGGGGCTGCGTGCCGGTGGCGCCGAGCCCGGGAGCGCCCGCGCCCGCCGCGCCGGGATTCGGGAGAAGCGACGGAGGCACTCGATAGAGCGGGTCACGCGCGTCCTCGACGTACTGGTACAGCGCGCGGAATTTCACCCGCTCCGTGCCGAGGTGCGGCGTCAGCGAGACGCCGTAGAGGTTCTGGCGGAACTCGTTCACGCCGGTGGCGGAGGGAAGACCGTCGTCGATGTTCCCGAAGGCGCGCAGCGAGAACTGCTTCAGGTCGAGGCCGAGCTCGACTCCCCGCCGCGTGGAGGAGGTCTGAATGAGCGTCGACGGCGCGAACGTCTCGGCCGGACCGCTCCCGAGGGAGCCCGACACGATGCCGGCCTTCGCGTTCACGACGACCGCGGGCGGCGACACGTGCGGCGGCAGATTATTCGGGTCGATGTTCTGGGCGAGCGTGCCGTTGAAGGACGTCTGGACTCCGGCCGCGGAATCCGTGACCGAACCCTCGAAGTGCGGCGCCCCCGTGAAATTCGTCTGGTTCGTGGTCGCTCCTTCGCGGCCCACCGCCTCGCCGTGCGTGCGTGCGACCTCGCCCGAGAACGACCAGCCGAAGGCCGCTTCCGGGCGCGGCGGCGGGAGGGCCGTCCGGAACGACCACGCCGCGGAGGACGAGGACCCGCCCGCGACGTATTCGACCGAGGCGACATGGTCCCCGCCGGCGAGGTTCGCGACCGTCTGATAGCGGTAGAGCCCTCCCTCCGCCGTGACGAGCTGCGTCACGAGAACGCCGTCGATCGCGAACGCGATGAGCTTGAAATCGTGGGCGGCGGGCTGAAATGTCAGAACCGGCAGGCGCTCCGTCGTCTCTCCGAGCGGCGTCACGTTCGTGAAGCCGGGCGGTGGAGCGTTCGTCGCCGGAGCCTCGGACGGCGCGGCGGGCGGCACCTGCGCGGTCGCCGCCGAACCGACGGCGAGAGACACGGCAAGAGAAACGGCGAGAGAGGCGGCAAGCGCGGCGGAGTGCCTTCTCATCGCGCGCCTCCCGGCACGGCGGCGAGCGGTGTGGCGCCCAGCAACCTGCCGTCACGATCGATCGCGGTCACCCGCCAGAGGAGCGGACCTCCCGTCGGCAGGGCGCCCACGGGCAAGAGAAGGCCGCCCTTCGAAAGTACCTCGGTCCTGACACGGCGCGGCCCTTCGGGGGTCTCGCGATAGAGCGCGTGAATGTAGAGAGCGTCCGCGATCTCCCTCCACGAGAACCGCACGCCGCCTTCGGCTCGCGAGGACTTCCCCGCGAGGTCCGCGAGGGCCCCGTCCGCTCCTCCGATCGAGAAACGGCCGGTCGCGGACGTCACGGTCCAGCCGTCGGCGACGTCGAGGTTGCCTTCGCTCGTCGGCGGCGCGGTCGCGCCTCCCATCTGCCGGTCCAGCAGCGACCGGCCCGATGCCGTGAAGCCGCGCACGACCCACTCGTAATTGCCGTCGGGAAGCTCGTTCCAGAAGGACGCGGGAGGGCCCCAGTACGTGTCGCTCGTGAATGCCCATCGATAGCGCTCTCCCGGGGCTCCCCGCCGCCTCAGGCCCACGCCGTAGCGCGCGACGCCCGGCGCCGGGATCCACGAGAAGGTCGGGGCAGAAAACGCCGGCGCGAAGACGGCGCCTGCGGTCGGCGCGACGAGGCGAAGCGTCGTCAGCCCCTCGTCGACGTAGATCTGCACGGAGGGCGACGACAGGGCGTTCGGAGCGAGAACCGCGAACGCGATCTCGTGGTTGCCGGCGAGGAGCGTCGGGAGGCTCACGGCGTTCGAGACTGCGGTCGGGGAGCCGTTCTGGAGCGGCACGGTGGCCGTCTCGACGAGGACGCCGTCGTACAGCCAGCCGACGAGAACGTTCCCCGTGCCGCTGCCGAAGATCACGCCCTGCGCGCGCAGGTTGTCTCCGCGGCCGACCAGAGTGCCCGAGGGGGGATAGACGACGGAGAGGCGGGTCACGGACGTCGTCGCGAGGAGCGAGTTGACGGCCGTCACGGCCACGGGCGCCGCCGCGGTGGCCACGAAGCCGGTCGAATCGGGATTCGCGCGGAACGTGCGGTCCTCGAAGACGATGGCAGGGCTCCCGGCCCTCGCGAACTGTTCACCCGTGGCGAGGACCGTGTTGCTCACCGACGCGGTTCCGCGCGGCGGCAGCGCGAGACCCACGGTTTCCTCCGTGGTGTCGAACACGACGCCGCTGCGGTCCCGCCTCACGAACGTGTCGCCCGTGATGACGAGCGGCTCGTCTCCGAGGTTCCGGAATTCGTAGCGGACCGCGACGGCCTGGCCGGGAGACGCGAGCACGGTGGGCGGAACGGCCACGACCGAGAAGCCTCCCGTCTCCGGCAGCACGACGAGCGGCAACGTGAACGTCTTCGAGATCAGCAGGGGACGCCGCGCGCGCAGGTTCGGCCCCGGCGTTTCGTCCGCCCGGAACGTGAGCGTGTACGGACCGGGAGGCGTCCCGCGCGGAAGGGAGAGCGTCGCGGCCTGCGGAATGTTAGGAGCGAGGAGCGGCTGAGCCGGCGCGAGCGTGGCGCCGGCGGGCAGGTTGAGCGGCGTGACCGTGGCGGTCCCGGCGAACGAGCCCACCGGATCGAGGACGAAGGAAAGCGTCGCGGTGCGCCCTGCGATCACCCGCGGAGCCGCCGGCGTGATCCGGACGTTGAAGTCCGAGGCGGTGACGCTCACCTGCACGTTCACCGTCCGCGTCACGGTGACGCCTGCCCCGCCCGCCGAGCCGGTGGCGCGGAAAAGGAGCGTCACGGCGCCGGCGGGCGCGTCGTCGGCCGCCCGGATCTCGACCGGCTGCGGCGTGCTCGGCAGGAGCGTAAAGGACGGCGGCACGACGGAGACGCCCGTCGAGCCGGTCACGAGCACGTCCACGGGCGAAGACCACCCGTTCAGCGGCTCGAGGGTCACCTGGGCGGGCGCCCTGCCGCCCGCGGGAAGGTTGATGACCGCCGGCGTCACGTTCAGCGTGAAGTCGGGCGCCAGGTCGATCGAGACCGGCAGGCTGGCGCTGCGCGTGCCCGTGACCCCGGTCGCCGTTCCGTTGAACGTGACGTTGACCAGACCCGCCGGCGCATTCCCCGCGGCCGTGAGCGTGACCGTCCGCGATTCGCCGGGGGAGAGCGCGAACGCCGGGGTGTCGCTCGTGATACCCGCCGGCAGGAGAGACGCGACGTTCACGGTCCCCGCGAATCCGTTCAGCGCGGTGGCCGTCATGACGACGGGCGCCGAACCTCCCGACGAAAGGCGGAGCGACGACGGCGTCACGGAAAGCCGGAAGTCGGGCGGACTCGCGACCGAGAGGCGGACCGTCGCCGCCCGCGCGAGCCCCGCGGCGTCCGACCCGTTGAAGACCACGTCCAGAGAGCCCGTGACCCCCGCGGCCGCTCCGATCGTCACGGCTTGAGGCGCCGTGCCGGCCAGGGTGAACGTCGCGGGCGTCACGGTGACGCCCGTGGGCGGGGCCGCCGTGACGTTGACCGGTTTCGCGTAACCGTTCAGGGAAACGAGCGAGATCTCGGTTCCACCCGAGCCCCCTGCGGGGATCTGGAGAAGCGGACGGGAGCGCCGAGAGCTGATAGTCCGGGCCCGTCGTGATCGTGGCCGCGAAACGCGCGAGCCTCGGGCCCGTCACGCCCGCCGCCGTGCCCGTGAAATTGTCGACCGTGCTGCCCGTGGGCGCGTTCGCCGCGACCGCGATGGCGACCGCCTGCACGGCGCCCGCGGTCAGCGTGAAGGACGCGGGAGTGAACGTCACGCCCGGGATCACAGGCGCCGTGACGGAAACGGGTCCCGCGAAGCCGTTCGAGCCCTGGAAAAAGACCGCCGTCTGCCCTGCACCGCCGACGGCCAGGAGGAGGGTGGACGGGGAATCGAGAAGCGTGAAGTCGGGGCGAGGGTCGAGCGTGAGGGAGAAGCTCGTCGTGTGCGCCGCGATTCCCGGCAGAAGTCCCGGTGAAGGTCACCGTGCTCGTGCCGATCGTGGCAGCCGCCGTCGTGACGACCTGGACGGTCTGCGCGGCGCCCGCGCCCACGTCGAAGGCGGCAGGGACGAACGTCACGTTCGGAATCGAAGGCGCCGTCACGTGCACCGTGCCCGCGAAGCCGTTGAGCGGCGAGACCGAGACGACGACGCTGCCGCTGTCACCGGCGATGAGCCGGAGAGAAACCGGATTCGCGGCGAGCGTGTAGTCGGGCGGCGGCAGCACGACGAGCGTCGCGCTGACGGATGCGAAGTCGGCGGACCCACTCCCGAGGTGTTCGCGGCCGTCACCGTGACCGAGGTGGTTCCCGCGGGAGCCGTTCCGGAGGCCGTGTACACGACGTCCACGGAGCCGTTGCCGCCGCGGAATCGTGGCGGTCGCGGGATTCGCCGTGAAGTTCGGGATCGCGGGCACCGTGAGCGGCCACGGGGAAGTTCCAGCCGTTGAGCGGCGCGAGCGTGTACGTGATCCTCCCGCTTCCCCCCGGCTGCATCGAGACGCTCGACGGCGCCGCCGTGAGCGTGAAGTCGGAGGCGGCGGCACGACGATCGAGATGTTGACCGTGCGCGGGCCCGGGACGCCGGGCGCGACACCGCTGACCGTGGCGGCGTACGTCCCCGGAAGCGCGGCCGCCGCGACGAGGAAGGTCACGGTCTGGGGCCCCTTGCCGACCTGGAGCGAGAAGGCGGACGGATTCGCCGTGACGCTCTGGATCGCGGGGATCGTGACGTTCGCGGCCCCCGAGAACCCGTTCAGGGGCGTCAGGGAGAAGTCGATCGTGCCCGAGGCGCCGGGCTGGAGCGTGAGCGTCGTCGGCGTCGCGCCCAGGCTGAAATCAGGGCCGGCCGTGACCGTGAGCGTCACCGGCACGTCCCGGGCGGCGACGCCGTTTCGCGGCGTGAAGCGCAGCGTGGCCGGATACGAGCCGGACGCGACGCCCGCGCCCGCCGACACGGGCAGATTCACAGGACCGTAAGTCGGCGGGTTCAGGGTCGTGGTCGCCGGGAAGGTGAACCCCCCCGGCAGGCCGAGGACGGTCACGTCCACGATCGGCGTGGAATTGCAGATGACGCTCGGCCCCGTCGCCGTCACGGAGAAGTTCTGCGCGGTCCCTCCCGCTTGAATCGGAAGCGACGCCGGCGAAGCGGACGCCGTGATGTCGGGGTTGATGACGCTGAACCCGAAGACGAAGTTCTTGTCGATGACATTCGCGGCATCGAGCAGGCGGGCCGTGGCCGTGGCGCTTCCCGCCGCGGCGCCCGCGGCCTGCAGGCGGAAGCTCGCGTTCTGGCCGGGAGGCATCGCGGCAAGGACGGGCGGGGTCACCGTGACGCCCGCCGGGGCCGAGAGCACGGTCAGGGAAGGTGTGCCCGAGTAGTTGTACTGCGGCGTCAGGAGGGAGGGGTTTGTGGAAACGGTATTGCCGCCGTTGCAGACCGCGACGGGGAACGCCGGGGGGATGACGGCGACGTCGGGAATGCTGAGCGTCAGATTCGCCGAGGTGAACTGGTTCGCCCGCGTGGTCCCCGTCCAGATCGCAATTACCGGCACCGTGTACGTGCCCGGCGTGACGATTCCTGTACGTGAGAAAGGAAACGACAGCGTCTTGTTGTAGGGCGTGAACAGGAATTGCCGGCCGCCCGCCGTTACGTTCGCGGGCGTGGACGGCGGGAGGGGGACGTTGTCGACCGAGAAGAGAAACGGAACTCCGCTGGACGCCACGTTGGCTCCGAAGCCCGGATCCGGCTGGACGATCACGAACACGTTCACGGTGCTCGTTCCGAGCGTGATGCTCGGCGTCGAGAGCGAGAGGTTCAGCTTGGGTTCGAGGATCGTGAGCGAGAACGTCGCGAAGCCCGCCCCGAACGTGTTGTCCGTGACCGTGATCGTCCGCGGTCCCGCCACGGCATTCGGGGCTGCCTGGAGGAGGAACGACGCGGTCGCGATCGTGGAGGTGGGGAGCTTCACGTAAACCGGCGTTGTGGGAAGCGCCGTGACGTCGGTCCCGAGGCCGGCGAACCTCAGGGACCCCGACCCGCCTATACTCTTCGGAAGCCCGCTGAGCGTGACGGTGACGATTGCGGTCGACTGGGTCGGGTAGATGCTCGCGCTCGCGGGCGCGAGCGCGACCGCCCCATCGGCGCCGCGCGCGATCGCAAAGGCCCCGGCCAACAGGAACCCGGCAGCGAGCAGCCGCGATCCGAGAACGCGTCTCATCTTATTGTCCCCCTGAGGTTTCTGCAATCCTGACACAGCGGCGGCGCCGCGCGAGCGGTGCCTCGTCACTGGTACGGATCCGTTCCCGCGGGCCCCTCGATGGTGACGCGGGCGTTCACGTGCCCATCCGGTTGGCGGGACTCGCCCAGAGATGCATCTTCATCGACGGGTTGTCGCGTCCCGATGGCCGGACGCTCCCGCCACTGGCCCAGTCGCCGCTTCTCTTCTGCTCCTGAAGCAACTCGAGGGACTTCGACCTTCCAGCCGTGCTCAGGCGGAAGCTTCAGAGTGTCTCGGGGGTCGCGCGCATCCCCACGGGCTTGCGCCGCAGTCGAGATAGAAGCGGACCGTGAACGGCATCGGCGGCGGCCCGACCGCGTAATGGCTCTGGATCGCGAATTGGTCCATGGGAACGCCGGGCAAGCCGCGATCCCGTCGGGGCTGGTGCGCGAACTGTGCCCCGGAGGACACGAGCAGAGCGAGGGCGAGGGAAACCGGCTTCGGCACTTTTCTCATCGGAAGACCCTGCTTGGCTTTCGACATGGAACGCGTCGTTCCGGGCCGGACGGGGTCACCGGAAGATGTCTCCCACCGGAACGTCGAGCCTGTCGTAGTCCAGAACCTGGTGGCGAGCTGCGCGCCGCGGCCTGGGGCGCCTGCTCGCCGGACGCCTGCGGGATCGTGGGCTTTGGCGGCGGTCTCGTCGTGTCGCGAGCCGCTGAAGACGCGCGAGGAGGCGGAGATTCGGGAACGGCACCGGGATCGACCCGCGCGAAATAGGCTCCCGGACGTCGGGGTGAGCGATGCCGACGACCAGGGACTGCCGTCAGGCTTCGTGGCCTTCGACCGGACGAGAATCCTGCCCGCGCCGAAAGTCGGCGAGAGGGACGGACCTTCCAGTTTCACGTCGACTCGGCCGCTCGACCGGTATGCCGCGTCCCGCGGGGGATCCCCGTCACGGAGCGTCGGAGCCGGAGATCGAGCCGCGGGCGACGAGTCCGTCTCGGAGGGGGCGTAGCCCATCGTGAAGCTCTTGCTCCAGGCCGACAGGGTTCAGCCGCCCGAAGCACCGCCTCCGAGAGCGCCAGGGTCGAGGCCGTCGCCACGTTCTTCACGGTGACCCGGAGCAAAACGTGCGTCGGTCCCGGCCCCGATCTGAGCGGGCTCGGGACGAAGCTCTCCATCCGGACCTTGTCGAGCGACGGCGCAACCTGAGGCGCCCGGGGCTTGAACTCCTTGGGCTGAGCAGACGCCGCGCCAGCGGAAATGGCCAGACCGAGAAGGACGAGCGCGGACTTCACCGGCATTCGCATGGAAGGTCTCCTTTCAGTTGTTCTGCCTTTGAAACGCGTGGTCTTGGGCCGGACGGGGTCACCGGAAGACGTCGCCGACCTTCAGCGAGACGGTGCGCGGCAACATGGGCACCCCGGGCGGCGACGGGTGGCCGGACCGGCAGACATCGAGGGCGTGCTGAAGGGCCTGCCCGGACAGCGTCCTCCGTGCGCCGATCTCGCAGGCGTCGCGCGCGGCCTTTTCGACGTCGGCCGGGGCCGGGAGAACCGGGAACGGCACCGGGATTCCATCCGCGGGCGGAGCGGGGACGACGACCGTCTCGGGCGTGAGGGACGCCGACGACCACGGGTTCCCGTCCGGCTTTTTCGCAGTCGTCCGGACGCTCACCTTGCCGGCCCCGAATCTCGGCGAGAGAGTCGGGTTCTCGAGCTTCAGATCGAGCTTCGGGGCCTCGATCCGGAATTCGGCCTCGAACCCGGGCACCCGCGCCCACGGCGTGTCCGCGCCCGTCAGCGAGCCGCGGGCGGTAAGCCCGTCGCCGGACGCGGCGTAGCCCATCGTGAAGCTCTTGCTCCACGCCGACAGAGTTCCGCCGCCCGAAACACCGCCTCCCGAGAGCGCCATCGAAGCGTCTGGCCGTGAGGGACCTCGGCCGTCAATCCGGCGGACACGCATACCGCCTGGGCTCCCGGATACCCGGGAGTGCCCATAGCCGCCGCGGCGATCGAGCAATTCGAGGCAGCAAGGGCATACAAGGCCGCGCGGGCGCCCTCGGAAGCCCGGCCCTTCGCCTCCGGCCCCAGGGCCTGCGTCAAAGCCGACGCGGCCGCCTTCACGCGCGACGCGCTCGATTGGACCTTCGTTTCGCACGGTGAGCCCGCGCCGGCGGCCGGAACCTCATGCAGCGAAATGGTCAGGGCGAGCGCGATCGGGACCTTCATGGCGGCTCCTTTACCGCCTGAACGCGCAATCGACCGGGATTCGGGGTCACCGGGACCCTCGGGGAAAACGCTACCAGCCGACTGGTTTTCCCTTGTTCTGCTCGTCCAGCCACTTCTGGAGGGGCGCGAAGTAGTCGCGAATCGCGGTCGCGTCCATCTGCGCCTGTCCCGTCAGCGCCTGGAGAGCCTCGGGCCAGGGGCGGCTCGCTCCCATGGACAGGGTCGCGTTCAGCCGGTTCCCGGCCTCCTTGTTTCCGTAGATCGAGCAGCGGTTCAACGGGCCCTTGCAGCCGGCCGTCCCGGCGAGCGCGCGGTGGAACTGGAACTGCAGGATGTCCGCGAGGAAGTACCGCATGTAGGGCACGTTGCCCGCGACGTGATACTTCGCGCCCGGGTCGAAGTCCTGCTCGCTCCTAGGGACGGGAGGCGCGATGCCCTGGTACTTCTTCCGGAGCTCCCACCACGCTTCGTTGTACTTCTCCGGCGGGATCTGGCCCGAGAACACCTTCCAGCGCCACTGGTCGATCACGAGCCCGAAGGGAAGGAACGCGATCTTCTCGAGCGCCTTGTCGAGGAGCAGGCCGATGTCCTTCGTCGTGTCGGGCGCCTTGTCGAGGAGCCCGAGCTTCACGAGGTACTCGGGGGTGACCGAAAGCGCGATCGTGTCGCCGACGGCCTCGTGGAAGCCGTCGTTCGCGCTGTCGCGGAAGAGGAAGGGCTGCCGGTTGTACGCGCGCTGGTAGAAGTTGTGCCCGAGCTCGTGATGGATCGTGTTGAAGTCCTCGGCCGTGATCTCGATGCACATCTTGATGCGGAGGTCGTTCTCCGCGTCCACGTCCCAGGCGCTCGCGTGGCACACGACGTCGCGGTCCCGCGGCTTCACGAAGAGCGAGCGCTTCCAGAACGTCTCCGGCAGCGGCGCGAACCCGAGCGACGTGAAGAAGCCCTCGCCGTACTTCACCATCTGCTGGTCGTCCGTCTTCCGGCTCTTCAGGATCTGCGTCAGGTCGTAACCGGGATCGGCGCCCGCCGGCGCGACGAGCGGATAGATGTTTCCCCACTCCTGCGCCCACATGTTGCCGAGGAGATGGGCGGGGATCGGCCCGTTCGCCGGGACGCGGTCGCCGTACTTCTCGCGCAGCTTCGTCCGCACGTAGGCGTGGAGCGAGAGATAGAGCGGCTTCACCTGCTCCCAGATGCGGTCCAGCTCGGCCGCGAACGCGTCCGGCGGCATGTCGTACTTCGACCGCCACATCGCCCCCGTGTCGGCGAAGCCCAGCTCTTTCGCGCCCTTGTTCGCGAGCGCGACGTACGTGACGAAGTCCTTTCGCATCGGCCGCGCGATGGCGTGCCATCCCGTCCACGCGCCCAGGAGCTCGTCGTAGTCGCGGCTCGTCGCCAGGATCTTCGAGAGGTCGCCGAGATCGCGGCATTCCTCTTTCCCGTCCTTGCCCTGCCGGCAGGACTTGCCCTTTCCGTACAGGGCCTCCATCGACGACGCGATGCGCGTCAGCCGCTCGCTCTCCTTCGGGTCGGAAGGCGTCGCGAGCGTGAGCGCGTTCTTCAGGAGCTTCATCTTGCGGGCGAGCTCCGGCGGCAGCGCGAGATGGTCGAACCGCACGGACTGCTTCGCGAGCTCGACGGCGGCGTTGATCGCGCGCTCGTCGGCCTTCGCCGCGAGGAGCTCCGTGTCCTCGGTGATGAAGTTGATCTTGACCCAGTCGGCGCGCCCCGCCTCGACCGAGAGCTCCAGCAAGCGCTGTTCGGCGTTTCGGATAAAAGCTTCCGCTTCGGCGACGGTCGGAGCGGCGGTCGGCGCGGGTGCCGGCTGGCCGACGGCGGAAAGAGGAGAAGAGCGCGAAGGACACGAAGAGCACGGCGATCGGGCTGAGACGCTTCATGGCCCGATCGTAGCAAGGGAGGGCTCTCCCTCGGTCGTCGGAAAACGTCGACCTCCAGGGCGTGCGGAGATCGGCGGAGGCTCGCTATCGCCCCGTGACGTCGGCGCCGCCGTGCGAGCCGGGCCTGACGGACACGACGGTTCGGATACCCGCGAGCTGCAGGAGCCCGGCGAAGGCGCCCTGAAGCGCCGCCGGCAGCTGGCTCGAGGCGATCGCGGCCTGGATGCGCGGCTTCGCCTGGGAGAGGAACTGGTCGCGCAGCTTCACCTTGTCGATGAGCGACTGCGGGATCTGGTGGTCGTAGGCGTCCAGCGACACGCTCGTGTCGAAGTCCAGGGACGCGAATCGGACGGCGAGCGCCCCGTTCGAAGCCGAGAGCGCGAACGTCAGCTTCGCCCGGGTGTTCGAGAGGTCGCCCTTGAACGGGAAGGAGACGTCCGCCACGCCCGCGAGCTTCTTCGAGACGACGCCCGACAGCTCTTTGCCGTCCTCTTCGAAGCGCATCTCGAGGACGAGATTCGTGCCCGCGAAGGTGCCCCTCACGCCGTCGTTGTCCGTGTTCAGGTCGTTCACGTCCATCTTGAGATGGAATTTCGCCTTCTTGGGATCGTCGCGGTAGTGGGGGCAGTCCCTCGGGTTCGAGCCCGGATGCGCGAGGCCCCACTGCGTGCAGGGACCGACGTCGTACCTGCGGTCGTACCCGACGACGACTTCGACGTCCTCGTCCACGGTCGGAACCTGGAACGTCTGCGGCCTCGCATTGAATGTCGCCAGTTCGGGCGACGGCTCGAAGCGCGACGGGCCGCCCGTCTGAATGTGGACCTTGCAGCCCTGGATGTTGGCGAGCTCGCGCACGAAGGGCCCGGAGAAATAGTCCGGCTTGAACGTCATCGTGACCGTGGACGGGGCCGTTGGCGGAGCTGGCGGGCGCCTTTGAGCGACGGCGGGCGCCGCGAGGTAAACGACCGCGAGCGACGCGAGCGCGATCTCAAGACGTTTCATGGGTTCCTCCTTGCGGCCGCGGCGCAGCCGATCTTTCAGCGGAAGCAGCTCGTCCCTTTCGGCCCCTCGACCTTCACGTAGACCTCGATGAGGACTTCGCCGCCCGGCCCGGCCCAGAGCTTTCCCTTCACGAACGGCTGGTCCGAGCCGGCGGAGGGCTTCTCGAGGTCGAATCCCGCCCTCGAAGACCCCGCAACGACGACGCGCGTGTCCTTGACCTTCCAGCCGTTCTTCAGCCGGAAGCCCGCGTACGCGGGGTGCGTCGACTTCGTCCCGAGCGCGCCCGGGCAGCGCAGCGAGAACAGCGCGCCGCCGGACCGCGCGACGCCCGTCGTCGCGCGGCACCCAGCCGACGCGTCCGCGACCGCAGGCTCGGGAAACGACGCGCCTGCCTGCTGCGCCTCCTGCCAGACGATCTCCCTTTCTTCGAGAGGCGGGCTGCCCGCCCCGCCGAAGGCCGCGGTCGCAAAGAACGAGAAGGCGAAAAGGAAGGGGCGCACGCTTCGCATCGCCGCGGTTCGTTTCGTCATGGCGTGGGCTCCTCCTCCCTTCAACGCGCAGCTCGCGGTCCGGGGGGTCATCGTCCCGACTAGAATCCGTGCCCAGGAACAACACGATGACCGGCGACCCGTCTTCCGACGTGACGCGACTGCTCCGCGAATGGAGCGCGGGGGATCCCTCCGCCGCCGACCGGCTGCTTCCCGTCGTCTACGGCGAGCTGCACCGGCTCGCGGCGAGCTATCTGAGGCGCGAGCGCACGGGCCACACGCTTCAACCGACCGCGCTCGTGAACGAGGCCTGGCTCAGGCTCGCCGGCCAGGGCTCGCCGTGGCAGAACCGGGCGCACTTTCTCGGCGTCGCGGCCCAGGCGATGCGGCGCATCCTCGTGGACCACGCCCGCCGGAAGTCCGCGCAGAAGAGGGGCGGGGACGGCGTGCGCGTCACGCTCGCGGACGTCGCGGCGAAGGAGACCGACGAGGTCGACCTCGTGCGCCTCGACGTCGCTCTCGAGAAGCTCGCGGCGCTGGACGAGCGGCAGGCGAGGATGGTCACGATGCGCTTCTTCGCGGGCCTCACGGTCGAGGAGGCCGCCGAGGCCCTCGGCGTCTCCGAGAAGACGATCAAGCGCGACTGGGCGGCCGCCCGGGCGTGGCTGCACCGCGAGCTGACGGGGTCTCCGTGACCCCCGAGCGGTGGCGCGACGTGCAGCGCCTCTTCCACCAGGCGCGGGAGCGTCCGAGCGCCGGGCGCGCGGGTTTCGTCGCGGCCGCGGCGGGCGGGGACGCGGAGCTCGAGGCCGAGGTCGCATCGCTCCTCGCGTCGGCCGATGCGGACGAAGAATTCCTCGAGACGCCGGCCCGGCCGCCGGAGTACGCGCCGCGCACGCGGATCGGCCCGTACGACGTCGTGCGCGAGATCGGCCACGGCGGCATGGGCACCGTGTATCTCGCGATGCGGGCCGACGAGCAGTTCAAGAAGCGCGTCGCGATCAAGGTCGTGCGGCGCGGGATGGACACGGAAGCCGTGCTCCGGCGCTTCCGGCAGGAGCGCCAGATCCTCGCGGGCCTCGATCACCCGAACATCGCGCGCCTCCTCGACGGGGGCAACACGGACGACGGCCTCCCCTACCTCGTGATGGATCACGTCGAGGGCGAGCCCGTCACGGCGTGGTGCGCGCATCGCGGGATCGGCGCGCGGGAGAGGATCGTGCTGTTCCGGACGATCTGCGCCGCCGTCCACTTCGCGCACCAGAATCTCGTCGTGCACCGGGATCTCAAGCCCGGCAACATCCTCGTCGCCGCGGACGGCGCGCCGAAGCTCCTCGACTTCGGGGTCGCGAAGCTCCTCAACCCGGAGGTCTCCGGACAGACGCTCGATCTCACCGGCGCGAGCGTCCGGGTGTTCACGCCCGAGTACGCGAGCCCCGAACAGGTCCGCGGCGAGCGCATCACGACCGCGACCGACGTCTACGCGCTCGGCATCCTGCTGCACGAGATCCTGACGGGCAGCCGGCCCGCGGCCGAGCCCGGACGGACGAAACGGACCCTTCCCGCCGATCTCGACACGATCGTCGGAATGGCGACGCGCCCGGAGCCCGCGCGGCGCTACGCGTCCGCCGAACAGCTTTCGGAGGACCTGCGCCGCTACCTCGGGGGGCTGCCCGTGAAGGCGCGCCGCGACACGTTCTCCTATCGCACGGGCAAGTTCCTGAGCCGCCACAAGGCGGGCGCCGCCGCCACCGCGCTCGTCGTCCTCTCGCTCGTGGGCGGAATCCTCGCGACCGCGAGCCAGGCGCGCATCGCGCGGGCCGAGCGCGCGCGGGCCGACCGGCGGTTCGAGGACGTGCGCAAGCTCGCGAGCTCCTTCCTGTTCGAGTTTCACGATTCCATCCGGAACCTCCCGGGATCCACACCGGCGCGCGAGCTCCTCGTCCGGCGCGCGCTCGAGTATCTCGGGACTCTGTCGAAGGAGGCGGGGAACGATCCGGTTCTCCAGCGGGACCTCGCCGAGGCCTACGAGAAGCTCGCCGACGTCCAGGGCGTGCAGGGAGGAGCCGCGCTCGGAGACGCCGCTGGCGCTCTGTCGAGCATGAAGACGGCCGTTCAGATCCGCGAGCGCCTCGTCGCCGTGGCCGCGCCGATCGCGCGGGATCGCTCCCTCCTCGCGAAAACGCTCGGCGTGTACGGAGCGGCCCTCGCCACGACCGGCGACATCAAGGACGCCGTCGCGGCTTCCCGCCGCGCGGTCGAGCTTCTCGAGGGCGTCGTCCGGGATTCTCCGGGAGATCCGCAGTTCCGGCGCGGCCTCGCGGACGCCCACTTCTTCCTCAGCAACAGGCTCTCGTCGGCGGACGATCGCGAAGGAACCGTTTCGGAGATGCGCCGTGCGCTCGCGACCTACGAGAGCCTGCTCGCCGACGCACCGCGCGACGTGCGCCTCCGCCGCGCGATCGCGCTCTGTCACAAGTACATCGCGAGCAGCTTCGCCCTGCCTCAGAGTTCGGCCTTCGACCCGGCCGTGGCGCTCGCCGGATACGAGACGTCACGCGCCATCGAACAGGCGCTCCTCGCGGAGGACCCCACGAACGCCCTCTTAAAGCGCGATCTCTCGCACAGCCTCGGCGGGTGCGGCGAATCCCTCTTCCGGCTCGGGAGGGTCGCGGAAGGCGCGGCCGCGTACGAGAAGGCGATCGCGCTCCGCGCGGAGCTGATGGCGGCCGATCCGAAGAACACGGGGATCCGGCAGGCGCTGATCCGGGCGCACATCAACTTCGCCGAGAACCTCACGGCCTCGGGGAATCCCCGCGAGGCCCTCGGCTCCCTGCGAAGGGCGCAGCCGATGCTCGACGACCTCGTCGCGAGGGACCCGTCCAACGCGACGCTCGCGAGCGACCACGCGACCCTCGCGAAGTGCTTCGGAGAGGCCCACGAGGCGCGCGGGGAGATCCGCGAGGCGCGGCAGGCCTTCGACCGTGCCGCCGGGGAGTACGAGCGCCTGAAGGCGGACGGACGTCTCCCCGCGTCGAACGAGATCTTCCTCAAGGAGGCGATCGGGGGCCGCGCCCGCTGCGAAGAGGCTCTCGCTTCGAAGACCGCTTCGAGGAATCCAAAGTCCGGTCCGAGTCAGTAAGATCCCCCGGATGAGCGTTCGCAGGGTGGCCGTGACCGGACTCGGCGCCGTGACCTCTCTCGGGAACGACCTCGCGTCGACCTGGGAAGGCCTCGTCGCGGGCCGCTCGGGAATCGGTCCCATCACGCTGTTCGACGCGTCGGGTTTCCGGACGCAGCTTGCCGCGGAGGTCAAGGAGCTGCCCGCGAGCCTCGACCCGCGCCTGACCCGCAGGCTCTCGCGGACGGACGTCATCGGCCTGACGGCGGCGGCGGAAGCTCTCGCCGACGCGGGGCTCGACCTCGCCCGCGAGGATCCGTCGCGCATCGGCGTCGTCCTCGGCGCAGGAGTTTCGGGCCTCCTCGACAGCGAGAACTACTTCCGCGACCTCCTTGCCCGCGGAGCGCGCCGCGCGCGGCCGACGAAAGTGCTCAACCATCCGCCCGACCAGACGACCGACCGCATCGCCGAGCGCTGGGGGTTCCTCGGACCGCGCTCGACGATCACGACGGCGTGCTCGTCGTCGGCCACGGCGCTCGGCTACGCCGCGGACCTCATCCGCCACGGCTTCTGCGACGTCGTCGTCACGGGCGGAGCCGACACGTTCGCGCGCCTCACGCACGGCGGCTTCAACGCGCTGCGCGCCGTCGATCCCGAGCCCTGCCGCCCGTTCGACCGCCGCCGCAAGGGGCTCACGATCGGCGAGGCCGCCGGCCTCCTCGTCTTCGAGGAGGAAACGCATGCGCGCCGCCGGGGCGCGCGCCTTCGCGGCCGCTTTCTCGGCTACGGCGTGACGTCGGACGCCCACCACATGACGCAGCCCGAGCCCACCGGCGAGGCCGGGGCCCGCACGATCGCGGCCTGCCTTCGCGCCTCCTCTCTCAACCCGGAGGACGTCGACTACGTGAACGCGCACGGCACCGCCACGCCGCAGAACGACTCGGCGGAGACAGCCGCGATCAAGCGGGCTCTCGGAAACCGCGCGTGGGAGATCCCGCTTTCGTCGAACAAGTCGATGCTCGGCCACTGTCTCTGCGCGGCGGGCGCCATCGAGGCCGTCGCGACCGTGCGCACGATCGAGACCGGGCTCATTCCTCCGACGATCCGCCTCGAGGAGCCCGATCCCGAGTGCGACCTCGACTGCGTGCCGATCGTGGCCCGCGAGGCCCGCGTCAGAACCGCCCTCTCGAGCTCGTTCGCGTTCGGGGGGAACTCGACGGTCGTCGCGTTCGGAGCGTTCGAGGGCGGGAGCTAGATGCATTCCCCGGGCTGATCATCCGCGGCGGCGGGCTCGCTGCGTCTGCCCGTGAGCCGCGAGCCCCTGCGTCACGTCAGTCCTACTTCTCGGCGGCCTTCACGAGCTCGGACGCCGTCATCGGACCGTGCGCGAACGTGTCCGAATGCGTTCCGATGTATTGCCGAAACTCGAACGAGGCTTTGAGCCCCGTCGCGATCCCCTTCTGTTTCGAGAGCGTCTCGACCTTCCTGTCGACCTCAGCCTGCTTCGCAGTGTCGAGCTGGGGAGTGATCGAGACGAAGTCCCAGCTCGCGCCGTTCTCGTGCATGTACCACTGGGCGGCCGGCCCTCCGGCCTCTTTCACGACCGCTTCCGCCTTCGCCATCCACTTCAGGAAATCGAGGTGCTTGCCGGCTGATACCTGGTAGGTCGCGACGAGCGCCCGAGGGGACTCCTGGGCGAGGGCCGGGAAACTCCATCCGGTCAGGACGAGAAGACAAGCGATGAGCGACAGACAACCAAACATGCGCTTCATGGAAATCTCCTTTTCCGCCTTCGCGGAACGATTCAGATCGGGGCACCATCTCGCCGCAGAGACGCGGTGTCAACATCGAAACGAAGCCTGCCCGCCCGTGTACGATCCCCTCGATGCGCGCGCCTGTCATCACCGGAGAGTCCGCGGTCACCGCGCTCGGCCGCACGCTCGAGGAGACGCGCGCGGCGCTCGCCGCCGGGCGCTCGGCGATCGCCCCCGTGGAGGGGGACGGCGCGCCGGCGCCCGCGGACCGGTCCGACGCCGCGCGCATCGGCCCCTTCACGACCGAGCCGGAGCTCGCGAAGGGCAAGGCCCGCCGGCTCGACCGCGGCAGCCAGTACGCGGTCGTCGCCGTCAGGCAGGTCCTCGCCGACGCGGGCTATGCGCTCGCCGGACGCGAGGAGCGAACCGGAATCCTGCTCGGCACCGGCTCGGCGGGCGTCGGCCCGCTGACCGAGTTCGAGCGCCAGATGGCCGTCGAGTCTCCCGATGCCGCGTCGCCGTTCCTCTTTCCGAACACGGTCGCGAACGCGCCCGCCTCGCAGGCCGCGATCGAGGTTGGGATCAAGGGTCCCAACGTGACGATCACGCAGAAGGACCCCGCGGCCTTGAACGCGCTCTTCTACGGCCGGATGCTCCTCGCGGACGGGCGTGCCGACGCCCTTCTCGTCGGTGCGGCCGACGAGTGGAATCTCGTCTACCACCGCGCGTACGAGAGCGTGCGCGCGACCCGAACCGCGAGGCGACCCGGGTTCGTCCTCGGCGAGGGCGCGGCCGTCGTCCTCGTCGAGGACGAAGTCGCCGCCCGCGCCCGCGGGGCCCGGATCGACGCCCGGGTCGCGGGCCTCGCTTCGCGCGGGGCGGCCGTCTCCCCTCACGTGCGACGCGCCGATCCCGCGGTCCTCGCCGCGGCGATCCGGGACGCGCTCGCCGAAGCGCAGATCGAGCCCGCGGCGGTCGGCCTCGTCCACCTCTCGCGGAACGGATCGCCTTTCACGGACGCCGCCGAGGAGGCCGCGCTCCGCGACGTCTTCGGGTCCGGACTCCCGCGCACGACGGCCGTCAAGGACTCCCTCGGCGAGAACCCCGCGATCGGGGCGATCCAGCTCGCCCTCGCCGCGGCCGAACTGCGCGCGAATCCCGGAATCCGCGCCGTTCTCATCGACGCCTTCGGCGCCGGGGGCAACGTGCTCGCGGCGGTCCTCACGGCACCATGACGGCGCGCGCCTTCGCGACCTCCTTCGAGGTGCGTTTCCCCGAAGTCGACTCGTACGGCGTCGTCTGGCACGGCCACTACGCGCTGTACTTCGAGGTGGCTCGCAACGCGCTCTGCGCGGCGTTCGGCCTCACGCCCGCCGACGCCCTCGCGCACGGTTACAAGGTGCCCATCACGAGCGTCACGATGAGCCTCAAACGGCCCGCGAAGCTCGACGATCGTCTGGAAGTGTCGGCGGTCCTCGCGCCTTCCGAAACCGCGAAGCTCGTGATGACCTACGAGATCCGCCGGCTCCCCGGGAGGACTCTCCTCGCGACCGGATCGACCGAGCAGGTGATCCTGAATCCCGCGGGCGAGCTCCTGCTCACGCTCCCCGAGCCCGTGAAGACGCTCGTGGCGCGCGTCCTCGCGTACCAGCGCGGAGACGCCGAGCCCGACGGAACGAAGATCCTGCCGCCCGTCTGACGCCGGGCCGCTCGGCCGCTCACGTCTCCTTCGGGAACGTCGCGACGGCGCGCGTCGGCTGTCCGGGAAGGGAGAAGAGCACCAGCGTCCCGCCGTGCGCCCGGACGATGCGCTCGGCGATCGGGAGGCCGAGCCCCGTTCCGGCGGGCTTCGTCGACACGAACAGCTTGAAGAGCTCCGCCGTCTTCGCGGCCGGCACGCCGGGCCCGCGGTCCTCGACCGTGAGGCGCCAGAAGGTTCCCGCATCCTCGACGCGCGCCTCCACTTCACGCGCGGCGGCGCCCTCCGCTTCGACGGCGTCGAGCGCGTTGCCGACGAGATTGAGAACGACCTGGCGCACGCGTGCCGGGTCCAGTCGCGCGGGGGCTCCCCCCGGTTGCGGCGCGAACGTGAGCCGTATGTGGCGGCGCCCGGCCTCCGGCTGGAGGAACGCGACGGCCTCACCGGCGGCGTCGTTCAGGTCGGCGGGCACCGGGCTGAGCGGCGACGGGCGCGCATACGAGAGGAAGTCCGTGAGGAGCCGGGCCAGGCGGCTCGTCTCCACGCGCGCGGCCTGCGCGAGCTCCACGGCCGACACCGCGGAAGAGCCCGCGACGGCGCCGCGGTGCGCGAGCTTCTCCTCGAGGAGCTCCAGATTCAGCCCCATGGCATTCAGCGGATTCCGGATCTCGTGCGCGAGCCCGGCGGCCACCTCGCCCAGCTCCGCGCGCCGCTCTGCCTCGATGTGCGCCGCCTCGACGCGCCGCGTGCGCCGGTAGAGAAGAATGACGGCCGCGGACGCCGCGAGGATGCCGAGAAGGGACACGACGGCCGCGGCGAACGTCTTGAGATACAGCTCCCGGCGCAGCCTCTCGACCCGTTCGGCCAGGACCCGCCGGGAGACGCCGAAGCGCAGCACGGCGAAGTCTCCGACGTTGACCTCCATGTTGAAGGGATCCTGCTCGGGGGCCTCGAGGGTGGAGATGCGGGCGCTCGTCCCCGGCTCGACCGGCTTCACGTCGAGGACCCTCGGTCCCTCGGCGCCGGGCTGTGCCTTGCGGTCGGGAACGGTGAGCGTGCCCCGATACGCGTAGAGAACTTCCTTCCTCGCGCTGTCGAGCACCTCGACCTCCGTGAGGATCTGCCTTTCCGAAAGGCCCGGAGGTGACGAGCCGGTCGATCTCCGTCTGCTTCAGCTTCAGCACGTACGGGTCGTTCGACGCGCGCTCGGCGATGCCGCGCGCGAGGCGCTCGGCGTCGAGCTTCGTATGAAGGATCGCGTCGTTCACGACGTCTTTGGACAGCGATTTGAAGAGAAGATGCCCGAAAAGTCCGACCGCGCCCACCGTCAGCAGGCCGAGAACCGTGAGGACGAGCGTGAGGGAGCGCCGGAAGGCCCGGCTCTCGGGATCGGACACGGCCGGAGTCTAGCGGGACTCCGGCCGCATACCCTCCAGCGGTTACTGGAAGTATCCGTTCACGTCCAGGACGAGGTCCACCGGTCCGGCGGACGAGTTGTTCACCTTGACGGTGCCGGAGCCGTCCAGGGCAAGCTGCAGGAGGGCGTTGCCGGCGCGGGTCTTCCCCGGGTTGAAGCTGATCGACGTCGTCCCCGAGAGGGCCCCGTCTCCGCGATAGATCGCGAGCGCCCCCCCGAAGGGACGCGCTCACGACCGTCAGGTTCGCGGAGACGGCCGATGCGCCGGCCGGAATTCCGCAATTTCCCGTGAGGACGAACGCGCGGTCGGACCCGCCGGACGCCGCGAGCGCCGGGCCGCCGAGCGGGCCGTTCGCGTTCCGCGTGTCGACGAGCCGGCACGACATGACCGTGTAGAACTGCACCGCGGAGCCGACGGGCGCCACCGTGACGTCGGCATGTCCGCCGCCGAACGGGCACGGTCCGACGGTGACGCTCACGTCCAGCGCGAGCACCGTTCCCGCCGTGCCCGCGGTGAACGTGATCTCGTTCGTTCCCTGACCCGAGGTGATCGACCCGTTCGTGATCGTCCACAGGTAGACGGCGCCGGCGATCGACGCCACGCTCGCGATCCGGTTCGGCGACCCGGCGCCCACGACGGAATCGGCGCTCATGGCGAGCGGCGGAGGCGGCGGGCAGGGGGAGTTCGTCAGGCTGAACGACACGTCGGGCACTGCCCCGCCGACGCTTCCCGCCACGGTGTACGAACCGCTGGTCGCATTCGCGGTGAAGGCAGGAGACGACGCGACACCGCCCGCGACGGTCGCGACCGTCGCAACGGTCGAACCGCCGAACAGGCCGCTCGCGCCGGCAGCGGGAGCGGTGAACGTCACGCTCACGCCGTTGACCGGCAGAGAGGACTCGGTGAGCGTCGCCTGCAGCGGCAGCGCGAATGCCGTGTTGAGCGGCGCCGTCTGCGGCGTGCCGCCCGTCGCGGTCAGCGCGTAAGCCGCCTCCACGGCCCCGATGTCGGGCGCGACGCCGATGACACGGGCGAAGCCGCGCTGATCGGTCGCCGCCGCGGTCGCGGGGTCGCCCGCGTTCAAGACCGGGCTCGAAGGCTGCGGCAGAAGCGTCGGGCTCGGACCGCCGTAATTCGCGAGAGGCAGGAGGTTCGGGCCGACGCCCGTGATGTCGTGCGTCGTCGTGCCCGAGACGGTGGCGCCGGTCGTGTCCTGGATCAGGTTGTAGTCCGCCGATGCGAGTCCGGCGGCTCCGCTGAGGTCCGGCGCCGATCCGCCCGACCCGATCAGCGCGCCGCCCGCGATGATCGTGTTGCCGAACGTGATCGTGCCCGACGATCTCGAGATGTTGCCGCCCGTCTGGGCCGAGTTCCCGAAGAACGTGCAATTCGTGAGCGTCAGCGGCAGGAGACTGCGGATGCCGCCGCCGACCCCTGCCGTCCCGGCGGTGTTCCCCGCGATCGTGCTGTTCGTGATCGTCATCGAGCCGAAACCCTGGTTCTGGATGCCGCCGCCGCGGAACGTCGCGACGTTGTTCACGATCGAACAGCGGTCGATCGTGACCGTGCCGCCCTCGTTGTCGATGGCCCCGCCCAGCGGGTTTCCGGCCGCGCTCGCGTCGTTGCCCGAGATCACGCAGCTCGAGAGGCTGACGGCGCCGACGCTCGCTCCGTTGTTGATCAGGATGCCGCCGCCGCCGGTCGTGCCTCCCACCGGCTTGCCGTCGCGGATCGTCATCCCGGAAATCGACACGGCGGCCGCGCCGGCGGCAACGTTGAACACGCGCGACAGGTTGTTGCCGCTCACGCTCAGCGCGCCTGCTCCCGGCCCGTTGATCGTGATCGCCTTCGTGATGGAGATCTCGCTTGTCAACACGATCAGCGAGACGCCCGGGTCGAACGTCACCGTGATACCCGGGCAGGCGTTGTCGACGACGTCGCGGAGCGTGCCGGCGCCGCTGTCCGCGCCGCTCGTGACGACGAAGGTCGCGGGACAGGTATTGCTGAGTGCGAAGCTGGCCGGGGCGACGCCGTTGACGCTCGCCGTCACGGCATAGCTCCCCGTCGTCGCGTTCGCGGTGAACGTGGGGGCCGTCGCGATGCCCGAGGCGCCCGAGACGACCGTGGCGCTCGTCGCGCCTCCGGGGAAAGTCCCGCTCGCGCCGCTGCCCGGCGCCGCGAACGTCACGTTCACGCCGGCGAGAGGAGCGCTCGCGCCGTCGCGGACCGTGGCCTGCAGGGCCGTCGCGAAGGCCGTGAGGGGAAGCGTCGACTGGCCGCTGCCGGCCGTCGCGGCGATCGATGCCGGAGCGTTTCCGGCGATCACGAGCGTGTAGATCTGCGCGCCCGGCGGACACCCGGCGGCGTCCGTGGCCGTGACCGCGATCGGAAAGCTCCCCGCCTGTGTCGGCGTCCCGGAGAGCGCGTTCCCGGAGAACGAGAGCCCGGCGGGAAGGCCGCCGCTCAGCGAGAACGTATAGGAACCACTTCCGCCCGTCGCGGCGAACGACTGGGTGTAGGCCGCTCCCGTCGCTCCGCTCGCGATCGAGGCGGGCGCCACGGAGACCGGCGTGCAGCTCGGCCCGGCGGCGCAGGCCGCGAGAGAGACGCTGAGTGTGTATGCCGAGCCGGAGGCCGGGGTGACGTTGATGTCGTGGACGACCGTCGTGAACGCCTGTCCCGCCGGCGCCGTGAAGGAATACGTCTGCGTCGCGCTCGACGACCCGGAATCGGCGACGAAGTTCGTGCTCGGGTTGGAAGGCACGAAGCCGGAGCTGTCGTACGTCGCCGTGTAGATGTTGAGTCCGCTCGGCGACGTGAGCGTGACCGTCACGCACTGGGCGCTCGCGCTCGTGTTCGTGAACGTGTACGCGTCGAACTGACGCGACCCGACGGCCGTCGTCAGGCCCGGGTTCGCCTTCGGCGCGGCGCAGGTCGGCGACACGCCGTCCCGGGAAATGCGTCCCGTCTGCTGGCCCGAGGTGGACGTGAAGCCGGTTCCGGTGGGAGGCACCGCGCCGAGCGTCGACGAAATGGAAGCCCCGGGGATGCCGCCGGCCGGCACGTCGAACAGGAACACCTGGGGGCTCGGCCCGCCCCCGAACGAGACGGTCAGAGTGAACGTGACGACCGTGCCGCAAGGCACGCTCGGGCTCACGCCGGCGACGAAGGGCGTCGCGCCGTTCGTGGCGCTGCCCGCGGCGGCGATCGTCCCGTAGGCGGTGGAACCCTGCGTGACCGTGACGCCCGGCGTCGCGGTCGTCAGCGTGGCCTGGACGCTCGTCGCGCTCACGAGAGAAGGATTCGAGATCTGCACGACGATGTTCGCGAGCTCGCCCGGGTCGATGGACCCGTTCGCGTTCGAGAACGCCCCTTCGGTCGCCGTGACGGTGCCGAGAATCAGGGCGGCCTGCGGGGTCGGGGAAACGGCCTGCATGGCCTGGAACGCCTGCACGATCCCGGAGCCGCTGATGTTGTCGAAGCCGGCCGACTCCACGTCGACCGCCGTCGACGTCAGGATGGACCGGATCTGCGCCGGCGTCAGGGCGGGATTCGCCGACTTCAGCAGCCCCGCGATCGCTCCCGCGTGCGGGGCGGCGGCCGAGGTTCCGTAGAAGGGATTGAGGCCGGACCCGGACGGCAGCGTCGTCGCGACGCCGTCCGCCGCCGTGATGTCGGGTTTGTTGCGGACGGTTCCGCCGTTCGTCCCGAAAAGGACGTTCCCCGGAGTGAGCGCCGCGCCCGCGGCGTCGTAGAAGATCCGCCGCGGGCCGTCGGAGGTGAACGTCTCCACCTGGTTCGCCGCATTGAAGGCGCCGGGGAAAGGTCCGACGGGGGCCACGCCGTTGAAGGCCGCCGCCGCGGGCGCGGCCGCCACGCTGAACGCGTCCACGGCTGCGGAGTGTCCGTGGGTCTGGCCCGTCGTCGAGATCGTCAGTCTGCCGCGGACCGTGTTGATGCTGAACGCCCGCACGGCGGCCGCAGCGGTCTTGAAGACGACGAGGCGGTCGCCTGCCACCAGGGGGGCCACGGCCGCCGCCGCGATCTGTTCGTACGGGTTCTGCGTGCCGCTCTGGATGTTCGTCGACTGGCCCTTGACCGCCCCCGTGGAGCTCACGACGAAGAGGTCGTAGTCGTTGCCGGACGCGCCGAACGGATCCGTCCAGTTCATGTTGTAGATGTTTCCGCCGGAGGCCGTGATGACGTCGCCGTTGACAGGGGATCCGACGGTGCCGAAGTTGTGTATCGTCCCGGCCTTCGCCCCGCCCGGAAAGACGAATGCGGGAGACCCCGCGTCGTTGAAGTCGCCTTCGAAGACGCCGGCCGTGCCTTTCGCCACGTTGCCTTCGTTGCCCGCGGAAGAGAAGTACAGCGCCCCGGCGGCCGTCACGGTGTTGACGGCCTGCGCGACGATGCCGTCCTGGAAGACCGGTTCGTCGAAGTAGAAGACGTCGTCGATGATGATGTCGCAGTTGTACGGCGCGTTTCTGAGGGCGAGGATGTTCGCCGCGAACCCCGCCTCGCTGGCGTCCGCCGTCGCGAAGAAGAGCTGGGCCCCGGGCGCGAGGTCGTGGACGATCTGGAGCATCGCCCGGCCTTCGTCGCTGCCCCCGGCGAGGTCCTGGACGACGGTCACGGGGGTCAGGTGGCCGAGGGGGTTGCCGGGCCCCGGCAAGTTCCCGCTCGCGACGTCCGCGGCGGCGGCGCCCAACGAGTTGAACGTGTCGGAGAGGACGCCGATCCGCACGCCCGCCCCGGAAAAGCCGTACGTGTTGCGGGTGTCGTCGGCGCGGTGCGTCCTGTCGCCCTCTGCGTCGACCGTCCCCGTGAGCGGCTGACGCAGAGCCTCGGCGAGGCGGGTCTTCACGCGCGCGTCCCGGGCCCCGAACGATCCGGAGGGAGCGGCGGCAGCCGCCGGCCGAGCCGCGGCGGCGGGCCGGGCCGGCTGGCCATGCAGGGACCTGACGGCCGCCTGAATGAACAGGACGTCCG
Organism: Thermoanaerobaculia bacterium; assembly: GCA_963809425.1. Classification (GTDB taxonomy): domain Bacteria; phylum Acidobacteriota; class Thermoanaerobaculia; order UBA5066; family UBA5066; genus Fen-183. The sequence continues at coordinate 303,141 of CAWEJK010000007.1, forward strand.
GAAGGCCCGCGATGGTCTCGGCCGCGGCGAGGTCGATCCGCGCCCGGATCGACTTGTACCGCCACGACGGATAGAGGATCTCGCCGCCGAGCGCCTCGATCTCTCCGATCAGCGCGTCGAGCGTCGCGCTCGACCGGGCCCGGATGTCCACGGCGAGCCTGCCTTTCGCGTCCGTGCCGACGTCGGCCGGCGCGAGGCTGACCCCGGCAGCCATCGGCTGGCCTCGGGATTCCCGGACGGCCTGCAGGAGCTGGGAATCCATTTTCTGCTGGGTCGGCGTTCGCGAGCTCTTCTCGACGAGAAGCGCCTGAATCTGCTGCACGGTCTGCTCGCTCAAGTCGTCCACGGCGTATGCCCACCGGAAGACCAGAAGGGCGAGAACCAGCGCGAGCTTCGCGCACCTGCGCGCGATCCGGGCGAGACGGCTGCCGAGCGACGCGATCTTCATGAGGCCTCCCGCGCTGGATACGAAGGGAGACTAACGCGGTCGAGAGCCGGTCTCAACGCAAAAGAGCGGAACGACGCTCTCCGCTCGTCGCGCTCGGCCCCGGCCGCGCGTCAGCGGTAGAAGCCGTTCACGTCCACGACGAAGTCCAGCGTGCCGGCCGAGCCGTTCCGGACCTTGAACGATCCGGACCCGTCGAGCGCGAGCTGCGTGTGCGCGTTGTTCGCGCGCGTGACCCCCGGCCGGAAGCTGATCGTGGACGCCGTCGTCGGCGATCCGTCGCCGCGGTAGAGAAGGAGCGCCCCGCTCCCTTGCACGTTCGTGATGGTCACGTTCACGGAGACCGCCCGCGCGTCCGGCGGGAGCCCGCAAACGCCCGTGACCACGAACGTGCGGTCGGGCGCGCCGGCGGCCGCGAGCGTCGGCCCTCCGAGCGGACCGGCCGCGTTGCGCGTGTCGAGGAGCCGGCAGGGCGTGAGCGGGTTGAAGAGGATCGCGCTCCCGGCCCCGACGACGTTCACCGTCGCGCTCCCCGGCGCGGACGCGCACCCGACGCCATTCGTCACGGTCAGCCCGAGGGTCAGCGTTCCGACGGCGCCCGCCGTAAAGGTGATCTGGCTCGTGTTCTGTCCGGACGTG
>CAWEJK010000008.1:0-51384 GCA_963809425.1 Thermoanaerobaculia bacterium
GATGGGCTAGGAGGCACGCATGGATTCGAAGCTCGCGGTCGCCGCCGAGTGGCTGCGCGGCAAGCTGCCGCATCCGCCGCTCGTCGGCGTGATCCTGGGCTCCGGCCTCGGCGACTTCGCCGAGGGAGTGGACGAGCGCGTCACGATCGCGTACCGGGCCATTCCGGGATTCCCGGCGTCGGCCGTCGTCGGGCATTCGGGAACGCTCGTGGCGGGGACCGTGCGCGGCGTTCCGACGGTCGTCCTCTCGGGACGCGTCCACTACTACGAGGGCCACCGGATGCCGGCGGTCGTCTTCCCGGCCCGGGTCCTCGGCCTCCTCGGCTGCCGGACGGTCATCGTGACGAATGCGGCCGGAGGCATCGACAAGTCCTTCCGATCCGGCAATCTCATGCTCCTCGACGATCACATCAACGCCTTCGGAACGAATCCCCTCGTGGGAGCGAACGACGAAGACCTCGGGCCGCGCTTTCCCGACATGTCGGACGCGTACCGCAAGGACCTGCGGACGCTGGCGCTCGCGGTCGCGAAGCGGCAGCACGTGCCGCTGCGACACGGGGTGTACCTCGGCGTTCACGGACCGTCCTACGAGACGCCCGCCGAGATCCGGGCCTTCCGAACGTGGGGAGCGCACGCGGTGGGAATGTCCACGGTGCCCGAGGTCATCGCGCTCAACCAGATGGGCGTCGGCGTCATCGGTATCTCGTGCATCACGAACATGGCGGCCGGAGTCCTCAAGCAGAAGCTCGATCACAAGGAAGTCCTCGCGACGACGCAGCGGGTGAAGGGCGACTTCGTCCGCCTCCTGACGGCCCTCGTCCAGGCGCTCGGCACCGGGCGCTCCGGCGCCACGGAGGACGCGTTCCGGCCGGTCGCCCGTCCCATCGCGCACGCGAAGGCTCGCGCGAAGGCGCGCGGGCGGAAAGCGAAGAGAGCGTGAGCGGCGCCCGACCCCTGTCGGCGGACGAAGAGAAACGCCTCGTCGACGCGGCGCGGAAGGCGCGCGAGAACGCATCGGCTCCGTACTCCGGTTTCCGGGTCGGCGCCGCGCTGCTCGCGGAGGACGGCACGATTTTCGGCGGGTGCAACGTCGAGTCGGCTTCCTACGGGCTGACGGTGTGCGGCGAGAGGACGGCCGTCTTCAAAGCGATCTCGGAGGGGACGCGGAAGTTCCGCGCGGTCGCGGTCGTGACGGACGCCGAACCGCCCGCCGCGCCGTGCGGCGCGTGCCGCCAGGTGCTGTGGGACCAGTGCCGCGACATCGACGTCGTCCTCGCGACGCCGGCGCGCGTCGTGAGCCGCATGCGGCTCGCGACGCTGCTCCCGCTGCCATTCGAGTTCGAGGGGGCGAATTGAGGAAGATAGAGAAAGAAAGAGAAGAGAAGATTTCTTTGATGGTGAATGGGGCAGGGGAGCCGCCGGCGCACGCGAGGCGCGCCTCGGCTTGCGCTTTGGCGTACGCCGCCATGACCCTCGCGGCTTCGCTGGCCCTGGGAGCCGAGGCCCCTCACGCGCCTTCTAAGCAGAAATCTTCGGTGTCCCGGGTCTCTTCGATCGACACACTCGTGACGGCCGGGTGGGTCGTGACGATGGACGGGACGGATCGCGTCCTCTCCCCCGGAGCCGTCGCGATTTCGAAGGGAGGCATCGTCGCGGTCGGCACACCCGCGGACCTCGGGGCTCTGTATTCTCCGAAGCAGAAGATTTCCCGTCCCCATTCCGTCGTGCTCCCGGGTCTCGTCAACACGCACACGCACGCGGCGATGAGTCTGTTTCGCGGCATCGCGGACGACCTGCCGCTCATGGAGTGGCTCACGAAGTTCATCTTCCCGGCGGAGGGGAAGAACGTCTCTCCGGGGTTCGTGAAAGCCGGGACGACGCTCGCGTGCCTCGAGATGATCCGGGGCGGGACGACGACGTTTGCGGACATGTATTACTTCGAGTCGGACGTCGCGGCCGCCGTGGATGCGTGCGGCCTGCGCGCCGTCCTCGGCGAGACGTGGCTCGACTTTCCGGTGCCGGACCACAAGGACCTCGCCGAGTCGATCACGGTGACGCGTGCCTTCCTCGAGAAGTGGAAGGGCCACGCGCGCGTGACCGCCGCCGTCGCGCCGCACGCGCCGTACACGAACGCGAAGGAATCGCTCCTCGCCGCCCGCGACCTCGCGCGCGAATTCAAGGCGCCGCTTCTCATCCACCTCTCCGAGACGAAGGACGAGCAGAAGCAGATCGCCGAGAAGTACGGGATGACGCCGGCGAAATGGCTGGAGTCGATCGGCTTTCTCGGCCCGAACGTCCTCGCCGCGCACGGGGTCTGGCTCGACGCGGACGACATCCGTCTCCTCGCCGAGCGCCATGTCGGCCTCGCGCACAACCCCGAGTCGAACATGAAGCTCGCTTCGGGCATCGCGCCCGTCGTCGCCGCGCGGAAGGCGGGTATCGCCGTCGGCCTCGGGACGGACGGTGTCGCGGGCTCGAACAACGATCACGACATGTGGGAGGCGATGGACTTCGCCGGAAAGCTCGCCAAGGTTTCGACGATGGACCCGACGGCGCTTCCGGCCAGGGAGCTTCTCCGGATGGCCACGATCGAAGGCGCTCGCGCGATGAAGATGGATGACCGCATCGGCTCGCTCGAAACCGGCAAGCGCGCGGACCTCGTCGCGGTGGATCTCTCGGGGGCGCGAACGCAGCCGCTGTGGGACGTTTTCTCGACGCTCGTCTACGCCGTCAAGGAGGGAGACGTCTCCCTCACGATGGTCGAAGGACGCGTCCTCTGGGACGGCCGGACCGTGCGCACGCGTCGACGCGGCGAAGACGCTGCGCGAGGCGGCGGAATGGCGGAGCCGGATCGCCGCTTCGCTGAAGGGGACGGCCGCGAAATGAGCCTCTTCGTGCGCACGATCGTGAAGAAGCGCGACGGCGGCGAGCTGTCGGACGCGGAGATCGCGGCGTTCGTGTCCGGCGTCACGGACGGCGCCATCACGGACGAGCAGGCGGCGGCCTTCCTGATGGCGGTCTGCTGCCGGGGCATGACGACCGCCGAGTCGGCCGCGCTCACGTTCGCGATGATGAAGTCCGGGGAGACCTGGGACCTCTCGCGGCACGGGTTCGTGGCCGACAAGCACTCGACCGGCGGCGTCGGCGACAAGGCCACGCTCGTTCTCGCGCCGCTCCTCGCGGCGGTGGGCGTGAAGGCCGGCATGATGTCGGGCCGCGGACTCGGGCACACGGGAGGCACTCTCGACAAGCTCGAGGCGATCCCCGGCTTCAGGACGGGCCTGCCAAGAGCCGACTTCGACCGCCTCCTCGACACGATCGGCTGCGCCCTCATCGGCCAGACCGACTCGATCGCGCCCGCCGACCGGCGGCTCTACGCGCTCCGCGACGTCACGGGAACGGTGGAATCGATCCCGCTCATCACGGCGTCCATCCTCTCGAAGAAGCTCGCGACCGGCGCGCATGCCGTCGTCTTCGACGTCAAGACCGGGAATGGCGCCTTCATGGCGGATCCGAAGGACGCCGAGAGCCTCGGGAGGGCTCTCGTCGACACGACGCGCGCGACGGGCCGCAAGGCCTCGGGCTATCTCACGGCGATGGACCGGCCGATCGGCGAGGCGGTCGGGAACGCGAACGAGGTCGAGGAGTCGATCCGGATGCTGGGCGGCGAGGGCCCGGCCGACCTCCGGGAGAACGTCCTTCTTCTCGGCGCCGACCTCGTCCTCGCGGCAGGGCTCGAGGCGAGCGCGAAGGAGGCTCGCCGCCGCCTGAACGCCGCCCTCTCCGACGGACGGGCCCTCGAGGTCTTCGCGAAGCTCATCGCGGCGCAGGGTGGGGATGCCGGCGTCTGCGACGACGTCACGCGACTGCCGCAGCCGCTTTCACGGCGCGACGTGCCGGCGCCCGGCGCGGGCGTCGTCGCCCGGATCGCGACGCGCGAGATCGGCCTCCTCGCGATCGAGCTCGGTTGCGGGCGGACGAAGAAAGACGACGTGATCGACCCGGCCTCCGGCTTCCGCGTGAAGAAGAAGCCGGGAGACGCCGTGGAGAAAGGCGAGCCGCTGCTCGTCGTCGAGCTCGGGCCCGGGGCGAAGCCGAAGCCCGATTTCTTCGAGCGGCTCGCGGCGTGCTTCACGATCGCGCCCGCCGGGACGGCCGTCGAGTCCCTGCCCTTCGTCGTCGGGACTCTCTAAAGCTCTTCCGCGCTCGCGCCGCTGGCTGTCCGACGGTCTAGACTCCGAGGAGATTGAGTCTCCCGACAGGAACGCGTCTGGGCGCCTACGAGATCCTCGGTCCGCTCGGGGCAGGCGGGATGGGCGAGGTGTACCGCGCGAAAGACACGCGCCTCGCGAGAGAGGTCGCGGTCAAGGTACTGCCGGAAGAATTCTTCGAAGACAAGGAACGGGTCGCCCGCTTCGAAAGGGAAGCGAAGCTCCTCGCGGCGCTGAATCACCCGAACATCGCGGCAGTCTATTCATTCGAAGAAATCCCCGGTTCTCCCGGTTCCTTCAGCCGGCATCTGCTCGTCATGGAGCTCGTCGAAGGCGAAACGCTGCGCGCGCGCATGAGGGCGGGACGGAGTGCCGGCGCGGGCGACGCTCGACATCGCCGTGCAGATCGCACGGGGCCTCGCGGCGGCTCACGAGCAGGGGATCGTCCACCGCGACCTCAAACCCGAGAACGTCGTCGTGTCGAAGGACGGCCGCGTCAAGATCCTCGACTTCGGCCTCGCGAAGCTCTCGCCGCAGGCCGGGCGCGGGGAGGACCTCACGTCGGCCGGGACGCGGTCGCTTCTCACCGAAGCCGGCGCCGTGTTCGGGACGGCGGCGTACATGTCGCCGGAACAAGTGCGTGGCGAGCCCGTCGATCACCGCTCGGACATATTCAGCTTCGGCACGATCGTCCACGAGATGATCTCGGGGAAGAACCCCTTCCGCCGCGCTACGCCGCCCGAGACGATGACGGCGATTCTGAAGGACGAGCCGTCGCCGCTTTCGGAGGCGCCTTCGCTCTCATTGATAGCCGCGCGCTGCCTCGAAAAGAGAAAGGAGCGGCGCTTTCAGTCGACGGAAGATCTCGCGTTCGCCCTCGACTCGCTCTCGAAGGGATCCGCGCCGGGCGGCCTCGCGCAGCTCGCGAGTACGCCGCCGGCGAAGCGGCAATCCCGCATGCGATGGATTGCTTTCACCGCCGCTGCCGCCCTTCTCCTGACCGGAGCCTGGCTTCTCTCGAAGCGGGCCGAAACGCCTTCGCCGATGAACTTCGAGCGACTGTCATTCCGTCGGGGCGTCGTGTGGTCGGCACGATTTCGCGCCGGACGGCCAGACGGTCGTCTTCGGAGCCGCGTGGGAAGGCAAGCCGGTCGAGCTCTTCGAGACGCGTGTCGGAAGTACCGAGTCGCGATCCCTCGGATTCGAACCGGGAAACATTCTCGCGGTGTCGCGGGCGGGAGAGATGGCGATTGCGCTCCGCCCCCGCTTTCTCACCATCTTCAATCATCCGGGCACGCTCTCGCAGGCGTCCCTGGCCGGAGGCGCGGCGCGCGAGCTTCTCGCCGAGGTCAACGCGGCGGACTGGACTCCGGACGGGAAGCAGCTTGCCGTCGCGCGCGGGTCCAAGGGAAAGTCCCTGCTCGAATTTCCTCCCGGGAAGGTCATTCATGAACCGGAGGGACTCCTCGGCGATCTCCGCTTTTCGCCGGACGGCCGTTTGATCGCGTTCTGGGAGTACGTCCCATCCGGCGCGCGAGTCGTCGTCATCGCCAGCGACGGGAGCGGTCGCAGGGTCTTGTCCGACGGTTGGAAACCTCCTTCTTCCGGGCTCGCGTGGTCGCCGACGGGGCGGGAGATCTGGTTCACCGCCCTTCGAGACGCGACGCGATCCGAGGTCTATGCCGTCGATCTTTCCGCGCGCGTGCGACTCGTCGCCAGAACGCCCGGGTGGCTCGAGCTCTTCGACGTGGCCCGGGACGGACGAGCGCTCATGGGCCATTTCGTGGCAGGCCCCGGGGTCGTCGCTCGCGCCCCCGGCGCCTCGGCCGAGCTCGATGTCTCCTGGCTGGGCTTGTCGATTCTCGGGGATCTGTCTCAGGACGGCAGGGTCGCCGTGTTTACGGAGTCGGGCGTTCTCTATCTGAGGAAGACCGACGGCTCCGCGGCCGTGCGCCTCGGGACGGGCTTCGCGAATGGTCCCATGGCGCTCTCACCCGACGGAGCGTGGGTGGCCGCCGCGATGCTGGGATCGCGCCCCCGGATGACGCTTATGCCGACGGGAGCCGGCGCCTCCCGGGAGCTCGCGCTCGGGAACCTCGAGAGCGTCGGCGCGGTGCTCTTCACGCACGACTCGAAGACGATCTTCCTTCTGGGCTGGCAGAAAGAGCACGGTGCGCGCATCTACCGGCAGAGTCTCGCCGAGAAGATTCTCCAGCCCATCACGGCCGAGATACTGAGCCCTTCCCAGGGCGCCGACGGGCTCGTTCTTTCGCCCGATGGGCGAAGCCTGGCATTGATGAGCGAAGGCACCTTGCGCCTTTTCTCGGCCGAAGGCACGGCCCTGCGGACGATGCCGGGAGATTTCTCGGGACACACGCTGATCGGCTGGACCTCGGATGGTCGCGCGCTCCATTCCTATCAGCCGACGGATCTCCCGGTCCGCATCTACCGCCTCGACCTCGCGACGGGAGAGCTGAAGGTCGTTCGCGAGCTGTTGCCCGCCGATCCGGCGGGGATCTGGCGAATACACCCGGTCCGCATCACGCCCGACGGCGGCTCCTACGCGTACACCTATGCACACCGAGTCGGCGATCTCTACGTCTTCGACGGCTTGAAGTAGTCATTCCGTTTATTCTCCGGGCGGTGCTGTACCGGCTGGAAAACGTCCGCAAGAGCTTCGGGACGAAGGACGTCCTCGCGGACGCCACGTGGCAGCATGACCCGGGCCGGATCGTGGGTCTCGTCGGCCGCAACGGGGCGGGGAAGATCGACCGTCCTGAAGATCGTTCAGGGCGTCGTCGAGCCGGACGGCGGGAAGCGTTTCCTCGCGGGCGGCACGACGTTCGCCTCTCTCGATCAGGCGGTCGAGCCCGAAGGCGACGAGCCGCTCCGCGTCTTCGTAGCACGCGCGCAGGAGCCGCTGCTCGAGCTCGAGCGGACGATGCGCAGCCTCGAGGAAGAGATCTCGTCGCACGGGGCCGATGGCGACCGCGCGGCGCTCGACACCCTCCTCGTGGAACACGAAGGAGTGCGCGAGCACTTCGAACGGGCGGGCGGATACGAGGCCGATTCGCGCATCGACCGCGTCCTCGACGGGGTCGGGCTCGCCAGGCCGCTGTGGGACCGGCCTGTCGGCGAGCTCTCGGGCGGGCAGAAACACCGCGCGCAGATCGCGCGCCTCCTCCTGACGGACGCGTCCGTGCTGCTTCTCGACGAGCCCACGAACCATCTCGACGTCGCCGGAATCGAGTTCCTCGAGGGCTGGCTCGTCGAGCGCAAGACGAGCGCGGGCCTTTCGGCGCTCGTCGTCTCGCACGACCGCCGATTCCTCGACGCCGTCGCGGATCGCATCGTCGAGGTCGCCCACGGCCGCCTCGAGGAATACCCGGGCGACTACGCGACGTACCGGAAGCTGAAAGCCGACCGCGACCGCCTGCGCGCCAAGGAGGCCGAGAAGCAGCGGCAGATGATCGAGCGGACCGAGGACTTCATTCGCCGCAACATCGCGGGCCAGAAGACGAAGCAGGCTCAGGGGCGGCGGAAGATGCTCGCCAGGATCGAACGCATAGAGGCCCCACGCGAGGACGCGAACGACGTTTCGATCCGGTTCGAGGAGTCGCGCGTTTCCGGCGGCCGCGTCCTCGAGGCGAAGAAGGTCGTCCCCGGATACAGGGAGACCGGCCCTCTCATGCAGCCCGTTTCGTTCCTCCTGCGCCGCGGCGACCGGATGGCGCTCTGGGGGCCGAACGGCTGCGGCAAGACGACGCTCCTCAAGAACCTCGCGCGCGTCCTCCCGCCGCTGTCGGGCAGCGCCGCGCCGGGCGTCGGCGTCCTCGTCGGGTACTACGACCAGGAGATGGGCGACCTCGCGCCGGACGCGACGGCGCTCGACGTCGTGATGGACCTCGACCCGACGATGAAGGAGAACGACGCGCGGGACTTCCTCGCGCTCTTCGACTTCCGGGGCGACGAGGTGTTCCAGAAGATCGCGACGCTTTCCGGCGGCGAGAAGGGCCGCCTGTCGCTCGCGCGCATCGTCTTCGGCGGCGCGAACTTCCTGCTTCTCGACGAGCCCACGAACCACCTCGACCTCGACGCGCGCGAGCAGCTCGAGGACGCCCTGGAGGCGTTCGAGGGCGCGATCGTCTTCGTGAGTCACGACCGCTGGTTCGTGGACCGCATCGCGACGCAGATCCTCGAGATCGGCCCGGGTGGCACCGTCGAAGTGCACGACGGAAACTATTCGGATCTGGTCAAGCGGAAGAAAGAAAAGCTTGCTCCCTCTCGAGACGGTCTGGCGGAGCGCGACGACCTACAGTGGGGCGGGGGACACGCAGCCTTTTCTTCGAAGGGGAAGAAAGGCGAAGAAAGAGAAAGAGATAGAGATTCTTCGAAGAGTAAGAAGGAAAAGCGCGCCGCAGGGGGAACCGCGGGAGCCTCGCCGGCCGCTTCACCCGCACACACACCTTCTAAGAAATCTTCCTCTTCCTCTTCCTCCGACCGCGCCGCCGAAAGGCGGCGTGCAAAGAATCTCCGAATTCTGTCCGACCTCGAAGACGAGATTTCGCGGCTGGAGGCCGAGGTGCGCCAGCTCGACATTTCCCTCTCGAATCCCGAGGTCTATCGGGACGGGGAGAAGGCCCGCCAGGTGACCGCGGCGCGCGAGCACGCGCGCCGCACGCTCGAGGCGAAGATGTGGGAGTGGGAGGAGACGTCTCGGAAGGTCCAGGTCGGGTGAAGAGGCGACGGCGTGAGCGCCTTCGCGGCCAGTTCCGCCACGGCTTCCATTCTCGCCGTCGGGAGCGAGCTTCTCGGCACGACGCGCCTCGACACGAACTCGCTCTACCTCACGGGCCGCCTCGAGGCGCTCGGAATCCAGGTCGTTCGAAAGACCTGCGTCGGAGACGCGTGGAACGACCTCCTCGCGGAGATTCCCCTCGCGCTCTCCCGCGCGCCTCTTCTCGTCGTGACGGGCGGCCTCGGACCCACGGACGACGACCGCACGAAGGAGGCGGTCGCCCGGGTCCTCGACCGCACGCTCGTGCGCGACGAGGCGATCCTGCTCGGTCTTCGGGAACGTTTCAGGCGCCGCGGAATCGACATGCCGAAGGTGAACGAAAAGCAGGCCGACGTGATAGAGGGAGCCGTCGTCCTCGCGAATCCGCGCGGATCGGCTCCGGGTTTTCTCGTGACCGCGGGCGGCGGCACCGTCGTTCTCATGCCCGGGGTTCCGCACGAGATGAAGGCGATGTGGGTGGCAGCCGTCGAGCCGCTCCTCGCGCGCGGCGGATCGCCGGGCCTTCACCGGCGCACGCTGAAGGTCGCCGCGATGCCCGAGAGCCTCGTGGAGACGCTCGTCAGGCCCGTCTACGCGGCCTATCCCGAGGTGCCGTTCACGATCCTCGCCGCGCCCGGCGAAGTGCAGCTGCAGTTCGTGGCGCGGGGCACGCCCGAAGAGGCATCTCGCGTTCTCGACAGGATCGAGTCCGCCTTTCACAAGGCGCTCTCGGGGGAGATCTTCGGCCGCGACGACGACACGCTCGAAGGTGTCGTCGGCGAGCTGTTTCGGAAGAAGGGCCAGTCGCTCGCGCTCGCCGAGTCCTGCACGGGGGGCCAGCTCGCGGGCCGGGTAACGGACATTCCGGGCTCGTCGGAGTACTTCCTCGGCGCGGCCGTCACGTACGCGAACGCGGCGAAGGCGGACCTCGTCGGCGTTTCGGCGGGTACGCTCGAACGGTACGGAGCCGTGTCGGAGGAGACCGCGCGTGAAATGGCGCTGGGCGCGCGGAAACGGTTCGGCGCGACCGTCGGGCTCGCGACGACGGGGATCGCGGGCCCGGGTGGCGGCACGCCGGAGAAACCCGTCGGGACGATCCACATCGCGCTCGACGCGGCTGACGGAAGGCGGGTCCACAAGCGGCTCCTCCTGCCGGGCGACCGCGCGCTCGTCCGGCGCTGGACGACCTCGACGGCGCTCGGGATGCTCCGCAAGCATCTTCTCGGACTCCCCGACGGAGGGAGAAAGTGACGCGGGAGCTCGTCGCTCTCGTCTCGGCCTACCTGATCGGCTCGATCTCCTTCGCGGTCATCCTCGTGCGCGTCTTCCGGGGCGTGGACGTGCGGGGGGAAGGCTCGGGCAACGCGGGCGCAACGAACGTGCTCCGCACGTCGGGGAAAGGGCTGGCCGTCCTGACGATGCTCCTCGACGTCGGCAAGGGCGTCGCCGCCGTGCTCCTCATGCAGAGCCTCACGTACGACGCCCGGTGGCTCGGAGGGGCCGCGTGCGCCGCGGTTCTCGGGCACGTCTTCCCGGTCTGGTTCGGCTTTCGGGGCGGCAAGGGTGTCGCGACGGCCATCGGTGGGTTTTTCGTGCTGAGCCCTCTCGCGGTGCTCGCCGTCGTGGGCGTCTTCCTCGCCGTCGTGGCCGCGACGCGGTTCGTCTCGCTCGCCTCGATCACCGCGGCGTGCCTCCTCCCGCTCGCGATGCGGCTGCTCTTCCACGCGCCGGACGCGGAAGTCGTCGCGGCTTCGGCCACGACGGTCCTTCTCGTCGTCTCGCATCGCGCGAACATCCGGCGGCTGCTCGGCGGGACCGAGCGGCGGCTGGGACGGAGGGACTCGTGAGTCGAATCGCCATCGTGGGCACCGGCGCCTGGGGCACCGCGCTCGCGGTTCATGGCGCGAACGCGGGCCTCGACGTCGCGCTTCTCGGCCGGCGGCCCGACGTCGTGGCGCGCCTCGCGGCGACGCGCGTCCATCCCGCGCTCGCGGGCGCGCTGCCGATTCCGTCGCGCGTGGCGATCACGACGAACGCGCGGGAGGCGCTGGAGGGGGCGGCCGCCGTTCTCTGGGCGGTGTCGGTGCAGGCGACGGCGAAGGAGCTCGAGAGGCTCGCGCCCCTGCTTCCGGACACGCCTCTCGTCGCGACGTCGAAAGGCCTCGAGATCGGATCGCACCGGAGGACCACCGAGATCATGTCGTTCGTCACCGGGCGGACGGCCGGCCTCGCGGTGCTCTCGGGGCCGACCTTCGCGGTCGAGGTCGCGCGCGGTCTTCCCGCGGCGGCCGTCGTCGCGAGCGCGGATCCGGACCTCGCGACGGCTCTCCAGGCGCTCCTGTCCTCGCCCACGCTGCGGCTCTATCGCTCGGCCGACGTCCTCGGAGTCGAGATCTCGGGCGCGGCGAAGAACGTCGTCGCGATCGCTGCCGGCCTCGTGGACGGCCTGCGCCTCGGGCACAACACCCGGGCGGCCCTTCTGACGCGCGCGCTCGCCGAGATCCGGCGGCTCGGGACGCGTCTCGGCGGAAGCCCCGAGACGTTCGCGGGGCTCGCGGGCGTCGGCGACCTCATCCTCACCGCGACGGGAGACCTCTCGCGCAACCGCCGCGTCGGTCTCGCCCTGGCGTCCGGAAAGTCGCTGGCCGACTCGGTCGCCGCGCTCGGCGGCGAGGTCGCCGAGGGCGTGGCGACGTCGCCGGTGCTCCTCGAGCTCGCGGAAAAAGCGGGCGTCGAAATGCCGATCGCCGCGATGGTCGCGTCGATTCTCTCGGGCCGGACGACGCCGACGGATGCCGTGCGGAATCTGATGACGCGCGCGCTCAAGGAGGAGAAGGTCTGAGCGGGAATGCGGCCTCCGTGACCGCGCGCCCGCCCGCCCCGGGCGCCCAGATCGTCGTGCCGCAGGGGCTCGGCCTGTCGTACGTCCGCGTGGACGAGGCGGGCGACGAACCTCTTCCGGAGAAGCGACTCGTGGACATCGCGGTCCTCGACATGCATCACGGCTATCCGAACCTCGGGCACGCGTCGATCGTGGAGAGTCTCCTCAACTACGCGCACGACGCGCGACAGAAACGTCCCGGCGCCCCGGCGGTGCGTGTCGTGAGCTACGACGTGCGCCTCGGGCTCGCCGTGCCGTCCTCTCCCGCCCGATTTCCGATCGTCGTGGGCTCGGGCGGTCCGGGAGCCCTGGACCCTCGCGAGAACGACGGCGTCTCCATGGGCTCACAGGGAATTCTCGAGAATCCCGCTTGGGAGGCGCCGCTGTTTCGCTTCTTCGACGGCGTCCTCGCGAGCCCCGCAACGGCGATGCTCGGCATCTGTCATTCGTTCGGTCTCCTCGCGCGTTGGGCGGGCGTCGCCCGCGCGGTCCTGCGGGGGCCGGAGAGGGGCGGAAAGAGCGCGGGCATCGTGACGAACGTCCTCACGGACGACGCGTGGGCGCACCCTTTCTTCGGCGGCTACTTCGCCGAGAACGGAAGCCCGGACGTGAAGGTGCTCGACAGCCGCCTGTTCGACCTGCTGCCGACGGGAGCCGGAAGCGCGCGGCCTCTCGGGTTCGACTGCGACCTCTCGGGGCCGGGACCGGGGGCGGCCGTCACGATGCTCGAGTTCGCGCGCATGCAGGACGGCACGCTGCCGCGAATCTGGGGCGTGAATCATCACCCCGAGATCGGTGAACCGCTGCTCCAGCGCGAGAGGCTCGAGAGGGTCTGGGCGAACGGCGGCGTGTCCGAGGCCTGGTATCACGAGCGGCTCGGGGCTCTGGCCGCCTGGCGCGCCTCGGCCGCGGCCGAGCAGGGACTTCGGCGCACGACGTCCTGGACGTTCGAGAAGCCCCTGCGCCTCCACATCGAGCGGGCGCTCGCGAGCTAGCCCGCCGACCGCTGCGCGGTCCAGACCGGGGCGGGCGGGCTAGCGGCCGTGAGGGATGGGGGAAACACGATCGTGTTTCCCCCCGGCCCCCTTCACCGCTCGACCTTCGTCGTGTTGTGGACGCCGGGCAGCAGGCCGTGCAGATCGCAATGGCCGGCGTGGGGGTGATGGAGAGCGCCCGCGACGTCGTAGTCCACGTGATCTCCGTGGGGAACGCTCTCGTGCCCGCAGGTCTTCCCGTGCTCTTCGCCGCACTCGACCGGTGCGCACACCTCCGGCCGTTTCCAGTCCACTTCGAGGCGGTGCTCGTCGAGGTGGTCCTCGTGGGGCGCATGCAGGTGCCCGTCGTGGAGGTAGTCCGCGTGGTCGCCGTGCCGCACGGCCTTGTGGCCGCAGCTCGGCCCGTGCCGGTGTGCGTGACTCTCGTGCTCGCGGCAGGACACGTCGGGCCTCCCCGCGCATCGTCGCTCGCCTCGGCGCGCGGGTCAACCGTGGGATAATTTTTTCCGACATGAGACCCATCCCGGCGTATGTGTTCGCCGTCTGCGTCGGCGCGGCGTCGGGACGTGGCGAATGTGCTCCCGCGCGGCCGGTCGCCGCGGCGACGATCGCGCCCCTCGCGAGCCTCGCGGCGACGGTGGCCGGCCCGGAGTGGGACGTCCGGACGGTCATTCCACCGGGCACGTCCCCGCACGTCTTCGAGCCGACGCCGCGCGACGTCCGGCGGTTCGCGCCGGCGCGCCTCGTCGTGACGGTCGGCGCGGGTTACGACGACTGGGCCGGAAGGCTCATCGCGGCGTCCTCCTCGGGCGCGGTCCTGCACGACGCGGGCCTGTCCGTGGGCGTCGAACGCGGAGACGGCGGGGATCACGACGGAGAGCTCGGCCGGGACCCGCACTGGTGGCTCTCCCCGAGGCGCGCGGCGCGCTCTCTGGCGCCCCTCGCCGAGCGGTTCGCGGCGCTCGATCCGCCGGGCGCGGAAGGTTACGTGCGCCGGGCGCGCGCCGGGGCCGCCGCTCTTCTCGCGCTCGACGCCGAGATCGCGGCGTTGCTCGGGCCGGTGAAGGGAACGACGGTCGTCGCGGCGCACAACTCCTGGGCCTACTTCATCGCCGATTACGGCCTCGTGGACGGAGGCGCGATCGAGACCGCTCCGGGGCGGGAGCCGTCGCCGGGAGACCTCCGAATGCTCCTCGACCTCGTCCGCGCGCGCAGGGTCCGCGCCGTGTTCGCGGAACCCCAGTTCTCTCCCGCCGCCGCGCGCGTGCTCGCCTCGGACGCGGGAATCCGTGTCGCGTTCGTCGATCCGATCGGCGGGGTGCCGGGGCGCGTGGACTACGCCGACCTCATGCGCTACGACGCGCGCGCGTTCCGCGCCGCGCTCGGAGCGCCATGAACATCGGGGTTCGTTTCGAGGGTGTCGGCGTGCGATTCGGCGGAAGGCCGGTCGTCCAGGACGCGTGCTTCGAGATTCGTCCCGGGGAGCGCACCGCGTTTCTCGGCCCGAACGGCGGAGGCAAGACCACGCTGATGAGGGTCCTCCTCGGCCTCCTCAGGCCGGACTCGGGCCGCGTCGTGTTTCTCGAGGACGGCCGGGAGGCGTCCCGCCCGCGCATCGGCTACCTCTCGCAGCGCTCCACGCTTCACGCGGACGCTCCGGTCTCCGGCGTGGACCTCGTCGCGCTGACGCTCGCCCCCGCACCCGGGTTCGGCGGCCTCGGCCCCGCGCGCGCCGAAGCGCGGGTCGCTCTCTCCCGCGCGGGGCTGGCCGCCGACAAGCAGTCTCTGCCCGTCGGGCGCCTCTCGGGAGGGCAGCGCCAGCGCGTCCTTCTCGCCCGGGCGCTCGCCGGCTCGCCGCCGCTCCTCGTTCTCGACGAGCCCGACACGGCTCTCGACGCGGAAGGCCTCGCCACGCTCCGTCGCCTGGTGGCCGAGGAGGTCTCGGCGGGCCGCACCGTCGTCTACGTCACGCACGACAGCAATGCGATGGGAGGGGCCGACGCCGTTTTCAGCGTGGACGGGCGCGTGAGCGCGGGGACGCCCCTCCACGCCCACGGGTCGGCCTCGTGACCGAGCTCCTCGGCTACCCGTTCTTCCAGCGGGCGCTTTTTGCGGGAGCGCTCGCCGCGCTCCTCTGCGGCGCGCTTTCGTTCTTCGTCGTCCTGAGGCGCCTCGCGTTCGTGGGCTCCGGTGTCGCGCACGCGGCGTTCGGGGGCGTCGCGCTCGCCACGCTGGCCGGGCTGCCGCCGGGTCTCGGCGGACTCGTCGCGTCGCTCGCCGTGGCGGCCGCGACGGCCCGGGCGTCGGAAAGCTCGGACGTCACGGAGGACACCGCGGTGGGCGTCTTCACCGTCGCTGCGATGGCCGCGGGCGTCGTGGCGCTCGGCTTCGTGAAGACGAACGTGGATCTCTTCGGTCTCATGTTCGGCAACATCCTCACGGTGGATTCGCGGGATCTCGTGACGCTTGCCGCGGCGACCGCCGGGGTTCTCGTCGCTCTCGCTTTCTTCTTTCGGCCGCTCCTTCTCGCCTCCGTCGACGAGGAAGGCGCGCGCGCGGCCGGCGTCGCCACGGGCGGCATGCGGCTCCTCGTGCTCGTGCTCGTCGCCGTCGCCGTCGTCGTCGCCCTGAAGGTCGTCGGCATCCTCCTCGTGTCCGCGCTTCTCGTCCTGCCGGGCGCCACGGCGCGGCCGCTCGCGAGCCGCTGGCCCGGTCTTCTGACGGGTTCGATCGTCGTCGCGCTCGTTGCGGTTCTCGGGGGGCTGCTCCTCTCCGTGGCGCTCGACGTCGCGCCGGGCGCCGCGATCATCCTGCTCGGGGCCTCCCTTTTCGTCGGCGCGCTCGCCTTCGCACGGGTCCGCCGCGCCTGAGCGGCCGGTTTATGCTTCCCGGCATGAGCACAGCGCCCCTGAAGAACAAGCTCGTCCTCGTCCGCCACGGCGAGAGCGCGTGGAACCTCGAGAACCGCTTCACGGGATGGGTGGACGTCGGCCTTTCACCGAAAGGCGTCGAGGAGGCGCACGCGGCGGGACGACTGCTCGAGGCGGAAGGATTCCGCTTCGACCGACTTTTCACTTCGCTCCTGTCGCGCGCGATCCTCACCGCGCAGATCGTCCTCGAGGAGCTCGACCAGCTCTGGATTCCCGTCGAGCGTTCCTGGCGCCTGAACGAGAGGCACTACGGCGCGCTCCAGGGCCTCAACAAGAAGGAGACGGGGCGGAAGTACGGCGACGAACAGCTCTTCAAGTGGCGGCGCGGTTACGCGATCACGCCGCCGCCTCTCGACGCGCAGGACGCCTCCCACCCGAGGTTCGATCGGCGCTATGCGAGCTTGCCGCCGGAGATCCTCCCGGCCACCGAGAGCCTCGCGCTCGTCGTGGACCGCTTCCTCCCGTACTGGTACGACGCGATCGTCCCGAGCCTCGCCCGCGGGGAGCAGGTGCTCGTCACGGCGCACGGGAACAGCCTGCGGGCGCTCGTGAAGCATCTCGACGGCATCTCGGACGAGGACATTCCCGAGCTGAACATCCCGACGGGCATTCCGCTCGTCTACACGCTGGACGCGTCGATGCACCGGATCTCGAGTGCGTACCTCGGCGATCCCGAGGCCGCGAAAAAGGCCGCCGAGGCCGTAGCGAGGCAGGCGAAGACCTGAGCGGCCGACGGAGGATCACATGGCTCGAAATCGCGCGGCTCTCGTGGTGCTCTTTTGCTCTGTCCCGCTCGGTCTCCGGTCCGCGCCGGCGACTCCTCCGGGCGCCCCGGCAAGTCCTCCCGAGTTTGCCGTCACGGGCCGGTTTCCGGTCGGCGGCGACGGCGGGTGGGATTACCTGACGGTCGACGCCGCCGCACGGCGGATCTACGTCTCGCGGTCGACGCACGTCTCCGTCGTCGACGCGGATTCGGGCAAGGTCGTCGGGAACGTGCCGGGAACCGAAGGCGTCCACGGAATCGCGCTCGCGCCGGCGCTCGGAAGGGGCTTTACGAGCAACGGCCGCGCCGGGACCGTGACCGTCTTCGCGCTGCCGTCGCTCGCCGTCACGGGAACGTTGAAAGCGACAGGCGAGAATCCGGACGCGATTCTCTACGAGCCCGTCTCGAAGCGCCTCCTCACGTTCAACGGGCGCGGGAAGAACGCGACGGTCTTCGACGCCGAGAGCGGCGCCGTGGCCGGAACGATCCCGATCGGCGGCAAGCCGGAATTCGCCGTTTCGGACGCGTCGGGCCGCGTGTACGTGAACGTCGAGGACACGGCCGAGATCCTCGCGATCGACCCGGTGAGCCTCACGGTGAAGGCGCGCTGGCCGCTCGCGCCGTGCCACGAGCCGACGGGGCTCGCGCTCGACGCGAAGAACGGCCGGCTCTTCGCGGGCTGCTCGAACAAGGTTCTCGCCGTCGTGAGCACCGCGGACGGCAAACTCCTCGGGACGCCGCCCATCGGCGAGGGCTGCGACGGCGTGGCGTTCGACACATCGAGAGGCCTCGTTTTCGCGGCGAACGGAGAGGGGACGGTCACGGTGCTGCGCGAGACGACGCCCGGGACCTGGGCCCCTGTCCGGACCGTCCCGACGCAGCGGAGCGCGCGCACGATCGCGGTCGACGAGAAGACGCATCGGCTTTACCTGCCGGCGGCGAAGCTCGGCCCGCCCCCGTCTCCGACCGCGGGCGCGCCGCGTCAACGCCCGGCGATCGTACCGGGCTCCTTCGAGATCCTCGTGGTGGGGGAGCGCTGACTCCGCGCGCCAGCCCTCTGAGCGCATCGCGGCCCGTTTGATTATTGGTCGTTGGTACACGCCGTCTCCGGGCGTGGACAGCGCCGTGTGACCGTCGTCACCGCGCCGCCTGATGTCGGAGCGCGATTCGTGACGAAGGGCACAAGGACCACGGTCGGCGCGGGCTGGCACTTCCGTTGCGTTTACGCAAATGGGAGGTACGTCAATGAACTTGATTCGAGGTCTCTCGAAGATCACGCCGATCCTCGTCGTCGTCGCGCTCGCGGCATTCACCGCGTCCTGCAGCAACTCGTCACCGACCGAGCCGACGACCGGAGGCACCACGAATTCCGCCGGCTCGATCACGATCACCGCGTCTGGAGTCACTCCCAAGACGCTCACCGTGGGTTTCGGCGGGAAGGTGACGATCATGAACAACGACAGCGCGCCGCACGAGTTCTCCTCGAACCCGCACCCGGTCCACACCGACTGCCCCGAGATCAACGCGCCCGTCCTGACGACGGGCCAGAGCTTCACGGCGACGATGGCGGGCAGGGTAGAAACGTGCGGTTTCCACGATCACCTGAACCCCACGAACGGCGCGTTCCAGGGCACGATCCTCGTCGTCGCGAATCCATGATCGGCTGACGGCGTCCCGGACGATTCTCGGGCCGGTGCGGAAACCTCTGTGAACGCGCGACTTGCGCCCGCATGCGTGTTCTGCTAAAGTCACTGGTTCTGTCGGAGGGGCTCGAGATGTCCGGAATCTGTCAAGTCACGGGAAGGCGCGCGGTGTCGGGAAACAAGGTCTCCCGCGCCAACAACAAGACGAAGCGGCTGTTCAAGCCGAATCTCCGCTCGCAGCGGTTCTGGCTTGCCAGCGAAAAGCGCTGGGTGCGGCTGCGCGTGTCGACCGCCGCGATGCGGACGATCGACAAGAACGGCATCGACGCCGTCGTCGCCGGAATGCGCCGCGAAGGGAAGAGGGTCTAGTCCATGCGCGAGAAGGTGAAGCTCGTCTCGACCGCGGGCACCGGATACTTCTACACGATCACGAAGAACAAGAAGATCCATCAGGACAAGATGGAAGTGAAGAAGTACGACCCCAAGATCCGCAAGCACGTCCCCTTCAAAGAGTCGAAGATCTAGGCTCGGAGCGCCTCGCGGCGCTCCGCCCGCCGCTAACGGCCCGAGCTCGCAAGCAGCTTCTCCAGGCGTCGGAGCCGCGCCTCGAGATCGCGAATCTCCTGCCGGTCCTTCTCGAGCATCGTCTGCTGCTCCTGGACGGCCTTGACGAGCGGCGCGATGAGGTCGGTGTAGCGCAGCGAGAGCGTCCGGTCCGAATCCCCGCCGACCGTGAGGACGTTGTAGTCCACGCCGAGCAAGGCCTCGATGTCCTGGGCCAGGAATCCCATGTCGGTCCGCTCGTTGCCGGTCTTGAGCTTGTACTCCACCGGCCGGAGCCTCAGCACGAAGTCCAGGCCCAGCGCGAGATCCCTGATCTCCTTCTTGGCGCGCACGTCCGACAGCGCGCTCCACGCGACCTTGCCGCCGATGGACGTGACGAAGGGATTCCCCAGACGCACCTGATCGTTCCCGTCACAGTACGCGTCGATTCCGACGGCCGTGCAGTTGAAGACGTCCGTCGTCGCGCCCGTGCCGTGGCCGACGAAGGTGTTGTAGGTCCCAATCGTGTTTGCGACGAATGTGATCGAGCCTCCATAGCCCGCTCCCGCGCCGGTTCTGGCTCCAGCCGTATAACCCACCGCGGTGTTCTGGGAACCCGTAGTGTTGAAGCTAAGGCTGAAGCTCCCGACAGCCGTGTTGAGGATGCCGTTGGAGGTGCTCGTGGATTGGTTTCTCAACAGCGCTTGGAAGCCAACGGCGGTGTTGTGGCTGCTCCATAAGATGCCAGAGTTGTCGAACGACTGATAACGGAGAGCGCCTTGGCCAACCGCGGTGTTGTAGCTGGAGGCCGTGTTGTTGAAAAGTGCTTCGGCGCCGAATGCGGAGTTGCCGCTTCCCGACGTGTTATTTCCGAGCGCGGATTTCCCTGACGCCGAGTTGTGGCCCCCCCAGGTGTTGGAGTGGAGCGCCATGATGCCAAGAGCCGAGTTGTTGTCACCCACCATCGAAGTGTTCCCCGCATCCTGGCCCGCGAAGGTGTTGCCAGTCCCGAAGGCGTGTAGGAAGGGTGCCCCGTTCAGGGTCACCATTCCTGCCGCGGGTAACGCCAGCGAGGGCAGGGACAGGTTACCGCTGAGCGTCAGGGAGCCGGCCTCGAAGCCGCCCGCGGCATCACGCGAGACGACCGTGCCTCCGACATTGAGGCTCGTCGAGGCCACGGTCGGGTTCGGGTAGTTGCCCGAAAGGCCTCCGCCGGCGGCTCCGCTTGGCGGCAGCGACGTCGGCGCGCCTGCAAGCTTGCCGTAGGAAATCCCGCTGGCCACCTTCGCGTCCGTGACAGCGTTGTTGGCCAGCATGCCGGTCGAGATTCCCAGCGAAGCCACGGCGACCGTTCCGGAAAGCGTGATCGGTCCTCCGGTGAGTCCCGCGCCGGTCGCGATTGAAGTGACCGTGCCGGGTCCCTGCAGCCCTGTCGGGCCGGTCGCGCCGACCGCACCCGTGGAACCCGTCGCGCCGGTGGAACCAGTAGGCCCCGTCGGGCCCTGCGCTCCGGCCCCGGTCGCGGCGATCACCAGCGTGCCGATTCCGGGCGTGAGCGTGACGTTCGTGCCGGCGACGAGAGTCAGGTCACCGGCGAGAGTGTTCAGGCTCGTAACACTGGACATCTGCGCGTAGTAGCCGTTCGTGTCGAGGATGACGTCGCCGCCCGAGACGCCGAGCGCGATCGAAATGCCGCCGGAGACGCTCAGGGGGACGACGGCGGCGTTGACGATGACGTCGTTGCCGAGGTAATTGAGCGTCGAGACGGGCGGAAACGTCCCGCCCTCGGGCCAGATCGTCAGGAAGCCCGGCCCGACGGGCTTGACGACGGTGAGGTTGAGGGAGATCGCCTGCGCATTCGCAGGCACATTGCAGACGCCCGTCAGCGTGTAGCTGCGCACGGTGGCGGAGGGCAGCCAGCCGCCCGTGAGCGGCGCGCCGTTGCCGCGCGTGTCCACGAGGCGGCAGGGGAAGAGCGCGATGAAGGGCAGGGCGGTCGGACCGCCCGCGAGCGCCTGCCGATCTTCCGCGATACGCCAGTGGGCGGGATGTGTGTCGTGCGTGTCGGGCTGATCCGCGGAGGCGGACGGCGTCCAGTACGGAGGCGCCTGCCAGTTTCGGGGTGCAGAGTCGTCTTCGGCGAGAAGAGGCGAAGCGGGGAGGAGTGCCAGCAGAACGAAGAGGGGGCATGAGACCTTCACGGTTTCACCTCCGCCTCACGTACGGCGTGCACAGGGCGTTCGAGCAGTGGGCCACCTTGAGGTCGCCGTTCGTAGAGTCGTAGTAGCTGATCAGGCCGAAGCCGTCCGAGCCGATCGTGATCGAGGAGTAGTAGCCGACACCGCCCGCACTGTCCAGGGTGGAAAGGGTGGCGGAGGTGCAGCTCGCGTTCGAGCAGTGGGCCACCTTGAGGGCGCAGTTCGTGCCGTCGTAGTAGCTGATGAGGCCGAGGCCGTCGGCCCCGATCGCGATGGACGTGGAATTCGCCGACGTTGCCCGCGCTGTCGAGCGTGGTGAGGGTGGCGGAGGTGCAGGTCACGTTCGAGCAGTGGGCCACCTTGAGGTCGGCGTTCGTGTCGTCGTAGTAGCTGATCAAGCCGAGGCCGTCCGCGCCGATCGTGATCGAGGTGTCGTTGCCGACGAGCCTGCGCTGTCCAGGGTGGCGAGAGTGGCAGACGTGCAGGCGACGTCGGAGCAGTGGGCGACCTTGAGGTCGCGGTTGGTGTTGTCGAAGTAGCTGATGAGGCCGAGCCGTCGGAGCCGATCGTCATCGAGGTGTACGGAGCCGACGTTGCCCGCACTGTCGAGGGTGGTGAGGGTGGCGGAGGTGCAGGCGACGTTGGAGCAGTGGGCGACCTTGAGGTCGCCGTTGGTGACGTCGTAGTAGCTGATCAGGCCGAGGCCGTCGGTGCCGATCGTGACCGAGGTGTACTGGCCGACGTAACCCGCGCTGTCGAGGGTGGAGAGGGTGGCGGAGGTGCAGCTCACGTTGGAGCAGTGGGCCACCTTGAGATCGCCGTTCGTGACGTCGTAGTAGCTGATCAGGCCGAGGCCGTCGGACCCGATCGTCATCGAGGTGAACTGACCGACGTTGCCCGCGCTGTCGAGGGTGGTGAGGGTGGCGGACGTGCAGCGCGACGTTCGAGCAGTGGGCCACCTTGAGGTCGCCGTTGGTGGCGTCGTAGTAGCTGATGAGGCCGAGGCCGTCCGAGCCGATCGTGATCGAGGTGTTCCAGCCGACGTCGCCCGCGCTGTCGAGGGTCGAAAGGGAGAAGCCGGTCTGCGGAGAGATGCCCGTGCAGACAACTGAGCCGTCGGGGTTGAGCGCCTGGATGGTGCTTCCGGCCGGGCAGGTGCTCGGCGCCGCGCGCCTGGACCTGCGACGTGTCGATCTGCGCGAGGCCCACGGCGCCAGTGCGAGCTTGGGCCGGACGGCGATCGGCCAGCATGCCCGACGTGATTCCGAGCGAAGCCACCGAGACCGACCCCGCCGTCGTGATCGGCCCGCCCGTGAGCCCTGCACCCGTCGCGACAGACGTGACGGTCCCCCCGCCGCCGCCTCCCCCCGTCGCTGCGATCGTCAGCGTCTGGCCCGAAGGCGTGAGCGTGACGTTCGTGCCGGCGACGAGAGTCAGGTCACCCGGCGTGCGTGTTCAGGCTCGTGACGCTCGGACATCTGCCGCGTAGTAGCCGTTCGTGTCGAGGATGACGTCGCCGCCCGAGACGCCGAGCGCGATCGAAATGCCGCCGGAGGCGCTCAGGGGGACGACGGCGGCGTTGACGATGACGTCGTTGCCGAGGTAGTTGAGCGTCGAGACAGGAGGGAACGTCGCCGCCCTCGGGCCAGATCGCCAGGAAGCCCGGCCCTACGGGCTTGACGACGGTGACGTTGAGGGAGATCGCCTGGGCATTCGCGGGCACGTTGCACACGCCCGTCAGCGTGTAGCTGCGCACGGTGGCGGCTGGGCAGGAAACCGCCCGTGAGGGGCGCGCCGCTGCGGGCGCGCGTGTCCACGAGGCGGCAGGGGAAGAGCGAGATGAAGGGGAGGGCGGTCGGGCCGCCGCGAGCGTCTGCCGACCTTCCGCGGTGCGCCCGTTAGCGGGATGTGGGTCCGGCTGATCCGCGGAGGCAGGCGGCGCCCAGTACGGTGGCGCCGTCCAGGTCCGTATCTCGGCTTCCTGAGAGAAGGCGGGCAGCGCGAGGCAGACGCCGAGGGCGGTGGCGAGCCTGAGCCTGAGGGACCTGCGCCTGGACATGACGGCCTCCTGTCTTCCTTCGGGAACGAACTGCTTTCTGAAGCAACATGCGAGAAAAACCACCCCGCGGGCTCACACGGCTCGTGTTCCCCGCTCTTCCCCCGGTCCTCCAGGATGTAAGATCGGCGTACAGAACAGGTTCGGTGCCTTTGACGATGTCGACACCGCCCCCGAGCGACGTGACGGCGCTGCTCCTCGCGTGGGGACGAGGGGAGAGCGAGGCGCGCGAAAAGCTGATCCCCCTCGTTTACGCGGAGCTGCGGCGAATCGCGTCCGGGGCGATGGCTGCAGAGCGGCGGGACCACACGCTCGAGCCGACCGCCCTCGTGCACGAGACGTATCTCAAGCTCGTCCGGCAGGCGGACGTCCCCTGGCAGAACCGGGCGCACTTTTTCGGCGTGGCGGCGCGCCTCATGCGCCAGATTCTCGTGGACCACGCCCGCGTCCACGGCGCGCAGAAGAGAGGCGGCGGCAAGCCGCGGCTCACGCTCGACTCCGCGCTCGCCGCCGCGGCCGGAGGGAACGAGGTCGAGCTGCTCGCGCTCGACGACGCGCTCACGGAGCTCTCGCGGATCGACGAGGCGCAGGGCCGCATCGTCGAGCTGCGCTTCTTCGGCGGCCTTTCGGTCCCGGAGACCGCGGAGGCGCTCGGCATCTCGCCGGCCACCGTGAAGCGGGACTGGGCCATCGCGCGCGCCTGGCTCTTCCGGCGGCTCGCGCCGGCGTGAGAAGAACAGTGACGCCGGAAGAGTGGGTATCCGTCAAGGATCTCTTCGAAGAAGCGCTCGGTCGGCCCGAGAGCGAGCGCGCGGGATTCGTCCGCGAGAAGGCCGGAGGAGACGCGGCGGTCGCGCGGGAGGTCCTATCGCTCCTCGAAGCGCACGAGGGGGCAGGGGAGTTCCTGGGGTCGCCGACGGCGACGCGCGCCGGTCCTGACGCGCCCGGGCCGCCGCTGCCGAAGCGCGTCGGCCCCTACGAAGTCCTCCGCGAGCTCGGCTCGGGCGGCATGGGGACCGTTTACCTCGCCGAGCAGGTCGGACCGGATTTCCGGAGGCCGGTGGCGGTCAAGGTGATCCGTCACGGTTTCAGCACCTCTCTCTTCGTGCGGCGCTTCCAGAACGAGCGGCGGATCCTCGCGGGGCTCTCGCACCCGAACATCGCGGCGCTGCTCGACGGCGGGACCACGGAAGACGGTCTGCCGTACTTCGCGATGGAGTACGTGACGGGGACGCCGCTGCACGAGTACTGCGACGCGCATCGCCTGTCGACTGCCCAGAGGCTCGTTCTCTTCCGAACGATCTGCGCGGCCGTCCAGCACGCCCACCAGAATCTCGTCGTCCACCGGGACCTCAAGCCGGGGAACATCCTCGTGACGCAGGAGGGCGTTCCGAAGCTTCTCGACTTCGGCCTCGCGAAGGTCCTCGAGCCGGGCCCGGATGCCGCGCCGGAGGAGACGGCGACGGATCTCAGGATCTTCACGCCGGCATACGCAAGCCCCGAGCAGGTGAAGGGGGAGACCGTCACGACGGCGAGCGACGTCTACTCGCTCGGCGCCCTTCTCTACGTCCTCCTGACCGGGAAGCGGCCTTACCGCGTGACGACGCGCGCGACGGACGAGCTCGCGCGCGCGGTCGTCGAGCAGGACCCGACGCGGCCGAGCCTCGTCGTCCGTGAGGACGCGGAGCCCGCGAACCGCGAGGGAGAGGCGGCGCCGACGCCTCTCGAGATCGCCGCCGTTCGTGAAGGCACGCCCGAGAAGCTCGCGCGGGCGCTCGCGGGGGATCTCGACACGATCGTTCTCAAGGCGATGCACAAGGACCCGCGGCGGCGGTACGGCTCGGCCGAGCAGCTCTCAGCGGACATCCGGCGGCATCTCGAGGGCCGTCCCGTCTCGGCGCGGCCTGATTCGCGCGCCTACCGGTTCGGAAAGTTCGTCCACCGGCACGCCGTTGCGGTGACGGCAGCGGCTCTCGTCGTCGTCGCCGTCGCCGGCGGGATCGCCGCCACGTTGTGGCAGGCCCGGAGGGCGGCCGAGAAGGAGGCCCTCGCCGTCCGCCGGTTCAACGACGTGCGCAAGCTCGCGAACGCCTACCTCTTCGAGTTCCACGACGCGATCAAGGACCTCGCGGGCTCGACGCCCGCGCGCCAGCTCCTCGTGAGGCGGGCGCTGGAGTACCTCGGTCCGCTCGCGCGGGAGTCGGGCGACGACCCCGACCTGCTCGCCGAGGTCGCCGAAGCCTACATGCGCGTCGGCGACGTGCAGGGGGGAGTCGGCATCGCGAACCTCGGCGACACGAAGGGAGCGCTCGAGAGCTATCTCGCCGCGCTCGGGATTCGCGAACGTCTCGTCGCCGCCCGGCCGAAGAGCGTCGCCGGCCGCCAGGCGCTCGCCGAGGCGCTTCAGCGTGCCAGCGACCTCCAGACGGGAGCGGACGCGACGCGCGGCATCGAGAGGGCGATCGGCGTGCTCGAGACTCTCGTGGCGGAGGAGCCGAAGAGCGTCGGGCTCAGGCTCAGCCTCGTATCCGCGAACTCGACGCTCGGACAGCGGCTCGAGATCGACGGCCGTCCGGAACGGGCGGTCGAGATCTTTCGGCGAATGGGAGCTCTTTGCGAAGGGGTCGTTGCCGACGATCCGAAGAATCTCCGCGCCCGGCGAGGCGTGGCCATCGCGCGGATGCAGATCGGACAGACATACCAGGCGATGGACAAGTCCGCCGAGGCCCTTGCGAGCTATCGGTCCGCGCTCCCGCTCTGGGACGCGCTCGTGGCCGAGAACCCCGAGAACGGGAACCTGAAACGCGACTACTCGATCGTCCTCGCGGAAGTGAGCCTCGCGTGCCAGGGTCTTCGGAACGACGAATCGGTCGAAACCGGCCTGCGCGCCATCGCGCTCCGCGAGTCGCTCGCGGCCGCCGACCCGAACGACGCCGACATCCGGATCTTCCTCGCCGAGAGCTATGCGAACGTCGGCAAGACGCTCGCTCTCGCGGGACGAATCGAGGAGGGCCTCGCCGACATCCGGAAGGCCATCGGGATGTGCCGCGAGCTGCTCCGGAAAGACCCGGAAAACAACATGATCCCGGAGGCGCTGTGCATCGCGTACGAGAACCTCGGCGACCTGCACCGGGAGATCGCGCAGAAGGCGAAGGGTCCCGCGGCGAAAAGCGAGTGGCGGCTGGCGCGAGAGGGGTACGTCGGAGAGCGCGACACGCTCCTCGGATCTGAAGGCGGCCGGGAAGCTCCCGGAGCGGCGGGCAAAGGGTATCGACGAGGCGGCCGGGAAGATCGCATTGTGCGACAAGGCGCTTGGCGCAGGCAGAACCTCAGGAGACTCGACGTGACGCCTGAGGAGTGGGCATCCGTCAAGGACGTCTTCGAAGAGGCTCTCGGGCGGCCCGAGGGCGAGCGCGCGGAATTCGTTCGCGAGAAGGCCGGGGGAGACACCGCGGTCGCGCGGGAGGTCCTGTCGCTCCTCGAAGCGCACGAGGCGGCCGGAGAATTCCTGGGCTCGCCGACGGCGACGCGCGCCGATCACTGACGCGCCAGGGCCGCCTCCGCCGAAGCGCGTCGGCCCTTACGAAGTCCTCCGCGAGCTGGGATCGGGAGGGATGGGAACCGTCTACCTCGCCGAGCAGGTCGGGCCGGACTTCCGCAGGCCGGTGGCGGTCAAGGTGATTCGCTTCGGGTTCAGCAGCGCGCTTTTCGTCCGGCGATTCCAGAACGAGCGGCGAATTCTCGCGGGGCTCTCGCACCCGAACATCGCGGCGCTGCTCGACGGCGGGACCACGGAAGACGGGCTGCCGTACTTCGCGATGGAGTACGTCGCGGGGACTCCTCTGACCGAGTACTGCGACGCCCGCCGCTTTTCGACCGAGCAAAGGCTGATCCTCTTCCGGACGATATGCGGGGCCGTCCAGTACGCTCACCAGCACCTCGTCGTCCACCGGGACCTCAAGCCGGGGAACATCCTCGTGACGCAGGAGGGCGTCCCGAAGCTCCTCGACTTCGGCCTCGCGAAGGTACTCGAGCCAGGGCCCGGATGCCGCGCCGGAGGAGACGGCGACGGATCTCAGGATCTTCACGCCGGCGTTCGCGAGCCCCGAGCAGGTGAAGGGGGAGGCCGTCACGACGGCGAGCGACGTGTATTCCCTGGGCGCCCTTCTCTACGTCCTCCTGACCGGGAAGCGGCCGTACCGCGTGACGACGCATGCGACGGACGAGCTCGCGCGGGCGGTCGTCGAGCAGGATCCGACGCGGCCGAGCCTCGCCGTCCGGGCGGACGCGGAGACCGCGCGCCGCGAGGGAGAGGCGGCATCGACGCCCGCCTGATCGCCGCCGTCCGCGACGGCACGCCCGAGAGGCTCGCGCGAGCGCTCGCGGGGGATCTCGACACGATCGTCCTCAAGGCGATGCACAAGGACCCGCGGCGCCGGTACGGCTCGGCCGAGCAGCTTTCCGCGGACCTCAGGCGGCATCTCGAGGGCCGTCCCGTCTCGGCGCGGCCCGACTCGCGCGCCTACCGGCTCGGGAAGTTCGTCAAGCGGCACCGCGCGGGCGTCGCGGCAGCGATTTTCGTCGTCCTCGCGGTCGCGGCGGCGTTCGCCCAGACGGCCCGCGAGCGCGCGCGGGCGGAAAGGCGTTTCGAGGATGTCCGGCAGCTCGCGCACGAGCTCGTCTTCGAGCTGCACGACGCGATCGCCACGCTCCCCGGGTCCACGAAGGCGCGCGAGCTTCTCGTTCGGCGGGCGGCCGCCTACCTCGACCGGTTGACCGCCGACTCCTCCGCCGACGCCAGACTCCGGCGGGAGATCGCCGCGGCCTGGGAAAAGCTCGGGGACGTCCAGGGAGGGAGCAACGCGAACCTCGGCGACGACACCGGCGCTCTCGAGAACCTCAGGAAGGCCGTTGCGATTCGCGAGGCCATCTTCCGCTCGGACGTTTCGACGCCGGAAGACCGGAACGCCCTCGCGAGGGCGGAGGGCTTGCTAGGCCGCGTGCTCGGCAAGGCGGGAGACAGGGTGGCGCTCACGCACTATCGAAGAGGGCTCGATCTCCTCGAGTCGGCGCCGGGGCCGGCGGACGCGGCGAGGCGCCGCGCGATCGCCATCGCCCATTTCAACATCGCGGTTCGCGCTAGCGGACGCCGGGGACTTCGCGGGAGCGCTCCTCGAGAAACGCAAGGAGTTCGCGATCTACGAGGAGCTCTTCGCCGCCGAGCCCGGAGAACAGGAACAACCAGCGCAACCTCGCCCTCGGGTGCAAGTACCTCGGCGGCCTCCTCGAGCGAACCGGCGACCCGGCGGCCGCACGACCGCTCTTCGCTCGGGCGAGTCGCCCTCGACGAAAAGCGCGCCGAGTCCGATCCGAACGACGCGGAGGCCCGGCTCGACCTCTCCTTCAGCCTCGCCGCGCTGGCCTCGAATCAGAACAACGCGGGCGACTCGAGGCGGCGCTCGCGAGCTATCGCCGCGCGCCTCGGTCTGCGCGAGGCCATGGCGGCGGCGGACCCCGCGAACGTGTTTGCGCGACGGCGGTCGGCTCGGCCTGGAACAACATCGGCTTCGTGCTGGCCGCGCTCAAGCGGCCGGCAGAGAGCCTCGAGGCCCACCGGTCGGCGCTCGCGATCTTCGAGGCGCTCTCGAAGGCCGATCCGAAGAACGCCGACTACCGTCTCGAGGTCTCCCGCGCGGAGGGGTACGTGCGCGCCGCGCAAACGGCGCTTGCCGCGCCGGGGCGGTTGGTTTCCGCGTCCCGGC
The DNA here is from genome assembly GCA_963809425.1 of Thermoanaerobaculia bacterium. Classification (GTDB taxonomy): domain Bacteria; phylum Acidobacteriota; class Thermoanaerobaculia; order UBA5066; family UBA5066; genus Fen-183. The sequence goes on from CAWEJK010000008.1 coordinate 28,760, forward strand.
ACTAGCTTCTATCAGTTGACAGCATTGAATCTCAGTTGATATAAGCCGTCCGATGCGCGACCGGAGAGTAGCGGTCCTGGCCGTGGCGCTCTTCGTGTACGGCTTCGGCGAGGAGCTGTGGAGCCGCTTTCTCCCCGAGTTTCTCCGCTCCCTCGGGGGTTCCGCCCTCGTACTCGGCGCCTACGGGACGCTGCGCGACCTCCTCGACGCTGCATACGCCTACCCGGGAGGGGCTCTTTCGGACCGGCTCGGGAGCGGACGGGCGCTGCTCCTTTTCGGCGCCATGACCACGGTCGGAATCGCGTGCTACCTGGCGTGGTCCTCGATCCCCGCGATCTTCGCCGGTCTCTTTCTCGTTATGGCGTGGCGGTCGCTCGGCCTCCCGGCGTCGTTCGCCGTCATAGGCGAGGAGCTTCGAGGGGGGAGACGCCTCGTCGGGTTCACGGTCCAGGCCGTCGTGAAACGGATTCCCATCGTCCTCGCGCCTCCCCTGGGCGGGCTGCTGATCCAGCGCCTCGGCATGCGAGCCGGCCTCCGCGTCGGATTCGCCATCTCGCTCGTCCTCTGCCTCGGCATGCTCGCGGGCCTGTGGCGCGCCTACCGATCCCGAGAGGACCGACCCGCGTCGACTCCGGCGGCGGCATCGACTCCCGTCCGGCTCCGACCGGCGCTCCGGCAGCTCCTGGTCGCCGACTGCCTGATCCGACTGTGCGAGGGACTGCCGGACGTGTTCCTCGTCGTCTGGGCGATCGAGGTCGTCCGGGTCTCGCCCGCGCAGTTCGGCGTCCTCGTGGCGGTCCTGACCGCCACCTCGATCCTCTCGTACCTGCCGGCCGCAGCCTTCGCGGAGCGCGTCGAGCGGAAGCCATTCGTCGTCCTCACGTACGTCTTCTTCACGCTTTTTCCCGTGGCGATCCTATGCGCGACCTCGTTCCCCGAGCTTGTCGGGGCGTACATCCTCGGCGGGCTCCGCGAGATCGGTGAACCGGCGAGAAAATCGCTCATCGTCGACCTCGCTGACGAAACCGCCCGCGGCCGGACCGTCGGCGTCTACTACGCCATCCGCGGCTTCGCGGTGGCCGGCGCGGCGACGATCGGAGGGGCGCTCTGGAGTCTTCGACCGGCACTCACCTTTCTCGTTGCGGGCGCGCTGGGGGTCCTCGGGACCGCCTGGGCGGCCGTCTTCCTCCCATCGCCTAAACGGCTCGCGCTGTCCGCGTGACGGAGCGCACGTTGCCCGGAAAGGAGCTCGACATGAATCGACAGAAGACGACGGTTCCCGGTCTCGCGCTGGCTCTCGTGCTCGGGTCGGTCGCCAGCGGGGCGCTTGGCGCCGAACCGGGCTGGGAGGCCGTCGACAAGGTCTTCGGCACGACGGGCAAATCGCTGGCGGGCGGCGTCTACAGGTTCGGCTGGCCGCGTACCGACCTGCGCGTGAGCGTGGGGAGCGTGGCCGTGGAGCCCGCTCTCGCCCTCGGCGCATGGGGCGCCTTCCTTCGGACGGGCGCAGGCGACGAGGTCATGACCATGGGCGATCTCGTCCTGCTGGATTCGGAAGTCACGCCGGTCGTGACGGCGCTCGAGGCCGGCGGGCTCGAGGTCACGGCGATTCACAACCACCTCCTGAATGAGACACCCCACGTGGCGTACGTTCACTTCTCCGGTCGCGGCGACGGGGCTGCTCTCGCGAAGGGCCTCAAGAGCGCGCTGGAGAAGACGAAGACGCCGGCGGCGGCCCCGAAATCGGGCACGCCCACCCCTGGAGAGGAAGCGACTCTCAAAAAGTTGCAGGAGGCTCTCGGCCGGACCGGTTCGATGGCGGGTCGCGTCCTTCAGGTCGGCGTCCCGCGGGCCGAGGCGATCACCGAGAACGGCATGGAGGTTCCTCCGACGATGGGGATGGCGAACTTCGTTGAACTTCCAGGTCGTCGGCGGGCGCGTCGCGACGACGGGAGACTTCGTCCTCCTCGCAAGCGAAGTCAACCCGGTGGTCCGCGAGCTCCGCGCGCACGGATTCGACGTCACCGCTCTCCACTCGCACATGCTGGCGGAATCGCCCCGCCTCTTCTTCATGCACTTCTGGGCCGTCGATGGCCCGGAGAAGATAGGGGAGGGGCTCAAGGCCGCGCTCGGAAGGATTCGAACCAGGTAGGACGTACAAGGAGCTACAAATGAACAGGACCTCTTTCAGGACGATCGTGCTCGCGCCGTTTCTTTCATGGACCCTGGCGGCATTCGGGCAACCGGGCGTGACCGAACCCAGGACGTTCAGCTTCGACGGGGACGCGGTCGGCGCCGCGCCGGCGGGCTTCGAGTTCGCGCGCACGGGCAGCGGCGCCGATGGGAAATGGGTCGTCGAGGCCGACAAGGACAAGCCGGCGAACCGCGTACTCGCGCAGAGCAGCGCCGATCCGACGGACTACCGGTTCCCCATCGCGGTCGTGAAGGACGGCACGTACAGGGACGTGACGCTCAGCGTCAGGGCGCGACCGATCTCGGGGAACGTGGACCAGGGATTCGGCCTCGTGTGGCGGTATCGCGACGCGAACAACTACTACGTCACGCGCTGCAACGCGGATGAGGACAACTGCACGATCTACCACGTCGTGAAGGGGAGCCGCCGCGCGTTCCAGAACAAAGGGATCAAGGTCGCGACGAACACGTGGCACACGCTGAAGGTCGAGGCCGCCGGCAACCGCTTCGTCGTGACCTACGACGGGCAGAAGGTGCTCGACGCCACGGACGACACGTTCAAGGGTGGCGGCAAGGTCGGCCTCTGGACGAAGGCGGACTCCGTCATCCAGTTCGACGACCTCGCCGTGGAAGGCCGCTGAGCAGGAGGGGCCGCTTCCGTCATTTGGAGCCACGCCGCCGTGATGGCTTGCTGGATCGTCGCGCCGGCGTCGCCGGTGCGACGGCCACGGACTTCCCGAACGACCTGTGCAGGTCATCGAAAAGCGCGAAGCCGCGCTCGAGCCGGGCCTCGTCGTCCGGGTGCGCGAGGACGAGGCCGAGCACGAGCTGCTGCACGCCCGCTGCGTCGGCTCGCCCGAACTTCGCGTCCTTCAGGTCGATGTCGTGCACGACCTGCGCGATCTGGGCGATCGCGCCGTCCGAGATGCCGAGCCGCGCGACGAGCGTCTCGAACGTGCACCGGTCCCCTTCGTGGGTGAAGTCCCCGCCGACCATGTCGAAGCGGATCTCCCCGGGCTCGAAGTTCTCGTGCCCGACGGCACGAAACGGAAGCGGGCGTCCGGGTCGACGAAGCGGCGGATCAGCCAGGCGGACGCGATCCTGTCGACCTGCACGCCCGCCCGGGTCACCCACGTGCGTCCCACGAGCGCGGCGCGGGCCTCCGTCCCATCGGCCGTCGAGCCTGGCCTGCTGGAAGGCTTCGCGCGCTCCTCGAGCGAGTTGAGGACCATCTCCGCGTCGTGCCGCGCCGGCGTGTCGAAGAAGTCGATCGCCGTCAGCTCGTCGAAACGCTTGCGGAACCTCGCGATGCGAACCGTGAGGTCCTCTGCGAGCGCGACCTTCCGGCGCCCGGGACCGGTGAGCCTCAAAGTGGCTCGTAGCTCGGCGGCGAGCGCTCCGAAGTCGGCGGTCCGGGCTCGCCGAAACGATTCGACGAGCTCGTCGGTCCGCGCGCCGACCCCGAAGTCCGCCTCGCACACCCAGGCCTCGCCGCCTCCGGCCACGGCCTCCTGCGCGATCCACTGGAGATCCTCGAGCCCGCCTTCGGAGCGCGGCAGGACGTAGACGGAGTTCTTCAGCGGAACGGCTCCGACGCGCTCGAGCCTCTGGCGGATCTTGGCCCGCAGATAGAGCGGCTTGGGCGGGAGCTGATGGATCAGGAGATACCAGCGAGGCTCGGTCATGCCGGAGACCTCACCCACCCGCCTCGCGCGAGCCGCCCATCGGAGGCCGCCGGCGCAGGTGCGCGTAGAGCGCATCGTAGAGAAACGACGCCCGATCGAGAACGTCGTGGTCGTCGCGGCCCACGTCTCCGAACCCCTGGCTGATGGCCCAGAGCCCGGCCGACTCCGGCGCCGTGCTGATCTCCTCGGGGAAGTCCGCTCCGTGGACGATCGAGGCGAGGTAGGCGAGAGCGTCGTCGTCGGGGAGGCGCTCCGAGACGAGCTGCTCGAACGAGCACCGCCCGTTCGCGTCTTGATGCGGATAGAGCGCCCCGGGCGCGTCGAATCCGCACGCTCCTTCCCGGGCCTGAACGCCCTCGACTTCCCCGGGTTCCACGAAGAGGAGCTCCGCTCCGGGGTCGAGGAGGCGCCGGATGAGCCAGGCCGTTGCCGTCCGGTTCACGTGGATCCGGCTGCGCGTCACCCACTTCACGGACTGAATAGTAGCAATTGCTATACCTTACTGTCAACCGGTAGAACGTGCGAGACGGCGCCAGGTCACGGGCGCTTCGGGTTCCCCCACGTGTCGACCTCGACGGGGGCCGGGAACGGAAGGTCCTTGAGCTGCGGCAGGATGGCCGCCTTGTCGCCGACGAGGACGAGGACGCCGCGGTCGAGCGCGATCGCGGATTTCGCCGCCGCGTTCAGGGCGGCTGCGTCGAGGGAGGATTGCGTCACGAGGTCCTCGCCGAGCGTCTCGAACGGGGCGCCGAGCTCGGCGTAGTTCGTGGCGGTCGACAGGATTCCCGAGAGACCCGAGAAGCCCTGCACGGCGCCGTTCTTCACGATGTCCCTGGCCTTCCCGACCTCCTCCGGCGTGACGTCGCCGCCCGAGAGCCGGGAGAACTCGGACAGGAATTCGCGGAGCGAGGCGCCTGTCACCTTGGCGGTCACGTCGGCGCCGGCACTGAAGGCTCCCGTCGCGCGCCCGAGGCCGAAACGCGAGCTCGCCCCGTACGTGTAGCCGTTCTTCTCCCGGAGATTCTGGTTCAGGCGGCTCGTGAAGCTGCCGCCGAGAATCGTCCCGAGAAGGCGGAGCTTCGGTCTCGCGGGATCCGCGAACGCCGGCGCGGGGGCGGCGAACCGCACGACGGTCTGCGGCGCCTCGGGGCGGTCCACGATGATCAGCCTCCGCCCGCCCGCCCGGAAAGGCGTCGCCGGAACCGGAACGACGGGCGGCCTGCCTCCCTCGGCTCTCCAGTCGCCGAACGCCTTCTCGAGCGTGGCTTTCGTCTCCGCGGCGGAGAGGCTTCCCGCGACGAGGAGGGTCGCGAGGTCGGGCCGGACGAGCGCGGCGCGTTCGGTCTTCACGCGCTCGAGCGTGATCGCCTGCACGGAGGCCGGCGTGCCGTCGACGGGCCAGGCGTAGGGGTGCCCCTCGCCGTAGAGCGCGCGGCTCACGACGCGCGCGGCGACTTCGTCCGGCCTCTCGTCGGACTGGGCGAGGTCGTCGAGAGCGAGCCTCTTGACGCGCGCGAAGTCCTTCTCCTCGAGCCGAGGCCGGCGCACGGCGTCCGCGAGCAGGGAGGCGCCCTTGTCGAAGTTGCGCGAGAGGACGGTCATGCTGACTTCGAGCGCGTCGCGGCCGGCGGTGGAAGTGAACCGTCCTCCGAGCGCGGCCACGGCCTCGCCGAAGCGCAACGCGTCGAGGTCGCCCGCGCCTTCGTCGAGCATCTGGGCCGTGAGGGAGGCGAGGCCCGCGTCGCGGCCGTCCGCGGCCGTCAGCGCGCCGCCCGGCTGGAAGAGGAGCCGGGCAGCCGTCAGCGGCAGCTCGGGCGTGCGCCAGAACTGCACGGGAATCCCGTTCGCGAGCGCGAAGCGCTCGGGCGCGGGCGGACGGAACGCGGACGGCGTGCCGTCCTTCGGCCGCGCGTCGCGGGGGCCGGGCCCGCGCTTCGGCTGCTCGGGCAGGACCCGGAAGATGACGCGCGCGTTCTGCGTGATCACCTTGCGCGCCGTCTCGAGGACGGCGGCTTTCGTCGCGTTGCGGTAGCGATCGAGATCCCGCTGGAAGCTGTTCGGCTCGCCCCAGAAGAACTCGTACTGGTTCAGGAAGTCGGCGCGAATCTGAAGGCGCTGCAGCGCCGAGAGCTTGCCGGCCTCGATCGTCGCCTTGCGCTGGTCCAGCTCGTGCTGCGTCGGGCCGTCCTTGAGGAAGCGCGCGAGCTCCTCGTCGACGACCTTCTCGACGCGGTCGAGGTCCGCGCCGGGGCGCGTCTGGACGTCGATGCGGAAGACCGAGCCGAGGAGCTGGCTCTGGTTGCTCGCCGTGACGGACGTCGCGAGCGCGTCGTCGACGACGAGGCGCTTGTAGAGGCGGCTGCTCTTGCCGTCGGCGAGGACGGCGGCGACGAGGTCCGTCTCGGCGTCGCCGGGGCCGAAGCCCTTCGGCGCGTGATACGCGAGAGTGATCTGCGGGAGCTGGACCTTGTCGAACGCGATGCCGCGCTTCACGCCGTCGAGGGCCGCCGGGGGCACCGGGCGCCGCGGCACATCGGCGCCGCGCGGCAGGCTGCCGAAGAGCGACTCGACGAGCGGCCGGATCACTTTCGGATCGAAGTCGCCCGCCACGACGAGGCTCGCGTTGGACGGCGTGTAGAACGTCGCGAAGAAGTCCTTCACGTCGTTCACCTGCGCCGCCTTGAGGTCCTCCTCCGTCCCGATCGTCGAGAAGTGGTACGGGTGCGCTCCGGGGTACAGGAGGTACTGGATCGCGAGCTCCGCGCGGCCGTACGGCTGGTTCTCGTAGCTCTGCCGAAGCTCGTTCAGGACGACGTCGCGCTGCAGGTCGAGCTTCTTCTGGTCCATCGCGCGCGCGAGGTCCTCGAGCCGGTCGGCGTCGAGCCACAGAAGCGTGGGCAGGAGGGAGGCGGGGCCCCAGGAGTAGTAGTTCGTCCGGTCGGCGGAAGTGGACGCGTTGTTCTCGCCGCCCGTCGCCTCCATGAGCCGGTCGAAGTCTGCCGTTCGGGACGCGTTCCGTTCCCATGAACATCAGGTGCTCGAAGAGGTGCGCGAATCCGCTCCGGCGCGGCAGCTCGTCCTTGCTGCCCACGCGGTACCAGACGTTGATGGAGGCGATCGGAAGGGCGTGGTCCGGGTAGAGGATCACGGTCATTCCGTTCTTCAGATTGAATTTCTCGACGGCAAGACTCTGCGCGGGAGCGTCGGCGGCGAGGACGAGGACGGTGGCGAGGACGATCGGGAATACGCGTCGACTCATGCCTGTTAGGATAGTTCCATGAGCGAAAACAGCAACGGCAGCCGGCGCGGTTTCATCAAGACAGCCGTCCTCGCCGCAGCCGCCGTCGCCGCAAACGACGCGGGCTTTCCCGCCATCGCGAAAGGAGCGTCTCCCATGAATCTTCCGCCGCTTCCGTGGACCGACAACGCGCTCGAGCCTTTCATCTCGAAGAACACGATCGGTTTCCATTACGGCAAGCATCACAAGACGTACGTCGACAACCTGAACGGCCTCGTCGCGGGCAAGCCCGAGGCCGACATGGACCTCGTCGCCATCGTGAAGGGTGCGGCGGGCAAGGCCGACAAGACGGCCGTCTTCAACAACGCCGCGCAGGTATGGAACCACACGTTCTACTGGAACAGCCTGCGCGCGAAGACGGACGCGAAGATGCCGAAGGAGATCGCCGACAAGCTCGGCGCGTCCTTTACGGGCGGCTACGAGGGATTCAAGAAGGAGTTCACGGATGCCGCGATGGGGCAGTTCGGGAGCGGTTGGGCGTGGCTCGTGGCGGAGGGCGGAAAGCTCAAGGTCGTCAAGACGCCGAACGCCGAGAACCCGCTGACGACCGCCGCTACACCGCTCCTCACGCTGGACGTCTGGGAGCACGCGTACTACCTCGACTACCAGAACAGGCGGAAGGACTACGCAATCGCCGTGATCGACAACCTCCTGAACTGGGAGTTCGCGGCGAAGAACCTGTCGAAAGCCTGACGTCAGCCCGGCGCGGCCTCGAGGCGGCGTACGTACCAGTCGACGCCGTCCTCGAGGGCGACCGGTTTCTTCGCGAACCCCTGCGCCCTCAGTCGGTCCATCTTCGCCTCTGTGAAGTACTGGTAGCGCTCGCGGATCGCTTCGGGCGTCGGCACGAAGACGATTCGCTCGGGCGCGTCGAGCGCGGCGAAGACGGCCTTCGCGAGGTCGAGGAACGTGCGCGCTTTCCCCGTTCCGACGTTGTAGATCCCGGAGATCGCGGGTGTCTTCAGCGCGAACCGAATCGCCTCGACCGCGTCGGACACGTCCACGAAGTCCCGCGACTGGTGGCCGTGGGGAATTCCCGCGCGGTGCGACTCGAAGAGGCGGATCTCGCCCCTCGCCTTCGCCTGGTCGTACCCGTGAAGCACGACGCTCGCCATGCCGCCCTTGTGGCGCTCGCCGAATCCGTACACGTTGAAGAAGCGGAAGCCGGCCCACGCGGGCGGCGTTCGGCCGGCCGCGGCCTCCTCGAGAGCCCACAGGTCGAACCGGCGCTTGGATTCGCCGTAGGGATTCAGGGGACGGAGCCGCGTCACGAGCGCGTCGTCGTCGTCGAATCCCAGGCTCCCGTCCCCGTAGACGGCCGCGCTCGAGGCGTAGACGCAGGGCACGCCGAGACGGCGCGACGCGTTCCAGACCATTTTCGAGTAGTCGACGTTGAAGCGCGCGAGGAGCGCCTCGTCGAGCTCGGTCGTCGCGGAGATCGCGCCCATGTGCACGATGCCCGCGAGCTCCGGGCGCGGCGCGGAGACCCAGCCCTCCAGCTCCTCGATGTCCAGAACGGCCCCGAAGTCGAGGCGGGCGTGCTCCTCTCGGGACGTGAACGCGTCCTTGCGGTCGACGCTGACGACGGGCACGCCGCGGGCGTTGCAGGATTCCACGAAGCGGGCGCCGAGGAACCCGGCGGCGCCGGTGACGAGAAGAGTCTCGGATGCGCTCACGCCTCCGATCCTACGGGATCTCGCTTGGCAACTTCACCTCTTCTTCCTATGCTCCGGCCATGACGATCAGCACATTCGTAAAGCACCATTTTCGCCACTTCAACGCCGCGACTCTCGTGGACGCGGCCGAGGGCTGGACGAACCTTCTCGCGGGCGGCGGAAAGATGTTCCTGACGATGGCCGGGGCGATGTCCACGGCCGAGCTCGGGCTGTCGCTCGCCGAGATGATCCGGCAGGGGAAGGTCCACGCCATCACGTGCACCGGGGCGAATCTCGAGGAGGACGTCTTCAACCTCGTCGCGCACGACCACTACGTGCGCATCCCGAACTACCGCGAGCTGAGCCCCGCGGAGGAGACCGCCCTCCACGGGCGGCACCTGAACCGCGTGACGGACACCTGCATTCCGGAGGAGGAAGCGATCCGCCGGATCGAGCGGGCCGTGCTCGACGAGTGGACGGCCGCGGACCGCGAGCGCAAGCGGTACTTCCCGCACGAGTTCATGTACCGGATCCTCCTTTCCGGGAAGCTGAAGGAGCACTACCAGATCGATCCGAAGGACTCGTGGCTTCTCGCGGCGGCGGAAAAGAACCTGCCGATGTTCGTCCCGGGATGGGAAGACTCCACGCTCGGCAACATCTTCGCCGCGCATTGCATCGAGCAGGAGATCAAGAACGTTCACACGGTGCGCACGGGGATCGAGTACATGGCGGCCCTCGCCGAGTGGTACACGGCGACCGCGCCGGTGTCGCCCGTCGGCTTCTTCCAGATCGGCGGCGGCATCGCGGGCGATTTCCCGATCTGCGTCGTCCCGATGCTCCACCAGGACCTGCGGCGCGAGGGCGTGCCCCTGTGGGCCTACTTCTGCCAGATCAGCGACTCGACGACGAGCCTCGGGAGCTACAGCGGCGCCGTCCCGAACGAGAAGATCACGTGGGGAAAGCTCGGGCAGAACACGCCGCGGTTCGTCATCGAATCGGATGCCACGATCGTGGCGCCGCTCGTGTTCGCCTGCGTCCTTGGATGGTGAGACGGGTGAAAAGAGCCCTCCTCGTCCTTGCGAGCCTGGCGTTCGCCGCGACCGCCTGCCGGAAGCCCGCGGGGCAGGACGCGGCGAAGCCCGTGTCTCAGGGCCTCGAGAAACCCTATCCGTTCAAGGGCGTCGTCGTCTCGGTGGACCGCGCTGCCGGCAAGGTCACCGTCAAGCACGACGAGATCCCGGGCTACATGAAAGGAATGACGATGCCCTTCGCGGTCGGCGAAAGGAAGATCCTCGACGACCTGAAGCCCGGCGACACGATCGAAGCGAAGCTCCTCGTGGGCGACCGGAGCTCGCGTCTCGAGGGAATCGTCGTGTCGCGCTCTCCAGGGACGCCGGCCGACGTGACGATCCCCGCGGCGGGACTCTACGGAAAGCCCGGCGACGCGGCGCCCGCCACGGCCCTCGTCGACCAGGAGGGGAAGGGCTTCTCGCTCGCGGATCTCAAGGGCGAGTCGGTCGGCGTGACCTTCATCTTCACGCGTTGCCCGCTGCCGGACTTCTGCCCGCGCATGAACCTGAACTTCTCGGAAGTGGAGCGCCGTCTCGCGGCGGACCCGATGCTCTACGGAAAGACGCGGCTCCTCTCGGTCAGCTTCGACCCCGCGTACGACACGCCCGCGGTGCTCAAGGCGTTCCGCGACCCGTTCCTGAAGGGCGTGCCGGGAGTCGTGCCCGGGCACTGGCGCTTCGCGACGGGAACGCTCGAAAACATCAAGGAGTTCGCGGGATTCTTCGGGCTCACCTACCTGAAGACGGGCGAGCAGTTCGTTCACAGCCTCGCGACCGCCGTCATCGCGCCCGACGGAAAGCTCTTCTCGATGCGCCGGGGGAACGACTGGGAGGCAAAGGAGCTCGTGGAAGACCTGAAGCGGGCGTCAGCGGGCGAGAAGCCGCAAGCCGTGAAGGCATCCGCCGTACCGTGAAAGGTCTCCGGCTCGCCGGTCTGGGCGTCGCCGTCGTGCTCGGCTTGCTGGGCCTGCACCAGCTCGTCAACGCCTTCATGAGCCGTGGCCGCGCGGCGGATCTGCCCAGGCACGGGCGCGTTCCGGACTTCGCGTTCACGTCCGAGCGCGGCCGTCCGGTTGCCGCGCGGGACCTCGAGGGAAAGACGTGGATCGCGGACTTCATCTTCACGCGCTGCGGCGGCTACTGCCCGATGATGTCCGAGCGGATGGCCGCGCTCCTGTCTTCCCTGAAGGACGAGCCCGGCGTCCGGTTCGTCTCGTTCGACGTGGACCCGGAGCACGACAGCCTCGCGGACCTCGCGACGTATGCGCGCCAGCATCGCGCCGATCCGGAGCGCTGGACGTTCCTCAGGGGCGAGCGCCAGGCTGTCCGCGCGCTCGCGGGCAGTGGATTCAAGCTCGCGGTCATGGACGGGCACGCGGGCGATCCGGAGCCGATCCTGCACTCCTCGCATTTCGTTCTCGTGGACGCCCGGCGGGAGATCCGGGGCTACTACGACGGCCTCGAGGCCCCGAGTTTCGAGAAGCTTCTCGCCGACGCGCGGCGGCTCGCGCGCGATTGACGGCTCCTATACTCCCCGCGTGGCAATCCTCGAAGCGCGCGGGGTCACGAAGATCTATCGCCTCGGCGAGGAGCGCATCGTCGGCGTGTCGGATGCGTCCCTCACCCTCGAGGCCGGCGAATTCGCGGTCCTCGCGGGGCCGTCGGGCAGCGGCAAGACGACCCTTCTGAACCTGCTCGGCCTTCTCGATCTTCCGGACTCGGGAGGGATGGTCTTCGCCGGGCAGGACGTCTCGACGCTGGACGAGCGCGAGCGCTCGCGCCTCCGTCGCGAGAAGCTCGGCTTCGTCTTTCAGTCGCATCAGCTCGTGCCCGTTCTCTCGGCGGAAGAGAATGTCGCTCTCGCGCTCTGGATCCGCGGGCTTCCGGAAAGCGTCTGCGCTTCCCGCGCCCGCGCTGCTCTCGCCGCCGTGGGCCTCGCGGGGCTCGAGGACAGGCGGCCGGACGCGCTGTCCGGCGGGCAGCGGCAGCGCGTCGCGGTCGCCCGCGCCGTCGTGGGCGAGCCGGTCCTCGTCCTGGCGGACGAGCCGACCGCTTCGCTCGACTCCGAGACCGCGAAGCGCCTCCTCGACGTCTTCGAGGAGCTTCACCGCGCGCGCGGAGTCGCGTTCCTGTTCTCCAGCCACGATCCGCGCATCGTCGAACGGGCCGAACGGCGCATCCAGCTGCTCGACGGGCGGATCGTCGCCGACGACCGGGCGCCCGTGGGAGCGCGCGCGTGAGCCGGTGGGTCCGCCTCGCCGCGCGAAACCTCCGTCGGCACGCGCGCCGGACGCTGCTCACCGGATCGATCGTCGTCGTCGGGTTCGTCGCGGTGACGATGACGGCGGGATTCGTCTCGCAGACCTTCACGTCGCTCAAGGCCGCGACGATCCGCGGCACGGGAGGTCACCTGAGGCTCCTCGACCCGAAGGCCGCCGGAAAAACGGACGACGAGGCTTCCGTGATTCTTCTCGACGACTGGGAAGGTCTCTCGGCGCTCCTCGGAAAGGACCCTCGCGTCGCGCAGGCCATGCCGAAGCTCTCGTTCTTCGGGCTCGTCGTGAAGGGCGACAAGAGCGCCGCCTACCTCGGGACGGGCACGATTCCCGCGCTGGAGCGCGGCGCGTCGCTCGCGTCGGACACGGTCGTCTCGGGCGCGTTCTTCTCGAATCCCGACGCGGACGACGTCATGCTCGGATCCGGCCTCGCCCGCGCGATCGGGGCGAAGACCGGGGACCTCGTCACCGTCATGACGACGACTCCGGACGGCGGCCTCAACGCGGTGGACGCCACCGTCGTGGCGGTCCTCTCGCACCCGATCAAGGAGCTCGACGACCGCCTGCTCTACCTGCCGTATCGCTCCGCCGCGCGGCTCCTGAAGGCCGAAGGCCGAGCGAACACGGTCGTGGTTCTCCTGAAGGAAGGCGTCGACCTGGACGCGGCGGCGCGCGACGTCGCGAAGGATCTCGGCGCCGCGGGCCGGCCGGTCGTCGTGAAGACCTGGCTCGAGACCGCCGCGTTCTACAAGCAGGTCAAGCTGCTCTACGTCGCGATCTTCTTTTTCATGGGCCTCGTGCTCGCGATCGTCGTCATTCTCGCGACCGCGAACACGATGACGATGTCGGTATTCGAGAGGACGCGCGAGATCGGGACGCTCCTCGCGATCGGCATGGAGCGCGGGCAGATCCGGACGCTCTTCCTGCTCGAGGGCCTGCTCCTCGGCGTCGTCGGTTCGGCCGTCGGCGCGGTCGCGTCGTTCGTCCTGCGGCTGATTCTGAACGGGTCCGGCATCATGCTGCCGCCTCCGCCCGGCGGCACGAGGGGAAACGTCCTGCACGTCGACTTCATCCCGCTCGCGTACGGCCTCGGATTCGCGGTCATGGCGCTCACGCTCCTCATTGCCGCCTGGTGGCCCGCGCGCCGCGCGGCGCGGCTGAATCCGGTGGAGGCTCTCGGACATGTTCAGATTTGCTCGTCTTTCCCCTCTTCACCTTCTAAGCAAATCTTTCTTCTTCTTCCTCTTTGTCGCCTTGTCCGAAGCAGCCGCCGCCCAGGACCCCGCGGCGCTGCTGCGCCGCGCCGACCGTGTCAAGGAAGCCTGGCCGGAGGTCGTTCTTTCGCTGCGCGTCACGACGACGAAGCCGGGGGCGCCGCCGTCCACGGGGATGTTCGCGGTCGAGTCGAAAGGCCGCGACAAGTCCCGCATCCGGTTTCTGAGCCCTTCCGACGCGGGAAAGTCCGTCGTGCAGTCGGGCGACGACGTGTGGCTTCTTCTCCCGGGCACGAAGAACCCGATCCGCGTGCCGAAGAGTCATCGCCTCGAGGGTGGCTTCTCCGCGGCGGACATGTCCCGCACGCGTTTCGCGGAGGACTACGACGCGCTCGTCGAACGGAAAGACGTGCTGGACGGCCGGAGCTGCGTCGTCCTCCGTCTCACGTCGAGGCCGGGGAGAAGACCGTCCTATCCGATCGTGCGCGTGTGGATCGACGAGCCGGAGGGCCTGTACCGCAAGGCCGTGTTTCTCGTCTTTTCCGGCAAGACAGCGCGGGAGACGACGTTCGACGAATACCGCCCGTACCACGGCGTCCTGTCGCTCGCGAAGATGACGATCGTCGACACGCTTCGGCCGGGAGTGACGGTCGTCGAGTACCTCGACTACGAGAAGAAAAGCCTGCCGGACTCGGTGTTCGCGTTCAGGCCGGTCCCGCCTCGCTGACGCCGCCTCAGAAATAGTTCGCCGCGCAGGGACGGAATGGGAATTGCGCCCCTACACCTCAGTAGGATAGTTCGCCGCGAGGCGCGTGCGGACCCAGGCGTCGAATTCCTTCTCGAGGGTCGCGGGCTCGCTCTTCATCGCGGCGAAGAACGCGCCCGAATCCGATGGCCCGCCGGCCGCCACCGACGCGAGGAACGAACGAAAGCGCTGCGCACGTGGGCCGAGCTTCGTCTCGCCGAAGCGCGGGTGGGGCGGCGTGAGGTCGCGCTCGCCGTCGAGGAGGAAGCGCACGAAGAGGCCCGCGCCCGTGACGACACGGCGCGATACGCCTCGCACGAACCCCAATTGAACGTTTCCGAGACGCGGCTGGTCGCTCGCGAGGAGGTCCTCGAGCGCCGGGTTTACCTTGCGCGGCGTGAGGACCGGAAGGACGCGCTCGCGGAGCATTTCGACGTAGTCGCGAAGCGCTTCACTTGGCCCCTGCGAGTCGACGTCGATCCGGATTCCCCCCTTCATGAAGAAGAGGCCCTGGATCGAGCCGAGGTCGAGGCGGCCGGCGTCGTCGACACGGCACCACGCAAGATCCTCGGCCATGCCCTCCGAGAGCCAGCGGGGGAGCGGCCCCGGGAAGACGCGGCGCTGGAGGAGGTGCGTCAGCTCGTGGACGAGGTGGATGCGCGCGAGCTTCGGCCCGTCACGGAGGCTCGAGGCCACGATTCCGCCCTCGACGTGGCTCCTTGCGCTCAGGTCGAACCCGCCGATCCGCGTGCGGGACGCGTTCGGATGGCCGCCTGACTCGAGGAACGCGCGGTAGTCCTTGAGGCGCCTGAAGAGGGCGATCGCCTGCTCGCCGGGTGGCCCCGGTGAGAGGCCATAGCGCTCGGTGAAACCTTCGGCGACGTGCGCCGCGACCCGGGCGAGAGGCTCGAGGTCCTTCGCGGGCGCGTCCGTCACCGCTGTCCAGGGCCCGAGCGGGACCTCCCGCGCTTTGTTCATCATCGCGGAACGGGCGTCGTCGAGCCGTTCGTCGAAAGATCCGGCCGTCACGTCGACCGCCGCGGTCACGCCGATGTCGAGCGGGGGGATGTATGCGTCGCCGGGAAGGAAGTAGCCGCGGAGGCCGTCGTACGTCACCTCGACCCAGTCGCCGCAGCGCGACCTCACAGGCAGCGTCAGGTCCGTGTCCACGAGCGTGAGTGCATCGGCGGAGTGGTTCGGTTTCGAGAAGAGGCGCGTTCCTTCCGGAACCTCGGCGGTCGCGCCGGGGGCAGCGGGCTCGCAAAGAGGCTTCGCGGAGGCGGGGCGCTTTTCCGCGCTGGCTGGCAAAGCGAATATCGACGAGAGCGAAGCGCAGGCGAGAAGAAGCCTGCAGCGTTTCATTCGGCGATCCGGATCGCCGAAGCCCCGGGCGATACCGTTATGGATTGAGGCAGATGCACGCCGTCCACCCAGACGATCCGCTGGTTTGCGACGTCGTCGATAAGGGTCCGGCCCGCCGCCAGAAAGTCGAGATAGCTGCGGACCAGGGTTACTTTCCCCCACCTCTCGGCCTTCCTCGCGCTGCGCGCATCCACGGCCCAGACGTAGAGAGGCACCCGGAGCTTCGCCAGGTAGCGGCGCGCGACTTCGGGCGAGAGTCGGCTCGAGTCGGGTGATCCGCCGTAGAGGAAGAGCACCGCGCGGGCCCGGTTCCGCCCGGACGCCGACCGCGCCGCGACGCCGATCGCGTCCGCGAATCGCGGCCTGTTCGAGACCGATGGCGCATTCGGGACGGTGAGCAGGCGCAGAAGCCCGCCGGACTTCGCGACGAGGTCGCCCGAGCGCAGGAAGACGTCGTAGCTCTCGGAGACTTCGTCGGCGGGGAGCGTCACGGGCCAGCAGAACCGGATCTTCTGGCCGGGCTGGAGGCTGCGGTCGAAGCGGTCGAAGAGGGACCCCGACTTCAGGCGGCCGAGCGACATCCGCGCTTGCTCGTCGCGGACGACGACGATCTCACCGGGACCTTCTTCCACGGCGGACACGCGCGCCGGCTTCCCGTCGGCGAGGAAGGCCCCGTCGAGGCCGGCGGCCGTGCGAGGCACCCCCGCGAAGAGCACCGGGATGCCCGTCAGCTCGGTCCGCACCTCGTCCCTTTCGTGGCCGCCGAAAATGATCTCGGCCGTCGCGACGAGATTGTCGGGGAAGTCGAGCTCGACGCGCAGGAAGTGGACCTGCTCGGGCAAGTAGTCGGGAAGGGCGATCTCTTGCGACTGCTCGAAAGGGATGGGCTGGCCGTCGAACGTCACCGCGATGCTCTCGGGAGGCCTCCGGAGGGCGCTCTGCCACGTCAACCGCGCCCGACGCCCACGTCCGCCCGACCCGGGAAGGAGGACCAGGGACGCCTCGGCCGGGGAGCGGGGCATGTTAACCATTTGCCGCGCCCGCACGACCTCGGCGCCGGCCGAGTCGAGGCCGATCGCGAGGAGCTCGTGCGGTTCCGGCTCGAGGCCGAGGTCGATTGAGGCCTTCCAGGGCGCCCCGGTGAGTGTCGCGACCGTCCGGCCGTCGAGCCTCAGCTCCACGGTCGCGACGCCTTGGCCGACGGCGACCTCGACGGGCCGGACACCCGTCGTGATGCCGAGAAGAAGCGTCAGGAAGGTGATCATCGGTCGGTTCCTCGCAATGAGCCTGCGGTTGAGAAGTGTCAAGCACGGATGGTGCCGATTGGTCAGGGGCGACCCGTCTCCTCCTCAGGACGAACGCCGCCAAGCCACCTCACGAACAATGCCGCCGGAGAGATCAACCGGCGACGGGCGGCTCGACTGGGCGGACACGCATGAGGAGAACGTAGAGGCCGCCGGCGGCGAAGAAGCCCACGAACCACGCGTAGTCGTAGAGGGGCCGGAGCAGCGGGATCACGAGGCCTCCCCACGCGAGGAAACAGCCGGCGAGGGTCGCGACGACCGCGGCAGGATTCCACCCGCCGTACGCGCCCTTGGGTAGGTAGAGGCTCTTGAGATCGAGCGTGCTCTTCCGGACGATCCAGTAGTCGGCGATGAGCACGCCCGCGATCGAGCCGAGGCCGCCCGAGTAGCCGAGGAGCCACGTGAAGATGTAGCCCTTCGGGTCGGCGAGGAGACGCCACGGCTTCATCGCGATGCCGATGAGGCCGGTGATGAGGCCGCCGGTCCTGAAGCTGATGCGGCGGGGGAGCAGGTTCGCGAAGTCGTTCGCGGGGGAGACGACGTTCGCCGCGATGTTGACCGCGAGCGTCGCGACGACGACCGAGAACATCGCGACCGCGACGACGAGCGGGTTCGTGAACTGCCCGACGAGCTTGACCGGGTCCCAGATCGCCTCGCCGAAGATGATCGCGCTCGCGCTCGTGATGAGGACGCCCATCGCCGCGAACGCGAACATCGTGGTCGGAAGCGCGACGACCTGCCCGACGACCTGCTCGCGCTGGCTGCGTCCGAAGCGCGTGAAGTCCGGCATGTTGAGCGACAGCGTGGCCCAGAAGCCGATCATCGCGGTGAGCGACGGGATGAAGACGGGCAAGAACTCCGCCGAACGTCGGGAACCTGCCGGGCTGCGCGAGGAGCGGTCCGAGGCCCTTCGCCTCCCGGACCGCCCACACGAGAAGGACGAGCGTCACGACGAGGACGTACGGCGCCGCCCAGTTCTCGACCTTGCGGAGGACGTCCATGCCGCGGTAGATCACGAAGATGTTCAGCCCCCAGAACAGCAGGAACGAGAGCCACTCCGTCGTCGCGTGGCCCGAAAAACCCGCCCCGAGGAGCGTCGGCCAGCCGGGAATCACGGCCGCGAGGAACGTGTGGAGGGCCTCGCCGCCGATCCACGCCTGGATGCCGAACCAGCCGCACGCGACGAGCGCGCGCATGAGCGCCGGCAGGTTCGAGCCGACGGTGCCGTACGCGGCGCGCGCGAAGACGGGAAAGGGGATGCCGTACTTCGTGCCCGGGATGGGAGTTGAGCAGGATCGGCACGAGGACGATCGTGTTGCCGAGGAGGATCGTGACGAGCGCCTGCTACCAGCTCATCCCGCTGCCATGAGGCCCGAGGCCAGCATGTACGTCGGGATGCAGTGCGCCATCGAGATCCACAGCGCCGCGTAGTTGTAGGTCGTCCAGGTGCGCTTCGCGACGCGGGACGGGCGCGAGGTCTTCGTTGTAGAGAGCGCTCCCGAGGAGGGCGGACGCATCCGCAGCTCGACGCGCCCGTCGGCGTGGACGATCTCGCCGGTGTTTCCGTCCATGAAGGCGGGGAATCGTACCGCAGCGGGCCGGTTCCCCGCTCGCCTTCGTGCGCGAATCGTCCTATCCGGACGGTTCGCCATCGGAGGAGACCACATGAGCGCCGATCTCTCGGTCGTCTTCACCGGTATCAGGTTCGAGAATCCGTTCCTCCTCGCGTCGGCTCCGCCGACGGAGTCCGACACGAACATCCTGCGGGCCTTCGAGGCCGGCTGGGGCGGCGTCGTGACCAAGACGATCGGGCTCCATCCCGTCGTCAACGTCGCGGGCGCGAAGACGAAGTTCCTCCGCGCCGACGTCCATCGCCGCGCCTCTCGATGAAGGCGCGCCCCGAGTCGGCGCTCCACTCGTCGTGGAACTGGGAGCTGATCTCCGACAAACCTCTCGACTGGTGGGTCGGCCGCCTCTCGAAGATCAAGAAGGCGTTTCCGAAGAGAGTCCTCGTCGCCTCGATCATGGCGGGCTCTGGCAACGACAAGGAGCTTCACAACTGGCAGCTCCTCGCGAGGACCTGCCAGGACGAGGGCGTCGACGCGCTCGAGCTGAACTTCTCGTGCCCGCACATGGACCGCGACGACATGGGCTCGAACATCGGGAAGAGCAGCGGGCTCACCTCGACCGTCACGAAGGCCGTCAAGGAGGTCGCGAGGGTCCCGGTCTGGACGAAGCTGACGCCGTCGACGACCGACATCGCGGTGGAGGCGGGCGCCGCGTTCCGGGGCGGCGCGGACGCGATCACGTCCTCGAACACGTTCCCGTCGATCCCGCTCGTCGACCCGAGACGCTCGACTTCGAGATGAACGTGGACGGCTACACGTCGAGCGGCGGCCTCGGGGGCCCGGCGATCCTCCCGCTCGCGCTCGCGAAGATGGCGCAGCTCACGCAGGCCTTTCCGGACCGGTCGTTCTCGGGCATCGGCGGCATCTCGGACTTTTCGCACGCCCTCAACTACTTCCTCCTCGGCTGCGGCACGGTGCAGGTGTGCACGGCCGCGATGCTCGACCACGCGATCGGCCCGAACGTGATCCGGACGCTGAACGACGGGATGGCGGCGTTCCTCGAGAAGAACGCGCACCGCGGCTGGAGGTCGCTCGAGGATTTCCGCGGCCTCCGGCGCGACCGCGTGATCCCGCAGTCGCAGATCCGCCGCCCGAACCCCGGCGAGTACCACGGCGGGCACGAGGCCGAAGGCTACGCGGCGCCCGAGCCCGCGGGATCCCGCGAAAAGTAGAGCCGCGACCTACCCCCGGATCGACAGGTTCTCGTACTGGACGAGCGGCTGGCCGAAGCCGACGGCTAGGCCTTCGACCTCGGGGCGCGCGAACCGATAGACCTGTTCGTGGAAGAGCGGAATCAGGAGCGCCTCGCGCGCGACGATTTCCTCGACCTCCCGGTAGATTGACTCGCGCGTCCGCGGGTCGATCTCGCTCCGGCCGCGCTCCGTGAGTGCGTCGATCTCGGACATCCCGCAGTAGCGGCCGTAGACGCTCTCGCGCGAATGGAAGACGCCGTGCGCGAAGGTGTCGGCGTCCGGGTAGTCGGCCACCCAGCGCCCGATCGCCATGTCGGTCGGCGCGTTCTTCTGGGCGTCCATGAATTCCGCCATCGTCTTGTTCACGACGCGGATGGAATAGCCCATCTCGCGAAACGCCTGCATGAGCTCCTTCGTGAACGCGCCGAACTCTCCGAACAGGACGGGGTTCGCGACGGCCGTGACCTCGATCGTCTCGCGGGAAACGGTGTGCGCGCCCGACACCTGTCCCGAGGTCCGGGGCCGGCTCCTCGGCTTCGAGACGTACCCGAGGAGGCCGGGCGGGATGAGGCCGTTCGCCGGAATCGCGTGGCGGCCGAGCGTTCGCCTCACGATGCCCGCGGCGTCGATCCCCTGGGCGACCGCGAGGCGCGTCCGCGCGTCCGCAAAGGCGCCCCTGTGTGTGTTGAAGACCACGAAGTACGTCACGAGACTCGGGCTCTCGCGGTACGTGGCGCGAAAGCGCGGGTCCTGGCGCAGGGCTTCGGCGTCGGTCGGAAGGAGATCCGAAGCGATCGAGAACCGGCCGGCGAGGAACTCGGAACGGATCTCCTCGGGGGGAACGCCGAACCGGAAAACGACCCCCTCGTTCTTCGGATAGCCCTCGCGCCAGTAGGCGGGGTTCCTCTCCAGCTCCAGCAGTTTTCCCGGCTCGAAGCTCGCGACCCGGTACGCCCCCGTGCCGATGCAGCCCTTGCGCCAGCTCTCTCCGAGGACGCCGGTCCCCTCCGGCACGATGCCGGCGGCCGGGTACGACACGAGGACGGGGAAGAACGCCAGCGGCTTCTCCAGCTCGATGACGAACTCCGAAGGGTTGACGATGTGGAAGCCCTCGAGATCCGAGGCCTTGCCGTCGATGAGGCTCTGGGCTCCGCGGACGGGGGCGAGGAGGAAGCGGCCGACGCCCGACCCCTTCTGGAGAAGGCGCTCGAAGGAGTAACGGACGTCGCGGGCGGAGAGAGCGCGGCCGTCGTGGAAGCGCACGCCCCGCCGCAGGCGGAAGCGGTAGCTCGCGCCGCCGTCCTCGGGAATCACCTCGGAGGCGAGCCACGGAACGACGCGCCCGCCCTCGACGTCCCTCGTCAGCGTCTCGAAGACGAGGGGCATCGTCTCGGCCTGTTCCTGGATCTGCATCGACGCGGGGTCGAAGTCGAGCATGACGCCGCCGACCGGCACGTGGAGGAGACCGCCTCCCCATTCATGTGGAACGTGCGCCGCCGGCGCCTCCGACTTTCCGATCTCGGGATAGTTGACGAACGGGGGGCTGCTTCGAAGCGCGACGCCGCGCACGCCCGGTCCCGCGATCCGGTAGTCGACCTCGTGAAAGAGCGGAATGAAGACGGGGGCGTCGAGGAGAAGACTCTCGAACTTCCGGTAGAGGCCTTCGCGGACCGCGGGGCGGCCCTCGATACGTGCCTCCTCCGCGAGCCGGTCCGCCTCTTTCGACGAGAAGAAGGCCTGGAAGTACCCGACCCCCGAGCGGAAGAGGTTGAACGTGAAGTCGTCCGGGTCCTCGTAGTCGGCCATCCACCGGGAGAGCAGGAGGTCGACGCTCGCTTCGGTCTGCGCCTCGAGATACGACTTCATGTCGGTCGTCGTGATCCGGACCTCGACGCCGAGCTCCTCCCAGATGGCGAAGAGGGCCGCGGTGAGCGCCTTGTGGCGATCCCTGAGGATGGGATGAACGGCCGCCGTCAGGGTGACGGGCGGCATCAGGCCGGCTCCCTCGAGGAGGGCGAGCGCCTCGTCCCGCGACATGAGCGGCCTGCGGCGGCCGGCGTCGTGCCCGAGGATGCCGGGCGGCAGGATGCCGGTGGCGGGGACGGCGAACCTTCCGAGCGCGGCCCACACGAAATCCTGGCTGCGCGTCACGCCGGCGAGGGCGCGCCGGAGCGCGACGTTCCCGCCGAGCGCGCTCTTCGAGTTGAAGAGGGCGAAGTACGTGCCCTTCTTCGGCGTCTCGACGAGGCCCGCGCGGAGGCGCGGCTCCCTGAGGATCGCGTCGAGGTCCTGCGGGGAAAGATCGCGCGCGAGCTCGATCTCTCCGGCACGCAGTCCCGTGACGATCGCCGACGCGCTCATGCCGGTCCGGAACTCGATCGCCTCGAGGCGCGAGGGCTCCTTCCAGTGGTGGGGATTGCGCTCGAGGACGAGGCGGTCCGCCGTCCGGCGCGCCGCGACGAACGGGCCCGTGCCGATCGCCGTTTCGCGTTCACCTTCGCCGGGCACGATCTTGACGATGGCCGTCAGGACGTCCGACAGGAGAGCCGGGAAGATCGGGAGCGGCTCGACGAACTCGAACTCCAACCGGTCCTCCGAGACGGCCTGGATCCCCGACACGGCGGTCGCCGCGCCTTTCCGGTGCTCGGCGGCGCCGCGGACCGCCGCGAGAGCGGCCGGCATCCCCTCCGTCCGAATGCGGACCGCCCGCTCGAGAGACGCCTTCACGGCCGCGGCGGTCAAAGGCGAGCCGTCGGAGAAAAGGACTCCGTGCCGGAGCCGCAGCAGGGCCGATCGTCCCTGGTCGCCGAGGGACCACTCCTCGGACAGCGCCGGCACGATCCGGCCGTCGGCGTCGGTCGTGAGGAGCGTGTCGAAGACGGTGGCGAGGATCTCGGTCTCCTCCACGATGCGCGCCATCGCGGGCTCGGTCGCCGCGACGGGGTTCGTCAACGCGACGACGAGCCGTCCGCCCTTCGGGATGACCTCCGCGTCCCTCTTCA
>CAWEJK010000009.1:0-419042 GCA_963809425.1 Thermoanaerobaculia bacterium
CTGGCCGAGCGACTCGCTCGGGGGCCCGGACATTCCACGAGTGCCGCTCCACGTCACAGCCGCGAGTGCCCGAAGATCTGCTCCAGCCGGCCCGACGCGCAGCCGGTAGGCCTCGAACGGCTCACCGCGGGCGACCAGCACGTCGACCTCGACGGTGGCGTCGCCGTCCTGCTGCCCCGGGACGGAGGTGCGCCGGAAGGACGTGTCGTCCGAGGCCCAGCGGCCGAGCTCGAGCCAGCGGGTCTCGCGGCCTGCGGCGCGTGCCTGGACGGACACGGCGACGTGGCTCCCGGGAGGTGTGTCGGCGGCCCACGATGCGACGAGCTCGGTGAACGGCTGATCCGGCTCGACCCACGGCGTGACGCCGTTCACGAGCCCGTCGGGCGAAAAGCGCCGGAGCTCGTTCACGCCGGGTGTCTCCCGCAGGGTGTCTCCCTGGGGGAGACACCCTTTGTGACGAACGAGCAACTTCTCGTCCACAGGCCGCGCCGCGAGCGGCCGCCCGAGGCCGGCTCGGCCGGACATGCCGACCCGAGCCGCACCGACCCGTCCGCGTCGGTCACGCGGGAAACGGCAGGCAGGGCGTCTCCCGGAAAAGCAGGAGACACCCGCCTGCTGCAGCTAGTTGCGCCCGCCGCCGCCGAAGAGCGACAGGAGCAGCAGGAAGACGTTGAAGATGTCGAGGAAGATCGACGCGGCGAGCAGCGGCGCCGCCTGAATCGAGTCTGCACGGCGCAGACGCTGGAAGTCGTACATCGTGTAGCCGGCGAAGATGACGAGGCCGAGCACCGCGTAGACCACGTTGCCGCCCGGGATCGACACGAACAGCATCACCAGGCCGAACACGATCAGGCCGAGCAGAGCGAAGAAGAGGTACCGCGCCATCGGGGCGAGGTCGCGGCGCGTGGCGTAGCCGTAGGCCCCGAAGCCCCCGATGAAGAGCGCGGTGGCTCCCCCCGCCTGCCAGAGGGCCGACGGGTTGACGGAGGCGTAGTAGACGAGGATCGGTGCAGCGGCGATGCCGAGCAGCGCACCCATGCCGAAGAGCAGGCCGATCGCGAGCTGTTCCGAGCGCCGGATCGCGACGTTGAGCCCGAAGATGCAGGCGAACGCCCCGATCATGGCGACGATCCCCCACCCGCGAGACAGGTCGCGGCCGAGGTAGGCACCGAGGGCGGCGACGCCGGCGGTGAGGGCGACGAGGCCCATGGTCTGCCCGAAGACGGCACGGGCACGGTCGCGGGAGATCGCGACGGACTGCGTGGTGACCTGCTCGTAGCTGCTCATGTGGGAATCCTACTTGCACCCGGGCGGGCCGGGCAGGACCCGGCCGTCGGTTGTCTCGACCGGGCGTTAGGCGCTACGTGCGCTTCCGCGCGAGAGGCCCGTGGACCTCGCGGAACGCGTGCACGAGCCGGCGCAGCAGGTCGTTCAGCTCCTGCTTCTCGGGCGCCGAGAGGGCGGCCGCGATCGTCGTCTCCTTCTCGGCCTGGACGGCCACGGTCTGCTGCCAGAGGTCGCGGCCGTGCTCGGTCAGCTCCACGATCACCCCCCGCCGGTCGTCGGGGTCCGCGAGGCGGCGGATCATGCCGGCCTCCTCCATCTTGTCGAGACGCGTCGTCATGGCGCCGCTCGAGAGGTCGAGCTCGCGTGCGAGCCGCCCGGGCGTCGAGCGGTACGGAGGGCCGCCGTAGCGGAGGTTGCCCATCACCTTCACCTCGCCCCAGCTCAGGCCGAACTGCTCGAGCGTCTCGTCGTGCGTCCGTCGCAGGTACTTCTCGATCAGGCTGATGCGGTCGACGATCCCCTCGGTCTCGGCGTCGAGCTCGGGAACCTCGAGCAGCCAGCGCGCGATGCGCTCGTCGATCTGGTCCGGCGGCGCGGTCGTCCTGTCGGTCACGGCGGGATTCTCGACATCGAGATTCTTGACGTCAAGCATGTTCGTACTGTACCTTCAGATCAAGTCTCTTGATATGAAGATATTTGATCGAGAGACATGCTGCGCCGAAGCGAGACGAGAGGAGAGCGCCATGCCGTTTCCCCCGACGACCGAGATCCAGCACCTGCTCGCACGGGATCGCGCAGAGCGCCTGCGCTCGTCGATGCAGCGGCCGCGCGTCTCTCTGCGCCGCCGCGTCGGATCCTTCATGGTGTCCACCGGGATCCGCCTCGACCCGATGTCGGTTCCAAACCGGATGTCGGTCCCCGACCCCGTGTCGAGCCCGGTGTGCGCCGGGTTGGGCTCCACCCACGATGCCCCCGCCGAGGCGGGGGCATCGTGCGCCCTGGCACGAGCGGCCTGACCCGCCACCTGACTCCGAAGGGGGATGCCAAGGTGGCGTCGATCCGCCGATACGACGGGCATGGACGCGAACGCGACCACATCGGCGGCAGGCGACACACCCACCTGGGCCGACCCCTCCTCCCTCTCGGACGTCGAGCTGGAGCACCTCTTCCGCCGGCTCGAGGCTGCCGAGAAGACGATCTCGCGGCGGCGGGCCGTCCTGCACGACCGGATCGACTTCGTGCGCGGCGGCGTCAGCTCCGAGATCTTCGCGGCCGGCGACCAGCTCGAGGCACTGCAGCGACGCGAGCGGGAGATCGCCGAGGAGCGGCGCGTGCTGCACGAGCAGATCGACGCGTTGCGCGCCGAGCGTGGTCGCCGCCGCGCCGTCACGAGCTCGCACTGACCCCCCGCCCGGCGGGGCGCTTCTCCATCCTCAGTGGGTCTCGCGCGCGCGCTCGCGGCGCCTGCGACCGCGGCTCCCTTGCCGGTAGCGCTCGTGGCGCTCGCGCCAGCGGCGCCCGCGATCACGATGCTCTCTCTTCAGGGTCGCCGGCATACAACCAGCTTCACGCTCCGTGCCACCGCCCGCATCGGTGGAGAGCCGGATCGTGGCTGCGGGCTTTCCGGAAGTGTCACGCGGCGAGCCAGGAAAACGAAGGGCGGGGCCGTTGGCCCCGCCCTTCTACCCCGTGCAAGTCCTTCCGACCAAGGAGAGAACGGTCGTGAAGGGTGTACTCCCTGATATCGCCGGGCACCGACGAGCTCCTGTCCCCCGGGACGGGGACACGACCCGATCGCCTAACCACGAGCGCCGGCGGTCGTCTAATTCGGCTCCATCCGTGAGGCACGCCGCAGGTCTTGCGGGCGGAGAGCGTGGCGGGGCGGACGCCGCCTCCTCCCCTGGGGAGGTGGTCCACCCCGCTGCGGGGCACGAGGATCAGAGGCGCACGAGCGCAGGGAGGTCAGTCATCCCGCAAGCCCTGCAGCACCCGGCTCGTCGAAGGAGCGAAGCTGACTCCCTCGCGTTCCAGTGCTGCCTGTACTTCCTCGCGCGCCTTGAAGATGCGCCACTTGACGGTCGCGAGCGTGATCTCGAGCGAGTCGGCGATCTCCGCGTACGACAGGCCGACGACGTCGCGGAGCAGCAGCGCCGTCTTCAGGTCCGGGTTGAGCGCGCCTACGGCCGCCCACAACGCGTCCATCGTGCCGGCGTCCTCGTAGGGCGCGTCGAGCACCTCGAGCGGCGGCACGTCGTCGATGTTGACGCCGCGGGGCCTGCGCTCGAGCGCCCGCAACTCGTCGAGCACCCTGTTCTTCGCCACCTGGAAGAGCCACGTCGTGAACGTCGACCGGAGCGAGAAGCGGGGCAGGCCCTGGTAGATCCGCAGGAAGACCTCCTGCGTGAGGTCCTCCGCGAGCGACCGGTCGCCGACGATGCGCAACACGTACGTGAAGACGAGGCGCTCGTAGGAGTGGACGATGACCGCGAACGCCTGCTCGTCGCCGCGCTGGGCACGGCGGAGGACGGCTCGATCGGGCTGCTTCAGGGACGACGGAGGCCGTTTCACCGGATCCACAGCTCGTTCCCACGCACAGCCGGGGGATTCGCTGCCCGGAGGACCATCTCCTTCTCATCGGGGCGGACGCGCCTGCCCGCGAGCACCGGCCCTCGAACGGGTGAGAGGAGCGGGCGGTGACCTCGCGCAGGGACAGCGGGCTGCACGCGAACACGGACTGGTTCGGCGTGGAGGTCCGCCATCTCGCAGCTCTCGCCGCCGTCGCCCACGAGGGCTCGTTCGGCGGTGCCGCGCGACGTCTCGGGTACACGCAGTCGGCAATCAGCGGTCAGATCGCCACGCTCGAGCGGATCGTGGGCGCGCGCATGCTGAACCGGCTGCGCGGCGCCCGCAGTGTCGAGCTGACGCCGGAAGGGCGTGTGCTGCTTCGCCACGCGGAGAGGATCTCGAGCCAGCTCGCCGCCGCCCGTCACGACCTCGGCTCGCTCGTCCAGGGCAAGCGCGACTCGCTCCGGATCGGCACGTTCGAGACCTTCGGCCCGCATTTCCTCGCCGAGACGCTCCGCTCCTGCGCCGACGATCACGCCGCCGTCCAGGTGGAGGTCTGCCGCGCGCCCGACGGCTCGAGCCTGCTGCGGCTGCTCGACGAGGGCGCGATCGACCTGGCGCTCGCCGCCCTGCCGCTCGGTCGGCCGACGCTCGCCTCGCGCGTGCTCGTGCGGGACGGCTTCGTGCTGGTGGTGAGGGCAGACGACCCCATTGCGGCGAGACCATACGTGGAAATCGGCTCGCTGTCTGGCCTGCCGCTGATCTGCGGCGACACGGTGCCGAGCCAGCGCGCCTTCGAGGCGAGCCTCGTGGCGGCCGACGTCGATCTCTCGGTGGTCATGCGGCACGAGCTCGGCGCGCCGCTGCAGGAGCTCGTGCGAGCGCGCGTCGGCCTGGGCCTCGTGCCCGCCGTCTCCGTCGTGCCGGACACCGAGCTCACGGTGGTCCCGCTCGAGGCGACCGCGCCGGCCCGAGTGCTCGCGGTCGCCTGGCATCGAGAGCGCGGGCTCGACCTCCCGGCCGAGCGCTTCGTCGCACACGCGGTGGATGTGGGCGCAGCGGTCGAGAGTCGAACGCGCGCCGGGCAGGACGCCACGCCGGAGCCGATGCCCGTCCCGCCTGCCCGTGCCCGCCGCAAGGGCAGGCCCGGCCCGGCACGGGTATCGGGCGCGGCGGTTCGGTAAGCCTCTCTAGCTGCCAAGGACGTGTGAGGCCCGGGAAGGAGACGGGGTGAGCGCGCGCCCACCCCGTCCGCTTCCTGCGGGCCGCCCTCGCTACTTCTTGATCGCGAGAGCGTTGATGATGGGACGCCCGTAGACGGGCTGGTAGATGTAGTTCTCGACGCGGGAGCTGATGAAGTCCCGCTGCGTGTAGTTGAAGACGGGGGCCCACGGGGCGGCGTTCGTCATGATGTCCACGTCGAGCTTGCCGTACGCCTTGTAGCGCGCCTGACCCGCGAGCCTGGCGGCTGCCTTCATGGCCGCGTTGTACTTGGCGTTGTTGAAGTAGGCGTAGTTGTTGTTGTTCGCATCCTGGATGTTCGTGCCGTCCAGGAGGATGTTGATGAAGTCGAACGGGTCCGGGTAGTCGGCTATCCAGCCGGCCGTGTAGATGTCGATGTCGTTGCCCTTCGTGCCCATCGTCTTGATGGCGACACCGAACGGCTGCGGCTTCAACGTGACCTTGAAGCCCGCCTGCTCGAGGTCGTACTTCGCAATCTGCGCGAGGTTGACGACCGACGCGGTGGTGGTGTGCATCAGGTTGATATCACCGCCCTGTCCCCAGATCTGCTTCGCCTTGGTCGGGTTCGCGCCCTTCAACGGGAAGATCTGGGCGTTGGTGAATCCGGGCACGGCAGGCGGCAGGATCTGGTCGGTGCGCTTGCCGCCGAAGGCGCCACGCGTCCGCAGCAGGGCCGGCCGGTCGATCGCGTAGTTGACCGCCTTGCGGGCAGCCGCGTTCGCGAACGTCGGCCGGGCCGTGTTCAGCACCAGGTAGCCGGTGCCGACCAGCGGGTTGACGAAGTAGCGGCCCTTGTTGACGCCGAACTCCTCGGCGAGCGGACCGTTCTGGACCGCGGGTGGGCTGGAGAAGTCGTAGTCCGCCTGGTTCGCCTTGACCTGCAGCAGGCTCTGGTTCTGGTCCGTGTTCGTCGTGATCACGATCCGGTCCGGGTTGGCGGGACGGTTGCCCTTGTAGAACTTGTTGCGCTCCAGCACGACCGAGCGACCGGGCTCACGCGAGACGATCCGGTACGGACCGCCCGAGACGTACACGTCGATCCCCTTCGGATCGATGGGCATGTCCGGCTTCACGGCCGCGAAGAACGGCATCGAGATCTGCGCGACGAAGGTCGGGTCGGCCTGGTTCAGCTTGATCGTCAGCTTCTGGCCCTTGGCAACGACGCCCGAGACGCCGTTCGCCTTCTTGTCGTTGAACGCCGCGCAGCCGGCGATGTTGCTCGCGAACGCCACGGCCGGGGAGCCCTGGTCGGGATTGCAGGCCCGGAAGATGGCGCGGGCGAACGCCGCTGCGGTGATGTTCGAGCCGTCGCTGAACTTGAGGCCCGACTTCACCGTGAACGTGTACGTCTTGCCGTCCTTGGACACGGTCGGGAAGCCCGTCGCCGCCTCCGGCACGAGCTCGTTGCCGCCCGCGGAGGCCGGCTTGTCCGGGTAGTTCAGGAGCTGCGTGTTGACGGCGTAGATCGTCGCCCAGCCGTTCGCGTCGTACGACAGCGCCGGATCGAGGTACTCGTAGTCGCTGGCCGAGATGTTGAGGCGCAGCGTGCCGCCCCTCGAGACGGTCGAGCTCGACTGGCTCGTGGCCTGCTGAGTGCTCGTGGTGCCGGCCATCGCCGCCGCCACGAGTAGTACGGCCCCGAGCCCCGCGAAGCACCCTGCGAGTAGATACCGCCTGATCGTCACCGACGTCCTCCCTCCGTTTGGGTGTGGTGCCGGCGCGAGGGCGCATCCGAGATCGGGCCGGAACCGAATTCCGTTCACCGTGTTGGACGCCGACGGGGTCGCGGAGAAGGTCACGGAATCCGATCGAGGCGATCGGGATCTCTACTAATGGTCGCGCAGACCGTCCCGGACCTGATACCTGGATAGAGGACCGCGGCCCCGGGAGCCGTGGCGCGTCCCGTCTTCCTCGGACTCCGGGCGGTACGCATTCGCGTGTGCCCCGCCGCCGCACCGGCGGGGCACAGGCACTCCCCGGTCGAAACGCGGCCGCGGCAAGGTCAGTCCGCCGGGTGTCGAGATCGCGCGCCTCTGCGCGGGCTCACCCCACGAGCGCTCTCAGACCGAAACCGACCCGCCAGGACGACGACGATTGCAGAGAGGGCAGGAGATCCAACACGTCTCACGGCGCGGCTATGCCGCGCCGCCGCATCGTTCGCGGGATCAACAGACGTCGCAGCAGCCTTCGCCGCGCCAGCTTTCGCGCCCTTCCTTCGCGGCGACTCCCGCGATGACAAGGGCGGCGATCGGGTCGGCCCACCACCAGCCGAGGAGCGCGTTCGCGAGCAGGCCGACCAGGAGCGCGATGGAGAGGTACGCGCAGATCATGTTCTGCGCCCCCTCCTTCACCGTCGCAGACGATCCCAGCCTGCTTCCGACCCGGCGCTTGGCACGGGCCAGGAGCGGCATCGTCGGTGCCGTGACCGCCGCAAGGCCGATCCCGACCCAGCTTGCCTCGGGATGATCGCCACCGATGAACGCACGGATCGCCTCCACGCCCACATAGACGGCGAGCACGAAGAAGCTTGCGGCGATCATCTGTTGCGCTCGCCGCTCGGCGCCCGCTGAGTGCAGCCGCGATCCGGTGAACAGCCACACGACGACGAACCCCGCCACCGCCTCGATCAGCGAGTCCGCTCCGAAGCCGATCAGGGCGATGGAGCCTGCTGCCAAACCGGCCGCGATGGCGACGGCGAACTCCACGAAGTGCCATGCGATCCCACCCCATGCGAGCAGACGCGCCTGGCGCTGTAGTCGCCGTGTCTCGTCGTCGGCCAGTCGCGGGCGAAGCGAGCCGAACCCGACTGTCTGCTGGCTCACGTCCCAACGGTACCGCGCGGCTGCCTGGAACCCGCGCCACGAGCCTGGGTCACCGCGACCACCTCTCCCGCTGCCTCACCGTTCCAAGACGGTTCCACGACGGTTCCGAGACGCTTCCACAATGAGCAGAGGCTCCTCGCGGGGCCTCGACGGCGTGCCGCATCGGCACCAGCTCCGGCAACCCTGTCCTTCGCCCGGTCCTCGAGCAACTCGACCGGAGAACCGCCGCAACGGCGACGGCTCCCACAGCCCATGCACGCGGCGACGAACATCGGCACACGCCGACTGCCTCCGCGCCACCGTCTCGGCAGGCGTCGAGAACTGAGCGAGGCTATCGGCGACGGGGGTTCAGGAATGTCACGTGAGCGGTTGGCCTAGTCTCACGCGGTGGTTTCTCTCCGGCCGATCACCGACGCGAATCGGGAAGCGGTCCATGCCCTTGCCGTAACGCCGGATCAGGGACGGTTTGTCAGCGGTGTCCGCGAGTCGATTCTCGAGGCGGCGGAGGAGCCGGATGCTCAGGCCCTCTACTGGGCGATCTATGCCGAAGAGATTCCGGTCGGGTTCGTGATGATCGCGGACGAGGTCGGCAGCCCCGACTACATCGCCCATTATCTCTGGAAGCTGCTCATCGACGAGCGCTACCAGCGACGAGGCTTCGGTACAGCAACGCTCGACCTGATCGTCGAGTACTTCCGGAGCCGGGCCGTCGGCACGATGTGGACGAGCGCCGGGCAGGGCGAGGGCAGCCCGGTCACGTTCTACGAGCGCTACGGCTTCAAACGAACCGGCGATTTTCACGGCAACGAGATCCTGCTGCGGCTGGAGATCTCCTAGCACGTGACGCGTCGGACCGACGCCGGCGCGCAAGAGGTTCGTCGCCGTCGGAGACGAGCGCGGCGTCGCAAGCACGAGCGCCGCGCCGTCCCGGTAATGGGAAAGCGGGACGAGTTGGGCATTCCCCTTCTCGTCCGCGCTCGCCACCCAGCAATCGACCCTCCGTGCGCAGCAATGCGAGCGTGTCCGCCTTGCGCTGCGCACCCGACCGCGGCACCGGCCTCACGCCGCGATCTTCTCCAGCAACGCGTCGATGCGCGCGAAGCCCTCCTTCGCGCCCTCCTCGACGCCGTACTGCATTGTGGTGTCTCGCTGCTCGATCGTCTCGAAGCGCATCGTCTGGATCAGCTTCGTCTGCTCACCGAGATCCTCGAACTCGAGCGTCTGCAGGTGATTCTGGAACGTCTGCACGAGGCGCGCGGGTGGCTCGACCTCGCGGAACTCGCCCTCGACGACGCCGAAGGCGGTTCGGAACCGGTAAATGCCGCCGGGACGGACGTCCATCTCCTCGACGACGGTGCCGTCACCCCACCATTCGGGGATCAGCTCCGGATCCGTCCAGACGGAGTAGACGTGCGTGCGCGGTGCGTCGAAGATCCGCTCGACGCGGATCTCGAGCTCGTTCGGGGTGGTGACGGTGGTGCTCATCGTTCTCCTTTCGTGCGTTGGACGACCTGCGCGAAGCGGTCGAGCCGTTGCAGCCACGTGCTGATGCCCTCGAAGGCATAGGGCACGAGTACGCATCTGCGGGCACGGCCGACCTTCTCCGTGGCGACGAGGTTCGCCTCCTCGAGCAGCCGGATGTGCTTCTTCATCCCGGTCAGCGACATGCCGAAAGGCTCGGCGAGCTCGCTGATCGTCGCGCTGCCGGCGCCGAGCCGTTCGAGCACAGCGCGACGGGTCGGGTCGGCGAGGGCCGCGAACGCGCGGTCGACGGTCGTCGGATACTGAACCATTCAGTTCAGTATTGCAGACCTGCCCGGCACGGGCAATGGGGCCGGGTCGTGCGCTCGCTCGTCGCCGCTGCGATGTCCGGCCCACGGGCTCGAGTGCGACCAATGGCCGAGGACAGAGTTCCACCGCGCACGACGCCGCGATCGACGAACTCATCCTGCGACGCAAGCGGCCACTCGAGCCCGTTCGACACAGTCTCGCTGACGTGTTGCTGACACCTGGGCCTCGGGGAAGAGAAAAGGCCCCTCGCGGGGCCTCTCTCATTTCGTGGATACGGCGTGTTTCCTGGTGTTGCGGTGAGTGGGCGGTACTGGGCTCGAACCAGTGACCCCCAGCTTGTCGAGCTGGTGCTCTCCCAACTGAGCTAACCGCCCCTGTCGCGCTCCCGCCGTTCAGGGAGAGCGAGATTCTAGCCGATGCGGACGGCGCGCTCCCGACCTGGGAAGCGGCTGCCCGGACGAAGCCGTCAGCGTCTCACCGTAGGCGCGAACGGATGCATCGTCAACCGTCGACAGCGTCCGCGGAGGTTCTTATGATCAGAGCGGGGGAAGCGTCGGGGCGGCAGTGCGCGTAGCCGGCGTTTCGATCGCTGTCGATCGATCAGGATGGGGGTCGCAGGTTCGCATGAGTACCGCACAGCGTGAGGTGTGGTTCGAAGGTGGCGAGGACCGGAGGAGGTTCGCGGCGCCGGAGATCACGGGGTTCGGACGGGCACGGCTCGTGCTCGGGACGAAGGGCGTGCGGCGCCGCCGCACGGGCCCCGGGGGCCTGACGCGACGGGAGCTCGAGGTGATCGAGCTCGTCTCGCGCGGGATGACGAACAGGGCCGTCGCCCGGTACCTCTGGGTGACGAGCGAGACGGTGAAGTTTCACCTCTCCAACATCTACCGGAAGCTCGGCGTCAGCAACCGCGGCCGACGCGTCCCAGTGGGCGCTCGAGAACGGCATCGTCGACAAGGTGCCGACCGTCGCCGACGACGAGCGCTGAGCCCACGAGAAGTCTCTAGGGCGTTGCCCGCGTGCCGGTGAGGGCGCGGGCGGCGCCCTTGCCCTTGAAGCGGATCTCGTAGTCCGTCCAGAGCCCGTCCGGCGACTTCGCCTCGGCGTGGAGGACGTACATCTTCTTCGCGGACAGGCCGCCGCTACCGAGGACGACGCGGACGGGCAGGTTGCCCGGCTTCGCGGCGGTCATGGTGAGAACGGCGCGCGTTGACCCGGCGACGGCCCGGCCCAGGCTGCTGCCCTTGAGGAGCGCCGCTTCCCTCAGGCCGTCGGCACCTTTGCGTTGCCCGATTTCCTTTTGTTCGCGATACGGCCCCTTTCAATTCGATTCATTGTCGGTTTCGCCCAGGCGCTGACGCTCACCTCGTCCGCGTTCGCGGCCGCACTCTGCAGGACGCCACGTGAAAGTACCGTTGTCTAGCAGCGCGCTTCAGGTGACCCATTACGCACGTCGCCGAGCTTGATATCGTTGGTGGCCGACGTGAGAGTATCGGATCGCGCCTTCATACGTTATATCTGGGCGGCGCCGGCCACGGCGGTCGGTCTGGCACTGGCGGGCATCGCCTGCGCGCTCGGAGCAACGGCTCGCGTCAGGGACGGAGTAATGGAAGTGGCGGGCGGCCGCATGGCCTCCCGCACCGCGTCCGCGCATTTCTTGCTACGCTTCGTCGCAATCACTTTCGGGCACGTCGTCCTCGGGCTCGACCACAGCGTTCTCAGAGAGCATCGTGCGCACGAGCACGCGCACGTCAGACAATACGAACGTTGGGGCATCCTTTTCTTCCCGCTGTACCTCGGTTCCAGCGTCGCGCAGATCGCACGGGGAAGGCACCCTTACTGGCACAACGCGTTCGAGCGTCATGCGCGCAACGGCGTCGGCGGCAGGCGTCTAGCTCGTCGCGGCGGACTCGGCGTCGGTCGCGACGCTCCTTTATTCTCGTCGCCGAACTCGATATCGTGAAGCCCGGCATGGCCGAGAGTTCGATCTCATCACTCGAGGTCCGGGTGGCCTGCGAAGGCGACGCAGCGTCCATGGCAGTGCTCCTCGCAGCTCGGCCATCCCCTGCCCCTGGAGCGCCTCACGGCCAATCTCACCATGCTAGGTTCATTACCCAGCTTCGGGACGTTCGTGGCTCTCCTCCAACACCAGGTCGTCGGCATGACGTCAGCCTTCTTCACGCCCGTCCTCCATCGTCCATACCCGGTCGGCCGTGTCAGCGTCCTCGTGGTTCACGAGGCTTTCACAGGTCGAGGCATAGGCGCGGTCCTTCTTCGTCACGCCGAAAGCTTCTTGCGGGGCCACGGCTGCGCGCGTGTCGAGGTCACGAGCGCGGCGCACCGCGACGCGGCGCACCGTTTCGACCGGCAACACGGCTACGCGCAGCAAGGCGTCCGCTTCTCCCGGGAGTTTCCTTCCGAGAGCTCGGCATAACAACTCGGCGCGGCAGACCTGCATCGTTCGCCGCCGAGTCTGACATCGGTACGAGGCCGAAAAGAGGTACTGAGGAAGAGGTCGGCATGAAATCATTCCTCGGTGGCCTCGTCGTCGCTTCTACCGGTGACATCGCCACCCAGCACGTCGATGCCATCGTCAACGCAGCCAACAGTTCGTTGCTCGGAGGCGGCGGCGTAGACGGCGCCATCCACAGGGCCGGCGGCGCCGCAATTCTCGCGGCGTGTCGCGAGCTCAGGCGGACAGCGTTTCCTTCCGGCCTGCCTACAGGCGCCGCAGCGATTACCCCGGGAGGCGACCTTCCCGCCTCCTTCGTGATCCACACGGTCGGTCCTGTCTTCGGCTCGCACGCAGGCCAGGAAGCCGCGCTTCTCACCTCCTGCTACCAGCAATCACTCGCCCTCGCTCACGAGCATCACCTCAGGTCCATTGCTTTTCCCTCCATCGCGACCGGCGCTTATGGTTATCCGCGCGAGGATGCGGCGAGCGTGGCCTCGCAGGCCATCTCAGCCGGTCTCGGCAGCGCGCAGGGCATTCGCGAGGTGCGGCTCATCTTCTTCTCGGCAGCTGACCTCATGCTTTTCGTTCGGCATCAGGTTTTTCCACAGTGAACAGACACGGCAACAGGAGGTTTGGTAATGAGAGCGTCCGTCTTTGTCGGCACCAGCCTCGACGGCTTCATTGCGCGAACGAATGGGAGCTTTGATTTTCTACCGGCCGGCGGCGGAGAACCGCACGGCTACGACGAGTTCATGGCCTCGGTCGATGCGCTTGTCATAGGGCGCAAGACGTTCGAGACGGTCTTGACGCTGGCCCCGTGGCCATATGGGAAGAAGCCTGTCTTCGTGCTCAGCGTTCGCCCCCTCGCTCCCGTCCCGCACGGGGCCGTCGTGGAGCGTATGTCCGGGGCCCCGGCGGAAATCGTGTCGCAGCTTTCCAGTCGCGGCATTCAGCACGCTTACGTGGATGGCGGGATCACGATTCAGCGGTTTCTTCGAGCCGGGCTCGTTCAGCGCCTCATAATCACCCGCGTTCCCGTGCTCATCGGGAACGGCATCCCCCTCTTCGGCGCCATAGAGCGCGATATTGTGCTGACCCACGTCGCGACACGGCAGTACGCCAGCGGCCTGGTCCAAAGTGAGTACGTGGTTGCCGCCTGACGCTCCCGCTCGAATAGGAGGTACCTAGCGCCCCATGCGATATCTCGCGCTCCAATGGCAAGGTCCTTTCCCCCTTGCGGCGTTTGATTTCTCGCGCGTTCCGCCGCGACCCGGCATTTACGTCTTCACGGAATACGACGCGCCTCTCACTCCCAACCTCCCCTTGCCCGCAGAGACCGATCCGGGCTACGAAGACGCCATTACTCGACTTCGGCGGACGCCTTGCGTGTTGTATGTGGGGAAGGCGACGACGCTCAGCACCCGGCTGCCCGGCTATCGCTTCAGGCCATACCTCGAGATTCAACGACGCCCCGAAGGGTCGCCACCGCGACACACCACGCACCGACACAAGGGGAGGGCGCTGCTGCACGCCCAGCAGTTCTTCGACGGCCCCGTGTATCTGCGCTGGGCAGAGACGTCGTCCCCTGGAACCGTGGAGGCCGAACTCATCAGGGAGCTTCGGCCGGTGCTGAACACCGTTGGGATGCCGTAGGAAGATCGCGCGCCGTCTGGCCCCGCTCGCAGTCCCCGGAGTGGTCGACCACTTCACCGTCGACGACTCTCGCCGTCGGACTTGATATCGTCAGTCTTTCGGGTCAACGTCCTCGCACCCAGGCGCGGCATCCGTGGTCACTACGCAGCTTCTCTGGCGCGCTACGATCCTCTTCGTCGTCATTGACGTTCTCGCAGTCGGTTTCACGCTCTCCGTCGTGTCCTCTGCCCGCTTCCTCACGCTCAAGCGCGCCACCGTCGTGGCGGCATTCCTCGTCTGGTCCGGCATCTGGCTCGGTGTCGTGAGCACGTCCTGGCATTCGGTTTATGCATTATGTCTTCCCTGCCTCGACGCGCTGGTACCTTCCGCCCTTTTTCGGGGTGGCGTTCGCCCTGGCCGCCCTTCTGTTCTTCTGGCTCTCTGAACGAGTCGATCGATACCGGGTCGCCGTGTTCATTCTGCTCGGCGCCTGCCTTGGACCAGTCACGCGCGTCAACGCCGTGCTTCGCGGCATAGTCGAAAAGCCACCGATGCTCCGTGGTGCCAGCCCCGCCGCGGCGATCGCCGTCGCGTTCCCCGAGTTCGGGTTCTACTGGTGCCTCATCGTCCTGCTCGCGGCCGGCATCGCGCGACTCTTCCCGGCACTGGCGAACCGTCCGCTCTCGAAGGCCTAAACACGCCAGGCAAGGAGGAGAGTCGCGGGCACAGCGAGGCTCGAGACGATGCTCGCCCGCTTCTTCACAGGCGGCCTGTCCAGTAGCCGGGCCGCCTCTTGTGGTGCATGACGGCGATGATCCGGATGCGCTCGGGCTCGACGAGATAGAGGAGGCTGTACGGGAAGCGCGCGAGGACCTTGCGGCGCACTCCCTCGGCGCTGATCACGGGCGCTCCTTCGGGTTTTTCGACGATGAAGGCGATGCCGCGATCGACTTCATCGAGGAAGTCGCTCCCGAGGATTCCACCCTGCTCCACGTAATACCGGGTCGCCTCCAGAAGCTCGGCGGCCGCCCATTCGTGGTAGGTGTACCTATCGGAGGAGGAATCGGGCATCGGCCATCACCTGTTTGCCCGGGATCTCTTTCGCGCGTCCTGCGCGCAGCTCTCTCACGCGGCGGTCCGCTTCTTCAGCCCACAGCCTTTCGTTCTCTTCGTCGGAGAGCTCGTCGAGGCTGACGATGATCCGGTGCGCGACCTCAGCCCTCGTCTTGGGGTCGAGAGCGAGTATCGCGGCGAGGATTTCGTCCGTGGACATGACGAGCATTCTATCCCTCGACCGGCACCTCATTCAGGTCGCCCAGGCTCTCAGACGCGCTCCCGGGTGCGGGGCGTCGTGGATCTTCTTGAGCTTGTCGATCGTGACCTGCGTGTAGAACGACGCGTCTCGAGCTTCGTGTGATCGAGCATCTCCTGGACGTGGGTGCGCGTGCCCTTCGGAGGCCCGCCGCGCAAGCGCCACGCGCGCGCACCGCACGCTCGACGGCGCTTAACGTAGCGCTCGCGTTACGTTAAAGGTCGCGGCGCAGCGCAGCGAGCACGCGACCCGGAGGCGGAAGTGGTGCCCCCGCGGATCGAAGCGCAGCGGGAAGAACAAAGACCCGGGTACGGTATTGCCGCATTACCGGACAGCGACCACGCGCGCCAGCGCGTGGATGCAGCGCGCGTGCTCGGGAAAGAGCCGGGGAACGGCCCACGGGCACGCGCGCTCCTGAGCGCCCGGCTCCTACACCACTTCCGCCGGAGCGCCGCGGGGCGCGGCCCTCGTGGGTTCACTCATACCTCGTACTCTCGCTGCGAAGATCCTCGGTCAAGTCTGCTGGTTGGTGGATGACGCCCCTGGCAGGGGTATAGAACACCCCCACAAGGGTGCCGTCCGTTTGAAGCTTCGGGAGGGGTTCGTCCATTAAGTCATCGAGCGAAATGGGCCTACGTTTCAGGCTTCACGACCCACCCGCGCCTAGAAGGCCCTCGCCTGAAGCACATGCATCCCTTGACGGGAAGATCGTGCTCCTTTACATTGCGACTGAGACTTAGTCGCATATGCCTTCGCACGCCATCGTCCGCCACCTCGCCGCCATGGGGACCGCGCTCGTCCTCACGGTCGAGGCACCGACACACGACCTCGCGCTCCGTGCGAGCGAGGCGGGGGTCCGCGCCGTCGAGGCGGCCGAGCGACTCCTCTCGACGTGGCAGGACGACACTCCCCTCGCCCGCCTGAACGCGGCGCCGCCTGGAGTCGCCGCGCCCGTTTCGCCGGAGCTCTTCCACCTCCTGAGGAGACTCTTCTACTGGTCGGACAGGACCGCGGGCGCATTCGACCCGACGGTAGCGCCACTCGTGAGGGCGTGGAGGCTTCGCAACGGGGGACGCATTCCGGGCTTCACGGAGCTCCGCGATGCCCGCCAGGCCACCGGTCCATCCCTCTTCTCGTTCGAGGAATCCTCTTCGTCCGTCACCCGTCGCGGCGCCCTCGCCGGAATCGACGAAGGCGCCTGGGGAAAGGGCTGGGCTCTCGACCGCGCCGCGGACGCCCTGCGCGCGGCCGGATCCACGTCGTTCGTCCTCGACCTCGGCGGTCAGGTGCTCGCTTCCGGAGAAGCCGCCGTAGCCGTGGCACATCCGCGCGAGCGCACACGCGTCGCCGCGATGCTCCATCTGAAGGGCGCGTCGGCTTCGACGTCGGGAAACTCGGAGCGCGGCCTCGTCGTGAACGGCCGCCGCGTCGGCCACATCCTCGACCCGCGCACTGGCGAGCCCGCACGTGATTTCGGATCGGTGACCGTGATCGCGAAGGACGGGCTCACGGCGGACATCCTCTCGACGGCGTTCTTCGTCCTCGGGCCGAAAGACGGCATGGCGATGTCGGAGCGCCTCAGGGCAAGCGGTACGCCACATGAAGCGCTCTTTTTCCTGGAAGGAGAAGAGGGCCGCCCTCTGCGGGTTTCGATGTCGCCCGGGATGGGGCGCCTCGTTTCTCTATCGCATTCCGGGAATTCCCGCGAAGGAGCCCAACCATGAACCGACGTCGATCGACGCGTGCCCTTGGCGCCGCCGTGATCAGTCTCTTCCTCTCTGTGGGCAATCTCCTCCCCTTCCCCGCCCTCGCCGACGAACCGCCGAAGCCCGCCGACCCCGCAACCGAGCAGCGCCTCAAGGAGCTCGAACAGAAGCTCGACGTCCTCACAAAGGAGATCGAAGCCCTGCGCATGGGCGAGTCGCCTGCAGCCGCTCCGTCACCCGCGCCCCCCCCCGGGTCCGGCACCGCGATGCCTGCCGACCCGGAAGCCGCCGCCTCCCGGTTCGGCCTCGGCCCGGCCGCGGCGCGCGTCTACGCGCGGAAGGGCGTCTCGATCGGCGGATACGGCGAGGTTCTCTACCAGGGATTCTCCTCGTCGAAGCAGGACGGCGCACCCTCCGGCCTCACGAACACGATCGATCTCTCGCGCGCCGTCCTCTACTTCGGCTACAAGTTCGACGACCGCTTCGTCTTCAATTCCGAGGTCGAGTACGCGCATGCCGTTGCGGCATCCGACAAGGCGGGCGAGGTCGAGATCGAGTTCGCGTACGTCGACTGGCTCAGCCCATCGCACGCGTTTCGCGCGCGGGCGGGCCTGCTCCTCGTTCCGATGGGCTTCCTCAACGAGCTGCACGAGCCGCCTACGTTCTTCGGCGCGCGCCGCAACGACGTCGAGACGCTCATTCTGCCGACGACCTGGCGCGAGCTCGGATTTGGCGCGTACGGGGACGCAGGCCCTCTCGCGTACCGCCTCTTCCTCGTGAACGGCCTCAACTCCGAGGGCTACACCGCCGGGGGCATCCGCGAAGGGCGGCAGGAGGGCTCGCTCGCGAAGGCGCACGACTTCGCGTTCACCGGCCGCCTCGACTTCATCGGCGTCGACGGCCTCCTCGCCGGCGCGTCGTTCTTCACGGGCTGCTCGGGCCAGGGCCGGACGACGTCCTCGGGCGGAACCGTCTGCGGCCGCGCGACCGTGTGGGATCTCCACGCCGACTTCCGCTTGCGCGGGCTCTCGCTGCGCGCTCTCGTCGCGGGCTCGACGATCTCCGACGCCGCCGCGATCAACGAGCTGAACGGCTTCACGGGCGGCGAAGGCATCGGGAGCCGGCAGCGCGGCTGGTACGCCGAGGCCGGGTTCGACGTGCTGACGCTCGTCCCGCGGACGAAACTCTCGCTCACGCCGTTCGTGCGGTACGAGGAATGGAATACGCAGGCAGCCGTGCCGGACGGCTTCTCCCGCGACCCCGGAAACGACGCGTGCCAATGGACCGCCGGCCTCGTCTTCAAGCCCATCCCGCAGGTCGTGCTCAAATTCGACGGCCAACGGCGGAAGAACGCGGCCCGCACGGGCGTCGACCAGGTCAACGTCGCGATGGGATATGAGTTTTGAGAAGAGAAGAAGAGACCGGGGATTTCCTTAGAAAGGAAGAGGGGCGACGCTCGCGCGTCTGCCGCTTCCTCTTCTCTTTTCCATTCAAAGAAATCTCCCTCTTCCTCATTCTCTTTCTTTCGTCCGCCGGTTTCGCCAAGAGCTTTCTGACGCAGGAGGAAGCTCTTCGGCTCGCGTTCCCGAAGGGCGTGGTCGTGGCGCGGAAGACCGCGTTCCTTTCCGAGTCCGACCGTGCCGAGGTCGCGCGCCGCTCCGGCGGCGCGCCGCCGCCCGGCCTCGTCGCGTACTACGTGGCGACACTCGACGGGAAGGACGCCGGGACCGCGTATTTCGACACGCACGTCGTGCGGACGCTGCCGGAGACGATCCTCGTCGCCCTGGACCCGAAGGGCGCCATCTCCCGCGTCGAGGTCCTCTCTTTTCCGAGCCCGAGGAATACCTGCCGCGCGGGACGTGGTACAGGCAGTTCCCCGGCAGAACTCTAAGCGACGAGCTTTCCGAGAGAATGGGCGTCCGGCCCGTCACGGGCGCGACGATCACGGTGCGCGTCACCGTCGAGGCGGCGCGCCGCGTCCTGGCCCTGGACGGCTTCCTGAAGGAAAAGGGCCGCCAATGAAGCGTTGGGCCGTCGTCCTGAACAACCTCGCGTGCGCTTTCGTCGGGCTTTCGGGCGTCGCGTACGGAGTCATGAAGTACTTCATGGCCGGCTCCGACCCGGACTCGCGCGCCGGTCACCCGTGGCAGCAGCCGACGCTGAAGCTCCACGTCCTCGCGGCGCCATTTCTGGTCTTCACCCTCGGCCTCGTCTTCAGCGGCCACGCGCTCATGCGC
The DNA here is from genome assembly GCA_963809425.1 of Thermoanaerobaculia bacterium. GTDB lineage: Bacteria > Acidobacteriota > Thermoanaerobaculia > UBA5066 > UBA5066 > Fen-183. Next base: position 19,050 of record CAWEJK010000009.1, read on the forward strand.
CTGAAGGCCGGCGAGAACTCGGGCCGCGCGAGCGGCGCGGGCCTCCTCGGCCTCGCGGCGCCGCTCGTGCTGAGCGGTCCCCTGATCCAGGTCCTCACGGGCGACGCCGCGCGGCAGTGGACCGGCTGGATCCACGCCGCGCTCGGAGTCGTCTACGTCCTCGCGTACGTCGGCCACCTCCTGAAGAAGCGGCCGCCTGACGAGGTCTCTGCCGGCTAGGCGTCACGGGACGCGCCGACCGCGCAACCTGGCGCGCGCGCAGGCGTAAATTGCAGAGGTGGCTCGCACGCGTCCCCTCCCGATCTTCGCCGCCGCGCTTTGCGCGGCGCTGACGGGTTGCGCGTCGCACGAGAGACCCGCGGGCTTCGCCCTGAGCCCGGAGCAGTGGCGCGCGGGCGTGGCCCGGCGCGGGGCCGACGCCGTCGAGGTGCCGAACCCGATGAGCGCGACGCCCGCGATGATGGCCGCCGCGAAGGAGCTCGGCGGCGCGGGGACCGACGAGGAAAAGCTCGGGCGGCTGCGCACCGCGCTCCTCGACGGGCGCGCCTTCACGTTCGAGTACGAGAGGAGCGCCACGTTCTCGGCGGCCGACGCCTTCGTGAACCGGCGCGGAAACTGCGTCTCCTTCACGAACCTCTTCATCGCGCTCGGACGCTCTCTCGGCATCCGCCTGCAGGCGGCGCTCGTGACGAGGCACCTCGTCTCGGAACGGGAGGGCGACCTCATCATCACGTACAACCACCTCGTCGCGATCCACCCGCTCGTGTTCGGCCAGCGATTCGTCGTTTTCGACTTCTACCAGATGGCCGAGGAGCCGGGCGGGCGCTTCACGCTCCTCGACGACTTCTCCGTGGCGGCCATCCGCGCGAGCAACGACGGGGTCGCGCACCTCGGCCGCAACGAGCACGCGCAGGCCGAGCACGACTTCGAGGTCGCGGTGCGGCTGGCGCCCCAGCTCGGGCCTCTCCACGCGAACCTCGGCCTCGCGAAGTGGCGCGGCGGGGACGTCGCCGGAGCGTTCGCGGCATTCCAGAGAGGACTCGAGGCCGAGCCCCGCTGCGCTCCGCTCCTCCAGAACCTCGCGGCCCTCTACGTCGACCAGCGCCGGCCGGCCGAGGCGCGCGCCGCGCTGGCCGCGCTCGACGTCAGCCAGGCCTCCCCGTATGCGCTGATCGTGCGCGGGGACTTCGAGATGCGCGCCGGCAACGTGAAGGGCGCCATTCGGAACTACCGCGACGCCGCGGGACTCGACGAGAAGCTCGCCGCCCCGTGGCTCGCGATCGCCCGCGCCGAGCTCGCGCGCGGCCGCCCCGACGCCGCGCGAAAGGCCGCGAAGAAGGCGCTCAAGCGCGAGCCCGCCAACCCCGAGGCGCTGGGGCTCGCGAAAGCGGAGCCGTGAGGAGAGTCCGCGGCTAGAACGGCATCTCGTCGTCCTCGAGCCCGAAGTAGTGGCCGAGCTCGTGGATGATCGTGTCCTTGATCTCGCTGACGGCCTCGCGGCTCGTGTCCGTGTTGCGGAGGATCGGGCCGCGGAAGACGACGACCTGCGGCGGGAGGCCGGGGAGCATGTCCCACGTCATCTCCGTCCGCATCGGGCCGCGGTAGATCCCGAAGAGGTCCTCGTCGTCGGGCGTGTCCGTCAGTTCGTAGTCCTCGTCCGTGGGCTCGTCCTCGACCGCGATGACGACGTTCTCGATCCGCGCCTTGAACTCCTCCGGCAGCTCCGCGATCGCCTTCTCGACGAGCTTCTCGAACTCGGCGCGGGAGAGGCGGGGAGGGCGGGCCACAGGGCGCTCCCCGTCAGACCCCGAACAGCCGCCGGAAGTTCGACGTCGTGACCCGCGCGACTTCCTCGACGGACACGCCCTTCACCTCTGCAAGGCGCGCGGCCGTGCGCGGGAGGTAGCTCGACTCGTTCGGCTTCCCGCGGAAGGGCGCCGGCGCCAGGTAAGGCGCGTCCGTCTCGAGAAGCGTCGAGCCGAGCGGCAGCGCGGCGGCGGCCCCGCGCACGTTGTCGGCCGACTTGAACGTGAGCATCCCCGAGAAGCTCACGAGGTAGCCGAGGGCGAGCGCGCGCTCCCCCGTCGCGACGTCCGCGCAGAAGGAGTGGAAGACGCCGCGCGGCGTCTCCGGCGTGCCGGGGTATTCCTTTTCGAGGATGGGCAGGAGATCCGCCTCGCTGAGCCGGTTGTGGAGAAGGACCGGGAGGTTCCGTGCCTTCGCGAAGCGAAGCTGCGAGGCGACGACCCGCTTCTGGACGTCGCGCGGCGAGTGGTCGTAGTGATAGTCGAGGCCGATCTCCCCGACGGCGACGACCTTCTTCGACGCGCACAGCTCCTCGAAGAGCCTGAGGTCCGTGTCCTCGTCGAACTCCTTCGCCTCGTGCGGGTGGAAGCCGACGGCCGCCCACACGCCTTCGAACCGCTCGGCCGTCTCGACGGCGCGCCGCTGGTCCTCGCGGTCGGTGCCGGGGACGAGGATGCGGGTGACACCCGCGTCCTGCGCGCGGGCGACGAGGACCCTCGCCTCGTCGGGGCTCGGCGCGCGCGGCGCGCCCTTCATCTCGCCGCCGCCGAAGACCATCGTGAGATGGCCGTGCGAGTCCGCGTACTCGGATGTCATCCGGACAGCGCCATCAGCGCAGGCGGGAGCCGGGTGGAGCCGGGTGCCGGGTGTAGAAGTCCACGATCGAATTCCACGCTTCGGCGCCGCCCTCGGCCCAGGAGATGAGACTCAGGTCCTCGGGCGCGATCCCGCCCTCGTCGACGAGGAACTGCCAGTTGATGAGCTTCTCCCAGTAGGCGCGGCCCACGAGGACGATCGGGACGCGCTTCATCTTCCCGGTCTGGACGAGCGTGAGCGTCTCGAACAGCTCGTCGAGCGTGCCGTAGCCGCCGGGAAAGGCGACGAGCGCACGGGCGCGCATGAGGAGGTGCATCTTGCGGATGCCGAAGTAGTGGAACCGGAAGCAGAGCGACGGCGTGATGTACGCGTTCGGCCACTGCTCGTGCGGGAGCTGGATGTTGAAGCCCACGGTCTTCGCGTGGACGTCCCACGCGCCGCGGTTCGCGGCCTCCATCGCGCCCGGGCCGCCGCCCGTCGAGACGACGAAGTCGCCGATCCCGCTCGCCTGGCCGGCCGCCGAGGCGATGCGCCCGAACTCCCGCGCCTCCGCGTACCAGCGGTCTCCCTCCTTGAGGCGCGCGCCGCCGAAGACGACGACCGTGGTCCGGATGCCTTCGTGGTCCATCTGCATGTCGGCCTTCTCGAGCTCGAGCATGAGCCGCACGCCGCGCAGCTCGCGGTGCGCGAGGAATACGAGGTCCTCCTGCGCCGTCACGTACGTCGGGGACGCGAGGATCGCGTCGAGGTTCTCCTTGGCGGCCGGGTCCGAAGGGACCGGAGGCGACGGCGGCAGCGGCAGGTGGTTGTTGTTGTCGCCGCCTCTGGAGTCGGCCACTTACTTGACCTTCGCTCCCGAAGGGACGGCGGGGTCGACCATGAGGAGCGACGGCTCGCCCGCCCCGGGAAGAGTCGCGGCGAGGATCATCCCGTTCGACTCGACGCCCATGAGCTTCGCGGGCGCGAGGTTCGCGACGAAGACGAATTTCCTGCCGACGAGCTGCTCGGCTGCGTAGGCCGTCGCGATGCCGCCGACGATCGTGCGTACCTCTTCGCCGAGTCGAACCGTCATCTTCATCAGCTTCTTCGACTTCTCCACCTTCTCGGCGGCGATGACCTCGCCGACACGAAGATCGATCTTCATGAAGTCGGAAATAGAGATTTTGCTTTCGGAGGAGACCGGCGATGCCGAAGTCGTGGCCTGTTGGGGCGAAGCAGACGGCGATGGTGGATTTTGCTTAGAAGGGGAATGAGGAGAAGAAGGACCTGCCTCGGGCGCGGTCAGTGCGCCCGTGCTGCCACCGGCCGCCGGTGACGCCGCGGGCGATGCGGCATCAGCAGCCGAGCCGCCCGCAGCGGCGCCTGCCGGAGACACACCCTTCGAAGAAATATCCTCTTTCGTGTCTGCCACTGGTTTCTCCTTGGAAGCAATGCCCGTGGATTCGCCTCTGGAAGCAAAATATTCTTTCGCGTCCGCCCTCGGAAACAGGGGCGGTGCCGCAGGGAGCGGAGCGTTCAACGGGAGCTGGCCCCACGCGAGATCGGAAGGACGGAGGTCTTCCGCGCGTCTCGCGATGCCGAGGCGGCGCAGCACCTCCGCCGCCGTGCGCGGCGCGATCGGCGCGAGCATGCACGCGGCGACGCGAAGGCCCTCCAGGGTCGCGAAGTGCATGCGATGGAGCGCCGGCGTCACGCCCTCGGCCTTGACCTTCTTCCAGGGCTCCTTCGCGGCGATGTAGCCGTCGATCCGCGTCACGAGCGTGCGCACGGCCGCGGCCGCGTCGTGCAGGCGGTAGCTCTCGAACGCCGCGGTCCAGGCGGCGACGGCGTCGCTCGCGGCGGCGCGGACCTCGTTGTCGTCGCAGATCTCGGCGGGCGTCTTCCCGCCGAAAGCGTCGCCCGACATCTTCACGGCGCGCGACAGCGTGTTGCCGAGCCCATTCGCGAGGTCCGCGTTGTAGCCGGCCAGGAAATCCTCGTCGGAGAAGTTCGCGTCCTGCCCGAACGACATCGCGGCGATGAAGTGCCAGCGCAGCGCGTCCACGCCGAAGGACTTCACGAGCTCGTCGGGCCTCACGACGTTGCCGACGGATTTGGACATCTTGCGCGCGTCCCTCAGCCACCATCCGTGCGAGACGACCTGGCGCGGGACGGGAAGGCCCGCCGACATGAGGAACGCCGGCCAGTAGACCGCGTGGAAGCGCAGGATGTCCTTGCCGATGACGTGGATGCCGGGCCAGTAGCGCTCGTAGAGCGAGAGGTCGCGCGAGCCGAACCCGAGCGCGGTGATGTAGTTCACGAGCGCGTCGAGCCACACGTAGACGACGTGTCCCGGCCGCCCCGGGAACGGGATGCCCCACGAGATCGTCGTCCGCGACACGGAGAGGTCCTTGAGGCCCGACTCCACGAACGAGCGCACTTCGTTCAGGCGCGGCTCGGGAAAGACGAACGGCTTTCCGTCCACGCCCCTCTCGAAGAGCTCGAGGAGGCGGGGTCCGTACTTCGACAGGCGGAAGAAGACGTTCTCCTCGCGCTGCCACTCGGTCTTGAAGCCGTGGACCGGGCAGTTCCCCTCGACGAGATCCTTTTCGGGGTAGAACGCCTCGCAGTTCGCGCAGTACCAGCCCTCGTGCCCCGCCGTGTAGAAGTCGCCCGCCGCGTCGATGCGCCGGATGATCTCCTCGACGCCCGCCCGGTGGCGCGGCTCGGTCGTGCGGATGAAGTCGTCGTTCGACATGCCGAACTCTTTCCAGAGAGTCCGGAACGTCGGCGCATGGCGATCCGCGACCACGATCGGAGCGACGCCCTCCTTCTTCGCGACCCTCTCGATGTTCTGGCCGTGCTCGTCCGTGCCGGTCAGGAAGCGCACGTCCTCCCCCTGCTGGCGGAAGTAGCGCGCGAGCGTGTCCGTGACGACCGTCGTGTAGAGGTGCCCGATGTGGGGCCGGTCGTTGACGTAGTAGATGGGGGTCGTGAAGTAGCGGGACGCCATGAACGGACGAGGATACCCCGCGGGCCGCGTCAGCCGCGCATCCCGGCCACGGCCTCGGCGATCCGTCCCCCGATCGCGAGGGAGGCCGTCGCCGCGGGTGAGGGCGCATTCAGGACGTGGACGATCCGCCCGTGGGGCGCAAGGACGAAGTCGTCCTCCAGCGAGCCGTCGCGGCGCAGCGCCTGCGCGCGAACGCCGGCGCCGCCGGGCGCGAGGTCCTCGGCGCGTATGTCGGGCATGAGCTTCTGCAGGGCCTCGACGAACGCGCGTTTGCTGAAGGAGCGGTGCAGCTCGCCGAGCGCCATGCGCCCGTGCTTCGCCGCGAGGCGCCACACGCCGGGGTACGTCGCCTCCTCCCACATGTCGCGGAGGTTGAAGGACGTTTTCGCGTAGCCCTCGCGGGCGAGCGCCGGGACGGCGTTCGGGCCGGCTTCGGCGCCGCCCCCGACGAGGCGCGTGAAGTGGACGCCGAGGAACGGGAACTGCGGGTCGGGTACCGGATAGAGGAGCCCCTTCACGAGGCCCTCCCGGCCGGGGGCGAGGCGGTAGTACTCGCCGCGGAACGGCACGATCCGGACACCGGCGTCGACGCCGTCGAGCCGCGCGAGGCGGTCCGCGTGGAGGCCGCCGCAGCTCACGGCGTGCTTCGCGGAGACTTCCTGCCCGCCCGCGACGAGGTTCACCTCCGAGGACGACGAGGCGAGCGCGGTCACGCGCGCGTTCATGCGGACGTCGGCGCCCTTTTTCGCGAGAAGCGCGGCGAGCGTCCGCGCGACGAGGCCGAAGTCCGTGATGCCGGTGGTCGGCACGTGGAGCGCCCTCACGCCCGCCGCGTGCGGCTCGACCTTCCGGAACTCGGCGGGCTCCAGCTCCCGGAGGCCCTCGACGCCGTTCTCGCGGCCGCGGCGCGCGAGCTCGGCGAGCCGCGGGACTTCCTCTTCCGACGTCGCGACGACGAGCTTGCCGCAGATCTCGTACGGGACCTCGTGGACGCGGCAGAACTCGAGCAGCAGGCGCCCGCCTTCGACACACGTCTTCGCCTTCGCCGAGCCTGGCTTGTAGTAGAGACCCGAGTGGATGACTCCGCTGTTGTGGCCGGTCTGGTGGGCCCCCGCCTCGGCCTCCTTCTCGAGGAGCACGACGGAGAGCCGGGGGTCCCGCTCGAGGAGGCGCCACGCCGTCGCGAGGCCCACGATCCCCCCGCCCACGACGGCGACGTCGTACGTCTTCAACTTCTCGTCACGCCAGGAGCCCCCGTTCATGGAACGACACCCAGCGGCCGCGGCCCACGACGACATGGTCCTTCACTTCGATGCCGATCTCGCGGCCGGCCGCGACGAAACGCTTCGTCGTCACGACGTCTTCGGGCGACGGCTCGGGGTCGCCCGACGGGTGGTTGTGGTACAGGATCACGCCCGCCGCGCCCGCGAGGATCGCCTGGCGGAAGAGCGGAGCTGGCGCGACCGCTGCGTGGGTGACGGTGCCGGCGAAAACCTCTGCATCCTTCACGAGGCGATTCTTCGCGTCGAGGAGGAGGCCGCCCATGACTTCCTCCTTGCGGTTCAAGAGCTTCTCGACGAGATAGCGGCCGACCGCATTGGGATCTCCGAAGAGGGATTTCTTGGAAAGTGAATCGTGCGTGACACGCGCCGCGATTGCGAGGACGGCCTGGACGCGGGTCGCCTTCGCGGGGCCGAATCCCTTCGTCATGGCGCGCAGGTGATCGGCGCTCTTCATGAAGAGGCCGGTCAGGCCGCCCTCCCTGAGGAGCTCGCGCGCGGTCTCCATGACCGGCTTCCCGGCGGTGCCCGTGCCGAGGACGATGGCGAGCAGCTCTTCGTCATCCAGATGCTCGGGACCCTTTCGAAGCATCTTCTCTCTCGGTCTCTCTTCTTCGGGCGTATCCGCCAGCCTCCCCGTCCTCGGCCCCGGCTTCCGCCGCTTCGCGCCCGTCACGCCGCCCCCCGCTCGAGAGCCGACGCGATCGCCGGCAGGACCTCCGCGGCGCGGGCGCGAAAAACGCCCGCCGCGAGCGACGCGACCGGCGTCTCCACGGGGTTGATCTCGAAGACGCGCGCGCCGCTTCGCGCCGCGAGAAGCGCGAGGGACGAGGCGGGAGCGACGACCGAGGACGTGCCGACGACGAAGAGGACCGCGCATTCCCCGGCCGCTTTCGTGGCCGCGCTCCACGCCGCGGTCGGCAGGGCCTCGCCGAACCAGACGACGTCCGGCCGGAGAATCGCGCCGCAGACGCCACAGCGCGGGAGCGGCGGGACCGGGCTCGCGGGCGCGGGGAACCGGCGTTCGCAGTCGGTGCAGCGCGCGTCGAGGATCGTGCCGTGGAGCGCGAGGACGTTCCGGCTCCCGGCCGCGGCGTGCAGGCCGTCCACGTTCTGCGTCACGATCGTCATGCGCGGCAGAAGCTGCTCCATGCGGGCAAGGGCGAGGTGCCCGTCGTTCGGCCTGGCCGCGCGCAGCTTCTCGAGGCGCCACGCGTAGAAGCGCCAAACCGTCTCGGGATCGCGCGCGAACGCCTCGGGTGTCGCGAGGTCCTCGGGGCGGTTCCCCTCCCAGATGCCCCCCGGGCCCCGGAACGTCGAAAGGCCGCTCTCCGCCGAGATGCCCGCTCCCGTCAGCACGGCGAGCGGACGCCCCGCGAGGAGGTCGGGCAGGAGGGCCTGAAGCGGCGCGAGGTCGAACGACGTCACGGCATCGCCCGCCCGACGAGAAGGCGGTCGAGAGTGCGCGTGTGGAAGTCCTCAGGGACGGCGACGCGGGACTCGTCGCCCCGGACCCCCGGGCGCACGGCGAGACTTCTGACGCGCCTCGTGACGGTGGAATGGGCGGTCAGAGGCTTCGGAGGCGGCTCGGTGCCCGACGGAATGCCTGGCGCCTCGGTGCTCGACGTCGACGTGAGGGAGATCTCGACGAAGACCGGCAGGCCCGTGACCTTCGCGAGCTCGGCGTCCAGCGCCTCGCGGGCCGCGCCCCGGGCCGGCAGGAGACGGAGCAGCGCATCGAGGGGAGAGAGCGCCTCGAGCATTTCGACCGACTCGACGACACCGGAGGCTTCCGTCTTCACGCGGGTGATCCGGCCCGGCGAGGAGAGGACGACGGTCCACGCGGCCTCAAGCCGGAATCGCGACGTCGGACTCTCCTGAAACGGCCGCCCCGCGCCGTCGCTCCTGAGGACGACCGAAATGTCCTTCACCGCCGGAGACGCCGAGCCCGGATCGGAGGGCCTCCCCAGGAAGAGATCGGCGAACTCGGAAAGCGTGGCCCGGGCGGCCACCTTCGCTTCCCGATCGAGCAGCACGAGCCCGCCGCGGTTCGTCACGACGGATGTCGCCGAGGAGCGCGGGAAAGTCCCGTGCGCGAGCTCCCAGCGCGCGTCTCCGCCTCGTGCCACGACCGTGCCGCCTGCAGAAACGGTTCGTTCGCCGGCCGGCGTGACGCTTCGCGTGGATTCCGTGAGCTCGTACGTGACGAGCGGGGGCAGGCTGTCGGCCGCCGCCGGAGCCTCCGGGGAGGCCGCCGCGACGAGAGAAGCGAAGAGCGAGGCGAGGAAGACGAGGCCGGCCGGCATCTCGGAGGATGATCTCACGCCGGGCGCGGTGGACGGGGCCTCCGGCGGCGGCGAGAATGGGCGCCATGGAGCCGATCAGCGGAATCACCGCGCGCTCCGAGCGCGACGGAATCCTGAGAAGAGTCAAGCTCGTGGGCGACCCGGAAGCGATGGCCTGGGTGGCCCGGACGCTGTCGGCCGGGGGCCTCCTCGTCGAGCGGTACGACGAGAAAAAGATCACGGATCCGGACTTCTTCTCGCACTGGCCGGTCGTCTGGGTGGCGAGACCCGGGGCCTTCGGACTCGGCTTCGTCCCGGTGCGGCCGGCGATCCTCGACATCGCACCCGAACCGCTCTGCCTCGTCGTGGTGCCGCCGAACGCCGAGATCACGGATCAGCTCGTGCGGCGGATTCCGCTCGAGTCCTTCGAGCTCGTGCGCGAGAGGGATGAAGGGCCGCTCCTCGCGATGCGGCTCGAGCGGCTTCTTCGCCTCCAGCGCCGCCGCTCGCAGGAGCACGAAAACGCGTTCAAGGAACGGCTCCGCACGGAGGCGAAACGCAACGACATTCTCGCGTCCATCGCGCTCGCGTCGCGCGATTCGCTCGATCTCGAGGAGGTCCTCGGCGCGGCCACGTCGCTCCTCGGAACGCGTTTCTCCGCGAATTCGGTCGAGATCTGGTTCCTGAACGAGGACGCGTCGTCGTGCACGGTCTTCATGGACTGGCGGGAGGGCGACGCGAATTCGTCGCTCGTCGGCTACGAGCGCCCGCTCCCCGACAGCGAGCCTTTCCGCGCGCTCGTGGCTTCGCGCGAGCCCTATGTCGTCGCCGACCGGGCGGAGCTCGACCAGACGTCGCTCGCGTTCAGCGCGCTCGAGGCGCTCGGCGCGAAGAGCCTCGTGGGCATTCCGATTCATCGCGAGGGAGAGCTCATCGGCGTCCTCGGGATGTCGTGGGCCGAGCCGCGCGCGTTCCCGCCCGACGAGGTCGTCTTCTTCGGGCGGGTGGCCGACCAGCTCGCGCTCGCGATTCGCGCCGCGCGGCTGTACGGCAACCTGCAGAAGCAGCTCGAGGCCCTCGCCCGCGAGCAGCGCCGCCGCGAGCTCGCGGACCTCGACCGCAGCCGCCTCACGGCGATGCTCGTGCACGACATGAAGAACCCGCTCTCCGCGCTCACCGCCGCGCTCGAGCTCACCCGCGACAAGGAGCGGCGGTCGGGCGACGCGCGTCTCGCGAAGATGCTCGACGGCTCGCTCGCGTCGGCGCGCGGCCTGTCGGGGCTCATCGAAGACGCTCTTCTCGTCTATCGCGCGGCGGATGCGCCCGAGACCGAGAAGCGCCCGACGGCGCCCGCCGAGGCGCTCTCCCTTCCGCTCGAAGAGGCGCGCTGGCTCGCGGTCGTGCGCCGCGTCACCGTCGAGGCCGACGTGCCGAGAGACCTCCCGCGCGTGCCTCTGGACCCCGCGATGTTCCGGCGGGCCGCCGCGAACCTGCTCGGCAACGCCGTCAAGTTCAGCCCGCCCGGAGGCACCGTGCGCGTGAAGGCGGAGATCGTGCGCGAGGACGGCCGGCCCTTCCTGCGCGTTGCCGTGACGGACGAGGGGCCGGGCTTTCCCGCCGCCGACAAATCCCGGATCGCGACGCCTTACCTGAGGTTCCAGGGAAGCGAGGCCGTGCCCGGAACCGGCCTCGGCCTCACGGTCGTCCAGAAGGTCCTCCATGCGCACGGGGGCCGCCTCGACGTCGCGAACAACGAGGGCGGCCCCGGCTCGACCTTCACGATCTGGATTCCGGCGGAAGTCAGTCGAACTCGCGGCGCGGCGGCGCCTGCTCGAGACCGACGCGCCCCGTGACGATGTCGGCCCTGAAGTAGCTCTCGCCGCGGATCTTCGCGCCCGCCATGCGGCGCAGCAGCGCGATCTGACCCGTGTGCGTGAGCGCGTCCGCGACCGGCCCCGCGAATACCTTCGTCGCGGGGTTCACGAGCGGCCGGCCCGCCTGAAGCCGCGCGTCGAGACGCTCGACCGCGGCGAAGAACCGCGCGATCTCCTCGTCCCACGGAAGAGGGACGGCGTCATTCCAGACGGCCTCTCCGTCCGCCATCGTGAGCGCCCAGTCGAAGAGGTCGCCCATGTGCGCGAGGATCTGGACTGGCGTGCGCACGCCCTCTCCCGCGCGGAAGTCCGCGAAGCCCTCGGGCGCCTCGCGCACGGCCTTGCCTGCACGGTACGCGAGCGTCGCGAGCGTGTAACGGAGCATCGGGACGTCGGGATCGGGGGCGTTCATGCGCTCACGTTCAGGACGATCTTGCCGAACCCCTTTCCGGACGCCATCCGCTCGTAGGCCTTGCGCACGTCGGCGATCGGAAAAACGGTGTCGACGACGGGTTCGAGCCGGCCGGCCTCGACCGCCGCCAGCATCGCGGTGAATTCCGCGTCCGTGCCCATCGTGGACCCGAGGATCGTGAGCTGCTTCCAGAAGATGACGTTGATGTTCTCGGGGGGGGCGGGACCGGACGTGGCGCCGCACGTCACGATGCGCCCCTTCTTCGCCGCCGCCGTGAGCGAATGCCGCCACGTGGCCGCCCCAACCGAGTCCACGACGACGTCCACGCCGCGTTTCCCCGTCATCTCGCGGACCGCCTTGCCGACGTCCGTCGCCGTGTAATCGATCGACTCGTCCGCTCCGAGCTCCTTCGCGCGGGCGCGCTTCTCCTCCGAGGAGGACGTCACGAATACCCGGGACGCCCCGCAGAGCTTCGCGATCTGGACCGCGAACGTCGAGACGCCGCCTCCGACGCCGTGGATGAGCACGGTCTCGCCCGGCCGAAGCGCGGCGCGCGTCACGAGCATCCGCCACGCGGTGAGCCCCGCAAGCGGGAAGGCCGCCGCCTTCTCGGGGGAGAGTCGGCCTGGAACGGGAAAGACGTTCGCGCGCGGGACGGCGACCTTCTCGGCGAACGTTCCGGGCAGGTGCTCGCCGAGGATGCGAAAGCGCACGCAAAGGCTGCGCTCGCCGGCGAGGCAGAACTCGCACGTCCCGCACGAGAGTCCGGGCTGGAGAACGACGCGCGTTCCCGGGGCCGGACCCGCGACGCCGGGCCCGAGCGCCTCGACGACGCCCGCCCCATCGGCGCCCGGCACGTGCGGAAACGCCACGGGGACGCCGGGAATCCCGTCCCGCACGAAGAGGTCGAGCCGGTTCAGCGCGGCTGCCTCGACCCGCACGAGCACCTCTCCGGGGCCCGGCGCGGGATCGGGGCGCTCTCCGACCTCCAGAACGTCGTTGCCGCCGTGCGCCGTGAAGAACACCGCTTTCATGGGCGCCTCCGAGCGGCGGAGTTTATCCGACCGGCGCGTCGGTCATAATGCGGGTTTCGGGCGCTCCACGCGCCCGGAGAAGAGGAGCCGCATGAGGGCCTGGGAAATCAGACAGAAAAGGGCGCAGAAGAGGGCGCGCGAGCTCGCGCGCAAGGACAAGAACAAGCACGCGAAAGAGACGTCCACCTTCCGGCTCGTCGTGGCCGGGCGGGAGGAAGACGCTTCCGTCGTGGAAACGGTCATCGTGAAGAACCCGGACGAGTCCGTCGCCGAGGCGACGTTCGACGAAATCCAGCTCGGGATCACGTTGATCGTGGAAGGCGAACGCGGCCTCATTCAGCGCGTCGTCGTCGAAGAGAAGGTGGAGGTCACCGAGCCGGAGCTCGTCCGCGAGGTCCGCGTCCGCGTCCTCTGAGCCGTTCAGCCGCCGAGGCGCGCGACGACGGCGTCGCCCGCCTCCGCCGTCGAGAGCTTTCCTCCGAGGTCCTGCGTCGTTTCCCCGGCCGCGAGGCACGCCGCGACCGCGCGCTCGACGCGCCCGGCGAGGTCCGCCCGCCCGACGTGGGCGAAGAGCATCCCGAGACTCCGGATCGATCCGAAGGGATTCGCGATCCCCCGGCCCGCGAGGTCCGGCGCCGAGCCGTGCACCGGCTCGAAAACGGAGACCCGGCCCTCTCTCACGTTTCCCGAAGGCGCGAGCCCGAGTCCCCCCTGGAGCGCGGCCCCGAGATCCGAGAGGACGTCCCCGAAGAGGTTGTTCGTGACGACGACGTCGAGCGTGCCCGGAGCACGCACCATCTCGTGGGCGAGCGCGTCCGCGAACATGTGGCGCGCCTCGCACCCGGGGAACGAGACGGCCACTTCCCGAAAGACGCGGTTCCAGAGTCCGCCGCCGCGCTTCTGGACGTTGTGCTTGTCGGCCATCAGAACGCGCGGACGCCTCCCGAGGCGCCGGGGCTTTTCGAACGTCCCGGCGAAGGCGAAGGCCGCCCGGCAGATCCGCTCGACGCCACGGCGCGTCGTCACGTCCTCCTCGACGGCCTCCTCGTCCGGAGTGCCCTCCCCCGACGCGCGGCCGCGGCCCCAGTAGGGCCCTTCGGTGTTCTCGCGGAAGATGACGAAGTCCACGTCGGCGGCGCGCGCGCCTCGGAGGGGAACGACGGAGTCGTGAAGGGCGCGCACGGGGCGGACGTTCGCGAAGAGGTCGAGCCGGCGACGCATGCCGAGCAGGATCTCGTCGGCGTGCCGCCCGTCCGGCACCCGCGGGTCGCCGAACGCCCCGGCGAGGACGGCGTCGAAGTCGCGCGCGAGCATGTCGAAGGCGCCCGCCGGAATCGTCTCTCCGGTCGCGATGAAATGGTCGGCGCCCCAGGGGAAAGAGGTTTCCCGGCCTCCGCACGCGTGCAGGACCTTCAGCGCCTCCCCCGTCGTCTCGATGCCGATCCCGTCGCCGGGCACGACCGCGATCCGCACCTGGACCCCTCGTCCTACGCTTCGAGCGAAAGGAGCGCCGCCAGGAGCTCGCCGCCGTCCGGGTAGCGGTCCGGCCGGTGTCGCGCGAGCGACTTCATGAGGATGGCGACCTCCTGCTCGTTCAGGAAAGGCGCGTAGGGGCGGGGATCGTCGGGATCGCGCTCGAGGCGGGCCACGAGGACGTCGTCGCCCACGTAGGGCCAGCGGCCGGTCGCGAGCGTGTAAAACGCGGCGCCGAGCGAGTAGACGTCGGAGGCGGGGCTCGGCATTTCCCCGCGCAGCACCTCCGGCGGGAAGAAGGCCGGACTGCCGATGAGCTTCGACGTGCCTCCCGCATCGGCCTGGGGAAGCGCGAGGCCGAAATCGAGGATCCGGAGCGTCCCGTGCTCGTCCAGGATGAGGTTCGCGGGCTTGAGGTCCCGGTGCAGGATGCCCTTCGCGTGGGCGGCGGCGATGCCGCGCGTGGCCTGCACGAACCAGCTCCGCCAGTTCTTCTGCACCCGCGCGGTCTCCTTCTTGATGAGCCGCTGCAGGTTCGGCCCCTCGAGATACTCCATCGCGAGGTACAGGCTTCCGAAGCCCTCGCCGTAGTCGTACAGAGCGACGACGTTCGGATGCTTCAGCGCCGCGATGGCCCGGGCCTCGCGCTTGAAGTAGCGCATCGCGGTCTCGTCGCCGCGAAGCTGCCAGGGCAGGATCTTGAGCGCGACGTGACGGTCGAGCTTCTTGTCGAGCGCCTTGTGCACGACTCCCATCCCGCCCCGGCCGAGCTCGGAGATGATCTCGTAGCGCGACTCGGGCGTCTCGGGCAGGCCCAGACTGGCCGCCGGTTTCGCCGCCGGCCGCGCCGCGGGGACCGCGATCCTGAGGGGCGGAGGCTTCACGGGCGGCGGCGCCGCCGACCGCGCGAAGGACTCGTACGGCCCGGACTTGTGCACGGCCGGCGTCCTGATGAGCGCGGCCGGCATCGCGTCGTCCAGCTCCGCGTCCGCGAACGGCACCGCGTGCGGGGCAGCGCCCTCGAGCACCGAAGGGTCGAACGCCGCGATGCGCCCGAGCTCCACGCCTTCTCCGGAATCCCCGGTCGCGCGGAGCGCCCCGAGCAGCGTCATGTGGAGCGGAAGATTCTCGGATTCGACCTTTCCGCGGCCGATCAGCTCGCGCAGGACGTGCACCGCATCCTTGTTCTCGCCCGCCGCGATGTGGGCGCGCGCGAGCTGGTGAAACACGTCGGCGAGACCCGGCTCGCTGCGCGGCACTCCCGTGAGGTATTCCCAGGCCTGCTCGCGGTGGCCGCCGAGAAGCGCGCACCGCGCGGCCTCGAGGCCTCGCCCCGTGCGCAGGAAGAGCTGCGCCGCGTCGTCGAATCGGCCGCCGGCCTGAAGCGCCGCCGCCGCGGCGATGAGGCGGCCCGCGCCGCGGAAGAGCTCCGCCGCCTTGTCGTAGTCCTTGAGCTCGCTGTAGAGAGCGGCCGCCTTCTCGACCTGGCCCGCCGCCGCGAAGGCCTCGGCCGCGGCGGCGCGATTCCCGCCTCGCTGGTACAGAGGCGCGGCCCTCTCGAAACGGCCCGCTTCCTTCCACGCGTCGGCAGCGCGGACGAAATCTCCGGCTTTCTCGAAGAGGCCCGCCGCGCGCAACGCCTGTCCGGCACGTCGCCACGCTTCCGCGGCGGACACGAGGTCGCCCCGGTTTTCGGCCTCGCGCGCCAGGAGCTCCTGGGCGCCCTTCTCGTCGCCGGCTCGGGCCGCCGCGAGAGCCGCCTTCGTCAGGGCGCCGCTTCTTTCGAACGACTGGATGGCCTCGGCCGGCCGGCCGCTCTCCACGAACAGCTCGCCCGCGAGCAGGTGCTCCTGCGCGTTCCGGTACGCCTCGGCCGCTTCCCCCGGCTTTCCGGCGTTGCGGTAGGCGTCCGCGGCCCGCTTCCAGAGCGCCGCTTTGACGGGGCCGGGAGGCGTGCCCTCGGCGAGGTGCCGGCAGGCCTCGGCGAGAGACGCATGGTCCTCGAGGGCTTCGGAGATCTCCGCGAGCCGGTCCCAGCGCCCGGACGTCCGCGCGAAGAGAAGCGCCTTTTTCCCGTATTCCGCCGCGACCGCCTTGTCGCCGGCGGCATCCCACGCGCGCGAGGCCTCCCAGGCGTACGCGTCGCCCGCCTCCTCGTAGAGGCGCGCCGCCTCGCGGTCTCTCCCGTCCCTCTGCTCGAGGGCGGCCAGCCGCGGCCACGCCCGCGCCTTCTTGAACATCCGGCGCGCACGCTTCGAGTCTCCCGCCTTCAAGTACGCCTCGCCGGCCCGGGTCCAGTCCTTCGCGGACCGGTAACCGAGAGCGGCGGAGATCTCGGGATGCGTCGGTTGCCCGAGACGGATCGCGAAGAGGCAGACGAGGAGCCCCACGAGGTCGATCGCGAATCGCAGCGTGGCCGTGCGCCTCAGGATCTGGAAGAACGGCGAAGCGCCGAGATCGCGCGACGCCGCCTGAAGGGCGGGCTGGTGCGCGAGGAGAGCGAGGACGTCGAGGATCTGGTCGAGGTGGGCCACCGCGAGAATGCCGACCCCCACCATGAGGACGAGAAGCGAGGAACGCAGCCACTCGCCGACCGCGATTCCCCGGACGTTCAGCGCCTTGCCCATCAGCCGGACCAGGATCAGCACGACGATCACCGAGCCGACGTAGGGCGCGTAGTAGAAGCGGTCGTCCACCAGGCGGCGGGCGAGGTCGCTCGTCTCGACGTGGGAGCGTGCCCAGTCCACCGCGCGCACGAGCCCGAACTGGGCCGCAATCGCGAGAATCAGCGTCGGAAGATCGTCTTTCCAGTTGCGGGACGCCACGGGTGCATGATTATGAGCGATTCTTCCTGCGGCGGACCTCTGCGGGCGAGGGGTGGGCGCGGTACAGTCCGATCCCGATGCGCCCGTTTGGCCCGATTCCCCTCGCCGCGACCCTTGCCGCCGCTCTCGCAGCCGCTCTTCCCGCCAGCGCCCAGTCGTATTCCGACCCCGGCACGGGTTACGGCGCGAAGGCGGGATACGGGAGCGGTCGCGACGCGGAATCAGGCAGCGCCACCGGCGGCATCCACGCGCGCCTGCGCCTCACCGGCGGCATCGGCCTCGAGATGTCCGCGGGATACCGGCGCGACACGTTCGCCGTCGAAGGCACGCGCGTCCTGACGGTCGACGAGATTCCGGTCGAGGCGTCCTTCCTCGTGTTCTTCCTCCACAGCGGGCGCGTGCAGCCCTACGTCCTCGCCGGCGCGGGCTACACGTGGGCGAAGCCGCAGGGCGCGGGACCGAACGCAGCGACGCACTACCCGGCCGAGAACCTCTTCGCGCTCCACGCCGGGGCCGGCGTGGACGTGAGAACGTCCTTTCGGACCTCCGTCTTTCTCGACGGTCGCTATGCCTTTCTCGACGTGGAGGCGGTCAGGAAGCTGTCCGATCAGCGGAAGGCCGACAACGTCCGCATCGCGGCGGGCTTCAACGTCTACTTCTAGTCGCCGTCCGGGCCGAGGCCGGCGAGGAGCCTGCCGAACGTCTCCGGGTCCACGTTCCCGCCCGAGAGCACGACGCCGATCCGTCTGCCGGCGAGACCCGCGACCCGTCCCGACAGGACGCCCGCGAAACCGGCGGTCGCGCCCGGCTCGACGACGAGCTTCATCGCCGTGAATAGAAGCGACATCGAGCGCCGGAGCTCCAGATCGCTCACCGTGACGACGTTCTCGACGAGAGCGGAGACGAGGGCGAACGTGTGGACACCCGGTCTCGTCGTCTGCAGACAGTCCGCGATCGTCCCGGGGACGGGAATACCGACCGGATGACCCGCGGCGAGCGAGCGCACGAAGTCGTCGCCCGCGGCGGGCTCCACTCCGAAAACCCG
The DNA here is from genome assembly GCA_963809425.1 of Thermoanaerobaculia bacterium. GTDB lineage: Bacteria > Acidobacteriota > Thermoanaerobaculia > UBA5066 > UBA5066 > Fen-183. The sequence continues at coordinate 36,892 of CAWEJK010000009.1, forward strand.
TGCCGCGGGCCGAAGCGCCGCAACGACGACCGCCACGCCCGAGAGCAGCCCTCCGCCGCCCAGCGGCGTCACGACGGCGTCGAGGTCCGGCACGTCCTCGAGGAGCTCGAGCCCGGCGGTGCCCTGCCCCGCGATGACCGCGACGTCGTCGAACGGCGGCACGAGGATGCGGCCGTCCCTCTCGACGATCTCCTGCGCGATCCTCTCGCGGCTCTCTTCGGCGCGGTCATAGAGGCGCACTTCCGCGCCGTAGCCGCGCGTCGCGGCGAGCTTGAGCGCCGGCGCGTCGTGCGGCATGACGATGACAGCCGAGAGACCGAGCTCTCGCGCCGCGAGCGCGACGGCCTGCGCGTGATTGCCGGACGAGAACGCCACGACGCCGCGATTCCTCTCGGGACCGGTCAGAAGCGTGAGCCGCGAGAAGGCGCCGCGCGCCTTGAAGGCGCCCACGCGCTGGAACGTCTCGCACTTGAAGAAGAGGCGCGCGCCGGCGCGCGCATCCAGGCGCCGGGACGTCATCACCGGCGTGCGGTGGACGAGGCCGGCGATCCGCCCGCGGGCCGCGTTCACGTCGTCGAGAGTCACGGGAAGCGTCACGCGCGCTTCACCCTCTCCCGCGGAGCGTCCACGACCCCGCAGAGACGGTCGGCTTCGTCGGTGACGGCGTCGATCGCGGCTCCGGCGCGCGCGAGGAACTCCGCCTCGCCCTCGCCCCCCGCCCGTTCGAGCCCGGGCGCGAAGGCCACGACGCAGCGGGAGAACGGGAGCGGCAGGAGGAAGCGGTCCCACGAGTTCAGGAATCTCGGCCGCGACGAGGACGAGGACGACGGCAGGACGATTCCATTCCCCTCTTCGGCGAGGGTCAGGATCCCCCGCTTGCACCGGCGCGCCGGGCCGCGCGGCCCGTCCGGCGTCAGGGCGCCCCCCGGGGCATCCTCGAGCGCGGCGAGGAACTCGAGCGTCGCGACGTCGCCGTCCCGCGACGAGGAGCCGCGCGCGGCGACGAATCCCCAGTACTTCAGGAAGGTCGCGATGATCTCCCCGTCCTCGCTCTTCGAAGCCATCGTGACGTAGCCCTCGCCGCGATGCGCGAGGATCCCGCCCACCATGCGCTGATGCCAGATCGCGTGCAGCGGCTTCTTGCCCTTCGCGCGGATCGCCTGCCGGTGCTCCTCGCCGACGATCGAGAGCCGCAGCGTCCACCGATACACGGTGATCGCGAGGAAGACGAGGACGCCGAGAAATCGTGGCAGCACGGGGAGGGATTATCCTTCCCCCTTCATGCGCCTCGTCGCGGAAGGTCTTTCCCGCTCGTTCGGGACGCGGAAGATCATCGGCCCCCTCACGTTCTCCGTCGAGAACGGGCGTGTCCTCGGGATCGCGGGACAGAACGGAAGCGGAAAAACGACTTTGCTGAGGACCCTCGCCGGGTTGATTCGCCCGAGCTGCGGGTACGCGAAGATCTTCTTCGATGGTGAAGAGGCCGGGGCCGGCCACGAGCCGCGCGACGTTCCCTGGCACATCGGGTGGGTGGCGCCCGATCTCGCGCTCTACGGAGAGCTGACGGCCGAGGAGAACCTGATGTTCTTCGCCGGTGTCCATGGCCTGGAGTCCGCGCCCGGACGCGCGCTCGCGCTGCTCGAGAGCGTCGGCCTCCCGCCCGAATCCCATTCGAGGAAATCTCTCTCTTCTCTCTCCACGGGCCAGCGGCAGCGCGTGAAGCTCGCCTACGCGACGCTCCACGACCCCGGTGTCCTTCTCCTCGACGAGCCCGGCGCCAATCTCGACGAGGCGGGCCGTGCCGTCGTCCAGAAAATCGTCGCCTCCCAGCGTTCCCGTGGAATCGCGATCATCGCCTCGAACGACCTTCGGGACCTCGCGCTGGCCGACGAGACCGTGTCGTTATGAACGCCCGCGCGCCGGCACCCCTCCTCGGGGCCGCTCTCGCGATCTTCCGCAAGGATCTCCTCGCCGAGTGGCGCACGCGCATCGCCGTGAACGCGCTCTTCCTCTTCGCGTTTGCCGTCCTCGTCCTCGTCGGCTACGCCGTCGGCCCCACGCGCCTCGCGCCCGAGGACCGCCCGACCGTGAACTCGGTGCTCCTCTGGATCGTCATCTTCTTTTCGGCGATGACGGGCCTTTCGCGCGTCTTCGTCAAGGAGGAGGAAGCCGGCACGGCCTCCGCCCTGCGCCTCGCGGCGCCGCCGCCCGCGATCCTCCTCGGCAAGTACCTCGTGAACGTCCTGCTCCTCTTCGCCGTCACGGCGTTCATCGTTCCGCTCTTTCTCGTCCTGACGTCCTTCGAGATCAAGTGCCCGTCGCTCTTCGTCGTCCTCCTCGTGTTCGGCGGGCTCGGCCTCGCCGGCGCGTCCACGTTCACGGCCGCGCTCGTCTCGAAGGCGGCCGCCAAGGGTGCGCTGTTCGCCGTCCTCTCGATCCCGCTCCTCCTCCCTCCGCTCATCGCGGCCGTCTCCGGCACGCAGGTGGCGGCCCGCGACGAGGCCTTTTCGGCCGGAATCGACTTCGTGCGCGTTCTCATCGCCTACGACGGAGTCGTCACGACGGCCGCCTTCGCCCTGTTCGACGCTGTCTGGCGGGAGTGACCCATGGGAGAGTCTGGCGGCCCTCCGGGCCTGCTCGAGGCGGCGACGATGGTCCACCTCGTCCTCGGCGTGCTCCGCGCGGCCGTCGGCGCGCGGGGCACCCGCTCGCGGCTCGCCTCCTTTCCGTCGTTCCTCGCCGCGGCCACGCCGTGGTTCTTTTCCGCGTCGGGCGCGGTTCTCGCCGTCCTCGCGGCGGACGCCCTCTGGTACTTCGCCGCGGGGCGACTCCTCTCCCCGGGCGCCCGACCCGCCGCGCGCCAGGCGACCCCCGTGACGATCCTCCGCGTGCTCGGGAGGCGGCGCGAGACCGACGAGATCCGGACGTTCCGTCTCGAGCGTCCCCCCGGCTTCGATTTCCTGCCCGGGCAGTACCTGACGGTCGTCGTGCCCCTCGAAGGACGGCTCGTCTCGCGCTGCTATTCGATCTGCTCGGCGCCGGCCGAGCCCCGGCACCTCGAGATCTCCGTACGAAAGCAGGGCCTCGTCTCGGCGGCGCTGCATGAGAGCGTCCTTTCGGGCGGCACGATCGCGGCGCGCAAACCCGCGGGCAAGTTCGTTTATCCGGGCGACAGCCGGCGGCCGATCGTCCTCCTCGGCGGCGGCGTCGGGATCACGCCCCTCCTCGCGATGCTCCGCCACGCGGCCGCCTCGGATCCCGGCCGGGTCGTCACGCTCCTTCTTTCCGTCCGGACGGGCGATCAGATCCCGTTCAGGGCCGAGCTCGAGGAGCTGGGCCGTCGGCCCGGGCTGCGCGTCGTCGTCACGGCCACTCGTGGCGGCGCCGTGCCGCCGGTGCTCTCCGGCCGGCTGGACCTCGACTTCGTGAGGCGCGAGATCCGCGATCCGGCCTCCTGCGTCTTCTGCATGTGCGGCCCGGGCGAGATGATCGACGGCTTCAAGGCCGGTCTCCCGGCGATGGGAGTTCCACCCGACCAGGTGCGGGCCGAGGCGTTCGAGGCGGCCAAGCACGGCCTCGGCGCGCACGCCGCGGGCGGGCCGTTCACGCTCGAGCTGACGCTGAGCGGAAAGTCGGTGGCCGTCCCGGCGGGCGCGACACTGCTCGAAGCGGCCGAAGCCGCCGGCGTCGACATCCCGTCCTCGTGCAGGGCCGGCGTCTGCCAGACCTGCAGGACGAAGCTCGCTTCGGGCGATGTGGACTGCCCGGCAGACTGCCGCGACGACGCGGATCGGCGGGAAGGCTGGATCTACCCGTGTCTGGCCTGGCCGAGGTCCAATTGCTCTCTCGAGGCGTGATTCTCGTCTGAAACGCGTTCGCAACGTTAGGCGCCGTCACTCCACAGAAAGCCGCTGTCGGCGAGCTTTTCTTGACAGCGTGTCCGAATTTCGGACGTTTCGGCAAACAAAGCAGGGCGTAGACAGGAGTACGAGTGGGAAACCGGGCGTACCAGGAGCGGAGCATTGGAGGCGATTCAGCGTCCGTGGCGGTGCTCGTCCCGACGGCCTCTCCCCTGCGTGCCGCCCCGAGCCCTGCGGCGCCCGCGAAGGCGAAACGCGAGGCCTGGCTCCCGATGGCCGCCCTGTCGCACGCCCTGGCGCTCGCCTTCCTCGTGAGCCTCTGCCTCGTCGCTTTCGTTCTCGTGAAGCTGCGCGGCTGGGAGTACTACGTCACGCCGGTCGCCGAGCGCGGTCATGCGCCGTCCCACGGGCTTCTCCGCCCCGCCGGGAACGCCGGGGAGCTGTTCGGTGCCGCGGGCCTTCTCCTCATGTGCGTGACCCTCGTGTACGCCGCCCGGAAGAAATTCCGCGGCCTCTCGAAGATCGGCACGACGAAGACGTGGCTGGAGATCCACATCTTCTGCGGCCTCGTGGGCCCCGTCCTCGTCACGCTCCACACGGCGATGAAGTTCAACGGCGTCGTGTCGATCGCGTACTGGTCGATGGTGCTCGTCGTCATCTCGGGCCTCGTCGGCCGCTACCTGTACGTGCGCATTCCGAAGTCGCTCCGCGGGACCGAGATCTCCCTCGAAGAGCTCGACGCGCGCGCGATCGAGCTCAAGGGCCAGCTCGTGGCCGAGGGCCTCCCGACCGCGCTCCTGCGCCGGATCGAGGAGCTCGAGCAGGGCTCGGCCTCCGGGGGATTCGTCCTCGGGGACCTCAGGCTCAAGCGGCACCTCGCGCAGCTCCACCGCGAGCTCGCGGCAGCCGGATTCGCGCCGGCGCGGCTCGTCGCCGCCGGCCGGCTGATTCGCGAGCGCACGACGCTTCTCCGCCGGATCGCGACGCTCGATACGTCGAAGAAGTTCTTCCACCTCTGGCACGCGTTCCACAAGCCCTTCGTCTACGTGATGCTCACGATCGCCGCCGTGCACGTCGGCGTCGCGCTCTACTTCGGCTACGCGGGGCGCTGGTGAGACCCGTCGTCCGCATCGAGGAGGCGCGTGCGAGAAGGGCGGCGGCGCCGACGGCCCTGACGTCCAACGCCATCGCGACGTCGCAGCCGGACGCTTTCGTCTCGATTCCGGTGATCGCGATCTTCGACGAGACCCACGACATCCGGACCTTGCGCATCGCGCGCCCGATGGGTTTCGACTTCCATCCGGGCGAGTTCCTGACCGTCGCGGTGAAGATCGACGGAGAGTGGACGACCCAGCGCTACCCGATCAGCTCGGCTCCGGAATCTTTCGGATATCTCGAGTTTCCGGTCCACCGGGAAGGGCCGACTTCGAGCGTCCTGCACGCGGCGGCGGGCGTCGGATCTCTTCTCGCGGTCGCCGCCCCTGCGGTGACGGACGCGCCGGAAAGCGCTCCGGCCGCTCCCGCCCCGCTCGCGATCGACGTGGACACGCATGCGGACGCGGGAAACGCGACCCCCGACGCGGGGACCGGCGGGACGTCTCGGCCGGCGCAGGTCTTCTTTTCGCGAAAGGAGCAAGCCAAGGAAATCCTGCGCTTTGCGAGGGGCGAGATGCTCCTCCACTGGTCGATCGCGCTTCCGTTCATGACCTGCTTCGTGACGGGCGTGATCGTGAAGTTCGGCTACAACCTTCATTCCGACAGTCTTCTCCGGGAGGTTCTCCAGTTCATCCATCGGGTCGCGGGCGGGTGTCTGACGATCTTTCCCGCTCTCGCCATCCTCCGCGCCTGGCGCGACTACAAGAAGCACCTCTACAACATCAAGATCGGGTTTTCGTGGACGATCGACGACCTGAAATGGCTCTTCCTCTTCGGGCCCTCGACGGTCAACAAGAAGATCGTTCTTCCGGAGCAACGAAAGTTCAACGCCGCCGAGCGGCTGAACTTCATGATGGTGATGGTCACGTATCCCCTGTTCGTCGCGACCGGCCTGTTTCTCTGGGGACACGGCGTCGACCATTTCCTGCCGTGGATCCTTCACATCAGCATGTCTCTCGTGGCCCCCATGCTGATGTTCGGTCACATCTACATGGCGGTCGTCAACCCCAGCACGAAAGTGGGTCTCAGCGGGATGTTCACGGGTCGCGTTGACCGCGAGTGGGCGAAGCACCACTATACGCAGTGGTATCGGGAGCACTTCGAGGAAGACGGCACGCCGAAGCGTTGAGAACCCACCTGAAAGCCCTTTCCCACGGCCGCATCCCCGTCGCGGCGCTCGCGGCGCTTTCCCTCGCGGGCTGCGCGCGGGAGAAGGAGCCGAAGAAGGAGATCGACGCGCTCACGGCGGCCATCAACGCGCTTCCGGAAGGGCCTGTCCGCTCGCAGGAAGAGGTCAGCGCCGCCCGCGCCCGGAACGTCGAGATGCAGGCGACGCTCGACGAGGTCCAGAGCGCCCTCGAGGAGCTGCGCGCCAAGGAGCTCAAGGCCATCAAGACGTCGATCGCGGTCGCCCAGGAGGGCAAGGCCTCCACGGGGACGCGCGAGACGCTGAAGGCCGAGATCGAGGAAATCCGCAGGGCCGTGCGGGCCAACCTCGAGAAGCTCGACGCCCTCGAGAGGGCGAACCGGGCCTCGGACGAGAGGGTGGCGTCCCTCGAGCGCCTCGTCCGCGAGCTGCACCGGCAATTCGAGGAGAAGGAGGAAACGGTCGCGGCCCTCGAGGAAAAGACGCGGGTGCTCGCGCAGACGGCCGAGGGGCTGCGCGGCACCGTTACGGAAAAGGAGCAGGCCATCGAGCAGATGAGGGCCATCCTCGCGGACCGCGAGGCGCAGCTCGCGGCCGCCTATGTGCTGATCGCCCCTCGAGGCGTCCTCCAGAAGGTCGGGTACGTCGAGAGGAAAGGCTCGGTCCTCGGCCTCGGCGGCTCCTGGCAGCGCACGGGCCAGCTCGACGAGACCCTCTTCAAAAAGATCGACATCCGTAAGGTCCGGGCGTTCGAGCTCGCGGCGGCACCGGGCCAGGCGCTGATCCTTTCGGACCACCCGAAGGACAGCTATACCCTGTCCTCGGTGAGCCCGAAGGAGAGCACCCTCACCGTCAGGGACACCACACGATTCTGGAAGATGAGCCGGGAGCTGGTCGTCGTACTGCCCGACTGAAGCAGGGACCAAGTGCCTGAGGGCAAAACGTTTACGCGCTTGACCTAGGCGCCGAACCCTGAGAAGCCGTCTCAACGTTAGACGTTTTCACTTCGATGAAAGCCCGAGAAACACTCGGGAGAACCGTGTCGGGGTTTTCTCGTCAACGTGTCCGAGTTTCGGACGTTTTCGGAAGACAAGACTAGAGCGATCGAAGGGAGTACGGGGCGTGGACTATCCGGCGTACTCGAGGCGGTGCATTGGAGGCGTTTTAGCCTCGGCTGGTGCCTGCCGGCTCGTCCTCGCCCTCGCGGCGCTCCTCGCCGCGCCGCATCTCGGGGCGCAGGGCATTGCGAGCCTCATCTCGCCGGGCAAGCTCTCGAAGCCCCACGCGAAGCTCGAGGGGCTCGACAAATGCCAGAGCTGCCACGAGCCGGGCCGCCAGGTCGCTGCGGTGAAGTGCCTCGAGTGCCACAAGCCGGTCGGCGAGCGCATCAAGGCGAAAAAGGGCGTCCACCGCGACGTCACTACGACCTGCACCCGTTGCCACCCCGAGCACGCCGGGCTGGACGGCGATCTCCGCCATTTCGAGCCGAAGCGATTCGATCACACGGGCCAGGCCGAGTTTCGCGCTCGACGGCCTGCACGCGCCGCTCGACTGCAAGGTCTGCCACAAGACGCGCTCGTTCCTCGGCCTCTCGGCGGCGTGCGCGTCCTGCCACAAGGACGTCCACAACGGCGCTCTCGGCACGACCTGCCAGACCTGCCACGCGACGAACGTCGCCTTCAAGGAGACGCGCAAGAGCTTCGACCACTCCAAGACGAAATACCCGCTGACCGGCGCCCACGCGAAGCGGCCGTGCGAGAGCTGCCACAAGACGAAGGGCGACTTCCGGATCGCGCGCTACGCGGGCTGTGATGACTGCCACAAGAACCCGCACCAGCCGCCGCTCGGGACGTGCACGACGTGCCACGTCACGACGAGCTTCAAGACGCTTGCCGAGGGCCAGAAGTTCGACCACGCGAAGACGGGCTACACCCTCCGTGGCCGGCACCAGAGCGTCGCCTGCCAGACGTGCCACGTGAAGCCGGCGACGCGCGTGAAGCTCAAGTACGCGCGCTGCGCCGACTGCCACCACGACGCGCACAAGGGGCTTTTTCCCGTCGCCACCCAGGACTGCGCAACCTGCCACACGGAAACCGGCTTCAAGCCCGCGACGTTCGACCACACGGCGCGGACGAAGTTCGTCCTGGACGGCAAGCACGCGACCACGGCGTGCGCCGCTTGCCACAAGGCGGCCGCCGCGCAGGCCGGAGTTCGCCTGGCTCTGCGGGTCGTCGACTTCCGCGGCGCGAAGAAGGAATGCGCCTCCTGTCACGTGGACGTCCACAAAGGCAAGCTCGGCACGACCTGCCAGACGTGTCACGTGACGGCCGCCTTCAAGCTCTCGAAGTTCCAGCATCCGCGCCAGCTCGAGTTCTTCCTGGGCGCGCACGCGGGCGTCGCGTGCGACAAGTGCCACCTTCCCGAGAAGGGGGTCGCGCCCGTGCTCGTGAAGGGCGTGCCCACCGCGGGCTCGCGCCAGTACCGCGGCGTCTCCTTCCAGTGCGCGGCCTGCCACAAGGACCCGCACCTCGGACAGGTTGGGACCGACTGTGCAAGGTGCCACAGCCTCGCGACGAAGGGCTTCAAGCCCGAGATCTTCGTTCACACGCAGGCGAAGTTCGCGCTCACGGGCAAGCACGAGACCGTGCCCTGTTCGAAGTGCCACGCGAAGGAGACCGGTACCTTCCCGGCGGGCTCGGGCACGGCCGTTCGCCTGACGGGAATGTCGACGGAGTGCCGCACCTGCCACAAGGACCCGCACCTCGGCCAGCTCTCGCCGCGCTGCGAGACCTGCCACAGCTCCGCGTCCTTCAAGGTCGCGAAGTTCGTCCACCCGGTGAAGCCGGAGTCCACGGGCTTCTTCGTCGGAAAGCACGTGGCGATCGCGTGCGCCGAGTGCCACCGGAAGGAGACCTTCAACTATCCCGCGGGCCGGGGAACGATCGTGCGGTACGCGGTCCCGCTCGCCTGCGCGCACTGCCACGAGGACGCGCACCGCGGCACCCTCGGGCGCGATTGCGGGTCCTGCCACACCGCCTCGAGCGCCTGGCGAACCGCCTCGCGCGCCTTCCACAAGACCGCGGCTTTCCCGCTCGAGGGCAAGCACCTCGCGGTCCCGTGCGCGTCCTGCCACCTCAAGGGAGTCCTCAAGGGCACGCCCAAAGGCTGCTACGACTGCCACTGGATCCGGAAGCCGGACGACCGGTTCAAGACGAAGCTCGGCGCGGACTGCGCGACCTGCCACCGGCCGACCGGCTGGAGAGACGTCACGTGGACGCACGCGGCCGCGACGAGCTTCACGCTCGAGACGCCTCACAAGACGCTCAACTGCGAGTCCTGCCACAAGGGACAGGTATTCAAGGGCACTTCGCGCGACTGCTATTCCTGCCACCGCGCGGACTACGAACGCACCCAGAGCCCGAACCACGCCGCGGGCGGCTTCCCCACGGACTGCACCGGCTGCCACAGGCCGTCCTCGCCGACGTGGAAGGGCGCGACGTTCGTTCACGCGACCTTCCCTCTCGCGGGCGTTCACGCGACGCAGGCCTGCGCGTCCTGCCACAAGAGCGGTGTCTACAGGGGCACGCCCCGCGACTGCTACACCTGCCATCGGGCCGACTACCAGAACTCCAGGAACCCGCCCCACGCGGCGGCGGGCTTCCCGACGACGTGCGACTCTTGCCACAAGTTCTCCGACCCCGCCTGGCAAGGCGCCGCCTTCAATCACGCGACGGCGACGAGCTTCCCGCTCGCCGGCGTTCACACGACGCAGACCTGCACGGCCTGCCACAAGAACAACGTCTACAAGGGCACGCCGCGCGACTGCTACACCTGCCACCAGGCCGACTACCAGAAGTCCGTCAACCCGGCCCACGCGGCGGCAGGTTTCCCGACGACCTGCGACACCTGTCACAAGTTCTCGGACCCGGCCTGGAAACCCTCGAGCTTCAACCACTCGACGGCGACGACCTTCCCGCTCGCCGGAACGCACACGACGCAGCTCTGCTCCGCCTGCCACGTCAGCAACGTCTTCAAGGGCACTCCCCGCGACTGCTACACCTGCCACAAGAACGACTATCAGAAGTCCGTCAACCCCGGCCACGTCGCCGCGGGCTTCCCGACGAGCTGCGACAGCTGCCACAAGTTCTCGGACCCGGCCTGGAGGCCCGCGAGCTTCAACCACTCGACGGCGACGACCTTCCCGCTCGCCGGCCTCCACGCGACACAGGCGTGCGCGGCCTGCCACAAGAACAACGTCTACAAGGGCACGCCTCGCGACTGCTATACCTGCCACCAGTCCGACTACCAGAGGTCCGTCAATCCGCCGCACGTCGCCTCGGGTTTCCCGACGACCTGCGACACCTGCCACAAGTTCTCCGACCCGGCCTGGAAGCCCGCGAGCTTCAACCACTCGACGGCGACCACCTTCCCGCTCGCCGGGGTTCACACGACGCAAGCCTGCACGGCGTGTCACAAGAACAACGTCTACAAGGGCACGCCCCGCGACTGCTACACCTGCCACCAGGCCGACTACCAGAACTCCAAGAACCCGGGCCACGCGGCGGCCGGCTTCCCGACGACCTGCGACACCTGCCACAAGTTCTCGGACCCGGCCTGGAAGCCCGCGAGCTTCAACCACTCGACGGCGACCACCTTCCCGCTCGCCGGGGTTCACACGACACAAGCCTGCACGGCGTGTCACAAGAACAACGTCTACAAGGGCACGCCCCGCGACTGCTACACCTGCCACCAGGCCGACTACCAGAACTCCGTCAACCCCGGGCATGCCGCCGCGGGCTTCCCGACGACCTGCGACACCTGCCACAGGTTCTCCGACCCTGCCTGGAGGCCCTCGAGCTTCAACCACTCGACGTCCACGACCTTCCCGCTCGCGGGCACGCACACGACGCAGCTCTGCTCCGCCTGCCACGTCAGCAACGTCTTCAAAGGCACGCCGCGGGACTGCTACACCTGCCACAAGAACGACTACCAGAAGTCCGTCAACCCCGGACACGTCGCCGCGGGCTTCCCGACGACCTGCGACAGCTGCCACAAATTCTCGGACCCGGCCTGGAAGCCCGCGAGCTTCAACCACTCGACGGCGACGACCTTCCCGCTCGCCGGCGTTCACACGACGCAGGCCTGCACGGCCTGCCACAAGAACAACGTCTACAAGGGCACGCCCCGCGACTGCTACACCTGCCACCAGGTGGACTACCAGAAGTCCGTCAACCCGGCTCACGTCGCCGGGGGCTTCCCGACGACCTGCGACAGCTGCCACAAATTCTCCGACCCGGCCTGGAAGGGCGCAGGCTTCAACCACTCGACGGCGACGACCTTCCCGCTCGCCGGCGTTCACGCGACACAGGCCTGCACCGCCTGCCACAAGAACAACGTCTTCAAAGGCACGCCTCGCGACTGCTACACGTGCCACACGGCCGACTACCAGAACTCCGTCAACCCCGGGCACGTCGCTGCGGGCTTCCCGACGACCTGCGATACGTGCCACAAGTTCTCAGACCCGGCCTGGAAGCCCGCGAGCTTCAACCACTCGACGGCGACGACCTTCCCGCTCGCCGGGGTTCACACGACCCAGGCCTGCACGGCTTGCCACAAGAACAACGTCTACAAGGGCACGCCCCGCGACTGCTACACGTGCCACCAGGTGGACTACCAGAAGTCCGTCAACCCGGCTCACGTCGCCGGGGGCTTCCCGACGACCTGCGACAGCTGCCACAAGTTCTCCGACCCGGCCTGGAAGGGCGCGGGCTTCAACCACTCGACGGCGACGACTTTCCCGCTCGCCGGCGTTCACGCGACACAGGCCTGCACGGCGTGTCACAAGAACAACGTCTTCAAAGGCACGCCTCGCGACTGCTACTCGTGCCACGTGGCCGACTACCAGAAGTCCGTCAACCCGCCGCACCTCGCGGGAGGCTTCCCGACCAACTGCGATCAATGCCACCTGTTCTCGGCGCCAGCCTGGATACCCTCGATCTTCAGACACTAGACGTCAACGCGACTTCAAACGGAGTGTGAACCAAGTGCACCACAACACGCAGTTCCCGGTCGTCAAGAACGACAACGTGCTCCGCAGCGAGCTTCACGGGACGCCGTTCGTGTTTGCCGTCATGGCGCTCTTCGCGGCTCTCCTCGCCTGGAGCGCCCCTGTGGAGGCGCAATCCATGACGGGGTACCCGCTCTTGGGCGTCCACGCGACGCAGGCTTGCGCGCGCTGCCACACGACGATGCCGTACAAGACCGCGCCGACGACGTGCGGCGTCTGCCACCAGGCGGACTACCAGAAGTCAGTCAACCCGCCGCACGTCGCCTCGGGCTTCCCGACGACCTGCGACACCTGCCACAAGTTCTCCGACGCAGCCTGGAAGGGCGCAGGCTTCAACCACTCGACGGCGACGACCTTCCCGCTCGCGGGCGTCCACACGACGCAGGCCTGCACGGCCTGCCACAAGAACAACATCTACAAGGGCACGCCTCGCGACTGCTACTCGTGCCACGTGGCCGACTACCAGAAGTCCGTCAACCCGCCGCACCTCGCGGGCGGCTTCGCGACGACTTGCGATCAATGCCACCTGTTCTCGGCGCCGGCCTGGGTGCCCTCGATCTTCAGACACTAGACGTCCATGAGTTTCTGACACGGAGTGTGACGCAAGTGAGAAAACACACGCAGTTCCCGCTCGTCGAGGACGACCACGTGCCCCGCAAGGAGTTTCACGAGAAGCCGAGCGTGTACGCGGTCTTTCCACTCCGCGATCTCCTCATTTACCGCCTCGCGCTCTTCGCGGCCCTCCTCGCCTGGAGCGTCCCTGCCGCGGCGCAGTCCATGACGGGGTACCCGCTCGCGGGCGTCCACGCGACGCAGGCCTGCGCGCGCTGCCACACGACGATGCCGTACAAGACGGCGCCGTCGACGTGCGGCTCCTGCCACGTGGCCGACTACCAGAAGTCCGTCAACCCGCCGCACGTCGCTTCGGGCTTCCCGACGACCTGCGATACGTGCCACAAGTTCACGGACGCGGCCTGGAAGCCCGCGAGCTTCAACCACTCGACGGCGACGACGTTCGCGCTCGCCGGCGTGCACGCGACGCAGGCCTGCACGGCCTGCCACAAGAACAACGTCTACAAGGGCACGCCGCGCGACTGCTACACCTGCCACACGACCGACTACCAGAAGTCCGTCAACCCGCCGCACCTCGCCTCGGGCTTCCCGACGACCTGCGATACGTGCCACAAGTTCACGGACGCGGCCTGGAAGCCCGCGAGCTTCAACCACTCGACGGCGACGACGTTCGCGCTCGCCGGCGTGCACGCGACGCAGGCCTGCACGGCCTGCCACAAGAACAACGTCTACAAGGGCACGCCGCGCGACTGCTACACCTGCCACACGACCGACTACCAGAAGTCCGTCAACCCGCCGCACCTCGCGGGCGGCTTCGCGACGACGTGCAGCACCTGCCACCGCTTCTCGGACCCCGCATGGAAGCCGTCGATCTTCAACCACTCGACTGCGACGCCGTTCCCGCTCGTCGGCCTGCACGCGACGCAGACCTGCGCGCGCTGCCACACGACGATGCCGTACAAGAGCGCGCCGATCACCTGCGTCGGGTGCCACCTGACCGACTACAACAACGCGAAGACCCCGATCAATCACATCACCGCGGGCTTCCCGACGACGTGCGAGTCCTGCCACAAGGCGGCGGACGCGTCGTGGTCACTCGGGAAATTCGCCCACACGTACTTCCCGCTGACCAGCAACCACAACAGACCGTGCGCCGATTGCCACACGACGCCGAGCGTGTTCACGATCTTCACCTGCACGAACTGCCACACGAAGTCGTCGACGGACAGCGAGCACAAGGGCCGCGCCGGCTACTCGTGGACGTCGACGGCATGCTACTCGTGCCATCCGACGGGGAGGGGCTGATGCGTCGCGTACTCGCAATCTTCGCGATCTTTCTGGTCTGGGGGGCGCCGGCCGCGGCGCAGTCCGCGCTCGACTGGGGCCGCGTCGCCGTGTTCGGCCAGGTCCTGCGGTCCAAGAACCTGGACGGGTCGACGAACGCCTACAACGAGCTGAACGCCTCCGTCACGCTCCATACCCCGGCTCGCGACAGCGACGGCATCGACTTCTCGATCGACGCCCGCGCCTCCGAGTACCCCTCCGTGGCGAACCGCGACTCCCGGGTTTCCATCTATGACGCCTGGGTCGGCGGCCGTGTCGCGAACGGCAAGGTCGCCGTGCGCCTCGGCCAGATGTACCTGAACGACCTCGGCGCGCTCGGCGGCGTCGGCGGCGTCTCGCTCGAAGCGAAGGCCGGCAAGGTCCGCGTCGGCCTCTTCGGCGGCCTCGAGCCGAAGGGATTCGACGCAGGCTACGTCTCGGACGTGAAGAAGGGCGGCGCCTACGTCGCGTACGACGGCGAACGCGGCTGGCGCAACGTCCTCGGCTTCGTGACGGTCCGCAATCTGGGCCTCGTCGAGCGGAACGTCGTGTCGATGACGAACTTCATTCCGGTCGGCCGGGAGTTCTTCCTGTACCAGGCCGGCGAGTACGACCTCACGGGCCCCGGCGGCACCGGGAAGGGCGGCCTGACCTTCGTCTTCGCGACGGCACGCTGGGCGCCCACGAGGACATTCGAGATCCAGGGACAGTACCAGCACGGGCGCTCGATCGACGCGCGCTCGATCACGCTCGACCAGATCGCGGGCCGGCCGATCGACGCGAAGAGCCTCGACGGGTTCCTCTTCGACTCGATGGGCGCCCGCGTGTCGGTCGAGGCCTTGCGCGGCGTGCGCGTGTGGGGCGGGTACTACCAGGACAAGAACAACCGCGACGACATCACGGCGAATCGCTGGCTCTTCGGCATGAGCGCGATGAACGTCCTCCAGTCGGGCTTCGACGTGACGGCCACGGACAACCGTACGATCCGCCCGGGGAGCTCGACCTACGACGCGTGGTACTTTTCCGTCGGGCGCAGTCTCGGCTCGCGTCTCTACGTGACGGCCGACTACTCGACGTCGCTCTCCGTGCTCCAGCTCACCGATTCGGGCGGGCTCACCGTGGTGAACCGGCCCTCGTCGAGGCGTTTCGGCCTCTCCGGAATCTTCAACCTCTCCCGTTCGTTCTCCATCATGGTGACCGGCGAGGAGCTGATCGACGATTCGACTACGGAAAACCGGGGACTGCTCGGGCTGACGTACCGTTTTTGAATCGCCTTCTCTAAAGCACGTGCACCAATGGGAGGGAGCCCTTCGGGCGTTATGATCCCCGCCGTGAAGAGTCTCGGCATCGTCGCCAAGTGGTTACTGGGCCTCGGGATGGGGGCGATCTGCTGGGGCGCGTTCCTCTACGCCCGGCCGGCTGCGAGCTTCGTCGGCGAGTCCTCGCGGATCGTCTTTTTCCACGTCCCGCAGGCCTGGGTCTCGACGCTCGCTTTCTTCGTCGCGGCCTGGTACTCGTGGAGGTACCTGAGGAAGCGCCGGATCGAGGACGACGAGGCCGCCTCCGCGGCCGCCCGGCTCGGGTTCCTCTTCTGCGTCCTCGCCACCGTGACGGGCTCGATCTTCGCCCGCGTCATGTGGAATTCGTACTGGAACTGGGACCCGCGCGAAACCTCGATCGTCCTGCTCCTCCTCGTCTACGGCGCGTACCTGGGCCTCCGGGGCGCGCTCGAGGACCCCGAGCGCCGCGCGACGCTCTCAGCGGCCTACGCCCTCGTCGCGGTCGTGACGGTGCCGTTCCTCACGTTCGCGGTCCCCCGCATGTACCAGTCGCTCCACCCCGACACCGTCATCAACGCCCGCGGTAAAATAGAAATGTCGGCGGATATCCGCCTCATCTTTTTCTCTTCGATGGTCGCTTTCATGGCACTGTTCTACTGGATGTGGAACCTCGACAGGCGCGTCTCCCGGATCGTGCGCGAGAGGGCGGCATGAGCGGCGCCCTCGGCTACGTCGCGGCGGTCAACATCGTGATCTGGGCCGGAATTTTCGGCTACCTCGTGTACCTCGACCGAAAGGTCCGGGCCGCCTCCAGGCCCCATCAGGAGTAACCCATGAAACGCGCTTACTGGGCCGGAGCCATCCTCGTCATCGGATTTCTCGCG
Organism: Thermoanaerobaculia bacterium; assembly: GCA_963809425.1. Taxonomy (GTDB): domain Bacteria; phylum Acidobacteriota; class Thermoanaerobaculia; order UBA5066; family UBA5066; genus Fen-183. The sequence continues at coordinate 53,181 of CAWEJK010000009.1, forward strand.
CTCGGCCTGTCCACGTTCTCACGCTCGATGACGCCCTACGTCTCGTTCGCCGAGGCGAAGGCGGCCCCCCGCACGGTCCAGGTGATGGGCGCGCTCGAGAAGGGCACGTCGCGCTACGACACGAGCACGAAAACGCTCCATTTCACGCTCTACGACGAGAAGACGAAGGAGTCGATTCCCGTCTCCTACACGGACGTGAAACCCGCGAACTTCGAGGACGCGGTCTCGATCGTCGCGATCGGCCGTTACGACAGGGGTGTCTTCTCCGCCGAGAAGCTCCTCGTCAAGTGCCCGTCCAAGTACCAGGGCGAGGAAATCGAGAAGCAGTACGGGGCCGCGAAGAAGGCCTGAGGTCTCCCCATGAACAATCTCCCAGGCCTTCTCGGCTTCGCGCCGGGCACGCTCGCAATCTGGGCGGCCATGCTCTTCGGCGTCACCTGCGCGCTCGCGTATTTGCGTTCGATGCGGGAAATGAGAGTCGGAAATGAAGATTTGCTTAGAAAGGGTAAGAGGGGCGACGGCCCGGTCGCAGCGGCGGGCGATCCCGGCGGCCTACTCCCATTCGCAGAAAATCTTTCTCCCACTCTCCTTTTCGCAAGACGTCTCTATTACGCGTACGTCTTTTCGATCCTGCTCGCGTCGTTCCTCCTCCTGACCCGGCTCATCACGCACGACTTCCGCCTTTCGTACGTGGCGTCCTACTCGGGGCGCGATCTGCCCTTCTACTACCTCTTCTCCACGTTCTGGGCGGGACAGGAGGGCTCCTTCCTGCTCTGGCTCTTCTGGGGCGCGCTCATCGGGCTCTTCGTCCTGCGCTCGGCGAAGGAGCAGGAAGCGCCCGTGATGGTGGTCTACCTCGCGTCGTTCCTCGGGATCGTCGCGATCCTCGTCAAGCAGCCGCCCTTCCGGTTCCTCGCCCAGATCCCGCCCGACGGTCAGGGCCTGAACCCTCTCCTGCAGGACCCGTGGATGGTCATCCACCCGCCGGTCATGTTCTCGGGGTTCGCATCGCTCTCGGTGCCGTTCGCGTTCGCGATCGCCGCGCTGTGGATGAAGCGCTGGGACGGCTGGGTCGTCCGCGCGATGCCCTGGGCGCTCTTCACGTTCGTGACGCTCGGGACGGCGATCCTCATGGGCGGCTACTGGGCGTACAAGACGCTCGGGTGGGGCGGGTACTGGGGCTGGGATCCCGTGGAAAACACCTCGCTCGTGCCGTGGCTCGCGACCGTGGCGCTCGTGCACGGCATGTACCTCCAGAAGGCGCGCGCAAAACACCGGAAGATCAACATCATCCTCGCCATTCTCGCCTTCTGCTGCATCCTCTACGGGACGTTCCTCACGCGCTCCGGAGTCCTCGCGGACTTTTCCGTGCATTCCTTCATCGACCTCGGGATCACGGGCTGGCTCGTCGGGATCATCGCCGTCTTCCTCGTCGGCGGACTCGGGCTTCTCGCCTTCCGCTGGAAGGAGATTCCGGTCGTCAACGACATGGACGCCGCAACGGGCCGCGAGAAGGAGGAGCCTTTCTTCTCGCGCTCGGTCCTCTTCATTCTTTCCGTGACGCTCTTCAGCGCCTCGGGCCTCGTCATCCTGCTCGGGACCTCCGCCCCGATCCTGACGCGCGTCCTCGGCAAGCCCTCGCAGGTCGCGAACAGCTTCTACAACGTGACGCACCGGCCGATCGCGGTCCTCATCGCTCTTCTCATCCTTCTCGTCCCGTATCTCTCCTGGCGCGGCGAGAAGGGGCAGAACGTGCTTCGGAAGGCGCTCGTCCCGGTCGTCGTGGGATTCCTGAGCATCGGGGTCTTTCTCGCGGCCGGCGTGCGCGGCGCGATGGATCTCCTGATCCTTTCTCTCGCCGTGGCGGGCTTCGTCGCGAACGGCGAGACCGCGATCCTCTTCGTGAGGCGCAAGGCGATCACGACGATGGGCGGCTATCTCGCGCACGTGGGAATGTCCATCATGCTCGTCGGAATCCTCGTGTCGGGCGTCTACGAGAAGAAGACGACCGTGAACCTCCTCCGGGGCCAGCCGATGACCGTCGGGAGGAACACGCTCACGTTCACGCGGCTCGTCTTCGTCACCGACAGCGGCGAGGTGAAGCGCTTCGAGGAGCTGAACGCCCTGAGCCTCGCCGATCGCCGCGCGAAGCAGGCGATGGAGGTCGAGATCGCCTCGCCCGGACGTTCCGTCTGGAAGGCGTACCCGAAGCTCTACACGAACTCGCGAACGAACCAGATGATGGCGAACCCCGACGTGAAGTCCTCGCCGCTCATGGATCTCTACATCTCGCCCCAGGCCTACGACCCCGGGCAGCCCGCGCGCATCGAGGGCACGACGGTGGCGCTCAAGAAGGGCGAGTCGAAGACCATCGAAGGCGTGAAGGTGAAGTTCCTCGACTTCTCGGCCGACCGCTCACAGGTCGCGTCGGACCGCCCGCGCGTCACGGTGAACGCGAACTTCCTCGTCACGACCCCGGAGACCTCCGAGGAGAAGGCCGCCCGGCTCATCATGTATTTCGGCGGCGGCTCCGCGGAGTCCTCGTCCGAGTCCCCGGAAACGCCGCTCCCGGGCAAGGGCCGCCTGAAGGTCCTCAAGGTGTCGCCGAACGAGGGCACGTGCGAGATCGAGATCCTCGGACTCGCCCCCGGCAGCGATCTCAAGCCCGCGACCGTCGAGACCCTGACCGTCGACCTCACGACGAAACCGCTCATCTCCTTCGTCTGGGGCGGCTTCTACGTGATGATGGCGGGGGGCCTCGTGGCTCTCCTGCGAAGGGCCCGGGATTCGCGCCAGGCGGCTCTGGCCTGATCCGGAGGCCGGGCAGGTAGACTCCTCCTCCCTTACGAGAGGAGACCTCATGACGACCCGTCCGGCAGCCCTTTCCACCCTACTGGCCGCGACCTTCTTCCTCGCGTTCCGCCGCAGCCGCCGAGCCCGCGCCACCCGCAAAGGCGCCTGCAATCGACCGCGCCAACTTCGACAAGGCGGTCAAACCCTGCGAGGACTTCTACCAGTTCGCGAACGGCGCATGGCTGGCCGCTCACCCCATTCCCGCCGACCGCAGCCGCTACGGCGGCTTCGACGAGCTCGCGGACCGCAACCGCGACGTCGTGAGGAAGATCCTCGAGGAGACGTCGCTGAAGGCGGACTGGCCGAAGGGCTCGCCCCAGCAGAAAGTCTCGGACTTCTACGCGACCGGCATGGACGCCGCGGCGCGGGAGAAGGCGGGAGCCGCGCCCCTCGCGCCGGCGTTCGCGACGATCGCGAAGCTCAGGACCGCCGACGACCTCTCCGCCGTCCTCGCCGAGCTGCACCTCTCCGGCGTGAATGCCGGCTTCGGCTTCAGGGTCGCCCAGGACGCGCGCAACTCCGTGCGCTACATCGGGATCTTCAACCAGGGCGGCCTCGGCCTCCCGGACCGCGACTACTACCTCAAGGAGGATGCGAAATCGAAGGACCTGCGGGAGGCCTACCGCGCCCACGTCGCGAAGGTCCTCGCGCTCGTCGGCGACGCGCCGGAGGCGACGAAGGCCGAGGCCGACGTCGTCATGGCGATCGAGACGAAGCTCGCGCAGGCGTCGATCACCCGCGTCGAGAACCGCGACCCGCAGAAGACGTACAACAAGCGGACGATCGCCGCGCTGAACGCCGAAGCCGCCGGTTTCGATTTCGCCAGGTTCCTCGCCGACATGGGCGCCTCGGCGTCCACCGAGGTCAACGTCCGCCAGCCCGCGTTCTTCACGGCCTTCGCGGCCCTCGCGCGCTCCGTGCCGGCCGAGGAGTGGCGCACGTACCTGCGCTGGCACGCCGCGCGCACCGCGGCGCCGCTTCTCTCGAAGGCCTTCCAGGACGAGGACTTCGCCTTCAACGGGAAGAAGCTCAACGGCACGCAGCAGCAGGAGGAGCCGTGGCGGCGCGTGCAGGCCGCGACGGATGCGGCGCTCGGCGAGGCCGTCGGACCGATCTACGTCGCCCGCGCCTTCAGCCCGAAGGCGAAGGAGCGCATGAAGGTCCTCGTCGAGAACATGCGCGCCGCGCTCAAGGAGCGCATCGAAGCGCTCCCGTGGATGAGCGCCGGGACGAAGGCCGCCGCCCAGCGAAAACTGGCCGCCTTCGGCGTCAAGATCGGGTACCCGGACGTCTGGAGGGACTATTCGGCTCTCGCGATCTCGCGCGACGTCCCGTACGCCGAGAACGTCCGCCGCGCCCGCATCTTCGAGACGAGGCGCAACCTCGCGAAGCTCGGCAAGCCGATCGACCGGACGGAGTGGGGCATGACGCCGCCGACCGTGAACGCTTACTACAGCGCGACGATGAACGAGATCGTCTTCCCCGCGGGCATCCTGCAGCCGCCGTTCTTCTTCGAGGACGCGGACGACGCCGTGAACTACGGCGGGATCGGCGTCGTGATCGGCCACGAGATGTCGCACGGCTTCGACGACTCGGGCAGCCAGTACGACGCGGACGGCAACCTGAAGAACTGGTGGACGGCCGAGGACCGCAAGGCCTACGACACGCGGACGGCCCTCATCGTGAAGCAGTTCGAAGCCTACAAGCCGCTCCCGGACCAGGCCATCAACGGCAAGCTCACGCTCGGCGAGAACATCGGCGACCTCGGCGGCATCCGAATCGCCTACGCGGCGCTCCAGAAGGCTCTTGCCGGCAAGCCGGAGGAGAAGAACGCCAGGATCGACGGCTTCACGCCTCAGCAGCGCTTCTTCCTCTCGTACGCGACGATCTGGCGCAGCCAGTATCGCGACGAGTCGATGCGCGTGCAGCTCAACACGAATCCGCACAGCCCGGGCAAGTGGCGCGCGCTCGGCCCGCCCTCGAACCTTCCCGAGTTCTACGAAGCGTTCGGCTGCGCCGAAGGGACGCCGATGCGGCGCGCGGAGGCCGACCGGCCGAGCATCTGGTGTCGATGGATCCTCGTCCTCCTCACCACCCGATCCCGTAGTCCTCCCCGTGGTCGCTCGAGCCGCCCCACATCGTGCCGTGCTCGCGGTCGAGGTAGATCGCGTTGATGGGGCCGGATGTCTTCGCGTGCGGCTCCAGCTTGTAGCCCATCTTCGTCAGCTCGCCGCGCACCCAGGCCGGGAGCGACGCGTGGATCATCATCGCGCCCGGGCGCGACTCGTGAGCGCCGAAGGAGCTGCGCATCTGGTAGCTGTTGATGTTCGCGGCTTCCGCGGCTTCCTGGACCGTCATCCCGAACTCCACGACGTTCAGGAAGAACTGGAGGAGATTCTGGTCCTGCGAGTCGCCCCCCTGCACGGAGAAGCAGAGGTACGGCTTTCCGTCCTTCAGGGCGAGCGTCGGCGTGAGCGTCACGCGGGGGCGCTTGCCCGGTTCGAGCACATTGAACGGGTTCTCCGCGCGGTCCACGGCGAAGCTCTGCATGCGCTGGCTCATGCCGATGCCCGTCTTCCCCGCGATCACCGCCGGCAGCCAGCCTCCCGACGGCGTGACCGACACGACCCAGCCCTCCGCGTCCGCGGCCTCGACGGACGTCGTGCCGGCATAGAAGGGATCGAAAGAGAACAGATCTGCTGAAGAGGAAGAGAGGGGATTTTCTTCGAAGGTAAGAGGGTGCGGGCGCAGCGCGGCCGACGGCGCGTCCTGGTTGGCGACTTGCGGGCCGCGCGCCTTCGCCGCGCCGTTCTTCCACCTTTCTAAGAAATCCGAATACGGGTTCTTTTCCCCCTGGAACGGATACGGATCGCCCGGGCTTCACGTTTGGATCGTTCCTCGCCCAGTCGATCGTCTTCATCCGGGCCGCCGCGTATTCCTTCGAGAGGAGGCCCTTCGTCGGCTCGGCAGGCGGGAAGTACGGGTCGCCGTAGTAGAAGTCGCGATCCGCGAAGGCCAGATTCATCGCCTGATAGAGCGTGTGGATGTAACGCGCGCTGTTGTAGCCCATCGCCTTGAGGTCGATGCCCTCGAGGATGTTGAGAGCCTGGAGCATCGCGGGGCCCTGCGTCCACACGTCGAGCTTGTAGACGTCGATGCCCTTGTACGTCGTCTTCACCGGTTCCTCGATGCGGACCTCTCCAGTTCGCGAGGTCCTCGAGCGTGTGCAGGCCGCCGACCTCGCGCGAGCCGCGCACGAACTCGCGCGCGATGTCGCCTCTGTAAAAGCGATCGTAAGCGGCGAGGATCGCGTCCTTCCGGCTCTTTCCGGCCGCGAGCGCCTGTTTCTCCGTTTCGACGAGCTTCCGGAGCGTCGCGGCGAGGTCCGGCTGCCGGAAGATCTCGCCCGCCTGGGGCGGCTGGTCGCCCGGGCGCGGCAGGAGGACGCGCCGCGACTCGGGCCACTTCATCAGCCAGTCGCGCTGCCGGAGCGCGGTCGAGACGTGCTGCTGCTCGACCGGGTAGCCGTCCGCCATGTCGATCGCCGGTGCGAGGATTTCGGCGAGCGAGAGCTTTCCGTACTCCGCGAGCATCACCATGATTCCGCCCGGCGTCCCGGGCGTGACGGCGGCGAGCGGGCCGTATTCCGGCGGGTACGCCATGCCCTTCGACCTGAAGAACTCCGGCGTCGCCCCGGTCGGCGCGACCCCGAGCGCGTTGATGCCGACGACCTTGCCGGTCTTCGGGTTGTAGATGAGCGCCTGCGTCTCGCCGCCCCAGGACAGCGTGTCCCACATCGTGCAGGTCGCGGCGATCATGGCCGCCGCCGCGTCGACGGCGTTTCCGCCTTTCTGGAAGATCATCGCGCCCGCGGTCGCGCCGAGAGGCTTTCCGGTGATCGCGAGCCACTTCTTCGCGTGGAGCGGCGGCTTGTTCGTCGCCGCCCGGGAAAGCGGCGCGAGAGCGCCCGAGAGCGCGACGACGGTGAAGACAAATCGGAGAGACCGGCCCAAAGGTGTCAACGAAGCCTCCTCGCCAGGCGCGAGGAGATTATGGGAACAGGAACCGAAGACCGAAGAAGAATCTAGTGATGCGCTTCCGCAGGCTCCGCGCGCGGCGAGACGGCGGACGCGGAATTCGTCGGCTGCGAGACCTCCTTCACGACCTCGCCCGCCTTGTCCGCGATGCGGCGCGCGATGTCCGCCTGCGAGACGATCCCGCAGCAGAATCCGTCCTGATCCACGACCACGAGGCGCCGGATCCGGTTCTCCTCCATCGTCGTGCAGCACTTGTCCAGACGGGTTCCCGGCGTGACCGTGACGCAGGGGCTCGACATGCAGTCGCCCGCGGTCAGCTCGCGAGGGTCCTTCCCGGCCACGGGGCCGCGAGACGATGTCGCGCGGTGACGATCCCGACCGGCTTCTTCGAGTTTTCGCTCTTCAGGACGGGGATCGCGCCGCAATCGCACTCGACGAGCTTCTTCGCGATGTCTTCCAGGCTCGTTTCGGGGGTGGCGGTCTCGACGGTGACGGTCATGATGTCCTTGACCTTCATGAAAAACCTCCACGAGGTTTCGCGGGCCAGACGAGAGAGTTTTTCTCAGAAGGGCGAAGAAACTTCAGCGCTCAGAATCCCTTGACGGTCGCGGCTTTCTTGTACATCCAGTACGTGAAACCCCAGCCGAGGAGCACGACGAGCGGGAGCGTCCACTCGTAGCTCGCGGCCCACGTCGCGTGCTGCGCGAGCATCGTGAAGATCAGCGGCACGGACATGTACGTGTTGTGCTTGCTGCGCAGGGCCGCCATCGCGGCGACGGCGGGGTCCGGCTTCTCGCCGCTCTTCGTCGCGGCGATGATCTTTCGTTGGGCGGGCCAGATCCGCATCCACACGTTCGCGGCCATGATCGTCCCGAACATCGCGCCGAGGTGGATCGCCGTGCCGCGGAAGCCGAAGCCGCCGAAGCGCGAGAAGAAGAGCACGGCCGCGGTCGCCACGACGAGGCCGAGCCAGAAGTGGACCTCGGCCTTCGCGATCGCCTTCGCGAGCGGGTCGTACACCCCGAAGAAGAGGAGCGCGACGAGGACGGCGATGCCGCCCGTGCTCCACGTCTTCACCGTCGGGTCCTTGAAGAGGAGGCCCGTGTTGTAGTAAACGAGGCCGAGGAGCACGAGGCCGGTGATCCAGCTCCAGGCGGCGCCCCAGCGGAACGCCCAGAGCGCGCGGGGCATCAGCTCGGGGACGACCTTCTTCTTCGTGTCGCCGTCCATCGTGGGCACGAAGTTCGAGTTCACGAAGTTGAAGAACCAGAGGTGACCGATCCACAGGACGCCCGCGACGACGTGCGCCCAGCGGAAGAGAGACTCGAGCAGGTTCATTCCGTCCATCCAGTTGTCCTCCGTATTTTGTTGAGACGCGATCTTAACGCCCGGAACCGTTCAGGGCCGACCGCCCGCGCCGTCAGGCGCCGACCGCCTTGGCCACCTGCTCGGCGAGGCGCAGGAACGCCTTCGAGACGGTCGAATCCGGCTCGGACACCATGATCGGCGTCCCGGCGTCGCCCTGAACGGCGACGCGCGGGTCGATCGGGACCTCGCCGAGGAACGGGACGCCGAGCAGGTCGGCCGTCCTCTTGCCGCCGCCGTGCTTGAAGATCTCGTCGCGATTCCCGCACTTCGGGCACTCGTAGTAGCTCATGTTCTCGATGATCCCGAGGACGGGCACGTTCACCTTCTGGAACATCGCGAGGCCCTTGCGCGCGTCGATGAGCGCGACGTCCTGCGGCGTCGTGACGATGATGGCGCCGGAGAGAGCGACCTTCTGGGTCAGCGTGAGCTGTGCGTCGCCGGTACCGGGCGGCAGATCCACCAGCAGAAAATCCTGCTTGCCCCAGGCCACGTCGCCGAGGAACTGCTCGACGGCCTTGAAGATCATCGGGCCGCGCCAGATGACGGGCGTGTCGACGTCCATCAGGAACCCGATCGACATGACGCGCACGCCGAACCGCTCGATCGGGAGGATCTTCTCTTCCTCGTTCACGAAGGGCTTCGTCGTGATGCCCATCATCATCTGCTGCGACGGACCGTAGATGTCCGAGTCCATGAGCCCGACTTCGTAGCCGAGCTTCTTGAGCGCGAGCGCGAGGTTCGCCGAGACCGTCGACTTGCCGACGCCGCCCTTGCCGGAGGCCACGGCCACGACGAAGCGCGTGTCCTTGAGGATGTCCTTGCGGCCCACGGCTGCCGACATGACGGGTGCCTGGGGGGGCGCGGCCTGCACGGAGATCGTGACGGACGTGACGCCCGCCACGCTCAGGAGCACGGCGTCGCACTGCTCCTTGATGGCCTCGGCCGCCGCGGGGGCGTCGGTCGTCAGCGCGAGCCGGAACGAGACGTTCCCGCCCCCGATCGCGAGGTCCTTGACGAAGCCGAAGGAGACGATGTCGCGCGAGAACCCGGGGTATTTGACCTTCCGGAGCGCGTCGAGGACGGACTGTTCGTTGAGCGTGGCGGTTGACACGTTTCTGCTTCCCTCTCGGTGAGAGAGGATCTCACAAACCGGCGTCGATCCGGCTTCGGGCCGGTGCGCTGGCCCCCGAAAGGGTCAGGATCTCCTCCCGAACCTGGCGCATCAGCGCCGGCCGGTCCCTGACGTGAAGACCAGCTGTCGGAATCGGGCGCCCCGTCCGGACCCGCACGGGACCCCGCCGCACGACCATTCCCCGAGCTCCGAGCACGGCCCGCGCCCCGGAGACGCCGACGGGCACGATCGGCACGCCCGACTTCAGAGCCGTCAGAAAACCCGATTTTCGGAACGCGCCGAGGCTTCCGTCGCGCGAGCGGGTCCCTTCGGGGAAGATCAGGATGGAGGAGCCCCTCGCGAGGCACCGGTCGAGGCTGGAGAGGACCTCCTTGGCCCTCTCCGTCCGCCGCCGGTCGACGGGCACGAACCCGGCGAGCCACATCGACCAGCCCATGAACGGCACGTAGAACAGCGAGCGTTTCGCCAGAAAGCGCACGTCCTGGGGGATGACGAGGAGGAGAAGGAGAATGTCGATCCCCGACTCGTGGTTCGACATGTAGATCGCCTGCGGCAGCGCCGCGGCTTCGCTCGACGTCTCGATCCTGGCCGGAACTCCCGTCAGAAACAGGATGGACCGGGCCCAGAGGCGGGCCCAGAAAAGGTATAGCCGCCCGCGCGGCGGAACCCAGGACGTGAGGATCGCGAGCAGGCCGTAGGCGGTTGCCGTGAGCGCGATGACCGCCCAGCTCCAGACCGAGACGACCAGATCGCGGAACATGAACGCGAGTGTACGGGACCGCCGGGCCGCGCCCGTAGAATGCGCGGGTGGCCCGGTTCGATTCGACGACGCAGTACATCGCGGTCCTGAAGGAACCCCTCTGGAAGTTCGGACGCCTGAAGCGCTGGTTCCTGAACGTGTCCTTCCACCTCGGCGGCGTCGCCGTGATGACGCGCCAGCTCGCCCGCGAAACGCGAAACCGCTGGGAAACGTCCGAGATCATCCGCCAGATGGACGCGCTCGGCGTGCAGTCGATCTCGATCACGAACCTCACGGCCCTCTTCACGGGGATGGTCCTCGCGCTCCAGACGTCGTACGCGCTCGCGCAGTTCGGCGGCAAGCTGTTCGTGGGCCGCGTCGTCGTGCTCTCGATCTGCCGCGAGCTGGGGCCGACCCTGACGGCCCTCATGGTGGCGGCGCGCGTCGGATCGGGCATCACGGCCGAGCTCGGAACGATGTCGGTCACCGAGCAGGTCGACGCGATGCGGGCGCTCGGCGCCTCGCCGATCCGGAAGCTCGTCCTGCCGCGCGTCGTGGCCGTCACGCTCATGCTCCCGGTCCTGACGCTGCTGGCGGACTTTCTCGGAATGGTCGGCGGGCTGTTCATCGCGGTCGTCGAGGTGCACGTCGGCGCGACGTTCTACCTGTCGACGATCCAGCAGTCCGTGCACGTCAACGACGTGCTTCACGGGCTCTTCAAGACTCCCTTCTTCGGGTTCGAGATCGCGATGATCGGCTGTTACAACGGCCTGAACGCCTCGGGGGGAGCGGACGGAGTCGGCCGCGCGACGACGATCGCGGTCGTCGTGGCCTCGATCGCGGTCCTCATGTCCGACTTCTTCCTCACGAAGCTCTTCATCGTTCTGCACCTGGGGTTCCAGTGACGTTCAGCGAGACGGCCGTCATGCGCTTCGTGAAGGCGGCCCGCCCCGCGGGCGGGCCGATCATCGAGCTCAACCACGTCTCCAAGGCTTACGGCTCCAAGCGCGTGCTCGACGACGTGAGCCTCTCCGTGATGCGCGGGGAGGTGCTCGTGATCCTCGGCGGATCCGGAACGGGCAAGTCCGTGTCGCTCCGGCAGATGAACGGCCTCGAGCAGCCCGATTCCGGCGAGGTCTGGGTGGACGGCGTGGACGTCTCCTCTCTGCCCGAGGAGGAGCTCGTCCCCGTGCGCAAGAAGGTCGGCATGCTCTTCCAGGGCGGCGCCCTTTTCGATTCGATGACGGTCTTCGAGAACATCGCCTTCGCGCTGCGCGAGCACACGTCCTGGCCGGAAGAGCAGATATCGGCGCGTGTCGCGGAAGTGCTCGGGTTCGTCAACCTCGGACGCGACGTGGAGCGCCTGCTCCCCTCATCGCTGTCGGGTGGAATGAAGAAGCGCGTCTCTCTGGCCCGAACCGTCGCGCTCAAGCCCGAGATTCTTCTCTACGACGAGCCGACGACGGGACTCGACCCCGTGACCTCGATGACGATCAACCGGCTCATCGTCGACCTGAACGAGCGGCTCGCGACGACATCCGTCGTCGTGACCCACGACATCGTCTCGGCGCTGTTCGTCGCCGATCGCATCGCTTTTCTCGAGAATGCCCGGTTCGCGTTCATCGGGACGCCCGAGGAGGCGCGGAGCTCGGACGTCGCCGACCTCCGCGCCTTCCTCGCCGCCGGGGTCGCTCCGGAATCGACCGCTTCCAAGGGAGGCCCAACGTGAGAGCCGACGTCAGGACCAAGACCCGCGTCGGGGTCATCCTCTTCGCGTCCTTCGTTCTGCTCGCGGGCGCCATCCTGTTCATCGGAGGGACGAAGGGCTTCTTCGTGCGCCGCACGTCGTACTTCGCCCGCTTCCCGAATTCCCAGGGAATCGTGGGAGGCAACCAGGTGCGCCTCGCGGGCGTGATCGTGGGCGCGGTGCGCAGCATCGAGGTGCCGCGCGTACCGGGCCAGGACCTCACGATTCACTTCGACATCGAGCGGAAGTACCAGCACCTCGTGAAGACCGACAGCCGGGCCGAGATCAAGACGATCGGCCTCCTGGGCGACAAGTTTCTCGAGGTGACGCCCGGCTCGACCGACAAGCCGGATCTCGAGCCCGACCACGAGATCATGGCGTTTCGCGGCGCCGAGCTCGAGAAGATCCTCGCCGGCTCCGGCGACCTCGTGGACAACGTCGTGGCCATCTCGAAATCGCTCAAGAACATCCTCGGGCGCACGGAGAAAGGCGAGGGATTCCTCGGCGAAATCACCTCGGATTCCGAGAACGGCCAGGCGCTTTCGCGCTCGCTGCGACAGACGCTCGACAGCCTGAACGGCCTCATGAAGGACGTGCGTCAGGGCAAGGGCCTCGTCGGGCGCCTCCTGAGCGACGAAAAAGCCGCCGAGAGCGTCCTCGGAGAGCTGCGGTCGGCTTCCGCCTCGCTCAACCGGATTCTCGGGACCGTCGAGAAAGGCGTCGAGACCGGGCAAGGCCTCGTGCCGGCGCTCCTCTCCGACCCGGAGGGGAAGAAGAAGTTCTTCGCGATGGTCGACTCGCTGCAGGCGACGGCGGACGGTCTCGCGTCTTTTTCGAAGGACCTCAAGGCCGGGAACGGCCTGCTCGGACAGCTCGTCTCGAACGGCGATTTTTCGAAGGACTTCCTGGCCGACCTGAAGAGCCTGTCGTCCCACCTCGCGAACGTGGCCGCGAAGCTCGATTCGACGCAGGGCACGGCCGGGAAGCTCATCGCCGATCCGGCGGTGGCGGACGCGATGAACGACATCCTCGTCGGGATCAACAAGAGCAAGGCCCTGCGCTGGCTCATCCGCGACCGCCAGAGGTCCGGAATCCAGACGCGGTACGACGCGGCGCATCAGGCCCCGACGCCGGCGCCGAGCCCGGCCAGATGAGCAATGTCCTCGTCGCGGGCGGCGCGGGCTTCCTGGGAGCCGCCGTCGCGCGCCAGCTCCTCGGCGCCGGCGAGGGCGTCGTCGTCCTCGACACGTTCGACGACGCGGGCGACGGCCGCGCCCTCAAGGAGGAACGCGCCTCCTCGTTCGGGAATCACCCGCGCGTCGCGATCGTGCGCGGGGACGGGACGGATCCGGATTTCCTCGCAGGCGTCCTCGCGGAGCACCGGCCCTCGGCGATCGTGAACGCGATGCGCCTTCCCCTCGACTCCGCCGGCCTCGGACCGCTCGTCGAAGCGTCCCGCGGGGCGGGCGCCGGCCTCCTCGTCCATCTCTCCGACGCGGCGCTCTACGGCCCGCGCGACGAGGCGAACCTTCGCGCGGGCGAGGACGAGCCGGTCGAGCCGGGCGAGAATCGCGATCTCCTCGCGAAGGCCTCCGAGGAGGAGGCCCTGCTCGCGTCCGGCCTTCCCTTCGTGATCCTGCGCGTCTTCGCCGTGGCGGGGCCGGGCGGGGGACCCGCGCGGTTTCCGCTCGACGCCCTCGAAGCGCTCCTCGCCGGCGAGGAGGTCCTCGTCGCCGACGACGCTCCGCGCGACTTCATCCACCCGCAGGACGTCGTCCGCGGCGTCCTCCTCGCGCTGCGCAAGCGGCCGATCGGCGAGATCGTGAACCTCGGGTTCGGCCTTCCCGCGAAGCCGTCCGAGGTCGTCTGCGCCCTCGCCGCGCGCGCCTCCAAGGAGTGCCGCTTCTCGGTGACCGGCACCTCCGCGCGGACCCCCCGGATCGCCAACGTGGAGAAGGCCTGGCGGACGCTCGGCTTCTCTCCGCACCTCGGGATCGGGGAGATCGTCTGGGACACGGTGCGCGCCCGGCTCTTCCCCGCCGAGGCCGCCCGCGCGTACCGGGAGGCCGAAAACCCGGCGGCCGCCCCATCCGACCCGCCGAAGCCCGTCTCGCGCCGCGAGCTCTTCGGAATGTTCCGCCGCCCTTTCGACGCGACCCGAAAGCCCTGAATGTGACCCGGCGCGCGCGCGCCGCGGCCGGCTCCCCGATCCGGAGGGTAAGATCCCCGTTCCCGGGATTCTCTTCTCCGGAGGCTTCACCCGATGAACATCTGCATGGTCGGTACGGGCTACGTCGGCCTGGTGACGGGCGCCTGCCTCGCCGATTTCGGCATGGACGTGACGTGCGTCGACAACGACGAGACGAAGATCGGCCTCCTGAAGAACGGCGTCTCGCCGATCTACGAGCCCGGCCTCGAGGAGCTCATCCACAAGAACGAGAAGGCGGGCCGCCTGCGCTTCACGACGAACCTCGCGGAGGCCATCGAACGCAGCCTCGTGATCTTCATCGCCGTCGGGACGCCGCCGAAGGAAGACGGTTCTCCCGACTTGTCCTTCATCTTCCAGGTCGCCGAGTCGATCGCGACGCACATGAACGGGTACAAGGTCGTCGTCACGAAGTCGACGGTTCCGACGGGCACGGGCGCGCAGATCGAGGAGATCCTCCGGACGAAGAACGGACGATACAAGTTCTCGGTCGTCTCGAACCCCGAGTTCCTCCGCGAGGGCTCGGCCATCGAGGACTTCATGCATCCCGACCGCGTCGTCATCGGCTCGCGCGACGAGGAAGCGATCGCGATCGTCAAGGACGTCTACTCGCCGCTCGCGATCGCGGGCGTGCCCTTCGTCGTGTCGGACGTCGAATCCGCCGAGCTGATCAAGTACGCCTCGAACGGTTTTCTGGCCCTGAAGATCTCGTTCATCAACGAGGTCGCCGCGATGTGCGAGAAAATGGGCGCCGACGTGAAGGACGTGGCGCGCGGCATGGGCCTCGACAAGCGCATCGCGCCTCAGTTCCTGAGCCCCGGACCCGGCTACGGCGGCTCGTGCTTCCCGAAGGACTCCTCCGCCGTCGTGGACCTCGCGCGAAAGGTCGGCTACACGTTCGAGATCATGGAGGCCGTCCTCTCCGTCAACGACCGCGTGAAGGCGCGCATGGTGGAGAAGGTCGCGGCCGTGTGCCCCGACCTCCGGGGCAAGCGCGTCGCGATGCTCGGGATCGCGTTCAAGCCCGAGACGGACGACATCCGCGAGAGCTCGTGCCTGAAGCTCGCGAGCGACCTTCTGGCGCGCGGGGCCGACGTCGTCGCCTACGATCCGGCGGCGATGGGAAACGCGCGGAAGGAGATGCCCGCGCTCAGGCTCGCCGAAGACGTGTACTCCTGCGCGGAGGGCGCCGACGTCCTCGTCCTCGCGACGGACTGGAACCAGTTCCGCAAGCTGGACCTCGGCCGCCTCGAACGCACGATGAAGGCGAAGAATTTCGTCGATCTTCGCAACCTCTACGAGCCCAGGGACATGAAGAAGGCCGGCTGGAACTACGTGGGCCTCGGCCGGGCCTGAAGCGCATGCATCATGGCCGCCCGGCGGCCGCCGGTGGCACCCTTCGCGGTATCGGAGGTGGCTTATGGCCATGAAGATCCAGGACACCTGCATCAACTGCGGCTCGTGCGAGCCCGACTGCCCGAACACGGCGATCAGCGCGGGCGATCCCACGTTCGTGGTCGAGGCCGGGCGCTGCACCGAGTGCGTGGGCGCGTTCGACGCGCCGAAGTGCGTCGAGATCTGTCCGATCGAGGGCTGCATCGTGGCCGAGCCGGCCGAGCCCCGCGCGGTCCTCGAAGCCCGGTACGCCCAGCTCCACGCCTGAGGCGGCGCGCGAGAGGTCGGGCGGCTCCGGCGCGCTCCCGTACAATCGCGGGACCATGCGCATCGTCGTCACCGGAGCCGCGGGCTTCCTCGGCAGCCACCTGTCCGACCGGCTCCTAGCCGACGGGCACGAGGTGGTCGGTCTCGACAATCTCATCACCGGCGACGAGCGGAACATCGCCCACCTCGCGGGGAACCGGAAATTCCGCTTCGTCTTCCACGACGTCACGGAGTACATCTTTCTCGACGGACCCGTGGATGCGATTCTCCACTTCGCGTCGCCCGCCTCCCCCATCGACTACCTCCAGATCCCGATCCAGACTCTGAAGGTGGGGGCGCTCGGCACGCACAAGGCGCTCGGCCTCGCGCGCGCGAAGAAGGCCCGGTTCCTTCTCGCGTCGACCTCCGAGGTGTACGGCGACCCGCTGGTCCACCCGCAGCCCGAGACGTACTGGGGCAACGTGAATCCCGTCGGACCCAGAGGCTGTTACGACGAGGCGAAACGCTTCGCCGAAGCCATGACGATCGCGTATCGCAACTTTCACGGCGTCGACACGCGCATCGTCCGCATCTTCAACACGTACGGCCCCCGCATGCGTCCGAACGACGGGCGCATCGTTCCCTCTCTGATCGGGCAGGCCCTCCGCGACGAGCCCTTGACGGTCTTCGGCGACGGGTCGCAGACGCGGTCCTTCTGCTACGTCTCGGACCTCATCGAGGGCATCACCCGGCTCCTGCGGTCGGACTACCGGGACCCCATGAACATCGGCAACCCCGCCGAGATGACGGTCCGGGAGTTCGCGGAGGCGGTCCAGCGGCTCACCGGCACGAAAGCTCCTCTCGCCAGGAAACCGCTCCCCGTGGACGACCCGAAGCAACGGCGTCCCGACATCACGCTCGCCAGGACGATCCTCGGGTGGGAGCCGAAGGTCGGCCTCGACGAGGGGCTGAAGAGCACCGTCGCGTACTTCGCCTCACGCAGAAATTCCCCGTGACGTTCACGCTCCCCCAGGTTCTCGTGCTGTTCTGCGCGCTCACGGCCGCGTCGTTCGGCGCGCTCGCTCTGCTGCTCCTGCGCTGGCACCGCGCCCGCACCGAGCTCGTCCTGTATGCGGCCCTCGCGCTCGCGATCGCGTTCTGGCTGGCGACGCCGCTCCTGACGCCGGTCCCGATCCCGGTCTCGCGCGAGATCCTGGGCCGCCTCATACACGCGCTCTCGTTCGTTCTTCCCGCGGTCGGCTTCCTCTTCCTGCTTCGCTTCCTGAGTCTTCCCCTGACGGCGGCGCTGAGCGCGCTCCTCGCCCTTCCGCTCTTCGGCACGCTCATCGCGCTCTTCCTGCCCGCCTCGAGCCCCGTCGTCTCGGGGCTCGCCATCGTCTCGGTCGGACTCGTCTCCGCCGGATTTCTGCTCGTCTTCGCCCGGAAGGAGAACCGGCGGCGCGACACGACGCTCGCCTTCGTCGCGACGGCTTTCCTGCTCGCGGGGGCCACGCTCGAAACCGGCTCGAAGTGGACGCGCAGCTCCGCCGAGTTCTCCGGGGTCTTCTTCGGGTTCGCGTTCCTCGTCTTCACGGCGCTTCTCCTCCCGACCGTCGCCGACGAAGAACGGCGCTTTTTCGCGCGCGCGACGACGGACGCGCTCACCGGGCTCGCGACGCGCTCCCTGTTCCTGGGTCGCGCGACCGAAGAGCTCGTGCGCGCGGGACGGACCCGGCGCACGGCGGCGCTCGTCGTCCTTTCGATCGACGGGTTCGACGCGCTCGAGAAGGACCTGGGGCGCGACTGGGCGGACGGAGTCCTCGCGGCTCTCGGCCAGGCGATCGGGCGGACCATCCGCGGCGTCGACCTCGCCGGTCGCCGCTTCCGGAACGAGTTTCTCATCCTCCTCGTCGAAGCGAACGAGACGAACGCGTCGCTCGCGGTCGAGCGCATTCGCGCTGCCTTTCCCGGCGATCCGGGCCGCGTTCTCACCTTTTCGGCCGGCATCGCGGTGCAGGGCCGTCTGGACAAGACCCCGTGCGACACCCTGATCGAGCGCGCCGAGGAGGCGCTCGGCAAGGCGCGCGACGCGGGCGGAAACCGGATCCTCTTCGAAGAGCGGGCCGCCGGTCTTCCCGCCTAGAACCTGTAGAAGAGGCTCGCCGCGAGCTGCCGCGACGCGCGGCCCACGTCGAATCCGAAATCGATCGAGAGGGAGCGCGCGACCGTCACGCCGAGGCCGCCCGTGAACCGGTCGTCCGCGCGGCCGCCGTCGAAGACGGAGGCGACGCTATCCGAAAATGGCGGGTCCGTGATCGGGAACGGCGCCCCCGAGGCGTCGCGCACGGCGAGGCGCGCCGTGGTGCCGTGCGCGGGCTCCCGGTGATAACCGACGCGGAACGCGAGACGCGCGCCTTTCGCGCTGGCGACATATTCGAGGCCGATGCGCGGGATCCAGACGTCCGGAGCGGGGGAAACGTCCGCGAGCACGTCCGTGACGGGAAATCCGAACGGCCCGACGAGCCCCGCGTACGAGACCACGGGAAGCGGGCGGTCGAAAATGTCCCCGTAGGCCACCCACTGCACCTCGGCCGCGATCGTGAGGCCGGGCATCGGGTGCGCGGCGAGCCCCGCGGCCGCGTCGCGCGGCACCCGGAACGAGAACGGCCGGGACGTCTGTCCCGAGAGCGCCGGCGGCACGTCGCCGCCGATCACGAGCGTCCCGTCGTTGCGTGGCGACGAACGGTAATCGGCCCCGAGCGTCAGGGCCCCGTCGGGGAGAAGGTCGACGTGAATCCCCACGAGGTACCCGAGTTTCGTGCCGGATACGCCGTCCACGCGCATCGTGACGGTCTTGACCTCGTCCGCCGTGGGAGAGAGGAACGTCCGGCTCGTGATGCGGTGCGGACCCGAGGCGTCGCCCTCGAGCTCGAAGGCCGGCCGGTTCAGCGTGACGCCTCCGCCCACGCGCACGCGCTCCGAGACGCGGTAGGCGAGCGACAGCCCGAGCAGCCTGTTGCGGAGGCTCACCGACCCGAACTCGCGGTACTGAAAGAGGATGTCCTTGCGGGTCGCGTCTCCCGAGCGGTTGTCCCGGAGCTCGAGGTACTGGTATCCGGCGTCTCCGGCGTCCCCCTGGAAGCGGAGGTTCTCCGCGTACGTCAGCGCGGCGACGAGCCGGCGCGAGACGGGGACCACGACGCCCGCGAAGTCGAACGACGTCGCGTGCGCGTCGCGGTCCACGTTCGTCGTCTCGACCGCCGGGTACGGCGCCGCGGAAGGGCCCGTCGCCGTCGAGCGCGCCATGACGAGCCCGAGCGTCTCGTCCGTGCGCCTGCCGGAGAACGCGAACTCGACAGAGGAAATGAGCCCGAGACCGGCGGGGTTGACGAGCGCCGCCGTCGCGTCGTCGGCGATCGCCGTGAACGCGCCCCCCATCGCGATCGACTTGCCGCCCGGGTTCGTGAGATTGAAGCTGACCTTCGACAGGAGCGCGGAGTCGGTCTGCGCGCGCGCGGTCGCGGATGCGAGCGTGAAGATGAGAACAGAAAATTGAGGAAGAAAGAAAGATTTCTTCATCTCGTTAGTGCGTCGGCAAGCGCGCCCGGCGTCGCGAAAGGCTCGGAAAGAAGGACCGTCGCGCCGCTGGCCACGGAGACGTCCCTCTGCACGGTACGCCCCTCCGGGCCGGGACCCGCGAGGACGATGCGGTAGCGGCCCGGGGCCAGGTCCGTGACGAGAAGGGGCGTCGTCGCGTTCGCCGGGAGCGATACCGAATTCCCGGAGCCTGCGTCCACGAGCGAAACGACCCGTGCGAAAGGCAAGCCGAGAATCTGCAGGCGTCCCGCGAGGGGCACGATCGGGGTGGGGCTCGAGGCCGCGGACTCGGGCGCGGCGACGGTTGCCGTCGGTTCGCGCACGGCGGCAAGGCCTTCCACCGGACGCGCGGACGGCTGGACGCGGGCCGCCCACCACGACACGGAGAGGACGAGGAGGATCCCGGCCGCCGCGAGCCACGCGAGCAGGCGCGTCTCGTGGAGCGGGCGCGAGGCCCCGGAAAATCGCGTCGAGCCTTCGGACGGCGAGACACCCACGATCTCGGTTCCGCTCGTCGCCTCGATCGGGCCTTCGCCGGGCGGCATCCGCTCGATCCCCGGAGGGCAGGCGCGTCGCGCCCGCGTCGCGCAGCACGGCGACGAGTCGGTCCACGATCTCGCGCCAGCTCGACGGCCGGTCCTCGCGCCGCTTCTCGAGCATCTGCCCGACGAGGCGGACGAGGGGCACCGGCAGGGACGGCCCGTCCGACGGCGCCGCCACCGGGGGCGCCACGGCGTTGAGGTGGGCGGCGATGTACTCGACGGGAGCCTTGCCCTCGAACGGGCGCTGGCCCGCGAGCACCTGGTAGAAGATCACGCCGAGGCTGTACACGTCGCTTCGCCAGTCGAGCGGCGCGCCGTGGCCGAGCGAGCCGAGCTGCTCCGGCGAGCCGTAGGCGACCTTTCCGAGGAAGAACCCCGTCGCGGTCAGGGACTCCAGTCCGGTCGGTTTCTCGAAGAGCTTCGCGACGCCGAAATCGAGGAGCTTCACGAGCCGGTCGCCGCCGCGCTCGATGACGAGAATGTTGTCGGGCGACAGGTCGCGGTGCACGATTCCGCGGGACGCGAGGTACGCGAGACCGTGGGCCGCCTGCACGAGGAGCGGAACCGTCTCGGTCCACGGCCGTCCCGCGAAGGACGTCAGCGGCACGCCGTCGAGGTACTCCATCGCGAGCCAGGGCGTCCCGTCCTCCTCGCCGATCTCCAGGAACGAGACGACGTTCACGTGCAGGAGGCTCTTGAGGATCGCCGCCTCGCGGTCGAAGCGCACGCGCGCCTCTTTGAGATGCGCCGCGGATTCGCCTCCCGGCCCCTCGGCCTCGCGAATTACCTTGAGGGCGACCGTGCGGTCGTCGCGCTCGTCGACGGCCTGGTAGACGATTCCCATGCCGCCCCGGCCGATCCGCTTCAGGATGCGGAAATGGGCGATGCGCTCGACGGCGCCGGCGGTCAACCCGTCACCGTCCCGTGCCGGCCGACGCCGGACGCAGGAAGATGTTGGCCGGATCGCCCGACACGACGTCGATCTTCGAGGCGAAAGCCAGGAACACGCCGTCGCCGCCCACCTGGCGCACGACGATGCGCACGTCCGTGAGCTCCGAGAGGTTGAGGCCGAGGACGCTGCGGAACAGCTCCTCCGAGATGTAGCCGTTCGGCGGAATCCGCTTCGAGGCGGTCGCGATCGGCACGAACGACCCGGGCAGGTACGCCGCGATGACGACGTCGCAGTACGAGCCGCCGACCTCGTTCAGGATCAGGTTCGTCCGGTAGGCCGAGGAGCTCTCGGCGCCGTCGAACACCATCGTCCCGAGGTTCGACTGGAACGAGGAGTAGCCGTGGAGGTAGGAGTACCCCTCCATGCCGGTCTTGAAATCCCCGACGCCGGTCGCGGGCGAAACCGTGTACGCCTCGGTCTGGACGTCGACGTCCGCCCATCCCTCCTTGCAGCACGTTCCGTCCGTGTTCGGCACGTTCTCGATCTCGATGTGCCCGAACGTGCTCGTCAGGGGAGGAAGGTGGAAGAAATCTTCAATGAGGTCCTCTTGCGAGAAGACGGCCCGCGCGGGAAGCGGCTGCGTGACCGACGCGATCGTGTTGAGGTTGTTGTCGACGTACTTCAGCGTCACGGCGTGATCGACCGTGGAGGACGTGTTCGTGAGCGTGATGCGCGTCCTCCAGAAAGGCCTCAAGCCGTCGCCCAGTGGCGCGCCGCCCGCGTGAACCGCGGGGAACGAAAGCGTCGGCGGAGCGCCCGCGAACGGCAGCGCCGAGAGCGCCCCCCGCGACGGTCCCGTCCGCAAGCTCCCGGAAAGACCGTGCAGGGGGTTCAGCCCGTTCGTGGTGACGCCCACGTGAAGGGAGGAGTCCTGCGTGCGGTTGTCGATGACCGTCGCCATCCCCACGACGGATCCGCGCGCCCCGCCCACGGGATCGGCGACGCTGTTGTCTTTCCACGTGATCCGGGCATAGGCGTAGGTGTTGGGGAGAGGGGCGGCGTCGAAGAGATCCGCGTCGTCGAAGAGCTGGACGGTCGCATTCGCGGGGATCGTCTTCTCGATGCTCACGATCGCGCCGTTTCGCAGAATCGGAAGTCCATTCTTGTCGAAGAGATCGATGAGGATCTTCGTGTCGAAACCGGAAGTCTCGAGGAGAAGCAGGTTCGACCGGCGATTCGCGTCGTGCGCGAGGCCCGACACCCAGTACAACGGGTCGCTCTGCTTCACGCCCTCGCCCGGAATCGTCGGGCGCATCTCGAAGCCGAACTGTCCGGTCGCCGGCGTGGTCCCCGCGAGCGTGCGGCGCGACGCGTTTCGCGCGGCCACGGTCGCCGGGAGCGGCCGGTTGTTCACGAGCGCGGTGGCCGTCAGCGTGGGCGCCGTCGAGCGCACCTCGACCGTGAACGCCCCTTCGGAGCCGAGGAGCGTCCCGACGACGTTGCGGTAGCGGCGGGTCTCGCCGGCCGCGAGCGTGAGGTCGAAGCGGCGGAGCGCCGAGCCGTCGGGCGGACCGCCGATCGGGTTGAACAGGAGCGACACGGGCACGGCGTTCACGGCGTCGGAGTTCGTCACCCAGAGGTCGGCCGCGAAACGCCCCACGCCCTTCGCATCCACGGCATTCGGGAAAGCGGCGTAGAGGAGGCGCGTGCGCGCGTTGGCCGCGGGCGTCGCGCCCGTGCCCCCCGCGGTCGGCGGGACCGCCGGTCCGTCGTCCGTCACGAGGAGCGTCTCGGCGCCGTCCGGGATGCCGACCGTGGCGAGGGACACTGCCCCGACCTCCGTTCCCGTGCCCGAGCGCCGCTTCGCGCGGTCCACGACGAGCTGCACGGTGCGCGTCTCGCGCGCCGCGAGCGGCCGATCCCAGGGCTGGCCGTCCAGAGGCACCACGGTGAGCCACGGCACGCGCACGGTCGCCACGAACGACGCCGCGAGGTCCGAAGGGTTCACGATCGAACGGAGAACGGAATTACCGTCGTGGTCGATGTCCGCGGCCGGGTCGCTCCAGACGACCTTCGCCTTCGCGGGAGCGGCGGAGATCATGCAGTCGACGGGGACCGTCACCGTCGTTTCGCCCGCCGTGAGCACGACCGAGGGGTGCAGGGGGCGCTCCAGCACGGAGGCGTAGAGCGACGTCACGACCAGCGTCGACTCGGAATTCGGCAGGAGCGAGAACGATTCCGGCGTCAGGGCGAAGCCGCTGTCGTCGACTTTCGCGCGCACCGTGATCACGTCGGTCCCGCCGTTGCGAACGACGAAGGACGTCGTGAGGCGGGTGCCGGCCGCCGGGACGAGCGCCGCGATCGGGGCGGGCTCGGACACGAGGAGCAGCGCGGGCTTCAGCACGTTGCCGACCGTGACGCGAAGGGAGGGAGACCAGGGGCCCAGGGCGCCGCACGACGCCTCGGCCCTCACCTGGAAGACGTAGTCGCCGGGCCCGCCCGAGAAGGAGGCGGCGCCGCCGTCGACGTCCCATTCGCGGCCGTCCGGCTCGAATGCCGACGTCCGGCGGATACGGAATTTCAAGCCCAGTCGGTCCGCCGCCCGGACCCGGCCCGGAGCCGAGCGTGTTCCAGGTGACGACCCACGTCGAATACGCGGGCGGGTTCACCGGGTCGACGTGCAGCTCGCCGACGGAAAGGGGCGCGTCGCACGTGCTCTTCACGGGAACGGCGACGACATTGGAGATGATGGCGGCAAACGAGGCCGTCGGACAGGACGACCTGACGACGATCCGGTGGTAGAGAACCTTTGCGCTCGCGGCCCCCGGCGTCAACGTGATCGCCGACCGCAGCGTGACGGTCTGGTCGACCCCCGCCGCGAAGCTCGGGTCCTGGGAGCGCTCGACGACGTAGTAGTCCGCGCTCTCGGCCGTCGGGCTCGTGAGGACGTTCGTCCACGAGAGGGAATAAGACTCCCCCGCCTGGACGCCGGCCGGCCCCGTCAGGACAGGGGCCTGGACAGGGCAGGCCCCGCGGGCGTCCGGCGCCCATGCGGCCGCCACGGCTCCGAGCAGGGCCGCTCCGAGAACCGACCGCGAAAGCCGGGAGTTCGAACTCATCCTTCTCTAGAATCCCCCTCGATGCGCTCTTGGGAGTGTCACGGCGAGGGCACCATCCCACGTGGGACCGGGTCCACGGGGGTGATCGCGATCGTGCTGGTCACCCTCGCGGCTCCGCTGTCCGCACAGGCGATTCTACCCCCCGACGCGGCCGTGAAGGCTTATCAGGCGGGACAGGCCGCCGCCCAGAGAAAAGACTGGCCGCTCGTGATCCAGAAGATGAACGACGCGCTGGCCACGGGGCACACGCACGCGAGGCAGCATTTCGGCGCGAGCCGCTACACGGTGGACCTCTACGACCCCTATTACTGGCTCGGCGTCGCGCACATGGAGCTCGGGGAGGTTCTCGAGGCGAAGCGCAACCTCCTCCTCTCCCGGAGCGAGGGAGTCATCGACGGGTTTTCGGAGTCGGCGGATCTCCTCGGCCGGCTCGGGGCGCTCGAGCGCCGCGAGGCACAGCAGTCCGCCGTGCGGGAATTACCCACGCCGGCGCCTCCGGGGGCGACGCCCACGGCGCCGGTCCCGGTGTCGGTGACGGTGCCGATCCCCGTCCCTGCCGCGGCCCCGACTGCCGGCGCCCCGGCCGGTGAGCCCGGAGCCCCGGACGCGCGCGAGGCCGGGGATGCCGGCCCAGAGCGCATCCTGACGCTCTTTTCGGCCGGCGACTTCGCCGGGGCCGAGGCCGGGGTCGAGAGATTCCGGCGTGCCCGCCCGGAGGCCCGGGAGGCGGACCTCCTCGCGTCCCTCGTTCTCGGCACGCGCTACGTCCTCGAGGGAAGGGCCGATCCCGGCCTCCTCGCCCGCGCGAGGAAGGCCCTCGCTTCCTGGCGGAAGAAGGGCGGCGGACGCCGGACGGAGGAGGCGCTTCTCTCCCCGTCGCTCCTCGCGACGCTGAACGGGACCTGACGCCTCAGCGCGCGCGGACGACCCAGGTGCCGGCCGCGAGGTCCTGAAGGGCCCTCTTGTCCTTTTCGAAGAAGGCCAGGATCCACCCGAGGCCCAGCGGCAGTCCCGCGAGCACGAGGACGACCGCGCGGATCAGAGCCGCCTTCCAGCCGATGCCACGTCCCCCGATCTCCCCGCGTTTGACGACCGTGAGCCCGAGAAGGGACTTTCCGGGCGTGCGCCCGCGCCACGCCCAGCCTCCGACGACGTACAGCGCGTTCGCGAGCGCGGCAAGAAGGAACGAGAGGATCGTGATGCCTCGAAAGGCCCAGTCCGGAGCCGCGTCGCGCGTCTGGAGCTCCGCGCGGAAGTAGTCGATCAGGAAGACGGGAGCGAAGAGGAGCAGGTTGATCGCCGTGAGGATGACGGCGTCGACGAGAGCCGCGAGGAGGCGGGCGAACGGGTTCGCGGCGTTTCGCGGGCCCGCGTTCAACGCCGGCGCGCGCCGCTCGCGGAAGGCCGCCGCGCGTTCGACCGTCGCGATGCGCGGGGGCGCCTGGGACGAGTTCATCTGGATCGAGACGTCCGCCAGCTCGCGGGCCGCGGGCGCCGGCGGGAACGGCTCCGCGACCGCCGGGACGCCGTCGGATGGCGCGACGGTCGAGATCTCGTCCGGGGGCCGGAGCGCCGCCGGGAAGGCCTCGCGGAACCCGGAGCTCGGCCTGACCGGCGTGCCTTTCCGATCGACGTCGCGGAAGAGGTCGGAGGCCGACATTTCGTCGGGTGGAACGACGACCGGCGGCGGCGGAACCCCCGGAAGCGTGCTGCCCGGAGCGGGCTCGTAGGTGATCGCGGACGGCTGCGGCGGCGCGGACGCCGCCGGCGCAACGGGCGGCACCGCCGACCGCGGCGCCAGCGCCTCCGGCCCGAGGAGCGCGGTGCGCTCGGACGGCGCGTTCGGCGCCACGATGCGAAGGTCGATCACGGCCGCGCCGATCTGGATGCGATCCCCGCTCTGGAGACGCGTCTCGCGGGAAATCCTCTTGCCGCCCACGTAGGTGCCGTTCGAGGAGTTCAGGTCCTTGACGATCGCCTCGCCGCTGTTGAGCGTGAGGAGAGCGTGCGAGCGCGAAACGGATTCGTGTTCGAGCCGAACGGTCGACGTCCGGCTGCGACCGAGCGTGGCCTCTCCATCCGAGAGGTCGATCTCGCGGCCCTCCACCGAGAGCACGTAGCGGTAGACCTCGGTCGTCACGGTGACGGAAATTGTACCCGCCTCCGCAGCGCCGCGGCGGTCGGCGTGCCGCCGAGGGCGGCGAGAGCCCCGGGAGTCCCCGAAAACACGAGGCGCCCGCCGGCCGGACCCCCGTCGGGACCCAGTTCCACGAGGTAATCCGCGCGGGCCAGGAATGCCGTGTTGTGCTCCACGGCGACGATCGAATGGCCGGCCGCGATGAGGCGCCGGAGGACCGCGAGGAGCACGTCCACGTCGGAAGGCGCCAGCCCGGTCGTCGGCTCGTCGAAGATGAAGAGCGCCGGTTCGTCCGGGCCGCCGCTCCTCAGGAAGGACGCGATCTTCAACCGCTGCGCTTCACCGCCCGAGAGCGTCCCGGTGGACTGGCCGAGCGTGAGATAGCCGAGACCCGCTTCCGCGAGCGGCGCGAGCCGCTCGGCGATCGCGCGGACGTCGGCGAAGAGGTCGCGCGCCTCGTCCACCGTCGTGGCGAGAAGCTCGTCCACGTTTCGTCCGCGCAGGCGGACCTCGAGCACGACGGACTTGAATCGCCGCCCGTCGCAAACGTCGCACACGACCGTCACGTCGGCGAGGAACTGCATGTCCACCGTCACGACGCCGGCGCCCTCGCAACGCTCGCAGCGGCCGCCTTTCGCATTGAAGCTGAACGCTCCCTTCTCGAGGCGGCGCGCCTTCGCGGCGGGCGTGCGCGCGAGAAGCGTCCTGATCTCGTCCCATGCCTTCGTGTACGTGGCGGCATTCGAGCGCGAGGAGCGCCCGAGCGGCGACTGGTCCACGAGAATCACGTCCGAGACCCTCTCGAGACCCTCGATCGCGTCGTGCGAGCCGACCTCGTCCACGCCCGGGAGCACGCCCTTTCCCATCCGCTGCCGCGCGCCCGCGGCGAGGACGTCCACGACGAGCGAGGATTTTCCGGAGCCGGACACACCGGACACCGCGACGAGCCTGTGGAGAGGGAAAGAGACGGAAATATTTTGAAGATTATTTGCTCGCGCACCCCGGATCAGGATCGATTCGACGGAGCTCAGTTGCAGACTGGAAGAAGATATTTTCTTAGAAGGTGAAGAGGGGTCGGGGCGCGTCCTACCAGCCCGCGCACGACCAGCGACCGCGCCGATGCGCGCCGGCGGTTCGAGCGCGCTTTCGCTCACACCCCCTTCTAAGAAAGCGCCGAAGGCGCCCACCGTTTCGGCAGCCAGTGCGTGATTCGACGCAGTCGGCCCGTAACCGCCTGAGTCCGAAGCAAAGATCTTCTCTCCCTCTCCCTCTCCCTCTTCAGCGATCTGCCAGTCGCCGTGTCCTGTTCCTCCAGCTCCGCGGGCGAACCTTCGAAGACGAGCCGGCCGCCTCTGGCGCCGGCGCCGGGGCCGAGGTCGATGACGTGGTCCGCGGCGCGGATCACGTCCGTGTCGTGCTCGACGGCGACGACCGCGTTGCCGCCCGCCGCGAGCCGCCGGATGACGCCGAGCAGCCGCTCGGTGTCGCGCGGATGGAGGCCGACGGTCGGCTCGTCGAGGACGTAGAGCGTTCCGGTGAGCGCGTTGCCGATGGCCGAGCCGAGCTGGATGCGTTGGGCTTCTCCGCCCGAGAGCGTGCGCATCGTGCGTGAGAGCGTGAGATAGGAGAGCCCGATCTCGACGAGCGTCGACACGCGGCGCCGGAGCTCGTCGACGAGCGACGCCCCCCGCGCGCGCTCTTCCGCGAGGGGAAGTGCGCCCTCGAGAAACACGAGCAGCTCGTCGAGCGTCAGGGCCGCGACCTCGGCGATCGTCTTTCCGGCCAGCGTGACCGCGAGCGCCTCCGGCTTGAGCCGCGCGCCCGCGCAGGCCGGGCACGGCGTGTAGCCGCGATAGCGCGAGAGCAGCACGCGGACGTGCACCTTGTAGCGCTTCTTCTCGAGGTACTTGAAGAGCCCCTCGACGCCGTACCAGTCGCCCGCGCCTTTCCACACGACCTCGCGCTCGCGCGGGGTCAGCTCGTTCCAGGGCACGTTCCAGCGCACCTTGTTCCGCCGGGAGACCGCCCGCAGGTCGTCGTACGCGCTCTCGTAGGCGGGCGAATTGAACGGCGCGATCGGCCGCCCCGCGAGCGACTTTCGCGGGTCGGGAACGACGCGGGCCGGATCGATGCCCGCCACGCGCCCGAAGCCCTGGCAGGTCTCGC
Organism: Thermoanaerobaculia bacterium; assembly: GCA_963809425.1. Lineage (GTDB taxonomy): Bacteria > Acidobacteriota > Thermoanaerobaculia > UBA5066 > UBA5066 > Fen-183. Next base: position 81,357 of record CAWEJK010000009.1, read on the forward strand.
ACGCGCCCCGCGGCGAGTTGAACGAGAAGAGGGCCGGCACGGGATCCGTGAAGCGCCGCGCGCAGGCGTCGCAGACGAGGCCGCGAAAAAAGCGGCGGGCGGAGGAAAGACCAGGACCCTCTCCGCTCCTCAATGCGAAGAGCTTCCCGTCACCGGAGTCGAATGCCATTGAAAGGGAAGAGAGAAGTTCCGGATCCGAAGAAGCGAGCACGTGGCGCCCGACGAGCAGCGGAAAGGCTCCAAGCGGCTCCGCCGCTTCCCTCATCTCTTTCTCATTCAAAGAAATTTCCAGTACGTGACCCAACGCACTGACATAGCGGAAGAAGCCCTGCCTTCTCCACTCCGCGCTCTCGGCGTCGAACGACTGGACCCTGCGCGGCGCGATCACGAGGATCCGCGCGCCCTCTCCCCATTCTGAAAGCAGGATTTCCCGTAGTCCTTCGACGGTGTGGCGCGTGACGAGTGTGCCGTCGTTCGGGCACCGAAGAGTCCCCGCCGCCGCGAACAGGAGCCGCAGGACGTCGTGGATCTCGGTCGCGGTCCCCACGGTGGACCGGGCCGAGCGTCCCGGCGCCTTCTGCTCGATCGCAAGCGCGGGCAGGACGTGCTCGATGAGGTCCACGTCGGGGCGCTCGAGGCGCTCGAGGTACTGCCGGGCGTACGTGGACATGGATTCGACGAACCGGCGCTGGCCCTCCGCGTAGAGCGTGTCGAAGGCGAGCGAGGATTTCCCGGAGCCCGAAGGGCCCGTGACGACGGTGAACGCGCCGACGGGAAAAGAGCACGTCACGTTCTTCAGGTTGTGCGTACGCGCACGCACGACCGTGATCGAAGCGGCGCCCCGCACGGGCTCGGCCCGCCGCGTCACCGCGAGAAGACCGCGAGCTGGTTCATGCCGAAGAGAAAGCGCCGGTACGCGACCGGGGAAAGGCCCGCCGCCCGCCCCGCCGTCTCGAGATCCTTGCGCGAGAGGAGACCTTCGTGCTCTTCGTGGGCGTGGGACGACAGGAGGCCGAGAGCGGCCCCGATCTCCAGCGCGAACCGTCCGTGCGGGTGCGGCGTCGTCGCAATCACCCGGCCTCCCGGGGAAAGGAGAGGAGAAAGGCGGCAGAGAATCGCGGGGGGGTCGGCCGCGTGCTCGAGGACCGCGAGGAGGAGGATTGCCTCGAATGGCGCCCTCGCCTGGAGCGCCGCCGGAGCCGCGTCTCGACCGATGTCCCATTCGAAGAAATCCCTGTTCGGGAATCTCTCCCGCTGCGCCCCGAGCACGTCCGGATTCCGGTCGCAGCCGACGTACGCAGGCAACCGCCCCGGAAGATCCGTCAGACCGCAGCCGACGTCGAGCACGCGCGCGCCAGCGGGCACGTGCGGCAGCGCGGCGGCGAGGCGGAACGCCCCGACGCGCCTCGTGAGCCGGCCATAAAAGGCCGGCGGCCGGGAATTCAAGGACACGCGGGGGTTTTACACCCTCCACCGTAAGATTGGCGCCCATGAGCGAACCCGCGTTCACTCTCCGGGCCGCGCTCCCGGCCGACGTGCCCACGATCGTCTCCCTGATCCGCGATCTCGCGGAGTACGAAAGACAGCCCGAGGACTGCCATGCCGACGCCCGGCTCCTCGAAGAGCACCTGTTCGGGGCGAAGCGATTTGCCGAAGTCGTCCTCGCGGAACTCGCCGGCGAGACCGCCGGTTTCGCGCTCTTTTTCCACAACTACTCGACGTGGCTCACCCGGCCGGGTCTCTACCTCGAGGACCTTTTCGTGAAGCCCGCGTTCCGGGGGCTCGGAATCGGCGAGGCCCTTCTCAGGCATCTCGCCCGGCTCGCGGTCGCCCGCGGCTGCGGGCGCATGGAGTGGAGCGTCCTCGCGTGGAACGAATCGGCGATCGGATTTTACAGACGCCTCGGAGCCGTTCCGATGGACGGATGGCAGGTCTACCGTCTCGCCGGTGACGCCCTGAACCGTCTCGGGCGATAATCGACCGAGAGTCCGGGGGACACGAGACGTGCAGAAGAGCCGATCGCAGACGGACACGCAGCCCATCCGCATCCGCGAAGCGCGGAAGGGATCCGGCGTCGTGCGGCGCCCGGTGTCCCTGCTCGTGGATTCGCCGGACCCCACGGCTCTCTTCGACCGCCTGGGCCGCGTCCTGCTCGCGAACGAGGCCGCGCTTTCCGAAGGTACTCCCGGGCCCGGGACCCTCGACGACGCGCCCGAGAGCGCGCCGCCTTTCTGGCTTTCGCCCTCCGGACGCGACAGGCTGATCGAGGCCACGGCCGTGCCCGGTGGCGCGCGAAACCTCGAGGTGCGCATCCCGGCCGGACCCGAGACCGGCGAGCGCATTTTCTGGGTCAGGACGCGCATCGCCGCCGAGTCCGCGGCCGGAGGCTTTCTCGCGGCGGCCCGGGAGGTGACGGGCGCGGTCGGCGACCTGTCGCGCGCGGAGCCGGGCGAGACCGTGGCCGAGGCCGCCGACGCGCTCACCGGGTTCGCGAACCGCGAGCAGTTCCACTTCGAGCTCGAGCGCGAGCTCGCGCGCGCGGACCTCTTCGGCCGGCCCCTCGCGCTCCTCGTCTTCGGGCTCGACAATTTCAAGACCCTGAACGACACGCACGGCCTTCTCGCGGGCGACGATTACCTGCGGACGATGGCCGAGACCCTCCGCGCCACGCTGATGGGCGGCGAGACCGCGGGGCGCGTCGGCGGCGACGAGATCGCAATGCTGCTTCCCGGCGCGTCCGCTGCGGAAGCCGCGCTGCGCGCCGAGGCGGTGATCTCTCTCATCCGCCGGCTCGCGCCCGTGTGGGAAGGCAACGCGCTCACGCTGACGGCGAGCGCGGGCGTCGCGATCTTTCCCGAGCACGCGGGCGGCGCCGCCGATCTCTTTCTCGCGGCCGATCTCGCCATGCACCAGGCGAAGCGCCGCGGCGGCGGCCGCGTGCGCCTCCACGACCCCCTGGATCGCGAGCGCGACCGCACGGGCCGGCTGCGCGAACAGTCGAATCGCATTCGCGCGGCCCTCGCCGAGTCCCGATTCGTTCCCTATTTCCAGCCGGTGGCGGAGGTCGGAAGCGGCCGCATCGTCGCCGTCGAGACGCTCGCGCGGATGCGCGAGCCCGACGGACGCATCGCCCTTCCCGCCGAGTTCCTCGGCGCGGCCGAGCGATTCGGCATCGTGACGGCCATCGATCGCGCGATCATCACGGCGGCCTTCGACGCCCTCGCGACGGCCCGCAAGCGGATCAGCCCCGAGCTCGAGATCAGCATCAACCTGTCGGGCCTCGACTTCGACGACGACACGCTCGTCGCCGACATCTCGCGGATGGCCCGCGCGAAGGGCATCCGCCCCGAGCGCGTCACGTTCGAGATCACGGAGACCGCCGCGCTCCGGGATTTCGACCGCGTGCGCGACTTCACGAACGCGCTCACCGGCGAAGGCTTCCACTTCGCGCTCGACGACTTCGGCATGGGCTTCTCGTCGTTCCGCTACCTCAGGGAGCTGCCCGTCTCGTCGCTGAAGCTGGACATCAGCTACGTTCGGGACCTCCCGAAGGAGAAGGCGAATCGCGTCTTCGTGCGCGGAATGGCGGGGATCTGCCGCGGCCTCGGTGTGAAGACGGTGGCCGAGGGCGTCGAGTCGGAGGACGTCATGGACATCCTCCCGGAGCTCGGCGTCGATCGCGCGCAGGGCTGGCACGTGGGCTATCCCTCCCCCGACCTCCCGATCGCCGAGGCCGGCGCGAGTCTCATCCTCCCGCGGAGGCCGCGGCTCTGATTCAAACGCCCCGGGGCCGAAAGGGCCGTGTATCGGGGCTCGCCGTCGACGTCGCGCTGATCGTCGCGCTCGGTGCGCTCGTCGCCGGAGTCGTCGGGCTTGCCCAGCGATGGGAGGCGCCGATTCGCCAGGCCGTGGAGATCGATCTCTCGCCCTCGGCACTGCCTCTCTACACCCTGCTTTCGTTGTCGCGCGGCTTCGCGGCGTACCTGCTGTCGCTCGCCTTCACGCTCACGTACGGGACGATCGCGGCCCACGGCAAGCGCGCCGAGAAAGTGATGCTGCCGCTCCTCGACATCGGGCAGGGCATTCCGGTGCTCGGCTTCCTCCCGGGCCTCGTCCTCGGAATGGTCGCGCTCTTCCCGCGCACGAACGTCGGCCTCGAGCTCGCCTGCATCGTCATGATCTTCACCGGGCAGGTCTGGAACATGACGTTCTCCTACATCGGCTCCCTGCGGTCGATTCCGGAGGAGCTGCACGAGGTCGCCCGCATCCATCGCTTCTCGTTCTGGAAGCGCTTCCGGACCGTGGAGCTGTCGTCCTCCGCCATCGGTCTCGTCTGGAACTCGATGATGTCGATGGCAGGCGGCTGGTTCTTCCTGACCGTCAACGAGGCGTTCACGCTCGGCGACCGGGATTTCCGGCTTCCCGGCATCGGCTCGTACATGGCCGTCGCCATCGAGAAGGGCGACGGGCGGGCCATGGCGTGGGCGATCGTCGCGATGGTCGTCATGATCGTGGCCTGCGACCAGCTTCTCTGGCGTCCCCTCGTCGCCTGGTCGCAGCGCTTCCGCAACGCGGACGTCGAAGGCGAGGCGGCGCCCGAGTCGTGGGTCCTGAACCTCGTCCGCCGGTCGACGTTCCTCAGAAGGGCTCGCCTCCGCAGGCGCCGCCGCCGCCGCACCATCCCTCCGTCTCCTGCCCCGGTGCCCGCCGTCGCGCCCGCGCCCGACGCGGGAGGCGATCGCGTCCGCAACGGCGTCCTCGCCGCCGTCGGCCTCGCGGCGCTCGTCGGCGCGCTGTTCGGAGCGTGGAAGCTCGTGGGGCTCCTCGCGCGGATCCCCGCCGGCGAGTGGGCGGTGCTGGTCGGAGCCCTCGGGGCGACGTTCCTGCGAACCCTCGCGGCCCTCGCTCTCGCGACGGCGTGGACGCTGCCGATCGGAATCCTCGTGGGCCGCTCCGCCGTCTGGTCGCGGCGCCTCCAGCCCTTCGTCCAGATAGTGGCGTCGTTCCCGGCCCCCATGCTCTTTCCAATCGTGACCGGTGTCCTCCTCGCATTCCGCGTTCCGTTCGCGGCGATCGCCGCGGTCCTCATGTTCCTCGGCGCGCAGTGGTACGTCCTCTTCAACGTCCTCGCGGGCGCGAGCGCCATTCCGCACGACCTCGACGAGGCCGCCGACGTCTACGCCATGAAGGGCGCCGCGCGCTGGCGCACGCTGTTCGTGCCGGCGGTGTTTCCCTTCCTCGTGACCGGCCTCGTGACGGCCGCCGGGGGCGCATGGAACGCGTCGATCGTCGCCGAGACGCTGACCTGGCGCGGCAGGACGCTCGAGACGTTCGGCCTCGGCTCGCTCATCACGAAGGCCACGCGCGACGCGAACTTCCCCCTCCTCGCCGCGGGAGTGCTCACGATGTCCCTCGCCCTCGTACTCCTGAACCGCCTCGTCTGGCGCCGCCTCTACCGCCTCGCCGAGACGAAGTACAGTCTCAACCGATGAGCGCCCGCCCGATCCCCACCGCCGCTCCCCCGATCGCCGCCGCCCGCGGCGTCGACAAGGTCTACGCCGACGAGGCGGGGCGGAATCGCGTCGTCCTCCAGCACGTCGATTTCGAGGTGAAGGCGAACGAAGTCGTGGCCGTCCTCGGGCCCTCGGGCTGCGGGAAGTCCACCTTGCTCCGCATTCTCATCGGTTTGATCCCACCGAGCGCGGGAACCGTCGAGCAGCACGGCAAGCCGCTCCTCGGCATCCACCCGGGCGCCGCCGTCGTGTTTCAGAATTTCGCCCTCTTTCCGTGGCTGCCGGTCTCGGACAACGTGCGCGTGGGCCTGAACGGCCGCCCTCTGCCCGCTGGCGAGGCGGAGGAGCGCGTGAAGGCGGTGCTCGCGGCCGTCGGCCTCTCGGGCCACGAGCGCGACTATCCGAAGGAGCTTTCGGGCGGCATGAAGCAGCGCGTCGGGATCGCGCGGGCGCTCGTCGGGAGACCCGAGCTCCTCTGCATGGACGAGCCGTTCTCGGCCCTCGACGTATTGACCGCGGAGCTGCTCCGCACCGAGGTCTACCGCCTCTTCACGGAACGGACGAGCGGGCTCTCGTCGGTCCTCCTCATCACGCACCTCATCGAGGAGGCCGTGTTCCTCGGCGATCGCATCGTGGTCATGGGCGCGAATCCCGGCACGGTCCGCCGCACGATCGCGAACACGGTGCCCCACCCGCGCGAGTACCGGAGTCCCGCCTTCCTCGCGATGGTCGAGCTGATTCACGACGTCGTCACGCGGGTTCACCTCCCCGAAGAGGGAGAGGAAGAGCGCGTCTCCCGCGCCGCCGCGCGAACGACGGCGGCCCCGGGGCGGCGCGTCGCGGGCCCGGTCGCCCCCCTTCCGGCCGTGCGCATCGCCGAGATCCTCGGGCTTCTCGAGATCCTGGCGGATCACGCCGGCCGGATGAATCTCTTCGACATCGACGCGCTGACGGACTACGACTTCGGGCGAACGATCGCGGTCGCGAAAGGCGCCGAGATGCTCGATTTCGTGGACACGCCGAAAAACGACGTCGTGCTCACGGAATCCGGCCGCCGGATGGTGAACGCCTCGACCGCCGAGCGGCCCGTGCTCCTGCGCGCCGAGCTCCTCAAGCTCGGTGTCTTCTGCCTCGTCATCCGCGAGCTCGCGAAGGACCCCGACACGCCTCTCACGGGAGACGCCGTGCGCGATCTGCTCGCCGAACGACTTCCAACCGTGGACGCGTCGGAGCTCTTCGAGACGCTCCTCGGCTGGGGACGATCCGGTCAGCTCTTCGAGTTCGACGCGGCGTCCGACGCGCTCGCGCTCTATTCGGGCCGGGAGGAAGGGGCCGGGGACTGAAATGGCTCCGCTCCCACGCCTCGTCTCCCGTACCGCCGCGGCGCTCTCGGAGAGGCGCGCGCGCCTCGACGTCCTTCTCGCGCGCCTTTCGGGCCCTCCGTCGGGCGAGGCTCTTCACGACCTCCGCGTCGCGCTGCGCCGCATCGCCGCTCTCGCGCGCCTGACGGGCGATGCGCCCCGAAAGGGCTCGGGCCGCGCCCTCAGGGTCGCGGCGCGGGATCTTCGCCGCGCCCTCTCGACGCGCCGCACAGAGGATGTCGCGCGCACGCTTCTCCTCGGCCGTTTCCGGAGGGATCCCCGGCGGCGGCCGGTCGCCGAGCGCCTCGCCGCGCGGCTCGCGAGAGAGGGAGATCCGGGCCCCTCCCCGGCGCGCACGCGCGACCTTCTCTCCCGGCTGCGACGCGCCTTTACGCGGCGCGAGGCGGCCCTGGCGCGCCTCCACGACCCCCTCACCGGGACCGCCGACCCCGGCACGGAGAAACGGCTCGCAAAGTGCGTCCGCCGGCGCCTGCGCCGGGCCGCGAAGCTACTTCGGGCCGCCGGAGTGCCCGGCCCTGCGGGCCTCCATCCGGCGCGCATCCTCGCCCGCGACCTCCGCTACGGCCTCGAATTCACCGGCTCGGCGATGCCGGCGCCCGCCGTTCTCGTGCCCCTCCTCATGGATTTCCAGGACACCGCCGGAGCCGCGCACGACCTCTCGGAGCTCATCGTCCAGGTCCGGCGCCTCGCGGGACGCTCGCGAACGGCGGAGCGGCGCGCCGCGCTGCGCCTGCTGCCGCCGATCTTCGCGGGCGAGGAGCGCGCGCTTGCGCGCGCCCAGGCGTCCTCGAAGAGGCTTCTCGCGCGCCTCGAGGACATGGAGTTCGAATGGCCCTGAAACGCGCACTCACGCGCCTTCTTGCCGTCTCGGCGATCGCGGCCGCGTGGTCCGCTTCGGGCGCCGATCCCGTCGCGCCGGCTCCCGGGCGGCGCGTCGTCGTCGTGTCGTTCGACGGCGCGGGCGGCCTCGAATTCGGGCGCCGCCTCGCGGGCGGCTTCTTCTCTCCGAACGGCTTCGTGCGCGCCTCGAAGGAGGGCGAGGTCGCCACTCGCCTCGCCGTCGTGACCCCCTCCCTGACGGCGGTCTCGCACGTCGCGCTCGCGACCGGCGCGCCACCCGGAATGACGGGAATCGTCGGGAACACATTCCATCCCGCGGGAACCGCTCTCGGGCAGCGGCGCCGCGGGTTCGACGTCGAACCCGAGACCGAAACGCTCTGGGAGGCCGCCGCCCGGCAAGGCAAGCGCGTCGCGTCCCTCAGCTTCCCGGGAGCCTCCCAGCGGACGGCCCGCACGCGCACGGCTCTGGCCCTGAACTTCAACGAGGCATTTCCGAGGGGCGTCTTCTGGAAGGGGTCGGCCGCCTCCACACCTTTCGCGGACGTCGCGAAGCTGCCGGCGGGTCTCGCCTCGTTCTCCCCGGCGAAGGCGTTCGACGTCGGCGGGGTTCCCTTTCTCCTCGTCGACTCGACGGACGACGGCAGGACGAACTACGACATGCTCGCCGTCCCCGCGGCGGACGGAAGCGTTCGCGCGCGGGCCCGCGCGGGCGACTGGTTTCCCCTCGGTGAACGCCGGGACGACGGCGTCGAAGCGGGAGTTCTCTTCGGCCGCTGGTCGAAGCTCCTCGCGCTCGCCCCGGACCTGTCCTCGGTCGCGCTCTATCTCGGCGACCGCTATCGCACGTCGGCAGACCCTCCGGAGTTCCGGCGCGCGATCGAAGAAAAGGCCGGCTTCTGGCCGGGTCTGCCCGACGTGGCTTTCCTCCGGCGGAACGATCCCGACATTCAGAGCTTCATGGAGCAGGCGCGCCGTTTCACGCGCTTCCTCGTGGACGCGTTCGACGTGGCCGACGAGCGGGGCGATTGGGACCTCCTGCTCGCTTACATCCCGATCCTCGATGAATGCGGGCACGACCTCCTCGTGACCGACCCGGCCCAGCCCTTCTACACGAAGGACCTCGCCGCGAAGGCGGCCGCCGCCCTCGACGAGGCCTGGCGCGCGGCCGACGAAGCCGCGGCGCGCTACGTCCGGTTTCGCGAGAAGGGGGACGTCTTCTTCGTGTCCGACCACGGCATGCGCGCGGTGACCCGGTCGATCTTCCCGGCCGCGATCCTGGCGCGCGCCGGCCTTCTCGAGACGGCTCCCGGGCCGCGCGGCCGTCCGGAAACGGCGCCGGATTCGCCGCTCGAATTCATCGCCGCGAGCGGAGGCACGGGCTTCGTGGTCGTGAACCGTGCGAGCCTGCCCGGAGGCGTCGTGCCGGACGACCGGGCCGAGGCCGTCGTCTCGAGGGCCGCCGCGGTTCTCCGCGAGACACGCGACGAAAAGGGGGCGTCCGTCTTCGCCGTCGTGGCGGCGCGCACCGAGGCCGCTGCGCTCGGCCTCGGCCACCCGAACGCCGGCGACCTCGTCCTCATCGCGGCGGGCCCGCGCTACCTTCTCGGCGGGTTTCCGGCCGGCGGAGAGCCGGCGCCGCTCGGCCCGCCCGAGGTCCCCGGCCAGCACGGTTTCGATTCCGATCCGGCTCTCGACGGCCTGTACCTTCACGTGGGCGACGGAGTCGGGCCCGAACGCCTCGGCGTCGTCCGCGAACTGGACGTCGCCGGTTTCGTCGCCGCGCGTCTCGGCATCGCGCCCCCGGGACGGCGGCCGTGATCGCGCCGGACGTCCCGGTCGTGCATGTCGCGTGTGTCGTAACGCCAGGGGAAGTCGCGACGCAACCTTCCTGGACGCTTGGCCGGCTGGACGGCGCCCCGGCGGTGAGCATCGAGACACGCGCGCGATTCGCCGCCACGTCGGATCTCTTCGTCGTCCTCTTCGAGTCGACGGCCACGCCGCCGCTCGAGCTCGCGCACGCCGACGGCGAGGATGTTTTCCGCGACGAATGCGTCGAGCTGTTCCTCTGCGCGCCGCGGGAGCTCTTCGCGTACGACGAGATCGTCGTCAACGCGCGCGGCTCGATCTACGCGGCGCGCGTCGTGAATCCCGGCGAGAGCCGTGAAACGTGGACCGTCGTCGCCGGAGAGCGGCCGGCGGGAACGACAGTCGGCGTGCGGGGCGATCCGGCGACACTCGCCGGCGACGGAATGGACGCGATGGAGCTGTCGCCTCGCGATTCCGTGGTCTTCGCTCCTCTCCGGCCGCGCGCCGGCGGCGGGAGAGGAACGCCGGGGCAACGTCACGCGGATCGCGCGCGGGCGGTCGTACGGAGTTTCTGGCGCTGTCCCCGACGCTCCGCGCGAATCCGCCGGACTTCCACGTGCCGAGCCGCTTCGCCCGATTCGTCTTCGGAGGCGCCCCGGCCTGACGTCAGCGGGGCGGCTCCCCGCGAATTCCCTGCGCGTCGAGCCACACGCGAAGCTCCTCCCTGACGCGGCGATCCCGGAAGACGAACCACGCGTTCTCGTCGTTCGGCGACGTGAGGAGCACGTCGCGGAAGGCGCCCGGACCGCCGCTCTCCAGAGCCGCGAGGGCCTGCTCGCGCGCAGCGGCGTCCTCCATCTTCGGTGCGAAGGCACGGCAGCGGGCCGCGTCGACGTCCGAGGTCGACTTCGGGATCCTCAGGTAGCGGCCCGACCGCTCGTGGAGCAGCGCCTCCCGCAGCTCGGGCGAGCCGTTCAGGTGCGCGTGCACTTCGCCGGTCGCGCGGTCGAGAAAGTGATTCATGAGCATCGAACGCGCCGCGAAGGCGACCGTGAGCCCCTCCCAGTCGAGATCCATCGCACGCTATCGTATCCCCGTGGAAACGAGCCGCGAATCGGCGCGCGCCATCACCCGCCGACTCGCGCGCTGGTACCGCGCGCACGGACGCTCCCTTCCGTGGCGCCGGACGCGCGACCCCTATGCGATCTGGCTCTCGGAGGTCATGGCGCAGCAGACGGCGATCGAGGTCGTGGTCCCGCGCTGGGAGCGCTTCCTGTCGCGCTTTCCGACCGTCGCGGCGCTCGCGCGCGCACCGGAGCGCGCGGTACTCGCCGAGTGGAGCGGTCTCGGCTATTACGCGCGCGCGCGGAATCTGCACCGCGCCGCGAAGGCCGTCGCGAGGGCGGGAGCGTTTCCGCGCACGTTCGAGGGCCTGAGGGCGCTTCCCGGCATCGGGGCGTACACGGCGGCCGCGGTCTCCTCGATCAGCTTCGGGATCCCCGAGCCCGCCGTGGACGGCAACGTCGTGCGCGTCCTCTGCCGTCTCCACGGCCTTCGCCTCGATCCGAAGACGCCCGCGACGCTCGCGAGAGTGCGCGCGCTCGCGCGGCCGCTCGTGCCCGCGCGGAGGCCCGGCGACCACAACCAGGCCGTCATGGAGCTCGGCGCCCTCGTGTGCACCCCGCGCGCGCCTCGCTGTGGCGCGTGCCCCCTGCGCGCGCTCTGCCGGGCCGCGGCGAGCGGGAAGCCGGAAGGCTTCCCGCGAAGGCCGCGCCGCCCGCAGCCGCGCGCGATTCATCTCGTTGCGGGCATCGTCGAAAGAAAGAAGAAGATTTTGCTCGTAGAAGACAAAGAGCTCGTGCCGGGACACCTCATCGTGCCTCTGTTTCGCACTCCTGCAGGGGAACGGCCTGCAAAGTTTCTTAGAAGGGGGTGGAAGCGGCTCACCGGCGGCACGGTCACCGCCGTATCGCGGGTAGCGACGCTTCGCCACTCGGTCCTCGATCGCCGCTATGTCGTCTCCCTCTTCACCTTCAAAGAAAATCCACCGGCGCCCCTGCTTCCCCGCCCGCACGAAGCGGGCGGGATCCGTCTCCTCTCGTTTCGTCAGATTTCCCGGCAGGCTCACGGCGGCCTGCTGCTCAAAGTCCTCGCGGCCTGGCGTGCGCACCGCGCGCGCCAGGCCCGCTGAGCCGTCAGCTATCCTCGCCGGGAATGCCGCGCCTCGTCCGCACGGGAATCCTCGCCGCGCTCGTCCTCCCGTTCCTCGTCTTTTCGGCGGCATCGAGCGACGCACTTCGCGAGTCGAAGGGCCTCGTTCAGGCCCTCGGCGCTTCGCTCGCGCTCCTCGGCCTCGCGCGCGGCGGTCGCCTGCCCGCGCCCGGCCGGGGCCGGGCCGCTCGCTTCGTCCTTTTCGGCCTGAGCGCGGCTCTCGCCCTCGCGCTCCTGTCGGCCGCCGCGAACGCGAACGTCGTGGACCCGCTCACGGCGGCCGCCGTTCTCTCTCCGCTCGCGCTCTTTTTCCTCGGAGCGTCGGCCGCCGGAGCCGGCGTCGCGCCTGCCGCGGTGACGGCGCTGATGGCGGCCGGAGCCTTTACGGGCGCGCTCGCCGCGCTCCAGAGGTGGGCCGGGCTGTTCCGGATGCCGCTCGACGTCCCGGAACCCCGTTTCCTGGCGGCCGGACTCATCGGAAACGCGGGAGACGTCGGCATGGCGCTCGTCCTGCCAGCGCTCCTTCTTTTCGCGACGGCGGCGACGCCAGGCGCGGCCCGAACCCGCGCCCTCGCCTCGCTCGGCCTTCTCTGCGCCCTTCTCGGCCTCCTCGCGACGGAGTCCGTCGGGCCGGCCCTCGCCTTCGGCGCGGGCGCTCTCCTCTATGTCGCGCTCGACTTGCCGAGGCGCCGACTCGCGCTCATGGCGCTCCTCGCGGCGGGCCTTCTCGCGGGAACGACAGGCGCCGGACAGCGGGCTCTCGTGAAGCTCGACCAGCTGCGCACGGGCGACGTCGCCGCGGCGACGACCCAGCGCGACATCGGCTTTCTCGCGGCACGGGAGATGGTTCGCGCGCGACCGGTACTCGGCGCCGGTCCGGGCGCGTTCTCGAATCGTTTCGTGCCTGCGCGCCTCGCGGCAGAGGAGCGCACCGGCAGGCGCCTCGTGCATCGGAGCGGCTCGGCCCATTTCGACAACGCCCACTGCGACCCCGTCACGCTCGCCGCCGAGGCCGGCGTGCCTGCCGCGTGCGCGGCGTGCGTGGCGGTTCTCGCGCTCTTTTCGGGTCTCTTCTCCCGCCGTCGCGAGGAAGCGGGGTCACCTTGCCCTTCGGCCGACCTGCTTCTCGCGTCGCTACTCGGCGTCGCGTTCCTGGCCCTCGGCGACTTCCCCCTTCGGATCGCGGTCGCATCCGGACCCGCCGCGTTCCTCGCGGGTCTCGCGGTCCTGCGCATCGATCCCGGATCGGGATCGCCTCCCTCCCGCGGCACCCGCGCCGCCGTCGGGACGTGCGCGCTGCTCCTCGCCGCGCTCGCGGCCGTGCGCTCCTTCGCGACGCTCGAGCAGGCCGCCGGCGAGAGCTTCCTCCGTGACGCCGCCTCCGCTCCCCTGGAGGCCGCCCCGGAGCGCGCCGAGCTTCTCTCGGCGGCCGACGCGCGCCTGGCGCGCGCCGTGACGCTTCGTCCCCGGGCCGCGACCGCCGTCCTCGCGTGGGGCTCGGTGCAGTCTCTCAAGGGCGAGCGTGAACGCGCCTACGCGCTCTACGCGCGATCCGTGCGTCTCGAGGAGCGCGCCGAGAGCGACCTGAACCTCGGGAGGGCGGCCGCGGCGCTCGGCCGCGCGGAAGAGGCGCGGGCGCTCTTCGCGCGCTGTGTCTGGATCCAGCCCCGCCTTCTCGATGCCGTGCCCCCCGAGGAGCGGGACGCCGCCGCAGCAGCCGTCAGCAAGGCCGAGGAAGGCCTGGGGCACGGGGGACGCGTTCCACCCCTGCCGCGTTGACGCTTTCCCGCGATGTCACGGCCCGCGCCGCGCTCACTTCCGTTTCGGTCCCGGTACTTTGCCGCCAGGCGACCGTCCGAACGAAACGGGAAAAAAGAAACCGCTCCCGCGATTGGATGGCCACGTACGCTCGAGCTCCGACTCGACCTCCTCGAACCTCTTCTCCGCCTTCGAGGAGGCGGCCCGCTCCCATCCACATCGGGAGGCCGGCTCGAGATCCTCGAACGGCCGCGGGTCGTGCGCCGTCGGGGAGCTGAGAATACTTTCCATCGGATCCTCCTTCGACCCGAGATCGCAACGCGTGTGCCAGCGGTTGGCGCGTTCGGGCGGCACGGAAGTTGCGCGGGCAGGCCTCCGTGTGGGGCAACGCGAGAAGTTACACGACTCTGGCGCCCTCGGGCGGCGCCTCTTGACCCGAGCGGCCAGGCAAGTCCTGATCGTCGACGACGAAGTCGATCTGCTCGCGACCCTGAGCGATGCGTTTGCGGATGAGGGTTACGTCGTCGAGACCGCGGTGAACGGCAGAGACGCTCTCGACAAGCTGCCGTCGATGGGTCGGCCCTGCGTCATGATCCTCGACCTTCTCATGCCCGTCATGACGGGCAACGAGCTCTACGCCGAGATGAAGGCGGACCCGCGCTTTTCGGATATCCCCGTGATCGTGTCGACATCCGATCCTTCCCGCAGTCCTCCGGGCGTTCCCGTCATGAAGAAGCCCGTCAATCTGAATTCGATGTTCGAGGCCGTCGGCCGCTTCTTCTGAATTGCGGGCCTGCTCGGCGACCCCCGGGTTGCCGTCGCCGCCCGGCGGCCCAGGCGCGGGCGAAAGGCGTTCATGGCCCGGCCTTCCGGCGCCCTGGCGCCCAGATCGCGATCGAAGCCGGGAAGGATCGAACGGAAGAAACCGTTCTCGATGAGCCTGAGCGCGATCTGCCAACCGCTCGACGCTCGTCGTCAGGCGGTCGATGTGGAGAACCGGGGGTTCGGGGTGTGCCTTCTGCCTCACGACGAGCCCCTCCAGCGCCATCGAAAGGGTGAAGAGCCGGAAATGCAGCTTCGGCAGGCGCACCTCGTATCCCTCGAGTCGATCGTTCATCCGGCGCTCGATGCTCTGCCGCAGGGGCTCGTCCACGAGGAACGACACCACGACCACGAGAAGGACGAGAGCGAGCAGCGCGCCGCCGGCGCGCTGCACGACGCCGAGGGCATGCTTCTTCCTCGAGTCCGTCTTCGTTTCGGTCGGCACTTCCGCACCTGCGCCGTCAAGGCGACGGCGCCGGCCTCTCGCCTTTCATGACGGCGTCGACGGCGGCTTCCTGCCCTTCCGTCGTTCCGTCGGTCGCGGCGCGAAGCGACGCGTGGTCCTCGACCGCGTCGGGATGAAGATATTCGTCGAGCCAGTGTTTCTCCACGACCGGGTACGCCGCGACGAGCGGAAGGGCGAGGATCGCCCCGATCACGCCGTCCAGCATGCCGCCCGCCACGATCGCGAGCAGGACGGTCAGGGTGGACAGCCGGAGACGGTTGCCGTAGAGACGCGGGACGAGCACGTACGTCTCGAAGAGATGGTAGACGATGTAGAGGCCGAGGACGATCAGCGCGGTCGCCGGGCTGACGGTGAGAGAGATCAAGGTGGCGGCGGCCATCGCGATGAAGATCCCCGCCACGGGGACCGCGTCGCAGACGCCGGCGAACAGGGCGAGGCAAAGCGCCGCCGGCACGTGGAACGCCGTCAGGACTGCAAAGCAGAACACCGTGAACAGCGCGGACGTGACGAGCTGCCCGATCGCGTACGCTTTCACGACGCCGAAAACCTCCGGAATCATGGCCGACATCTTCCCGCGATGCCGGCGCGGCACGTAGGCGAGCAGCCACGCGACGACCGACCTCCCGTCGAGGATCAGGTAGAGGGCGAGGACGGCGACGAGGAACGAGCCCGCGACGGCCCCGACGGCCGTCGGTCCCCATCCCATCGGCCGGGAGAGCCAGGCGTCGAACTCCGGGGACCGAGGAAGATCGAGGAGCGGCAGTACCACGCGCGACGCGAGCCCGCTGCGTTCCATTTCGTGACTGATGTTCTGCCGGAGATGCGGGAAGCTCTTCCACAGAGCCGACAATTCGGTCGAGAGCGGCGGCAGCACGAACGCCATGAAGGCGACGAGGACCGCGATCCCGACGACGGCCATCGTCGCGACCGCCCATCCCCGGCCGAGACCGATGGCCTCCATCCAATCCACGGCCGGACTCAGAGCCATCGCGAAAAGGGCGGCGATGAGGAGGACCTCGACTCCGACCCGGAGGTGAACGAGCGCCCACGCGATGAGGACCGCCGTCAGGATCTTGAGGAGCGTGACCCAGGCTACGCGGATCTCCGTCACCGCCGGTTCCGACCTGGGCAGGCGCACGCGCTGATCGCTCAGGTCATCCGCCGGAAGCGGTATTCACGGCGCTCACGATTCCCGCGTGACAAGGTGCCCGACGAGCAGCCCGATTCCGAAAGCGGCCACGGCGACGAGGGCCGTGTTGTCGTCCGCGTACGTCGTGACGCGCTCGGCAGCCTTTC
This sequence comes from Thermoanaerobaculia bacterium, assembly GCA_963809425.1. Classification (GTDB taxonomy): domain Bacteria; phylum Acidobacteriota; class Thermoanaerobaculia; order UBA5066; family UBA5066; genus Fen-183. The sequence continues at coordinate 97,451 of CAWEJK010000009.1, forward strand.
CGACCTTCTTGCGCGCGGACTCCGCATAGTCGCGGGCGCGGTCGGCGACTTTCTGTGTGTCGAATCCGAATCCCTCGACGGCCGCTTTGCCGCGCGAAACGGCGTCGTCGAAGTCCTTCTTCACTTCGTTACCGAACTTCTGGGCTTCGCGAGCCGTCTTCCGTGCCTGCTCTTCGACGGTCGGGCTGAAAGTGTTCTCCATTTCGAACCTCCGGGTCCAGGCGGTGCAACGGATGTGCCATCTCGTGCTCCGAAAGGCCGGGCGTCGATCTTGCACTCCGTTCCGGGCCGGACTCTTCCGGAAGGAGTTTCAAGATGGCGAAGAACGCTTTCAATCAGATCGTTTCCGCTCTCCGGGGCGGAGCCTCGGAATTCGGCAGCCGAAAAGACGACACCGTGAAGCAGGTCGCAAGCTCCGTCGGCCGCATCCTCGACGAGGCCGGAACCGAAGGCGCGAAGATCAAGAAGACGCTCGTCCGCAACTGGACCTCGCTGGAACGGCCGCGCCGCAGCCGCACCGTTCCCATCCTCTTCGGCGTGCTCGGTATGGGAATCGCCGCGGCCTACCTGCTCAGCCGCGGCGCGGCGAGTTCTCCGCCCTCGGGCGGCTGATCCGTTCTGAGACCCCCGGGACGGCCTTCCTTCTCGAACCACGCCGTTGCCCCGAGGAGGTGGAACGCCGCTCCGCTCGCACCCACGCCGACGCCGACGGAGAGGCCGCCCTTCCGGATCAGGAGCGCTCCCCATCTGCGGCGACGCGTTTCGCGGTAGTCGCCGGCCAGGAGGAACGTGCCCGCCTCCAGGTTCGCTTTCGAGATCGTGAGACGGCCCGGCGTGCGAACGACGCGGCCCTCCGCCTCAAGGTCGCGAAGGTCGAAGAGCCCCGCCAGCCACTTCGGCGGGCCGGGGGGCAGAAGGGCCACGAGCGGACGGCCATCCCGAAGGCGGGCGACGACCCGCGCGTCGAACGATCCGTCTCGAAGGTGGAGACGCGCGGCTGGCGTCGCGAACGTTCCGTCCCAGGACTCTCCCGCCGCGCCGTCCAGCGAGAAATCCGAGAGCGCGACGTTCGTCCCTGCGAAGGAAACAGAGCCTTCGTGAAAATCGATCGCGCGCGCCCTCACGGCCGCGCGCCCGGAGCCGCGGAAGGTCCGCCGCCCTGCGCGCGCTGTGAACCGCCGGGCGTCGGCATCGACACGCGCGCGCCCCCGCCCGCCGTCGAGCACGGCGCCGACCCGGGCGGACCCGACCCCGCCCGCGATGCGCAGGCCGTCGCCGTCGGCTGACAGGAAGTCGAGGCCCTGGAGGGTGCCGCGCACGGCGGCCATGCCGGACATCAGCTTCCACACTTCGTTGCCCGGGTAGTCCTGCGTCTCGAAACGCGGCAGCGCGGCGCGCACGGCTCCCCGGGTTTCGCGGGAGATCACCTGCTCGCCGAACCGGAGGATCCCGCCGGCGACGGAGAGTTCGCTGGGAAGAACCTCGGCCCGACGGCCCGGCAGCAGGTCGAATCCTCCCTCGAGGCGCGCCGATCCCGCCCAGCGCCAGGAGTCGATCCAGATCTCCCTGACGACGCCGACGGCAAGATCGTTCACGACGACGCGCCACGGGTTTCCCGGGTCCGCGGGAGGCGCCGGCGGGTCCCGGAGCGGCGGTTCGGCGAACCCGGCGATGCCGGGATATCGCGCGAGCCGGGCGGGTATCGCTTCGGACCGCTCGAGACGTTCCCGAAGGCGGAACGACAGGGCGTTCGCGCGCACGGAGTCCGCCCGGAAACGGCGCCTCGGAAGATCGGACAGACGTACGCGCACCGACACTCCCTCGAGCCGTGCCTCCCATTCGATGTTCGAATCCCGGCTGCGGACGAGGAGCGTGTCGAATCGGAGGCTCCCGGGCACGAGCGATCGCGCGCCCGTGAAGGAGACGAAGAGCGCCGCGGGGTCCGAGTTGATGCGCCCCAGGAGCCAGTCCGACCGCAGGACGAGATTCGTCGCGCCGACGACGGAAACGAGCACGAAACAAAGGGTCACGAGACCGAGGGCGGCCTGACGCGGACTCGGCCGCCAGGCGCCGAAGCCCGGAGCGGGCCGCGCCCCGATACCGGCAGTCTTTTCCGGTTTCGCCAGTTTCATTGTCAGATTTCCAAGAAGACAGATCTCGGGAAGACGCATGCCGTTCCATTCCCGGCTTTCTCCCCCGGGGATGACGCACGAAGCGAGCCAGTGCGCGGCACGCCTGTTGCGGAAGGGGTGACGCGGCATGGCAGTTGCTCAGGCCAGGCCAGGAGGAGAACATGCTTTGGACCATTTTCCTGATCCTGCTCGTACTCTGGCTTCTGGGAATGGTGACGTCCTACACGATGGGAGGGTTCATTCACATCCTCCTCGTCGTCGCGATCGTCGTCGTTCTCATCCAGGTCATTCAGGGCCGCAGAGTGGTGTGATCGAACGACGAGGAACGCCCCACCCCTCTTCGCGCAGGCGGGGCGTTCCTCGTCAGCGGCCGGACGTCGGCCGCGGCACTCGCGTGCAGTGTTTCGCCACGAGCTCGAGCAGCCGGTCGGGGTCGATCGGCTTCCGCAGCCAGCCGGCCGCGCCGATCGAACGCGCCTTTTCCGCCGCGCGGCCGTCCGCCGTGCACACGACGACCGGGATGGCGGCAAGCGCTCTGTCTTTCAATTGCTCTTCCCGGAACTTCCAGCCATCCATCACGGGCATCGCGAAGTCGAGGAGGATGAGACCCGTCTCCCCGCCGTCCCGCAGCTTCTCGAGGGCCGCCCGTCCGTCCGGGACGGTCACCGCGGCATAGCCCTCGTCCTCCAGCAGGCTCGCGACCGCCTCGGCAATCGCTTCGTCATCCTCGACGATCAGAATTCTCAAGGTTCCCCCGTGCGCCGCGGCAGCGTCACCTCGAACCGGGCTCCGGCTCCCGGGCGGCTCTCGACGCCGATCTTTCCCCCGTGAGCCTCGACGATCTCACGCGTGATCCAGAGCCCGAGCCCCATTCCGGGATACGCCTTTCCCGACACGACGCGTTCGAACCGGTTGAAGATGCGCCTCTGGTCTCCGTCGTGGATTCCGATTCCATGGTCCGTCACGGTCATGACGGCGTTCTCCGCGCGCGAGGCGACGCTCAGCTCGATGGGCGCGCCGCCGCCGAATTTCATCGCGTTCGCGACCAGGTTCGAAAGGACCTGGTCCAGCCGCAGACGGTCCCAGAACCCGATCACGCCGTCCGAGGCGCGAAGGACCAGCGTGCAGCCGGCCCGCCGGGCGCTTTCCTCGAAGCGCTCGATCACGTCGCGCGCGAGAATCCCGAGATCCACCTCGTCGAGGCTGAGATGGATAGTGCCGGTGGAGAGTCGCGACACGTCCAGGAGCTCGTCGGCGAGGCGGATGAGGCGCGCCACCTGCCTCTCGCACCGCGCCGCGAGGTCGATGGCTTTCTCGTTTCCGAGCGCGCGCATCTGGCGCGCGAGCTGATACATCGCGATGTTCAGGGCGGATAGCGGCGTCCGCATCTCGTGTCCCGCGACCGAGAGAAACGCGTCCCGCGCGTTCACGGCATCGCGCGCTTCCTCGTAGAGCCGGTTTCGTTCCGCCTCGATTCGTTTCAGCTCCGAGAGGTCGACGACGAAGGAAGCGCGAACCGGAGAACCTCCCCCCATGTCCACGTTCGTCGCGCCGAAGAGGACGGGGACGCGCGTTCCGTCCGCGCGGAGAAGCTCCTTCTGGTACGGGCGGCAGGTGCCGTTCTCCCTGAGCTCCTTCTCGCAGATATCGTCCAGTGCCCTGAATTCGGGCGCCGTGAAGCCGAAGAGCTCGTGCTGGCCCGGTTTCCAATCCTCGCGTTCGATTCCGAGCATCGACAGGAAGGCCCCGTTCGCGTCCGTGACGCGGGCACCCTGGGAGAACAGGACGCCGATCAGGTTCGCGTCGATGAGATGGCGGATGCGCGCCTCGCGCTCGCGGATCGTCGCCTCGGAGCGGTTTCGCTGCGCAAGGTCCGTCCGGATCAGATGCCAGATGAGGATCAGGAACGCGAAGAGCAGCCCGCAGCCGATCGCGAGCGTCGTGAGAAGAGAGCGCGCCGTCTGGCCCGAACGCCGGTCACGGGACGCGAGCACGGCGCGTTCCGCGCTCCTCATTTCCGCGACGGTCTGCCGGAGCGCGTCCATCGTCTCGCGTCCGGCGCTGTTCCGGATGAACGCGCGGACTTCGTCCTGGCGGCCGATTCGCGCCATCTCGATGGAGCGCGCGAGCTGCGACAGCCGGTCCTCGGCGAGACTTCGAAGCCGTGCCGCCCGGACGAGCTCCGCCGGGTTGTCCGTGAGCGTGGCGATGCGCGCGAGACGGCGCGGAAGCTCGACGATCGCCGCCTGGTAGGGTCCGAGGTAGGCCTCGTCTCCGGTCAGGAGAAACCCCCGCTGACCCGTCTCCGCGTCCTTGACCGCGGAGAACGCGCCTTCGATCTCCCCGATGACATCCTTGCTGTGGTCCACCCACCGCGCGTCGTCTATCAGCTGCTCCGTGTTCAGCCACGTCACCGCGACGAGAACCAGGAGGGCCCCGAACGTCACGCCGATGGCGACCGAGAGTCGGGAGCTCATCCCCGGCGGCCGCCATCTCCGAATGCTCCCCGTGATGTCTCGAACCATAACCCTCGTCTGGACGCGGCCCGCGGGTGCAGGGGCCGTGCCAGCAGTTATTTCAGGCCGGCATCAGGCGGCGACGGGCGCCGCGGCCGGCCTTTGCCCGCGCTCGGCTCGGATCGTCCGGCTGAAGAGGGAGAGCCGGCGGTCGAAGATGAACTGCAGGAGAAGACGCGTCCACGATCGATGGCAATGCAGGGCCCCGTAAACCTCGGGGACCGACCGGCGAACCGCGGGAAGCCTGTTCCAGGGCACGGACGGGAAATCGTGGTGCTCGTTGTGATAGCCCACGTTGAGAGCCGGGACGTTGAGCGGCCCGTAGTAACTCGACGTCTCCTGGCCTTCGAATACGAGGAAGTGCTCCTGAATCCAGCGCGCGCCGAGCGGGTGGAGACCGACGGAGAAGAAGAATGAAACCGCGAGGAACAGGAGCGCCCTGGGGCCCAGAACAGCCCAGACGGCGACGTCGTACGCGAGCTGCACGCCGATGTTCACGAACACCCACGGCGAAAAGAGCGAGATCTCGCGCAGACGCGGGGGTCGCGTGACCTGAAAGAACGGGAAGAACAGGAGCCACAGGGCCTTGCGCACGGCCGAGTGGCCGACGAGGCGCGCTTCCCAGCGGCTCGGAATGTCGGCATCCAGCTCGTAGACACCCTGATAGGCGTGGTGCTTCAGGTGGTACGTCTGGAACGAGATCGCGCTCGGCAGGACGTGCGGGAGGTTCGCGACGATGGCGGCGGTCCGGTTCCAGCTCGCGCTTCGGAACAGGAGGTTGTGGGAGCACTCGTGGATGAGTACCCAGAGGGCGTGATCCAGGAAGGCTCCGACCGCGAACGCGATGGTGAAGCTCGCCCAGAGCGGCGCGCGCGCGAGGACGGCGGCGAGCGCGGTCTGCGCCAGGACGATTCCGACGACGAGGAGGACGCTCCACGGGTTTCGTCCCGCGAGCTCGCGAATTTCCGCGTGACTCCGGAGGATTTCGCGCGCACGGAGCGCGTGCGGCTCACGCTGATCGGAGAAGGCGAAATCCTCGCTCGTTCGGCCTGTCGACACGGTGCTCGAATCCACAATGCCTCTCGACAGCAATCTCCGCGCCAGTATCCCCGATCCTGCGCCCGATTGGAACGCCTTCCGCCTCCCCGGCGAAACCTCGCGGTCAGGACCCGATCCGATACAGCTTGACCTTGTTGTAGACGGTCTTGAGGCTGACCTTGAGAACCTCGGCGGCCTTTCTCTTGTCGCCGCCGACCGCGAGCAGCGTTCGCTCGAGAACGCGGCGTTCTACCTCTTCGAGGGAATCGCCGACGCGGATCGGCACGCTGAGAGGATCGTCGGGGGCCGGCTCGCCCGCCGCGGGCGGAGAAGCCGGCTCCGCTCGGCCCTCGAACCCACCGTCCACTGCCGAGACCGTCGGCGCCGGCGGGCGCACGGCCGCAAATACGCCGCTCGAACGGCCGGCCAGAACGCCTGCCACGACCGTCTCGTCCACGACGTCTCCGTCCGAGAGCACGTAGGCCCGATGCACGACGTTGCGAAGCTCGCGGACGTTTCCGGGCCATTCGTGCCCCTGAAGCCGCTCGATGGCCCCCGGCGAAAAGCTGCGACGGCCGCCTTCCTCGCTCTCGGCGACGCGCTCGAGAAAGTGCCGGGCGAGCACCACCACGTCCTCTTTCCGTTCGCGAAGGGGCAGGATGTGGAGCGGCAGCACGTTGAGCCGGTAGTAGAGGTCCTCGCGGAGCACCTTTTTCTCGACGGCTTCGCGAAGGTCGCGATTCGAGCTCGAGATGACCCGCACGTCGCTTCCGATCTCTTCGTTGCCCCCGACGCGGCGGAAGGAGCGGGTTTCCAGGACGCGCAGGAACTTGACCTGGAGCTCCGGCGGCATCTCGGTCACCTCGTCGAGAAACAGGGTGCCGCCCTGCGCCAGCTCGAAATACCCGGCGCGCCGCTTGTCCGCGCCCGTGAAAGCTCCCTTCTCGTGCCCGAAGAGCTCGCTCTCGATCAGGCTCGAGGAAACGGCGCCGCAGTTGATCGCCACGATGGGTTTGTCGCTTCGGCGCGAGAGCATGTGAATCGTCTGCGCCGCCGCTTCCTTGCCGCTGCCGCTCTCGCCCGTGATCGACACCGGTGCGTCGGAGCGGGCGATGCGGGCGATGACCGCGCACATCTCGCGCATGGGCGCCGAGACCCCGATCATGGTGCCGAAGCGCCCCGTCTCGTCCAGGACCTTCCAGAGACCGGCATCGGCGCTGCCCGAGGTCTGTCCCGGACGCAGGCGCTCGAGCACCGCCTCGAGCTGCGCGGGACGCAGCGGCTTGACGAGGTAGTCGAAGGCGCCCGCCTTCATCGCTTCGACCGCCGTGTCGAGCGATCCGTGGCCCGTGAGGACGACGACTTCACGCCGCGGATCCGCCGCCCGGGCCGCCCGGATGAAGTCGATCCCGTCTCCGTCCGGAAGCTGAAGATCCGTCAGACAGACGTCGGGATCAAAACTCGCGAGCGCGGCGCGGGCTTCCGCCAGAGTACCGGCGACCTCCACCTGAAGGCCGGACTCCTGGAGGAGCTCCTGGAGCCCCTTTCTGGTGTCGGCATCGTCTTCGACGACGAGAATCTTCATCATGGAGCTCCTGCGCAGCCTGAATCGACAGCGCCATTGTAAATCTTACGGAACGACCAGCCTCAGATGCCGCTGCCCTTCAGGATCGTGACGACCGTCCGAAGCAGGATGAATAAGTCCAGCAGCGGCGTCCAGTGGAAGAGATAACCGAGGTCGTAGCGGAGCTTGACGTCGGGCTTCGTCGCGTACGCCCCCATCACCTGCGCGAGACCCGTCAGGCCGGGTTTGAGGACATGCCGGAGGCGGTAGGCGGGAATCTCTCTCTCGTACTCGGCCACGAATTCGGGGCGTTCGGGCCTCGGTCCGATGAGGCTCATCGATCCCTGGAGGACGTGAAGAAGTTGCGGAAGCTCGTCGAGCCGCGTCCGGCGCAGAAGCGCCCCGGTTCGCGTCACGCGCTCGTCGTCGCGGCCCGACAGGGTGGGACCCGTCCCGGCCTCGGCGTCTGCCCGCATCGTGCGGACCTTCCACAGGAGAAACTCCCGCCCCCCTCGCCCGACCCTGCGTTGGCGGATCCACGGCGCTCCCGGGCTGCCGAGCGCGACGGCCAGCGTCACCACGACGAGGACCGGGGCGGCGGCGAGGAGCAGGATCGTCCCGAACAGGACGTCGAGAGCGCGTCTCCACGCGAATGCGAACAGGCTCGCGCCCCGCGTCGCCACGGGCGTGAGGGGCAGGTCGGCGAGACTCTTCGTCACGGCCCGCGACGAGACGATGTCCGCGAGCCCTGGAAGCACCCAGAGCTCGAAGTCGTTTTCGAGGCTTCGTTCGAGTAGCGCCACGAGCTTCGGACGGTCCTCCGGCCGCTCGGACGCGAAAATCACGTCCTGCGCCCCCTTCAGCTCCTCCACCGAGGCGTCTTCGCTCCAGGCGGCGAGCGCGTGACCCGTGATCTGCCCCGCGCGCAGCGCTTCTGCGGCGCGACGCGCGTCGACACCCGAACCGAGCACGAGAACCGCGCGCGTGCCGATGGGCGCGAGAATCTCGGCGAACGCACGCCAGCGCCCGAGCGCGAAGGACAGGAGCGGCACCCAGACGAGGAGCACCGTCCGCGGCACCGCGCGGCCTGCGAAAAAGTACACGGCGAGGAGAAGGCCGCCCGCGATGAGCGCCGACACGAGGAGGCCGCCCCGCTCTCTCACCGACGCGAACGGCTCGTCATAGGTGCCCGCCAGCCATAGCGCCGCCAGCGTCGCGAATGCCACGAGGGCGAGCCACGGAATCTCGAGCGAGAGATTGGAAGCCGGCAGCCTTCCGCCCGTGCCTGGCAGCGGAAGGAGGCGGCGCGCGGCGACGACGAGGGCGAAAAGCCCGGAAGCCACGCAAGCGTCGCCCGCTGCGAGGAGCAGGCCGCGGCCTCTCCGCCGGCCTCGAGGCCTCACGAGCTCCCCCTTGCCGCCCGGTACGCCGCCATGAAGCCGTCCACCGAAGCCCGGCGGTCTGCGTGCGCCTCGACGAACGCGCGACCCTTCGCGCCGTCCCGTGCCGCGCGCTCGGGGTCGCCTAGATAGTCCACGATGGCGCTCGCGAACTGTTCGTCCGTGTCCGCCGTCCGGGCGGGCGGCAGATCGCCGGACGACGCGGCGCGCGAGGCGGCGCCGGGCGATGCCACGACCGCGGCGCCGGCCTCGAAAGCTTCGAAGATCTTGTTCGGTGTTCCCGTCCCGAGGTCCACCGGCGCCACGACCACGCGCGCGGTCCGCAGGAAGGCCGCCATGTCGGGCACCGGGCTCACGACCTCCACGCCGTCGCGACCCCCCGCCGCGCGGATCTCGTCCGGCGCGTCGGCCCCGCCGAGCAGGAGGCGCGCGTCCGGCGCCGCGCGCTTCACGCGCGGCCAGATGTCGTCGAGAAGGCGTCGCGCAGCCAAGCGATTCGGACGGTACATGAGACGCCCGGTGAAGGCCACGACGGGCCCGCGCGGGGATTGGCCGGCCGGAAGCAGCACGACGCCGTTCGCCACGGCCCGCGTCCCCGCCGGGAGCCGCGCGGCGTCGGCCGGCGTCGTCGCGAGAAGGACGGCCGCGCCCCGAGCCGCCCGCTCCTCGGCGCGTGCGAGGCGCGGCGCCTCGACGGCCCAGTACGCGCGGCGCCAGAGCGCGGGCTCGTGGCGGGCGGCCTGTCGCGCCGCTTCGGCGAGCGCATCCACGAAGTCCACGACGAGCGGGGCCCCGGGCAAGGCTCCCGCGACGTGCGCGAGAAGGCGCGGCAGGAGCAGCGCGACGACGAGGTCGGCGCCGCCTGCCTCATGCAGCGCCGCGCGGAAATTCCCCGCGAAGAGAGCCGACTGCAGAGGCTCTCCGGAGAGAAGCGCCCGCGCCACGGCGAACGGGACGCGCGCGGGAGCGAGGGAAACGGGCAGGACGCGCGCCGCGAGCGGCACCCGCGGTTTCTCCCGCGGCCCCGCGCCTCCGACGATCGTCGTCTCGAACCCGGCGCCGTGGAGCGCCTGGAGGTGGATCTCCGCCCTGAGGCGATCGCCCGTGAAGCCGGTCCCGGGCAGGCGGGGAACGAGCAGGATCGCCTTCATCGGGGAGGGCGCGCCCGGTGCCAGCGAGAGGGCGCGGCCGCGCCGCCCAGAACGGCGCCGATCCACATCGCGAGCGACGCCATGACGTCCGAGGAAGATACGGGCGGGGTTTCCGAGGGATAGCCGAGCCGGCGGCGAAGTGCGGCGAGTGAAAGCCACTCGAGGACCAGGGCCGCTTTCGCCTCGAACGAGAGGAGCAGAAGGAAAACCAGAAGCGCGATGGGTCGCGTCTGCGCGCCGCTCACGGCCGCGGCACCGCCGCCGACCCGGGCCACGCCGGACCACGTGCCATTCGAAGAAAACAACAACATGACCGCGTCCGAGACGGCCGCGAGAATCGCGAGGGCGAACAGCACGAGCAACCGCGGCCGAAGCCAGAGATCGCAGGCGAGGACGAACGCGCCCTTCGGGCTCTTCGCCGCGATTTGGAGGAGATCGCCGAAGCCCGTCGCGAGGAGCTTCAGATGGCCGCCGAACCACCGCGCCCGCGACCGCGCCATCGCGCCGGATTCCGCGGAGGGCTCGTCGAAGCCGGTCGGGCCTTCGAGGGCGCGGATGCGCGTCCCGGCCGCGAGGAGAAGCAGCGTCGCCTCGGAATCCTCGACGGTCGTGCGCGTGGCCGCCGCCGGCCCGGCGCGAAACGCCCGCGGCGAAAACCCCATCGCCTTGCCGCGCAGGCGAACCGGCAGGCCTTCGGCGTCGCGCGCGAGATCGTCCTCGGCGGCCTGGGCGAGAGAAAGCGCCTCGACGCGCGGCGCGCCGGGCCCCGGAACGCCCGCGGGACGAACGGGCAGCTGAAAGACCTCGGCGCCCGCCGGAACCCTCAGGTCGCGGAAAAAACCCTCGGGCAGCCGCATGTCGGCGTCGAAGACGAGAATGAACGAGTAATCGTCCAGCCGCGCGCCGAGTTCTTCGGCGAGGAACGCCAACGCGTGCCCTTTCGCGGGGCCGGGGGATTTCTTAGAAAGGTAATGGACGCCGTCGCGCGCGAGGCGTGCTTCGGCATCGGGGTCGGGGCCGTCCAAGATGACGAGGACGTCGACGCCGGAAATCTTCTCTTCGCTCTTCTCCGATTCTCTCTTCAAATCCGCTGCGAGGTCCCCCACGCGCGCGCCCTCGGCTCGCGCCGGGATCACGGCCAGGATCTTCCCGGGCGCGCGAACGCCGAAGGTGTCCCGCGCGCCCCTCCGCGGCGCCGCGAGGCGCCGCAGCCTCAGCGCCGCATCGAGCGCGGGCAGCGCCGCCGCAAGGGCCAGCAGGCCGCAGAGGACGGTCGTCGTGTCCACGCGGCCCGCATCGTAGCGCCGAAGGTCAGGGGGCCGTGCGCGACTGGGCGTCCACCACGCCGAACGCGGCCATGTTCACGATGTCCGAGACCTCGACGCCGCGCTGGAGGACGTGAACGGGCTTTCCCATCCCCATGAGAATCGGCCCGATCGCTTCCGCCTTGGCGAGGCGCCACACGAGCTTGTAGGCGGCGTTCGCGCTCTGCAGCTCGGGAAACACGAGGACGTTCGGCGCGCCGGTGAGCGCCGTCCACGGGTAGTTCTCCCTCAGGAATTCGGGCAAGACGGCGGTGTCGGCCTGCATCTCGCCGTCGCACTCGAGATCCGGCCGCCGCTCGTGAACGATCTTCACGGCCGCGCGCACCTTGTCGGTCTCCGGCGAGCGCGTCGATCCGAAGTTGGAGAACGCGATCATCGCGACGCGCGGCACGATGTTGAAGAGCTTCGCGGTGTCCGCCGACCGGATCGCGATCTCCGCGAGGTCTTCCGCCGTCGGGTTGATGTTGACCGTCGTGTCGGCGAAGAAGAAGACGCGGTCCTGCAGGATGAGAATGTAGAGTCCCGAGACTTTCTTCGCGTCCGGCGCGATGCCGATCGTCAGCAGCGCCGGCCGGATCGTCTCCGGGTAATAGGTCGTCAGGCCCGAGAGCGCCACGTCGGCGTCACCCTGGGCGACCATCATCCCCGCGAAGAAATTCCGCACGCGCAGCATGTGCTGCGCGTCCTCCTTCGTCACGCCGTGGCGCTTCCGCTTCGCCCAGAAGGCATCGACGTACGCCTTGAAATGCGGGTGCTCCTCCGGATCGACGACCGTGACGTTCGCTTTCACGTCGAGCTCTCGCAAAGCCTCCTCGGCCTTCTTCCCGCGCGAGAGGAGAATCGGCAGGGCGATTCCCTCCTCGGCGAGGATCTTCGCGGCACGCTGGATCTTCGGGTGGTCACCCTCGGCGAGAACGATCCGCTTCGGATTCGACCTCGCCTTCTCGTGGATGACCTGCATGAACGACCGCGAGCGCGAGAGCATGCCCTCGAGCTTCCGGCGGTACGCGTCGAGGTCCTCGATGGGCCGCTTCGCGACTCCCGTCGCCGCGGCCGCCGCGGCCACCGCCGGCGCCACGTGCTGGAGCACGCGCCAGTCGAACGGTTTCGGGATCAGGTACTCGCGCCCGAACCTGAAGTTGTCGACGCCGTACGCGCGGGCGACGGAGTCGGGCACGTCTTCCTTCGCGAGATCCGCGAGCGCCCTCGACGCGGCGAGCTTCATGGCCTCGTTGATCTGCGTCGCGCGGCAATCGAGCGCGCCGCGGAAGATGAACGGGAAGCCGAGGACGTTGTTGACCTGGTTCGGGTAGTCCGAACGGCCGGTCGCCATCATGGCGTCGGGACGCGCGGCCTTCACCTCCTCCGGGGTGATCTCCGGCACCGGGTTCGCCATGGCGAAGATGATCGGGTCCTTCGCCATCTTCTTGACCATCTCCCCGGTGATGAGCTTCGCGGCCGAGACGCCGACGAAGGCGTCGGCGCCCTCGAGCGCCTCGGCGATCGTGCGTTTCTTCGTGTCGCGCGCGAAGCGCTCCTTGTACGGATTCATGTTCTCGGTCCGGCCCTTCCAGATCACGCCCGTCCGGTCGACCATGAGGATGTTCTCGAGTTTCACGCCGTACGTGATGTACAGGTTCGCGCAGGCGTTTGCGGCCGCGCCGGCTCCCGCGAAGACGACCTTCGCGTCCTCGATCTTCTTCCCGGCGATCTCGAGCGCGTTCAGGAACGCGGCGGCGGAGATGATCGCGGTCCCGTGCTGGTCGTCGTGGAACACGGGGATCTTCATCCGCGCCTTGAGCTTCTCCTCGATGTAGAAGCACTCGGGCGCTTTGATGTCCTCGAGATTGATGCCTCCGAACGTGGGCTCGAGCCGGGCGACGCACTCGATGAATTTGTCGGGATCCTTTTCGTCGACCTCGATGTCGAACACGTCGACGTCCGCGAACCTCTTGAAGAGGACGCCCTTCCCTTCCATGACGGGCTTGCCGGCGAGAGGGCCGATGTCGCCCAGGCCGAGCACGGCCGTGCCGTTCGAGATGACGGCGACGAGGTTCCCCTTGCCTGTGTACTCGTAGGCGAGCTCTGCGTCACGCGCGATCTCGAGGCACGGGTCGGCGACGCCGGGGGTGTATGCGAGAGAGAGGTCGCGGGACGTGGCACAGGGCTTGGACGGTATGACCTCCAGCTTTCCCTTGCGGCCCGTGGAGTGATAGTCGAGGGCGTCCTGTTTGGAAAGACTCACGCTGTTCCTTTCGTCGGTCCCGCGGCGATTCTAGAATGGCGCCCGGCCTCCCGTCCTGATGCGGACGCACTAACGAAGACGAGCCACGAGCGCGGGGAGCACGATCCCGAGACGAAAGAGAGGGAACGCGCGCGTCAGCGCCGCGCGCGCGTCCTCTTCGGTTCCCGACTCGAGAGCGCGTCGCACCAGGCGCTCGGCCGCGTCGAGATACCGGAGCTGGTCTTCGACGCCCTCACGCCCGCCCGCCGGACCATGCCCCGGCACGAGCGCCCGAAACGGGCGAAGACGCAGACTCTCGAGCGCGAGGCGCCACCCGGCGACGTCCGCGTCCTCGAGGTTCGGGTGATAGCCCGTCGAGACGAGATCTCCCGACACGAGAACTCCGAGATCGGGGGCGTCCACGCAGAGGTCGCCGGGCGTGTGGGCGTGACCGGGATGGAAGACGTCCAGCCGGAGGCCTCCCGCCTCGAGAAGAAACGCGCCGGAGACGATCCGCGAGGGGGCGTACGGCGCCGCCGGCTCGAACAGGTGCGCGACTTCGGGGTTTCTCCGGCGCTCGGCGACGAGCCCGGGATGCTCTTTCGCCATTCGCGCCGCGGCTTCTTCGTGCGCCACGACGTCGGCGCCCTTCGCGGCGAAGTATCCCGCGCCGAGCGCGTGATCCGTGTGGTGGTGCGTGAGGACCACGTGCGTCACGGGAGACGTGCCGCGCGCGCGGAGGAGCGCGTCGAGCTCGGCCGCCTGCACCGGCGACACGAACGGGTCGACGAGAACGGTCGCGCCCGCGCCGAAAAACGCGACGGCGTTCGCGCCGTAGCTCGTCGCGAGCGTCTCGCCGCCGTACGTGAAGACCGAGACGGCCCCGGAGAGGCGATTCTCGGCGAGGGGAGAGGCGACGGCCGTCACGGTTCCCTCAGCAAGCGCAGATTCGAGATCGCCGCAATGCGATCGAAGTCCCGGTCGAGCGTGAAGAGGTGGGCGTCGGCGCGAATGGCCTGAGCCGTGATGAGACAGTCGATCGCGGCCGCCGCAATGCCGCTCCGGCGGCAGTCGTCACGGATCGAGGCGGCCAGCCGATGATCTTCGACGGATGCGGTCCGCACTTCGAATCCTTCGAGGATCTCTTCCAGGCGGCGGCGCTGTGCAGCCGAGCGTGTTCCCGACAGGAGCTCCTGCAGGACGATCCCCGGGACGAACATCGGCTCGTCTGACTCCACGAGGCGCCGAAAGAACGCGGCTTCCCTCGGCTCCGGCTCCCTCGACGACCTCCGCCGGCGGAAGACCGACGAAAGCAGCGATGTGTCGAGCGCAATCACCGGCGCCGGCGATCCGCCTTGTAGTTCCAACGCGGAGCGAACTGAATCGTTCCGAGATGCTTCAGAGCGCTCCGCCGCTTCCGGGAGCGGATGAAATCTTCGAGCGCCCGATTGACCGTCTCTCTCTTCGTCTTGAGGCCGCCGAGCTTCAGCGCCTCAGCGAGGAGGCCGTCGTCGATCGCGAGGTTCGTCGGCACGGTTTCCCTCCATGCCTACACATGATCTCACACAATCAAACCGCCAGCGTCTTCGCTCCCGCCGCGAGCGACCTCTTCACGACGTCGACGACGCGGTCCGGGGCGATTTCGGACGCCTTCTTTCGCGGCGCGTCGAGACCTCCACGACGCCCTTCGCGAGGCCCTTGCCGCCCACGACGACCCGAAGCGGGAAGCCGATGAGGTCGATGTCCTTGAACTTCACGCCGGGGCGCTCGTCGCGGTCGTCGTAGAAGACCTCGACGCCGGCGGCCCTGAGATCCTCGTAGAGCCTGTCCGCCGCCTCGAGGACGTGCGCGTCGCGCTGCAGGACGGCGACCACGCAGGCGAAGGGCGCGAGCGGCACGGGCCAGACGATCCCGACGTCGTCGTGGTTCTGCTCGATGGCGGCCGCGACCGTGCGTCCGAGGCCGAGCCCGTAGCAGCCCATCGCGAGCGGCACCATCTTCTGGCTCTGGTCGGCGACCTCGCACTTCATCGCCTCGGAGTACTTCGTCCCGAGCTTGAAAATGTGGCCGACCTCGATGCCGCGCTTGATCCGGAGGAGGCCGCCCTTCGGGGCGGGCGACGGATCGCCGTCGCGGGCGGTCGCGACCTCCACGACTCCCTTGAACGCGGGAATGCCCATCACGTCGCGCGGGATGGAGACGTTCGAGTGATGAAGATCGTCCTTGTTCGCCCCGCACCAGACGTTGCGGCCGTGCTCGAGAGAGCGGTCGACGAAGACGAAGACGGGATTTTCTGCGAAAGGAAGAAGAGCGAGCGGCCCGACGAAGCCGGGGCGCGTCCCCGTTACCTTTCGAAGAATCTCCTCCGAAGCCAGCTTCACATGGAGCGCGCCGATCGCCTTCGGGAGCTTGACCTCGTTGATCGCGAGATCCCCGCGGATCAGGACGGCCGCAAGCCACGCCTTGCCGTCCGCGCCGACTGCCTCGTAGATCATCGTGTTGACGATGCGGTCCGGCGTCGTTCCGAGGTGCTGCGCCTGGCCCTCCGTCGTCGTGATGCCCGGTGTCGGCGCGTTCGCCTCTCCGAACGGCTTCTCGGCCTCCCCCGCCCACGGCTCGGGCAGCGGGCCCGTGACCGCCTTCTCGACGTTCGCGCCATAGTCGCCGGCATCGGCGAAGACGAGCGCGTCCTCGCCCGTCTCGGCCACGACCATGAACTCCTGCGAAGCCGAGCCGCCGATGGCGCCCGAATCGGCGTCCACGAGCGCGTACTCCAGCCCGCATCGCTCGAAGATGCGCCGGTACGCGGCGTCCATCTTCTTGTAGTGGAGGTCCAGCCCCTTCTGGTCGACGTCGAACGAGTACGCGTCCTTCATCAGGAACTCGCGGCCGCGCAGGAGCCCGAAGCGGGGGCGGATCTCGTCGCGGAACTTCGTCCGGATCTGGTAGAGGTTGAACGGCAGCTGCCGCCACGACGTGACCGAGCGCCGCACCATGTCCGTGACGGCTTCCTCGGCGGTCGGCGCGAGCGCGAACCTCCCGCCCTTGCGGTCCTCGAGGTGGAAGAGGATGCCGTCGGCCACGTAGCGGTCCCAGCGGCCCGACTCCACCCACAGCTCCTTCGGCTGGAGGATGGGCAGGTCGACCTCCATCGCGCCGGTCGCGTCCATCTCCTCGCGCACGATCTCGATCATCTTCCTGAGCGCGCGAAAACCGAACGGCGTGAACGAATAGATGCCCGCGGCGAGCTTCTGGATCATCCCCGCCCGGTAGAGAAGCTGATGCGAGACGACCTCGGCGTCGCCGGGCACCTCGCGGAGGGTCACGAGAAACGACTGCGACCAGCGCATAGGCCGCGGAGATTAGCAAACGCGGACGTCGCCCCGGCGCGAGGACCGACCCGCCTCGAAGGCCGCGGGAAGAGTAATAGACTCGCCGCCATGGATGTGACGGCTTTCTTCCAGTCGCCCGAAGCGAGCGACGCCGGCCTTTCGACCCTCGCGCGCGGCGTCGTCGGTTCGGAGATCCTGCGCATCGCCGGCGAGATCCGCGCGATGCAGGCGAAGGGTCAGCCCGTATGCAACCTCACGATCGGCGACTTCGATCCGGCGTATTTCCCGATCCCGAAGGAGCTCCTCGACGGCACCCGCGCGGCTCTCGAGGCCGGGCAGACGAATTACCCGCCCGCGGAAGGCATCCTGCCGCTTCGCGAAGCCGTCGTGCGGCTGTACGAGCGGGACCTCGGACTGAAGTATCCCGTGAGCTCCGTCGTGGTCGCGGCGGGAGCCCGCCCGCTTCTGTACGGCGCCTATCGCACGCTCGTGGACCCCGGTGACGCGGCGATCTATCCCGTCCCGACCTGGAACAACAACCACTACGCCTTCCTGTCGGGCGCCCGCGGCATTCCGGTGCCCGTCACGGCGTCTTCGAACTTCTTTCCGACGCCCGACCAGCTGCGTCCCCACCTCTCCTCGGCGCGCCTCCTCATCCTCAACTCGCCGCTCAACCCGACCGGTACCGTCATTTCCAGGGACGCCCTCACCGCGATCACGGAGCTGGTCGTGGAGGAGAACCGGCGGCGCGAACGAGCGGGCGGCAGGCCGCTCTACTTCGTATACGACCAGGTCTACTGGACGCTCACGTTCGGCAGGGCCGAGCACCACACGCCCGTGGAGGTCGTGCGGGAAAGCGCGCCGTACGTGATCTTCCTCGACGCGATCTCGAAGGCATTCTGCGCGACCGGAATGCGCGTGGGCTGGGGGGTCATGCCGCCCGCGATCCGCAAGCGCATGTCCGACATCCTCGGGCACATCGGCGCCTGGGCGCCGAAGGCGGAGCAGGTCGGCGTCGCGGCCCTGCTCGACGATCCGGCCGCCGTCGGCGCCTATCGCGCGACCGTGCGGCGGAAGCTCGCCGAGCGCCTCGAGGCCCTTTTCAACGGCGTGATGGCGATGAAGAGGGACGGTTTCCCCGTCGACGCGATCGAGCCGCAGGGCGCGATCTACCTTTCGGCGAAGTTCGACCTCTTCGGGCGCACCGTGAACGGCGTCTCCGTGAAGACGAACGAAGACGTGCGGCGCCTCCTCCTCGGGGCGGGACTGGGAGTCGTGCCTTTCCAGGCTTTCGGCCTCGCGGGCGATACGGGCTGGTTCCGCCTCTCGGCGGGCGCGGTTTCGATGGAGGAGATCGCCGACGCGTTCCCGCGGCTGAGGGCCTTTCTCTCCCAGGCTCCAGCGGTCCGGGCATCCGTCGCGCGCTGACCGGCGGCGCTACACTCCCCGAGGTGGAACAGGACAAGAGATCGGAGCGGAGCCGGACGGCCATTCTCGAGGCATCGCTGGAGCTGTTCTCGAGCCAGGGCTACCGCGGCACGAGCATCCGGGAGATCGCCGAGGCGGCAGGCGTCTCCACGGGGAACGTCTATCACCACTTCCCCGACAAGGAGACGATCTTCCAGACGGTCCTCGGCCAGTACTGGAACGCGATCGAGAGCCCGGACTTCCCGTTCAACAAGGCCCTCGCCTCGGGGACGTTCCCGGACAACCTCGAGGAGCTCGCCGTCGCCGCGCGCGAGAGCGTCCGCCTGTGGCGGCGCCACGTCGCCCTCATCTACGTCGACGTCGTCGAGCTCTCGGGCAACCACATCCGGAAGTTCTACTCGGAGATGGCCTCGCGCTTCGAGAGGTTCCTCGTCACGCACGGCGAGTCGCTCTCGGGCGAGATCCGCCCCGGCGTGCCCGTCACGACCGCCGTCATGCTCGCGAGCCGCGTTTTCCTCCAGTACTACGCGGTCGAGATCCTCTTCGGCGTCCCGGACCAGTTCGGAAAGGACAGCGACCGCGTCGTGGGCGAGATCGCCGAGATCCTCCGACACGGGATGCTGAAGGAGAGCCGGCTCGCGTCGGCCGCGCCGCCATCGCTCGCCCGGGCCCGGCGGAAGGCCTCCTAGGAGCGCCTCTCCGCTTCGAGAAAACGCCTCAGCCGCGGCCAGAAGACCCCGGGCTTCTCGAGGTAGACGACGTGGCCCGCCCCCGCGATCTCCTCGTACGCGGCGTGCGGGATCGCCGAGCAGATCTTGCGTTGCTGGGACGGCGGGATGGCGCGGTCCTCGGCGCCCGCGAGAACGAGGACGGGGCACGGGATCGCGGCGAAGCTCGCCGCGTTTCTCTCGAGAGCCGCGAAGAACGGGTCCTGCGCCTCGGTCAGCCTCACGAGCGCCTCGATGCGGCCCGCGTACCGGTCGTGGAAGCTCCTGCGCATCGTCTCGAGCTTCTCGCCCGCGCGCGCGACGAACTCCTCGCCGAAGATCTTCTCGTAGAGGTATCGCGTGTACAGGTCGAAGAGCGTCGGGCCGCCCGCGTAGAAGCGCAGCGAGATGTCCTGGTACATCGAGAAGAGCGTCTCATTCGTGAGGAGGATTCCCGAGAGCGTCAGAGTGCGGACGCGCGCCGGGTGGCGGCGGGCGAACTCGGCCGCGACGAATCCGCCGTACGAGACGCCGACCGCGTGCACGTTCGCGATCCCGGCCGCGTCGAGGATCGCCGAGAGAGCGTCGCCGAACGCCGAGATCGGGGCCCCGGGCGGCGCCGCGTCGTCCGAGGCGCCCTGTCCGAGGTAATCGTAGAGAAGGACGTCGCGGTCCCCCGTCAGCTCGGGGAGAAAGGAGAGCCAGCTCTTCGTCGACATCGCGAGGCCGTTGAAGAGGCACACGGTTTCGCGGCCGCCGGTCCCGTGGAGCTCCCAGTGGTAGCCGTGTCCGCCGTGGACGAGCCGCCCTTCGCGAAGAGGCACGGCGGCCGGCGGGGCGCTCACGCGGCCGCCGCGGCGCGCCGCACGCGCTCGAGAAAGCGCTCGGTGAGGAGGACGAACTCGTCCTCCCTCTCGACGATCAGCGCGTGACCCGAGCCCGGCACGACGACGAAGCTCGCGCCGGGAATCGCGGCCGCCACCGCCTCGGTCCGCTCGAGAGGCATCGCCGCGTCCCGGCCCGCGGCGACGACGAGGACCGGGCAGGCGATCTTCGGGAGGACGGGCCGGAGGTCGACCGTCGCGAGCGCCCCGAGGAGGCCCTCGAGCCCCAGGAACCACGCGTCCGGCAGGAGCCCGACCTGCGCGCGGCGGGCCGCGATCTCCTCCGCGCGAGCGGCCTGCCATTCGGACGTGTACGCGAGGTGGACGATCGCGTCGTAGACCTCGGTGCGCTCCCCGCCGCGCGCCGCGGCCCGCACGGCCTTCCCGAGTCTCGCGCCGGGCTCGCCGAGCCCTTCGTCCGCGACGTCCGTGACCGTCGCCGCGACGAGGGACGTGACGCGCTCCGGGTGGCGGGCCGCGAAAAGAAGGCCGACGTACGCGCCGAAGGACGCGGCGACGAGGTCGACCCGTCTCTCTCCGAGGGCGTCGAGGAGCGCCGCGACGTCGTCCGCGTGCTCCTCCATGGAGGCGCGCGGCTCGCCGGGCGAGAGAAGCTGGCCGCGGAAATCGCAGCGGATGACGCGGTGCCGCGCCGCAAGGCGCCGGGCGATCGGCTCCCACGCGGCGATCGACATCATTCCGCCGTTGAGGAGCAGCAGCGGGGGGCCTTCCCCGTCGACACGGTGGGTCAGGACGCCCGAAATAGGCGTCGTGCTCACTTCGGATCGTCCGAGGAAGAAGAAGAGGAAGATTTCCTAGAAAGGTAAGAGAGCCGGAGATCTCCCTTCACCACTTTTCCGTATGGGGTGCGCGGGAGCGAGTCCACGAAGACGAAATCGCGGGGGACCTTGTAGCGCGCGAGCCGCCCCTCGACGAACGCCGCCAGTTCGGCCTTCTCTCCCTCTCTCTCTCTTACTTTCAAAGAAATCTTCTCTTCTCCCCTCTTTTCCTCTCGGCGAACCACGAAAGCCACGCCGACCTCGCCCCACTTCTCGTCCGGCACCCCGACGACCGCGACGTCCTTCACTCCCGGGTGCTGGAAGAGGACCCCCTCGATCTCGGCCGGGTAGACGTTGACGCCTCCCGAAATGAGCATGTCTTTCTTGCGCCCGGCGATCGTGAAGAAACCGTCCGCGTCCTTCTTCGCGAGGTCGCCCGTGTGGAACCAGCCCCCGGCGTCGAGCGAGGCCGCCGTGGCCTCCGGGTTCCGGTAGTAGCCCTTGCAGACGTGGGGCCCCTTGAGGAGGAGCTCGCCGACCTCGCCGACCGGCACCTCGCGCCCGTCCTCTCCCGTCAGCTTCGCCTCGGTGAACATCATCGGCCGGCCGATCGAGCCGGCCTTCCGCACCGAGTCCGCGAGGCTCATCGCGAAACAGTTCACGCCGACCTCCGTGAGGCCGTAGCCCTGCTTGAACGCCGCGCCGCGCTTCTGCCAGGTCTCGATGATGTCGAGCGGCAGCGGCGCGCCTCCGCTGATGAAGTAGCGGACGCTCGAGAAGTCGGCCGACGCCCACGCGGGGTCCTCCTGGAGCATGCGGAAGATCGTCGGCACGCCGAGGATCACCGTGCAGCGCTCCTTGCCGATCGTCGCGAGGATCTCGGCCGGGTCGAAGCCCGCGAAGAGGACGATCGTCCCGCCCACGGCGAAGATCGGCGTCAGGAACGCGCCCAGCCCGCCCGCGTGGTAGAGCGGCGTGTAGACGGGCGACACGTCGTCCTCGCGAAGCTGCCACGAGACGACCGTGTTCACGGCGTTCCACGCGACCATCCGGTGCGGCACCATCACGCCCTTCGGCTTGCCGGTCGTGCCCGACGTGTACAGCAGGCAGTAGAGGTCTTCGGGACCAGGAGAAGAGGAGATTTCTGCAGCGGCGGCCGTACGGCGCCGCTGGAAGAGGAGAGAAAGAGAAGAGAAGATTTCTGAGAAGGGGAAGAGGGCCCGCGCGCGCCTTCGGGCGGTCGCGGTTGGCGCGGCCGGCGAGCTCGCGGGCTTCGCCTTTCCGCTCTCCGACCCCTTCTAAGCACGTCCTCTTCGGACCTTCCAGATGGCGCCGAAGGAGCCTGTCGAGCGGCACGCCCTGACAGTTCCTTTCCCCTCTTAAGCAGATATTTCGCGGTCTCTTCGAACCCTGCCCCATAGATCAGAGCCTTCGGCTCGGCGTCCGAAACAACACCTTCCAGCTCCCCCGCCGTCTGCCGCGTATTCAACGGGACGAGGACGACGCCCGTCTTGCCGCACGCGAAGAAGACGTCGAGGAATTCGACGCGGTTGCGGGCGAGGAGGGCCAGGCGGTCGCCCTTCTTGAGGCCGAGGCCCTCGACGAGAGCGCGGGCCGCGGCCCGCGCGCGCGCGTCCAGCTCGGCGTACGTGAAACGGCGGCCGGTCGCGACCTCGACGAGCGCCGTCTTCTCCGGCGAGAGGCGCGCGCGTTCGCCGAGGACGTCGCCCGAGATCACGGTTTCGGTACCGCGATGGGAGCGGGCGCGGGCGGGGCGATCGGAGGCGCCGACACCGTCGGCGCCGGCAGCGGGTCCTCGAGGATCCTTCAGGAGCGCCTCCGTGAACCGATCCGGCGCACTCGACTTGTGGTGCGTGGCCGCACCGCTCGATCGTCGTGAGGCGCGCGGCGGGGAGCTGCGCCGCGAGGCGTTTCGCGTAGTCGACGGAGAGGAGCATGTCCGACGCGCCCCAGAGGAGGTCCACGGGCACGTCGAAACCCGAGAGCTTCCCGTCGAGGAGGTATGCGGGCATGCCCTTCGCCTCCGCGGCGATGCGGGCGATCGGACCCGTCGCGGCCGCGCGGATGATGTCGTCGACGACGAAGTCCGGGATCATCGGCGCCGACGGGTCGCGGAGAGCCGCGAGCGTCCTGTCCGCCTCGGCGCGGTCCTTCGGCTGGAGCGTGAGGTCCGGCCGGTCTCCGAGGAGCGGCCCCCCGTTCACGAGAACGAGGTGTCCGACGCGATCGGCGTGCTCCTTCGCCCACACGGTCGCGATCCACGCGCCGAGCGAGTTGCCGACGAGCGTGACCTTCCCCCGCGGGATCTCCTGCATCGCGCCGTCGAATCCCGCGAGGAGCGTCGCGAAGGGGATCGGGCCGGAGGCCGGAGCGCTTTCGCCGTGCCCGGCGAGATCGACGGCGACGACGGTGAAGCTCTTTGCGAGGCGCGGCGCGACCTTCGCCCAGCCGCCGGCCTGGTCGCCCGCGCCGTGCAGAAGAACCACCGGCGCGCCGGCGCCGCCGGAGAATACGCGCTGCGGCCCCGCCGCGGAGGGCTGGAAGCGTTTCCCGAAGCCGGACGAGGCGAGCCGCCGGCGGCCGAGCCACGCGAGCGTCGCGAGCGGCCGTTTCCAGAACGTCAATCCCGCCGCCACCCCGAGGAGAAGGAGCGCGGCGGCGAGGGCGAGGACGATCCTTGCGGCGCGAGACACGGTCCGCGAAGCCTAGACCATCCGGAAGGCGGCGCCCGCCATGTTGTACCCGACGCCGGACGCGACGAAGACGACGAGGTCTCCGGTCTTGATCTTCCCGACGGCGCGCGCGTCGTCCAGCGCCATCGCGACGCTCGCCGAGCCGGTGTACCCCCACTTGTCCATCACCATGTGCGTCTTCTCCATCGGCAGTCCGAGATCCTTCATGACGATCTCGATCGTCGGACGGCGCACCTGTGTCAGGAGGAGCATGTCGACGTCGGCGACCGCAAACCCGCCGTCCGCCGCCATCTGGCGCACGAGCTTCGGCCAGCCCTCGTTGTTGAGCTCGGGCGGATAGCGCTCGACGAGCTTGACGGACGTGCGTCCCGCCTTGACGGACTCGACCGAAGCCGGCTCGTCCGTGCCGCCGGAGAGGATCGCCCAGTTGCGGTTGTACGACCCGTCGGCCCGGAAGCCGGACGCGACGAAGCCGGGCGTGTCGGAGGGCTCGAGCACGGCCGCGCCCGCGCCGTCCCCGAAGAAGAAGATCATCGGGTCGTTCGGGTCCGTGAGCTTGTGCATCATGTACGCCCCGATCGCGACCACCGTCTTCAGGCCCTTGTTCGTCGCGATGAGGCCCGCGGCCGTCGCGAGGCAGGTCGGGAACGACGCGCACGCGCAGCCGACGTCGAACGTCCCCGCGTTTTTCGCGCCGAGCTTGTGCTGGACGACGACGGACGTCGCCGGCGTGACGAAGTCCGGCGAGTCCGTGCCGAGAAGAATGAGGTCGACGTCGAGAGGCGTCTTCCCCGCCGCGTCGAGCGCCTTTCGGGCCGCGCGGACGGCGAGGTCGGACGTCGCCCAGTCGGGCGGCGCGTACCAGCGGGTCTTGATGCCGCTGCCCGCCTCCATCTTGTCGACGAACTCCGGCACCGTCGCGTCGAAGCGCGCCCTCAGGGCGTCGTTCGACACCTCGATCTCCGGCACGTACGAGCCGGTGGAGACGATCCGGGACGACCGGCTCACGTTCCGAGCACCAGGCCGCCGTCGACGGAAAGCGTCGCGCCGTGCACGAACGAGGCGGCGTCGGACGCGAGCCAGAAGTACGCCTCCGCGATGTCCTCGGGCCTGCCCATCCGGCCGACGGGGGTCTTCGCGACCATCCCCGCGATGACCTTCTCCGGCATCGCCTTGATGATGTCCGTCGCGACGAACCCGGGCGCGACCGCGTTCACGCGGATGCCGAACTTCCCGAGCTCGCGGGCCCAGGTCCGGGTGAACGAGATGACGCCCGCCTTCGTCGCGGCGTAGTTCGTCTGGCCGAAGTTGCCGTAGAGGCCGACGACGGAGGACGCGTTCAGGATGACGCCGCTCCCCTGCCTGATCATGTGCGGAGCCGCGGCGCGCGCGCAGTGGAACACTCCCCTGAGGTTGACCGCGATGACCTTGTCGAAGTCGGCGTCCGCCATCGTCGACGCGACGGTGCCGTCCTTCCACTTGACGAGCTGGGAGTCGCGCACGATTCCCGCGTTGTTCACGAGGACGTCGACGCGGCCGAAGCGGGCGACGACGTCCGCGACGGCCTTTTCGACCGCCGCGGAGTCGGTGACGTCCACCTTCCGTCCCTCGGCGTCGGGCGCGCCGGCCGCTTTGAGCTCGGGGGCGAGCGCGGCGGCACCCGCCTCGTCCACGTCCCACACGGACACGGCGTCGCCGCCCCGGGCGAACCGGAGCGCCGTGGCGCGGCCGATGCCGGCCGCGCCTCCCGTCACGATGGCGACGCGCATGGTCAGAACGTGAGCCTGAGACCGAGCTGGACTTCTCGCGGAGCGAGCGTCGCGCTCGCCTTCCCGTAGTTCGGGTTCGGACGCAGGACCGTCGTGGGACTCGTGATCGTCGGGCCGCCCAGGTTCTGCGCGCCGTCGATCGTCGACACGTCGTAGTTCACGGTGTTGAAGAGGTTGAAGGCCTCGGCGATCACCTCGACGCCCAGGCCGCCGAAGCCGAACGTCTTCGTGAGCCGGAGGTTGACGTTGCTGTAGCGCGGGCCGTCCTGCCCGAAGCGGTCGACTCCGGCGGCGCGGTCGCCCGTCTTGCCGTCGCCGTTGAAGTCGTAGCCGATGCGCTGGGTCCAGGGCTGTCCGGCGCCGTACTCGAAGACGGGGGCCACCGAGAGCTCGTACGGGAGGCGGAAGACACCGGAGAGGACGACACGATAGCGCTCGGCCGAGCGCCCGCGGCCGTAGTCGCCCTCGAGGTTCGCGGGGTCGCTCGGATAGCCGGTCGGAAACTCCGGGCTGAAGTCGTCGGCGATGTTCTTCTTGCTCGCGAACGTGACGGACGCCGTCACGACGTGGCCGCCCTTGATGGCGCCGTTCAGGCTCAGGACGAGGGCCTTGTACTCGGAATGCCCGTCGTTCGTGTACACGTTGACCTGGTCGTACGCGGTGATCGGGCGCAGGTGCGTCGCGTTGCCGCTCCAGTTGATGTCCCGAATGACGATCTCGTCGCGGCCCTTGTTGTAGATCCCCTCGACGTCTGCATAGAGGCCCGTCTGGCCGAGCCGCGCCGTGAAGCCGAGCGTCGCCTGCGTGGACTGCGGGGCCTTCAGGTCCGGCCCGAGAAGCGTGATCGCGGGCTTCGAGGGGATTCCGGTCGTCGTCGGATGCGCCGGATCGAGCGCGAGAGACGGAATGCCGAACAGCGCCCCGTTGAGCCGCGTGAACGTGACGCGGCCGCCGACTTCGCCGTTCTGCTGGAGCTCGGTGAACAGCGGTACGAGGAGATAGCGGCCCGTGAAGATCCCGACGCCGCCGCGCGCGACGTACTGGCCGGCGCCCGTGAGGTCGTACGAGAAGCCGAGGCGCGGCTGGTAGTTCGTCGTGTCGACCTTGCGGCCGTTCGGGACGAGGGAGTGGTGGAAGTCCGGATTGTTCGCGTTCAGGTCGACGTCGTAGCGAAGGCCGACCGTGACGGAGAGACGCGACGTCGGCTTCCATTCGTCCTGGAGGAAGCCCGCGACGCGCGTCGTGTTCGCCGTGACGTCCGCGGAGCCGACCCCATACGCGTACGCGAGCGGAAGCGTCTTGTTGTCGAACACCCACAGGAACAGGCCGTTCTGGTACGTGTCGATCCGCGAGCGATCCACGACGCGCTGGACGCCCGCGCCGATCTTGACGTCGTGCGTGCCGGTCTTCCCGCCGAAGTGGAGGTTGAGCGTGTCGCGCAGCTCCCACTGGTTCCCGTCGCCGAGCAGGTCTCCGAGGATGTTCGGACCGGTCTGAAGAGTGTTTCCGCTCGAGTACCAGTCCGCCGGCACGCCCGTCGAGTTCGTGGGCTCGAAGTACTTGCGGCTGCCGTACTGTCCGCGCAGCTCGTTCACCGCCGTCGGCGCGAGAGTCGCCGTGTCGCCGAGCGTCACGTTCCAGTTGTCGCGGTTGAGCTCCTGCCCGTACGAGATGTCCGCGACGCCGCCGACGCGGAAGTTGTTCTCACGGTACCGGTCGTACTCGATCTTCGCCGTGAGCTGGTTCGCGCTCGAGAACGCGTGGTCGACGCTGCCGAAAGCGAGCGTCTGGTGAAACGGGTGCGAGACGTCGGTCGCCTGGGACACGAAGGCTCCCTGCGGCCGGAAGAGAATCGGCGTCGTGGAGTTGATCTGCTCGATCGACGCGAAGAAATGCGTCTGGTCCTTGACGATCGGCCCGCCGAGCGTGAATCCGAACTGGTTCCGCTGGTAGTCGATCGTCGTGTCCTGCTCGAGCGCGCCCTTCGCGCGGAGGCCCGCGCCCCGGTAGAACCCGAAGGCGGAGCCGGCGAGCGTGTTCGTTCCGGTCTTCGTCACGACGTTGATCGCGCCGCCCGCGGAGCCGCCCACCTCGGCGTCGAAGCGGTTCGAGATCACGCGGAACTCGCCGATGGCGTCCTGCGAAAACTTCGCTTTCGCGAGACCGAGCGCGGGATCCGTGAAGTCCACGCCGTCCACGAGGATCGTCGACTGGCTCGCGTTTCCGCCGCCGCCGACGACGGGCCCTCCCGTGATGAAGCGGAAGGCTCCGCGCTCGCGCTCGACGCCGGGCGCGATGAACGCGAGGTTCTGGAAGTCGCGGTCGGGCGTCGGCAGGTCGCGGATCTGCTCAGGCGAGATGTTCGTCGAGGCGTCCGTCTTGTAGACGTCGACGAGAGGGATCGTCGCGACGACGCTCACGGACTCGGTCTTCTGGCCCTGCAGAGTCGCGCTCACCTTGGCGCTCTGGCCGACGAGGAGGACGACCCCCTTCCGCTCGACCGCGACGAAACCGGAGAGCTTCACGGTCACGTCGTACGTTCCCGGAGGGAGGGCGGGGAAGGACGCCATACCGCCGTTTCCGGTGACGCCCGTCCGGGATAACCCGGTGTCCGGACGCTTCACTTCGACGGTGGCCCCGGGCATCGGTCCGCCCGAACCGTCCACGGCCACGACGTCGAGCGAGGCCGTCGCGGTCTGCGCGGCGGCGGGGAACGACGCGAGCGCCAGAGCCAGCACGCCGGCGAGCGCGAGCCATCCGTGCGCTTTCGCGAACCTCAAGCGATTCACCATCTCGTCCTCCTGATGCCGCACACGCGGCCAAATCCCGAACACTCGGTATGTTTTGACGATACGAGCGAAGAAAGCGGGCTGTCAAGCAAAAACTCCCGGCGTTGGCGCCCGGGTTCGGGGAGGCCTAACGGCGCTCCCGGGACCGCGACCGGCCCCTGTTCGCGAGCTTCTCGGTGAGCTGCAGGTTCCGCCGGATCTGCTCGAGCATCTTGGCCTCGAGGCCGCGGCCCGCGGACACGCGCGTGTCCCGCCTCTTGGCGCGGCCGAACGCCTGTCGCGCGGCGCGCGCGTCGCCGAGCGCGAGGTACGCGAGGCCGAGATGCGTGAGACCGGTCGGCGTCTCGCCCAGGTCCGTGGCGCGGCGCAGACACTCGACCGCGCGATCGTATTCGCGACGTTTGTAGTGGACCCACCCCTTGGCCGCGAGAGGGAACTGGCGCATCTCCTTCGGCGACAGCTTGAGCGAGAGGTCGG
Organism: Thermoanaerobaculia bacterium; assembly: GCA_963809425.1. Classification (GTDB taxonomy): domain Bacteria; phylum Acidobacteriota; class Thermoanaerobaculia; order UBA5066; family UBA5066; genus Fen-183. The sequence continues at coordinate 125,680 of CAWEJK010000009.1, forward strand.
CGAGCTCGAGTGCCGCGTCGAGGTCCTCCCCCATCTCCGCGAGCGTGGAGGCTCGCTGGAAATACGCGATCGAGCGCGCGTAATTGGACTTCACGACGCCGAGCATCTCCTCGGCGACGCGGCTGCCTTCGCGAAATTTTCCCTCGGCCTTCAGCGCCTCGAGGAGCGTCGTGTACGCCGCGGCCGCGACCATCTCGCCCGGCGCGCGGGAGAGGACCCGGCGCGTCGTGGCGACCGCTTCCGACGTCCGGCCGACGGCCGAGCACAGGAGCGCGTACGCGATGAGGAGCGTCGGGTTCTCCGGGTCGAGCTTCAGCGCGCGCCGGTACAGCGCCATCGCCTTCTGCGGGTCGCGCGCCGCGGCCGCCTCCGCCTTGCGCGCGAGCACGGCCGCCTCCCCCGAGACCTTCGGCAGCGCCCGCGCGCCCGAGGGCGCGAGAAGCTTCGACGCTTCCTGGTACTCGATGCGGTTCGGATTCAGCTCGAGCGCCGACTGGAACCGCTCGGCCGCCTTCTGCGTCCATCCGCGGTCGAGATAGCAGAGTCCGAGCTGATAGAGCGCGTCCTCGTCGTCGGGATCGAGCCGCGCGGCCTTCTGAAAAGCCTCGGTCGCCTCCGTGAGGCGGCCGCGCTCGTAGGCGATCGTGCCGAGGAGCGAGTACGCCTGCGCGTTCTCGTCGATCGTGACGGCTTTCTTCAGGAACGTCTCCGCCCGGGCGAGCTGACCCTTGAGGGCGAAGAGCGCGCCGAGCGTGAAGTACGGCAGGAACGCGTCCGGCTTGACCGCGACCGCCTCCTTGAGGACTTCGAGCGCGTGGTCGGTTCGACCCGCCTCGTTCTCGAGGACACCCGTGTACACGAGCGCGTCGAAGTGCTTCGGCTCCTTCGCGAGCACCGCCCGCAGCATCGACGCGGCGCGATCCGTCTCGCCCTCGTTGAAATACGTCTCGCCGAGGAAGAACGCGAGATCGGCGTTCCCTTTGTCGAGCCGGTAGGCCTCCTCGAGCACCTTGACCGCCTTGTCCGGGTCGAGCGCGTAGAACGCGAACTCCGCATCGGAAAGCAGCCCCTTGAAGCGCTCCCGCCGGTCGCCCGAAAAGCCGCCCAGCATCCTCTCCTTGCGCTCGAGGAAACGCTCGCGCTTCTCCATCGCGGTCATGTGATGGTCGACGCGCGTCTCCCAGAGGTCGAGCAGCTCTTCCTCGACGAGGAGGCCCTTCCGCTCGAGCAGGTCCTTCAGGGCGAGAAGTCCCGTCTGCGCGACGAAGCCGTTCTTCTCCTGTCGATTCAGGGCGTCGAGGAGCATCTTGAGCGTCTCGGCGCTCCGCTTGACGATCTCCTCGAGGACGCTCACGCGTTCGAGAAGGTGCTCGTCCATCGAGACGCCCTCTTCCTGCTGCATCCCCTCTTCGTACGCCTCGGACGCTCCCGACACCACGAGGAGCTTGCTCTGGCACTTCACGCAGTACTCGCGCTCGAGCTCGTTCGAGGCCCCGCAGACCTGGCAGATCACGTGAGCCTCTCGCCTCCCGGGCCGCCGTAGCGGTAGAAGCCGCGCCCCGTCTTCCGGCCGTGCCAGCCCGCGTCGACCATCTGCACGAGGAGCGGGCAGGGGCGGTACTTGTCGTCGCCGAGCCCCGCGTGGAGGACCCGCAGGATCGCGAGGCACGTGTCGAGGCCGATGAAGTCGGCGAGCGTCAGCGGGCCCATCGGGTGGTTCATGCCGAGCTTCATGATGCCGTCGACCGCTTCGGGTGTCGCGACCCCCTCGTGGACCGCGAAGAACGCCTCGTTCAGCATCGGCATCAGGATGCGATTCGCGACGAACCCGGGAAAGTCGCGGCACAGGAGCGGGGTCTTTCCGAGCTCTTTCGCGAGCGCGAGCACGGCCTCCGTCGTCTCGTCCGAGGTCGCGATCCCCCGAATCACCTCGACGAGCGCCATGACGGGCACGGGATTCATGAAGTGCATGCCGATGAAACGGTCCGGCCTCTTCGTGCCCGCGGCGAGACGCGTGATCGAAATGGACGACGTGTTCGACGCGAGGATCGTGAGGGGCGGAACGATGGAATCGAGCCGCGCGAGGAGATCCCGCTTGACGCCTTCGTTCTCGACGATCGCCTCGACGACGAGGCCGGCCTCGGCGAGCCGCGAAAGGTCGGCCGTCGCGACGATGCGTTGGAGCGCCGCGTCCCGGTCGGAAGCCGGGACTTTGCCCTTCTCGACCTGTCGCGAGAGGTTCTTCTCGATTCCCCGGAGCCCTTTTCCGGCGAGGTCGGGCGTCACGTCGACGAGCACGACCTTCTTCCCCGCGAGAGCCGCCACGTGCGCGATGCCCGCTCCCATCTGTCCGGCGCCCACGACGCCGATCGTTGCCTGTGTCATCGGACAGCTTCTCCTTCGTGGCCCTTCGCGAGGGCCTCGGCCCGAGCCTATCAGGAGGTGGCGAGCACGAGGCGTCTCTCGCGGGATGCCGCGGCGGCGAGCGCCACGCCGATCCCCGCGAGCGACGCGAGACCCCAGACGAGAGGTCCCGCGTAAGGGACGAGAGAGGCAAGGCCGAGGAGCAGGAGGCCGGCCGCGAGCGCCGCCGGATCGCCGAAGAGAAGGTCGCCGCGCGTCGCGCCGCGCGTGACGCGGCGGCCCAGCGCGACGAAGAGCGCCGCGAGACCGAACACCTTTGCCGCGGCGAGCGCGCCGAGCAGCGCGACGCCGAGGACGAGCGCGAATCGGGCCGGCAGAACGGACAGCGCGAACGCCGCGAGGAAGACCGCGGTCAGAACCGCGGTCGCTCCGAGCGCGGCGAGGAACGCGAAGCGGCCCCGCAAGCCGTCCGCGGCCCGGAGGAGGAGGCGGGGCGCGAGGAAGAGCAGACAAAAAGAGACGACGAGCCACGCGAAGAGGAGAAAGAGCCGGAACGAAAGGACGAGAGGCGAGGTCCTGCCGGAGGTCAGCGGCGAGGTTTCGAGCTCGGAAAGGACCGCCGCCTCGAGCGCCGAGATCGTCCGGACGCGTCCGCCGACCTGCGGATGGCTTCGCGCGGACGCGGGGATCGAAGAGGTCGAGGAAGAGGAAGAGGAACCGGAGGGATTTTCTGAGAAGGTCAGAGAACCGCCGACCGAGAGGACATCGCCATCGATGATTGCGCCCCGCTCGATCGTCGCGCTCGCGCCGAGAAGGATGAGATCGCGGTGAATGCGGCCCGACACGACCGCCGAGCCTCCTCCAACGAGGACCGCGCTCCCTCCCAATTCACCCTCTAAGAGAATCCCCCTTCCGAGAACCACGACATCCCCGGCTCGAATCGTCCCTTTCGGAATGGAAATCGATTCTTCGGCCTCGGCGTTCGCGCGGAGCGCGAACGCGCCTCCGAGCAGAAAAAGAAAGAGGGGAATCGCCCGCCTGGCTCTCGCGGTCGCGCCGCTCACGCTCGCCCTTCAGCCGCGCGGCGTGCCGGCGAACGCACGCGGGAGCCGCGACGGACGCCGGGAAAGCCGCTGCGCGAGCGCCGCAAACGCGGCGCCCGAGGCGAGGAGGGCTCCCGCGAGCGCCGGTCGCGTGCCCTGCGTGGCGGACAGCACCGCCGCGAGGGCGTCGGCGAGGTTGGGTATTGCGGCCAGCAGCGCCGGCAGGCCTGCCGTCGTGCCAGCGGCCATCACCCGCGCCCACATCTCGAGAGCCGTCTGGGGCCCGAGCGACCAGAGAGGGGCTAGAAAAACGGCCAGGCTGGCCGCCAGGAGCCCTGCGGCCGCCAGGGAGGGCACCCGCCAGGCCCGAGCGCGTCGGACCTCCCAGGGGGCAAAGGGACGCGCAGCCATCACCCGGGCGGTCAGGGAGGCCTCCCAGGAAGGCGCCGGCGAGCCCATAACACATTCATCCAGAATGAGTTCCAGGCGGCGATCCGCCTCCAGCTCCTCCTTCGAAGGGGGCCGTGCGTCCCGGGCGGGGGTCGCGCTCTCGTCCATCCTGATCCCTCTATACGATGTCCCTTGGCAAAAGATCTCGTAACGCCTGCCGCGCCCGGAACAGCTTGTTCTTGACCGTGCCAAGGGGCATCCCTTTGAGCTCCGCGATCTCCTCGTAGGGCATCTCGCCGTAGTGGCGGAGGCTGATGAGCTCGCGGTAGTCGTCGGGAAGCCGGTCGATCGCCTCGGCGAGGGCGGCGCGAAGCCGTTGGCGGGTCAGCTCTTCGTGGGGATTCGGGCGGGTTTCGGCGGGGTCCACGGAACGCGCCTCTCCATCCTCGCCCGGCGGCCGCTCGAGCGGCAGCGTGCGCACCCGGCGCCGCCTGAGATGATCGATTGCGGCGTTGCCGGCGATTCGAAACAGCCATGTCGAGAACTTGAAATGCGGATCGAACGAATCGAGGGCGCCGTACACTTTGATGAAGACGTCCTGGGTGACGTCGCGTGCATCCTCGACGTCGTACGTGAAGCGCTCCACGTAACGCGACAGGCGGGTCCGGTAGCGGTCCACGAGGACGGCGAACAGCTCGGTCTCGCCCTCGAGAACCAGCCTCACGAGCTCCGCGTCATCCCTGGTTTCCAAAGATGCCATGATGAGATCGTGTCATATGAACCCGCTTGGGAATGCCTAGAATACCCAGTTGGCCAATGGTTCCCATGAAGGAGGATTCCGTGACTTTCAGACATGAATCCACGTCGGGCGTCCTGCACCGTCCCGCCAGGGGTGCCGCCCACGACATCAATCCGTTCGAGGAGATGGCGTCTCGCTTCGATCAGGCGGCCCGCCTCCTGAAGCTCGATCCCGGTCTCTGCAAGGTGCTCCGCGAGCCCATCAAGGAGATCAAGGTCGCGATCCCCATCATCATGGACGACGGGAGGATCGAGCTCTTCATCGGCTACCGCGTGCATCACAACGTCGCCCGCGGCCCCGCCAAGGGCGGCATCCGGTTCGACCCGCACGTTTCTCTCGACGAGGTACGCGCGCTCGCCTCCTGGATGACCTGGAAGTGCGCCGTCATGAACATCCCGTTCGGCGGGGGCAAGGGCGGAGTCATCTGCGATCCGCTGAAGCTCTCGCGCGGCGAGCTCGAGCGCATCACGCGCCGCTACACCGCCGAGCTCATGGACGTTTTCGGACCCGAGAAGGACGTCCCGGCCCCCGACGTCGGCACGGACTCCCAGACGATGGCGTGGATCATGGACACCTACTCCATGCACATGCGCCACACCGTCACGAGCATCGTCACCGGCAAGCCCGTCACGATCGGCGGGTCGCGCGGACGCGTCGAAGCGACCGGCCGCGGGGTCATGATCGCGGGCCGCGAGGCCGGCAAGGCTCACGGGGTACCGCTGAAGGACGCGCGCGTGGCCGTCCAGGGCTTCGGCAACGTCGGATCGATCTCCGCGAAGATGTTCTTCCTCCAGGGCGCGAAGATCATCGCCGTTTCCGACATCAACGGGGCCATCCAGAACAAGAAGGGCCTCGACGTTCCGGCGCTCCTCGAACACGTCGCGAAGAAGAAGACGGTCGTCGGCTTTCCCGGGAGCATTCCCCTCGACTCCGACGACCTCCTCACGATCGATTGCGACATCCTCGTGCCGGCCGCGCTCGAGAACCAGATCACCGCCGAGAACGCGAAGGACATCAAGGCGAAGATCATCATCGAGGGCGCGAACGGGCCGACGACGCACGACGCCGACGAAATTCTCCAGAAGAAGGGCGTCGTCGTCATTCCCGACATCCTCGCGAACGGAGGGGGCGTCACGGTCTCCTACTTCGAGTGGGTCCAGGACCGGATGGGCTTCTTCTGGCGCGAGCAGGAAGTCAACGAGCGCCTCGAGGAGATGATGGTGCAGTCCTTTGCCGACGTGCGCGACATGGCTGCCGCCCACAAGGTCTCGTACCGCATCGCCGCTTACATGGTCGCGATCCAGCGCGTCGCGCACGACATGCAGGTGCGGGGGCTCTACGCTTAAGATCCGCATGTGATCCGGTTCGAGAGGGCCGTCAAGCGCTACGGCGACAAGACGGCCCTCGCGGACTTCTCCCTCGAGATCCCGGCCGGCGCGCTCTTCGCGCTCGTCGGGCCGAACGGCGCCGGCAAGACGACGGCGATCGGCCTCCTCACCGGCCTTCTCTCCCCGACGTCCGGCCGGACCTTTCTCGCGGGAATCGACGTGGCGCGCGACGCCGTGGCCGCGAAGGGAAAACTGGGATTCGTGCCGGACCGTCCCTACCTCTGGCCGAAGTGGACGCCGCGCGAGACCCTGCGTTTCGTGGGAGCCGTGTTCGCGCGGCGCGGGCCGGAGCTGGAGGACAGGATCGACGCGGAGCTCGCCGCGTTCGATCTCACGGAGTTTTCGAACCAGCGAAACGAGACGCTTTCCCACGGGACGCGGCAGCGCGTGGCCCTCGCGCAGGCGTTTCTGCACGACCCGGAGGTTTTCGTCCTCGACGAGCCGATGGTCGGTCTCGATCCGCTCGCCCAGCGCGGCCTGACGGAACGCCTCGGGGCCCGTGCGGCGGCGGGCGCGACCGTCCTCCTCACGACGCATCAGCTCCAGCTCGCCGAAGAGATCGCAACCGTCGCCGGCCTCCTCGTCGACGGGCGACTCGTCGCATGCGGGCCGCCGCGGCGCCTCGTGACGGCGGCCGGCCGCGCGGGCACGCTGTCGGAGATTTTCTTCGACCTCGCGGGCGGGACGCCGCATCCGTGAACGGCGTTTTCCGCGCGAACGCCCTTCGCGCCTCCGGAAGGGCTCTCCTCGCGGGCGATGCCCGCGGTCGCCTCGTCGCAATGGCCGGGCTCTTCGCGCTCCTCGTTTTCGCGGTCCTCGAGACGGCCGGGCTCGAAGGCGCCCTCCGGGCCTCGCGCGCCGCTCTCGGCGAGCTGCCCGAGATCCGGCCGGCGTTCCTCGTCGAGCGCCTCCTCGCCGGAGCCTTCGCGGCCGCCCTCGTCCTCGGATTCCTCGGCTCGCTCACGACGGCCATCAGCACGCTCTTCCTCTCCGAGGAGCTCGCGGCGCTCGCCACGCTCCCGTTCCCGCACCGCCGCCTCGTGCTCCGGCAGGCCCTCGTGACGCTCGCTCTCGCCTCCGCGCCGACGCTCCTTCTCGCGGCGCCCGCGCTCGTCGTCGCGGCCGGAGCGGGAGGACGGCCCCTGCTCGCGCTCCTCGCCGGTGCGCTTCCGCTCGCGGGCGTGATGCTCCTCGCGGGCGCGGCAGGGATCGCCGCGGCGCTGCTCTTCGTGCGCGCGGTGCCTCCGAGGCGCGCGCGCCTGCTCGCGGCCTTTCTCTCGGCGACGGGTCTTGCGGTCGCGCTTCTCGGCTTTCGCGCCGCCAGGCCGGAACGCCTTCTCGATCCCCTCGAGGCGCTCTCCGTCGTGACCGGGCTCGGGACTGCGCCTCTTTCCCCGCCCGGCGTCAACCCCGCGGCGTGGGCCGCTCGCGCCGCGACCCTCGGGCTCTTCGGAGACGCCGGAGGACTCCTGCCCGGCGCCGCGCTCTTCCTCGCCGGCCTCGTCGCGTTCCTTCTCGTGCCGGCGACGCTCTGGCGATTGCACCTCCACGTGTTCCGCGAGGCGCGGACGGGAGTCGTGCGAGCGGCAGGAGGTGAGAACCGGGGCCCCGAAGCCCGCTCGCTCGCCGGCGTGCTCCTCCGCGCGGAAGCGGCGAGCCTTCTCCGCGACGCCTCCACGCCCGCGCAGCTCGGCTCGCTGGCCGCCGTGTTTCTGCTCGACCTGATGAACGTGCGGCTCCTGCCGGGCGCGGATCTCTCGGCCCGCGACCTCGTGGCCGGGCTCCAGACGGGGCTGTCCTTGTTTCTCGTCTCGGCCCTCTCGCTCCGCTTCGCGTACCCCTCCGTCTCGTCGGACGGCCGCGCCGCGCTGATTCTCCGGACGCTCCCCCTGGATCCGCGGCCGCAGCTGCTCGCGCGCTGGGCCGTCCGCGCCCTTCCCGCCACGGGGATCGCCCTCGCCCTGACCGGAGCGAGCCTCCTCGTCCTCCGGCCCGCGGGTGCGACGTCCGCCGTTGCGCTGCTCGCCGCTCTCGCGGGAGGCCTCGCGATCCCGGCCCTTCACCTCGGGCTCGGCGCCGTATTCCCGCGCTACGACGCGCCGAATGCCGTGAGCGTCGCGTTGTCGTCGGGAGGGCTCTTCGCGCTCGTCTTCTCGACGGGCCTCTCCCTCTTCTCGACGCTCGTCGTGTCGGAAGAGCTCCGTCTGCTGCTCGGTTCGCTCGTCGGGATGCGGTTGTCGCCCTGGGCGCTTTTCCTGTCGTTCCTCTCGTCAGCGGCCGCGGCGGCTTTCGCGCCGATGGCACTGGCGGCAAGATCCCTCGCGAGAAGTGACATCTCGATCGGGTGACCTTTCTAAGAAGATTTTCCTTGAAGGGCGAATGAGCGACGCGCTCGCGAGCGATGCTTCGGCGCGCTCTGCCGCTCTTCTCTTCACCTTCTAAGCAGAATTCGTCTCGTTCGGACGTTACGAATTGCCCGGAGCGCACACGCGATGCCCGGGCGTTCAGGAAACGGCGTGCAGCGGCGGCTCGCCGCGCGCGAAGCGCGCGATCTCCTCGCACGCGAGGCGCGCCATCGCGAGGCGCGTCTCGTGCGTCGCGGAGCCGAGGTGCGGGAGCAGGACGACGTTCGGCAGCGCGACAAGTCCGGGGTGGATCGCGGGCTCCTTCTCGAAGACGTCGAGTCCCGCGCCGAAGAGATGCTTCGAAGCGAGAGCTGCCGCGAGAGCGGCTTCGTCGACGATGGGACCCCGCGCGGTGTTGACGAGGATGGCTCCCTCTTTCATTCTCAGAAACTCTTCTTCTCCGAACCTCCCGCGCGTTTCGTCGGTCAGCGGCGCGTGGATCGACAGCACGTCGACTTTCGAAAGAAATTCCCCGAATTCCTCTTCTCTCCGGTTCTTGTCGAAAGCCAGCACCTTCATCCCGAACGCCTCGCCGCGGCGCGCGACGGCGCGGCCGATGCGGCCCATGCCGTAAATCCCGAGCGTCTTCCCCTGAAGCGACACGCCGAGGAGCTCCTGCGGCTTCCAGCCGTCCCACGTCCCGGAGCGGGCAAGCGCATCGCCTTCGTGCAGCCGCCGCGACACCCCGAGAATCAGGGCCCACGCGAGGTCCGCCGTCGCGTCCGTCAGAACGTCCGGCGTGTTCGTCACGAGGATCCCGCGGGCACGGCACGCGGCGAGGTCGATGTGGTCGACGCCCACCGAGTGGCTCGCCACGAGCCCGAGGCCGGGCGCGGCCGCGAGAACGTCCTCGGTGACGCGTTCGCGCGGCGTGGGAAGAAGAGCCCGCACGGTCGCGAGGCGCGGCCACTCGGGGGCCGGCAACCCCCCGGCGCCGACGGTGACGTCGTGTCCGGAGAGGATCTCCGTCGTGGAGGGCTCGACGAGGGGTCTCCCGACGAAGATCCTCACGGCGCCTTGAACGGGCGCACGAGAGCCCAGCCGGCGAAGAAGACGCCGCCCCCCGCGAAGAACATGCGCTCCTCGTAGCGGAGGTCGTTTCTCAGAAGTCCGATGGCGAGACCCAGACCCACGAGCACGAGGCCGATGAGCTGAAGACCTCGCCCGAACGCGAACCTCACGGCACCGCTCCGGCAGGCCTCGCTTCACGCGGGCGGGACGTCACGCGCACGGACACGAGACGGTCGTTCTGCTCGATGCGGTCGAGGACCTCGACCCCTTCGAGGACGCGTCCGAAAACCGTGTACCCGCCGTCGAGATGCCGCTGCGGCGAGAGAGCGATGAACCACTGCGACCCGCCCGTGTCCGGCCCCGACAGCGCCATCCCCACGCTTCCCCGGGCGTAACGCACCGCGTTGATTTCGTCGGGAATCGCGTGACCCGGCCCCCCGTTACCATCCCCGCGCGGATCGCCGGTCTGCACGACGAAGTCGGGCACGACGCGATGGATCAGGAGTCCGTCGAAGAAACGCCTTGCGGCGAGCGCGCGAAAACTCTCGACTGTCATCGGGGCTTCCTCGGCGAGAAGCTCCATGCGAATCGCACCCCTGGACGTCACGATCTCCGCCTCGAAGACCGACTCGTTCGCCGCGCGCGCGAGCCGGTCGTAGTCGACCCGCGAGAGCCGTGTCGCGGCCGGAATCGGCCGGAACGAATCCGGTGCGACGCCGTACTTCTCCACGAGCAGCCGCCTGGCTTTCTCCCGCGCCACGTCATTCGCGTCGTTCCCGTGAGAGGAGACGAGGGCGCGGCCGGCCTCGCCCCGCGCGGCCGCGGCGTCGAGCGCGCCGACCGAGAAGTCCGGCTCGCCGGACTCGAACGCGCGGTCGAACGCCGCCGTCCAGGCGCGCCTCAGCTCCGCACCTCCCTGCTCCAGGAGCGGCGCGGCCGCTTCGAGCGCCACGTCCCGCACGGCCGGGTCGTGGTCCACCAGGCCGGCCAGCAGATACGCCGAACGCTTCGGAGAGTCCCGCTTGGAAAGGGAAGAGAGGGCCGCGGCGCGAATTCGCGCGGCCGGGTCGGAATGAAGCGCCTTCGCCGCTTGCTCCTTCGCGGGGCTCTCCTCTTCCAGAAATTCCAGCGCTTCCGAAGCGCCCAGCCTCAGCTCGAGCGAATCGCTCGCGGATGCCGCATCGAGCCGCGCCGCCGCGGCTTCCGGCGACCGCGCCGCGTCGAGGCGCGTCAGGCTCACGATGGCCGTCTGCCCTCGCCACCCCTTTCGAAGCAGGTTCTCTTCGAGCACCGAACGCGACTCCGGCGAGTCGGGCAATACCCCGAGCAGACGGAGAGCGGCGATCGCCACCCCGGGAAGGGGATCGTTTGCTCGGAGAAGAGCGACGTCCCTCGCGCTTCGGGCGACGTCGTCGTTTCGGGAAAGGGCGCCTTTCTTAGAAAGTGAATCGAGCGCGGTCAGGGCCTGCACGGAAACCGAGATGTCTCGGCTCGCGGCGAGGCGGATGAGATCCGGAGCGCTCTCTTCGTCCCCGAGCAACCCCGCCGCGCGGGCCGCCCACGAAACGACGACCTCTTCGTCGATTCCCCTTCTAAGCACGGCGCGAAGCGCCGAAACGGCCGCGGGATCCGGTTTCCGTGACAGGGAATAGACGATCGCTCTCCTGAGCTCCGGAGCAGAAGAATCTTCTCCGAACGCGGCGAGCAGAGCCTCCACGGTCCGCGCCTCCGGCTTGCGGAACAGAGCGAGCGCGCTCGCGGCGCGCGTCGACCCGGCTGTCTCGCGCCTCGCGAGCGACGCGAGGAGCGCGTCCGTCGCGTCCTTCCCGCCGATCTTCCCGAGAGCTTCGGCCGCGTTCGCCGCCGTTTCCATGTCGGGATCGCCGAGGGCGACGGCGAGGAACCGAACGAGGCGCGCGTCGCCGGAGACCCCCGCCCCGAACGCGGCCGCGCGCCTGACGCCCGCGTCCGGATCCTTGAGGAGGACCGGCAGGTAGAGCGCGGCGTCGGGATCCCGGAGCCTTCCCGCGGCGAGCGCCGTCTTCGCGCGCAGCCAGGGATCGGGCGAGACCGCCGCGCGCCCCGTGAGGAGCGGGTCGTAGGCACGGCGATCCTCCATGCGGAGGAGTCCGGCGTATCCGCCGAGGCGTTCGCGATAGGTGCCCTTCGGGGAGCCCTTTTCCGGGCCGAACGAGATACAGCCGGAGAGGGAGAGGGCGGCGAGGACGGCGGCGAACGCGCGACGGTCGCGGTGCGACATCGAACGCCCGCCGGAGCTCAGAGTCCGACGACGAGCCGGTCGCCCAGCACGGCCGGCAGCCCCGCGCGCTGGATCTTGCGGCGCGCGGCGCCGACGTCGTACGGCACGCGGTCGAAGTGGACGACGCGGGCGCTCGCGTCGTAAATGGCGTACGCGGCGCGGGGATTCCGGTCCCGCGGCTGGCCCACGGAACCGGGATTCACGAGATAGCGCTTCCCGGGCTCGAGCCTCAGCTTGTAGCGCGCCTCGCGCACCGCCTCGACGCGGATCCCTCCGGGCTCCAGCGTGAAGATCGAAGGAATGTGGCTGTGGCCGAAGAAGCACAGGTCGATGCCCTCGGCGAAACGGTGGAGCTGCACGAAATTCAGCGAGGCGTCGAAGTCCGAGAAGATGTACGCGTCCTCGTCGAGGGGCGAGCCGTGGCACACGACGAAGAGCCCGTCCACGACCTCCGGTCCGAGCGGAAGCTTCTTCAGGAAGTCCATGTTCTGCTTCGAGAGCCGGTCCATCGTCCAGCGCGCCGCCTCGAGCGCCGGCGGATTGAACAGAGCTCCCTCCTCGACGCCGGAGACGACCTTGTCGTGGTTTCCGCGCACCGAGATCGTCGTCTTCCGGAGCTTCCGAAAGCGGTCCAGCACCTTGTTCGGGTCGGCGGCGTAACCCACGAAGTCGCCCAGGCAGACCACACGCTCGAAGGCCTTCCGCTTCACCCGGCGCAGCACGGCGGTCAGGGCCTCGTCGTTCGCGTGCAGGTCGGACAGAATGAGGTAGCGCACGTCAACTCGCCCCGTCGATGTGCGGGTCGAGCAGGAGCGCCAGCCTGCCGGCTACATCGCCGGGAGTCGAGTCCTGATCCACGTCCAGTGTCCGGTCCGCCATTTTATAGAACGCGCGCCGGCCTTCCCACAGCAATCGGGCCGATTCCAGCGAACCGAAGAGAGGGCGATCCGCCGCTTTTGAGGCCAGGCGCGCCGCGAGAACCTCGAACGGCGGGTCCAGGAAGACCGAGACGCCGTGCTCCTTCACGAACCGGACGTTGTCTGGAAACGTGAACGTTCCCCCTCCGAGGGCGATCACGGCGTCCGCGAGCTTCGCCGTGCCGCGCAGGAGCTCGACCTCCCTCTCGCGGAAATAGGGCTCCCCGTGGGTCTCGAAGGTCTCGCGGATCGTCTTTCCGGACATCGACTCGAAGGCCAGGTCCAGGTCCACGAACGGCACTCCCCAGCGGCGTGCCAGGAGGCGTCCGCTCGTCGTCTTGCCGCTTCCCATGAACCCGACGAGGTAGACGCGGCCCCGCTTTCCGGGCGCGGCTCCCCCGGACCGATCCGTCAGCGGGGCGGGGCGTTCTTCAGCCACCGCTCGAGCCACTTCGTGGAGACGCGGCCGCGGCGCACGTCCGGGTCGTCGAGAAGCCTCCGGTGGAGCGGGATCGTCGTCTTGATTCCCTCCACGATGAAGAGCTCCAGCGCGCGCCGGCCGCGGCTGAGGGCCTCCTCGCGGTCGCGGCCGTGCACGATGAGCTTCGCGATGAGCGAGTCGTAATACGGAGGGATCTTCCAGCCGGAGTACGCCGCCGTGTCCACGCGCACCCCCGGTCCCCCCGGCAGGTGAAGAGTCGTGATCGTCCCCGGAGAAGCCGCGAACGTGACCGGATCCTCGGCGTTGATCCGGAACTCGATCGCGTGTCCCCGCGGCCGCCACCCCAGCCCGTCGCCGGGAGGCGTCGGCCCGAACGAAAGCGGCTCCCCCGCCGCGACGCGGATCTGCTCCTTCACGAGGTCGAGGCCGGTCACCATCTCCGTCACCGGGTGCTCCACCTGGATCCGGGTGTTCATTTCCATGAAGTAGAAGGACCCGTCGTCGTCCAGCAGGAACTCCACCGTCCCGGCCCCGACGTAGTCCACGGATTTCGCGACGGCGATCGCGGCGGCCCCCATCTTCGCGCGAAGGGCGTCGGTGAGAGCCGGCGAAGGCGATTCCTCGAGGATCTTCTGGTGCCGCCGCTGGAGAGAACACTCGCGCTCGCCGAGATGCACGATGCGGCCGGCCCCGTCGCCGAAGACCTGGAACTCGATGTGCCGCGGCTCCGCGAGGTACTTCTCGAGGTAGACGCTTCCATTTCCGAAGGCGCGCTCGGCCTCCGAGGTCGCGAGCTCGAAGGCGGCCGCGAGCTCCTTGTCGGACCTCGCGACGCGCATGCCGCGGCCTCCGCCCCCCGCCACGGCCTTCAGGAGGACCGGGTAACCGACGCCCTCCGCGAGGTTCATCGCGTCCTCGATCGAGTCGAGAGGCCCCGGGCTGCCGGGGACGGTCGGCACCCCCACTTTCTTGACGGTTGCCCTCGCGACGGCCTTGTCGCCCATCCGCCGAATCGCGTCCGGCGATGGACCGATCCACTTCAGTCCGACTTCCTCGAGGATCTCCGCGAAGTGGGCGTTCTCCGCGAGGAAACCGTAGCCGGGATGCACGGCATCGGCGCCCGTGATCTCCGCGGCGGCGACGAGCGACGTGATGTTGAGATACGAGCCCGACGGCGCCGCGGGACCGATGCACACCGATTCGTCCGCGGCGCGCACGTGAAGCGAGTCGCGGTCCGCTTCCGAGTGGACCGCCACGGTGGCGATCGACAGCTCTTTGCACGCCGCGATGACGCGTAGCGCGATCTCCCCACGGTTGGCGACGAGGACTTTCTGGAACACGTGTTTCCGTCAGCGCGGCTGGATCGCGAAGAGCTTCTCCCCGAACTCCACGGGCTGGGCGTTCTGCGGGAAGATGGAGACCACCGTCCCCGAGATGTCCGCCTCGATCTCGTTCATGAGCTTCATCGCCTCGACGATGCAGAGGGTCTTGCCTTTCTCCACGACGTCCCCGACCTTGACGAACGGTTCGGCATCGGGACTCGCGGCGCGGTAGAACGTGCCGACGATCGGCGCGGTGATGACGTGGAAGCCCTCGTGCTCTCCGGAGCCCGGCGGTCCGGGAGGCACGTGCGGGACGACTTTCGCGGCCGACCCGGCCGGGGGAAGCGCGGGCGCCTCGGCGGCGACGGACTCGGCCACGGCATGCGAAAAGACGGGCGCGCCGCGGTGCGCGGGGGCTCCCTCGATGCGGAGGCGGAAGCCTGCCCGCTCGATCTCGAGGCCGGCGAGGCCCCGGCGCGACACCAGTTCGACGAGTTCCTTGATTTCCTTGACGTTCATCGTGCCCTTTCGATTCCTTTCGAGCGCCCGTTCGTGCCGTTCAGCGGACCGCCGGACGGAGCGCGCGCGCCGTGCGCGCCGCCTCCCAGCGAATCTCGCCGAGCGCCGCATCGGGATCGACCTGCAGGATGAGAGAGTAGTCGGCGTTCACGCGGGAGACGACGGCCCCGCCGTGCGGGCCGGCGACCGCGAACGACTCGAGCTCGCCCGCGCCGGTCTCGGCCGCCGTCCGCCGGACGTTCTTCTGGAATGCGCTGAGCTCCGCGACGAGGGTCTCCATCGCGGCGTCGCGCGACGAGGCCCCGGCCATCACCACGGGAAGCCCCTCGAGATCCGTGAGCGTCGCGGCGCGGATGCCCTCCGTTCCCTCGACGAGACTCGAGATGAGCCCGTGCAAGTCGTCCACGGTGACCTCCATCCGTTTCGGAAACTGCCGCGCGAGTCGCCGGAGGCGCGGATGGTCGGTTCTCTCGCCCCGCGGGAGCGCGGCCGCCTTCTCGCGCAGCGCGCGCGCTCTCTCCTCGTCGGCGGCCGCCTCCGCGAGAGTCCGGTACGTCTCGCGCGCGTCCGCCATGTGGCCCTGCGCGCGATACAGGTCCCCGAGGGTCTCCGTGACGAGCGGCTCGGCCGGGGCGGGAGGAACGGGAGGAGCGGCAAGTCCCGCCGGAGGCGATTCGGAAGGTGCTTCCACGATGTCGAAAGGGGCGGTCTCGAGGAGCGGGGCAGGCCGCGCGCGGGCCTCCGCCCTGTAGAGATCCACCGGGAAAGTGAAAGGGGCGGTCGCCTCTTCCTCGGGGACGTCGGCTTCGCCGCCGGCCTCGTCGAGCGCGAAGGGGGCGACCTCCGCGACCGGCTCCGGCGCGGGCACGGGCTCCGGCGGCGAATCCGCCGCGGGAGACGTCTCGACGATCTCCTCGACCGGCAGCGGCGCGAAGAACGGCGCCTCCGGGGCGACCACGGGGCCCGAGCGCCCCGCCTTGACCGCTCGCGAGTGAGCGGCGCCGTCGTATGTCATCGACAAGAGGTCCGGCGCCTGCTCACGCGGGAAGAGGTCCGGCGCCTGCTCGCGCGGGGCAACGGCCGCCGACCGCGTCGTCGCCGGGCCTCGGTCCAGCCGGGGAATCATGGCGATACGGCGGACGCCGCTCGCGTACGGCGACGGGCGCGGAGCCTCCGTGAGCTCGGGGTGAGGGACGGTCGGCCGGGGACGCTCGGCCACTGCGGCGGACATCTCCTCCTCGAGCCTTTGGATGATCTCCGTCACGTCGCGGTCGCCGGCATTGAGGCCGCGATACAGCTTCAGCTTCTTGATCGCTTCGATCTTGTCGCCTCTCGCGAGGTAGACCTCGGCCAGCTGGCGGATCGCGACGAGGTTCTCGCGATCGAGCCTGAGCGCGCTCGTGAACGCGCGGATCGCGTCCTCGAGCCGGTCCAGCTGCTGATAGGTCCTCCCAAGGGCGACGTGCGCCGCCACCGAGGTGGCGTGCATCTGGAGCCCGCGCTCGAGCGTGATGACGGCGTCGCGGTACTTCCCGTGGCGGCGGTATTCCTCCGCAAGCGCCAGGAACTGCCGGGACGTCGGGTCCTTCTGGAGGAGCCTCTTGAGCTCCTCCAGGCGTGAGACCGGGGTGGAGGGACCGCCAAAGAACGCCATTTGCGTTTTGCTCGACTCCGAAGTCTACGGCATCCGGTCCGGAGAAAGTTCGGGCCGCCCGGAGGCGGCCCGAAACGTGGAAACCGGGAGAATCGTTCTAATTCACCTGAAGGGAATACGTACGTGAGCCGGTGTTCGCGGCCGAATCCGTGACGCTCACCGTCACGGTGAAGGTGCCTGCCGCGGCCGGAATGCCGGTGATCGCTCCGGTCCCGGCGTTTATCACCATGGCCGCCGGTAGTCCGGAGGCCGACCACGAGAACCCGACGCCCGTGCCGCCCGCCGCTGCCATCGTGACCGGTCCATAGAGGACGAGGGCGGTCGCGGCGGGGAGCGATGGCGTCGTGATCGTGAGAGCCGCGACGCAAGAGGGGTCGATCGGGTTGTAGACGAGCACGTTCGGCAGGTCGACGGTGCAGCCCGTGCTTGCGCTCGTCAGGCGGATCCCGAAAGACGTCGCCACGAACTTGACGCCCGAGATCGCTCCGCCGAGGAGGCAGTTCTGCTGGTTGAGGGACGCGTTCGCCACTGCCGGCGCGCTGAACGTGAGGCTCGTCGCGTTCGAAACGGTCGCGTTGTTGATCGGCGTGTTCGCCACCGGGGAGCCGTCCTTGATGAGCTGCACCGTCATCGGATTCGTGAAGTTGCTGCCGACGACCGTGACCGTGACGGGCGTCCCGAGCGGACTCCCGAACGACGAGCCGTCCTGGTTCAGGTTGTTCGGCGAGGCTGTCGTCGCCACGGGCGGATCGATCCGATAGGTGAACGGAACCGAGAGGGGAGACGGCGTGCACGCGAGATTCAGGAACGTGATTTCGATGTTTCCGTCCACGTTTGCGCACGACGGGCTCCCGCCGAGAATCTGGCTGACCGGCGGCATCGTGACGACGATCGCGTTCGACGAGACGGACGAGTGGTTCAGGCCGACGACCGTCGAGGCCGTCCGGAAATTCACGTTGATCGGCTCCTCGAAGTTCGCGCCGGAGACGACGACGGTCGTCGGGACCGTGCCGTTCGCCACGCTCGGCGACGCGTTGCCGACTGTCGGGCACGAGTAGTACTTGAAACAGGCCAAGCACGGCAGCGAGACCTTCCCCGTCGACGGGTTCAAGACCACGATGTCGACGAGCTGATTCAGGAGGCAGACGTTGTTCGTGGCGACCGGCGTCTTGAAGACGATCGTATTCAGTGAGATGTCGGAAACCGTGCCCTCAACGCGCTGCGCGCCGCAGCCGGGAGACCCGCCGGTCATGAAGACCTGCATCGGGAACTGGAAGCCGTCGCCGAAGATCGAGACCCGCGTCGACGCGTCGTTCGGGCCCGTCCTCGGCGAGACCGAGAAGATCGTCGGCGTGAGCCCTCCCCCCGCCGCCGAGTACACGAAGCCGCTCACGACGCGCGCGCAGCGCTGCGTCGGGCTGCCGAAGTCGGTCACGGTGACGTCGACGGTTTCGGGAACGCCCGGGCTCGCGAGCGTGCGCCGCGGCGTCGAAACCTGCAGCGACGTATCCGAGATTGCGACAATCGTCGCCGGCGTGCCGCCGAAGTCCACGCGCATGAGCGAGGCGGTCGAGCCGAAGCCGCCGCCCGTCAGGTTGACGAGAGTGCCGCCGTCCGGCCCGCCGCTGTTTGGCGTGAGGCTCGCGATGAAGAAGGACGGGTCCGTGTTGCAGGTCCCGCCGGCCCCGTTGCCCCGATACGTGAAGGCCTGGGCAAGCGTCGCGGACTGCTGCGAGACGAGGCCGATGTCCCGCGTGACGACGACGTCGCACGTCTCGGAAATGGCCGGGTTCGCCAACGCGTGCCGGGGCGTCGTCACGGTGATCGCCAGGTCCGTCTGCGCGGTGATTTGTGCAGGCGCGCCGCAGAACGTGACCTGCGTAGTAGCGATGGTCGTGCCGAAGTTCCGCCCGAGGATCTGGACGCTGTCGCCACCCGCGGGGGATCCCGCCGTCGGCGTGACCGACGAGATGGACATCCTCTGCGCGTCCGGGACGCACGCGTACGTGAACAGGGTCGCCGCGGCCGGCGAGGACACGCCGTTCACGACGACGACGACCGGTACGGACTCCGGAACCGCCGGGTTCTTCAAGGTACGCGCCGGCGTCAACACCTTGATCTGGGTGTTCCCGCTCGCCGTGACCGACCCCTCGATCCCGCCGAAAAAGACCCGGACCCCCGTGCCGTTGCCGAGGCGCACGCCATTGATCGTGACGGTGTCGCCGCCCGCGCACGACCCGTTCGTCGGGAGGAAGGACGTGATGACGGGACCGACGTCCGGAACGCCCTGGAACTGGAGGTTTTTCTGCGTGCGTGCGCACTCGAAAACCGCGGTCACCTGCGCGGTACCCGAGTTCAGGGAGAGCACGGTCACGTCGGCGACGCCTCCGATCGTCGTCTTCGAGATCGCGTTGAGGCCGTTCTCGCCGAACGCGCCGAGACTCGTCGAGAACTGCACGGACCCGCCGTCGGGAACGGATACCCCGGCCTTCGTGACCGTGGCGCGCACGATCGCGCCCGAGCCTGCGAACGGGGTGTCCGTCGTGGCCGTCAGCGAGATCAGGGTCCCGCACGCGCCGGGCGGAACGCCGCCGGGCGGCGTCGGGGTACCGGGCGCGGTCGGCGTCTCGCCGGCACAGCCGCTCAGGAGAACGGCAAGCCCCGCGAGGAGCGCGGCGTTCGGGAGCTGAAAACGTCGCATGGGAGTCACCTCGTCACTGGGCACGCTTCATCTCGATTCGTCCAGCGATCGGACTGTAAGTAAAGATGAGGCCGAAGGTCGCCACGTTGGACGTGACGGGCTGGCCGGACAGCGTGTGTCCGGACCAGGTCACGTTCCCCGCCTGACGGATTTCGGCGCGGCCCGTTTCCTTGTCGATCCCGCCGTTGAACGGGAAGAGCTGGTCGAGCGGCGGGCGGATGAGACTGTCCGCAGACATGTACTCGTAGTTCGTGAGCGTCGCGGATCCGCCCGCCGGCACGATGACGTTGCCCGGGAAGATCTGGGTCGGCGAGGCGATCTTCCCGCCGTCGAGTCGGTTCCAGACGACCGTGTACTCCTGGACCTGGACGTCGAGGAACTGCAACGACGTGGCGGCCGGGTTCTTGAGGCGGTTCGTGAGAATGGTCGTCTGGAACTGGACCGCCGCGTTCGAGTTCACGTTCGCGCCGAGGGGCAGGAGCTGGAAGTTGCCGAAGAGGAACACCGGCGAGGCGCTGTCGCCCTGGGTGTTCGTGGAGCAGCCGGGGAGTGCGAACAGGGCCAGCGCCGCGACGGCCGTGGAAAGGATGAGAGAGGGTTTTTTCATCGTTCGCTCCTCAGCGAATGATCCGCGGCGTGATGAAGATCATCAGCTCGTCTGTGCTCTCGGTTTGCGTACGGCTCCGGAACAGGTTCCCGAGGATGGGGATCTTCCAGAGGCCCGGAATCATCGACTGGCCGTCGTTCGTCGTGATCTTGAAGATGCCGCCGATCACGGCCGTTCCGCCGTCTCGCACCATGAGCCGGGTCTTGGCGTCGCGCGTCGTGAGCGGGATGTTCTGTCCCCCCGCGATGTTGATGCCGACGGCCGGCTCACGCTTCTGGATCGTGACGTCCATGATGACGGTGCCTTCATTCGTGATCTGCGGGGTGACGTCCAGCCGGAGCGTCGCGTTGATGTAGAGGACCGACGTCGTGTTGTTGACGGTCGTCTGGACGGGAATCTGGAATCCCGACTGGATCGACGCCAGCTCGCCGGTCTGCGTCTGGACCTTCGGAGTGGACACGACCTTGACGAGGCCGCGGGACTCGGCCGCGTGAATGGCGGCGTCGAGCGAGAACGTGTTGAGCACGTTCGCGAGCGTCAGGCTCAGGACCTGCGGCGCGCCGCTGGGAAGCGAGACGTTCCCGGCGACCGCGCCCGAGTTCGGAAACACGAGACCCGTCGTGTTGCCGTGAGACGCGTCGGCAACCCCGTTGAACCCCCACACGATTCCGACCTCGTTCGAGAACGTGCGGTTCGCCTCGATGATCCGCGCCTCGATCATGACCTGCGGGCTCGCGATGTCGAGGTTCTTGATGAGGTCGAGGACGGTCGGAAGGTAGTCCGGAAGCTCCTTGATGACGAGCGTATTCGAGCGCGTGTCGATGAAGATGTCGCCGCGCGCCGACATGACCTTGCGGGCCGTGGCCGCCATCTCCTGGGCGTTCCCGTACGAGATCTTCTGGAGCACGGTTCTAAGCGGGCGGTTCTTGTCCTGCGCCTGGATGAACTGGAGCCGCGAGTTCTCCTCCTGAGTCAGCTTGCTCGTGGAGGCGATGCGCATGATGTTGCCCTCGAGCACGTAGCCGAGCTGGTTGATCTTGAGGATCAACTCGAGGGCCTGGTCCCACGGAATGTCCTGCAGGCTGACGGTGACCGTTCCGCGGACGTCCGGATCGAGCACGATGTTCAGCTGCGTCAGCTCGCTGAACCGCTGCAGCGTGTCCTTGATGTCCGCGTCCTTGAGGTTCAGCGTGATCGGCTCGCCGGTGTACTGCTTGTCCCCGGAGCCGAGCGTGCGGGCCTCGTAGGGATTCGCGATTTCGCGGGGACGCGAGGAGCTGTCCTGCTGGACGAGAAGGGCTTCTGCCGCCTCGATCAGGGCCTTGTCCTCGGCCGTCGGCGTCTTCTTGCGGCGCGGCTCGATCGCGGCGGACTTGACGGGTGCCGCGGCCGGGGGGGGAGCCTTGACTTCGTGGAACTCGGGCGAGACCTGCGCGAGGCGAGGCGCGTCGGACCGGGGAGCCGGGGCCGCGGCCGGGCCGGCCGGAACCGCCGGAGGCGCGGACACGGTTGGCGCCGCTGGAGACGTCGTCACGTCGAGCGCGCGCGCTTCGCGCACGACGGGTTCCTTCGGGTCTTCGACTTCATGCTTCTCGAAGGAGCCGGCGGCCGGCACCGGCGAAGCGGCCGCGACCATCTCGGGCGCCGCTCGTACGGGCTCGGGCTTCGGCTCGGCGGGCTTTTCGGGCGCGACTTCGGCCGCGGCCACGGAAGTCACGGGGGCCGGGGCCGGCGGGGCGGTCGGCTCCGCGGCGGGGGCCCTGGCCGCGAGCGCCGCGAGCGCCTGGTTTCCCGGCGCCGAGCCGGCGCCGAACGACAGCGCGAGGACCGACGCCGAGCTCCTCGCGGAGGGTTCCGCGGGAGACACGAGGTCGAAAACGACGCGCGTGACGGGCTCGCTTCCGCCCTTGAACTGGGAGACGCGCACGCGGCTCACGGCCGCGTGCCGGACGTCCTGCGCCTTCCTCGTCGCCGCGAGGAGCACGCCAGGAAGATCCACGACGTAGCGCGGCGGATTCTCGAGCGCGAAGGTTTCGTAGGCGAAGCTGCCGTTGCCCGCGAGCGTCGCGACGAGCCTGCCGTCGATCGTCTGCACGTTTACGGCCGACAGGCGCGTCGCGGCGGGCCCAAGGGCGGCGTGCCGGACGGGTACCGGTGCGGCGTCGGCCGCCGCGGACGCGGTGGCAGGGGCGGGTTTCGGGTTCGCTTCCGGCGCGGCGCTTGCCACGGCCGCGGGCGCCGCGGGCGAAGGCACGTCCTCGACCTTCACGGCGGGCTCCCCCGGAGCCGGCTCCGGAGCTCGCGCGGGTTCCACGGGCAGCAGCGCCGCGGCGGAGACCGGTTCCGCGGCTGGCACCGGCGGTGCGGCCGGCGCGGGCTTTCCGAGCGTGATCGCCATGGCCAGCGAACCGGAGTCGGACGTGATGGCGGGCTCGATCGGCGCGCGCCCCGTGAGCTCGAACTGGATGTGGGGCTTGCCCATCTCCGTGAACGACTTCATGTCGAGACGCGAAAGAACCACGCCGTCCGCGCGCGGGGGTTCGAGGCCCGGCGACATCACGGCATTCGCGACGTCGATGACGACCTTCGTCGAGCCTTCGCGGTTGTAGAGGGTCGGTGCGAGAGGACCGTTGCCCGTGAGGAGAAGCCGCGGCGTCTCTCCGTCGGTCAGGAGCGTGGCTCCGGTCAGCGTGGCGGGTGCCGCTCCGGCCGCGGACGGGTCACCCGCGGCCACCCGGTCGGTGCGCGAAGCGCAGCCGCCCAGCACGGGGACGATCAACGCGAGCGCCGCGAAACGGGACGCGACTCCCCTTCGGTTTCGCCGCATGCTTCCTCCCCCGGACGACACGTGATCTCCCGTGCCCTTCGAGTTCCTCGAGCCCATCAGCATCGTCGTCATGGACATCCCTTCGGTCACGACTTCTTCTGGAGCGTGAGCGCCTTGACCACTTCCCGGAACGGCTTCGGATTCGTGGGATCGTTCACGTTCTGCCGGAACGTCACTTCCGTCGCCGACACTTCGATGACCTCGCCGTCGAAGAGCGTGGTTCCCTTGCGGATCAAATGCGACTTGTTGTCCGGGCCCCGCATCATCGCGACCCAGCCCTGTTTGACCTTGATCGTGCCCTGCAATTCGAGCTCGTCCACCATGACCCCCGCGAGGCCCGGCGGGCGCACGCGGTCCTTGTCGGACGGGTTGCGCACGAGGAGCGAGCGGAACGGATCGCGGCGCCCTCCGACTTCGTACGTGTAGACGGACGGAATGAAATCCTGCTCGGTCACTTTCCCCGGGGCGCCGGCGGTCTCGGGCGGCGCGCTCTTGGTTGCGGGCGGCGCCTGACCGAGCGACGGCGCGGACGCGCACAGCATCAGAAGGGCGACGGAGACGGGCGCGGCGATCAAGCGGCGAACTCTCATCACTCGATCGATTCCTTCTTCGCGGAAGCACCAGCCGGCGCCTTCGGCGCGGCGGCGGCCGTCCCCGCGGCCGGCGCGGCCGGCGTGGCCGCGTCGGTGTCCCCGAGATAGATGAAGGTCTTCATCGTGAAATTCGCGCCCAGCGTGCGTCCGCCGGCCGCGTCGGGATAGCCGGCCATCACGAGATCCTCGATGTTGATGATCCGCGAGAACCGCGCCACCTTCTCGAAGAAGAGCGCGAGGTTGTGGTAGGTCCCGTCGACCTGCAGGTCGATCGGCCACTCCGCGTAGAAGTCCTTGTTGATGTACTCCTTCGGAGCCCATTTCTTGAGGAAGAACTCGCCCTGTCCGGCGAGCGCCTGGATCTTCTTGATGAGCTCCTCGGCGTTGCGCGCGGTGGGCAGAATCTGAAGGAGGCGCTGGAGGTCGAGCTCTGTCCTGCGGACCTCCTCGCGCAGCTGAGGCAGGCGGCGTTCGGCCGCCCGGCCCTGGTTGATCTTCTGGTTGAGCTGGTCGAGCTCGTTCTTCTTGTTCTCCAGCGTCTGCTTCATCTCGCCGAGGTTCGGGAGCTGGTAGTAGGCGGCGGCGTAGAGCGCGATCGCGATCGCGAGGCCGATGCCGAGCCCGTAGTACCAGGGTTTCCCTTCGAGCTGCTTGAGGTCGAGCGACGCCATGGCTCTCCCCTAGCCCTTCTTCGGCGCTTCGGCCGGCTTCGGGGTCGCCGCGTCCGGCTGCGTTCGATCGATGTTCGAGAAGCCGAAGTTCGTCTTGAAGCAATAGAGCGACGAGCCCGAGGGACCGCCGCACGCCGAGAATTCGACTTTGGGCTCCTGGAACGAGGGCACGAGCTTCAGGTTCGCGACGAAGTTCGCCACCGCGGGCGGGTTGAAGGCCTTCCCGTCGATCGAGATCGCGTTCCCGTGGTAGTCCATCCGCTCGATCCAGACGAGGTCCGGGAGGGCCTTGGAGACTTCGTCCATGAGGCGAACCGGGCCGCGCTGGTTCTGCTTGAGCTGGTTGATGAGATCGACTTTGCGCTGGACGCGGGCCTTCTTCGCCTCGTAGTCCTTCACTTCCTTGAGAACGGCCTCGAGGCGCGCCACCTCGACCTGCGCGATCCGGATCTTCTCTTCCTGGGCCTTGATCTGCGTGCGAAGCACCCAGTAGTGGACGATCCCGATGAGAACGGCGAGGCCGATCGCGCCCCCCATCAGGAGCGTGTTGAGGCGGCCGGCACCGCCCAGCGCGGAGACGCCCTTCTTCTTGCGCTGCGGGCGGGCTTCGGAGAGGAGGTTGATGCGAATCATGCCGCTACTCCCCGATCTTCCGGACGCCGAGACCGACGGCGATTGCGAGCGAGGGCGACGCCTCGGAGAGCCACGCGGCGTCGACCGCGCGGTCGTCGGTGAAGATCGACCGGAAGGGGTTCAGGACCTCGACGGGCAGGCCGAACTTGTCCTTCAGGACGTCTTCGAGATGGGCGGCCTTCGCGCCGCCGCCCGAGATCATGATCGAGTCGACCCGGTCCGCGCCCGAGGTCGCCTGGAAGAAATCGAGCGTCTTCTGCAGCTCGGCGGCCGCGTCCTCGGACACGCCCGTGAGAACGGGCTGGATCGACTGGGCGGTCTGCCCCGCGACCGGCTCGCCTCTCTTCAACGACTCGGCCTGCTCGAAATTGAGCGAATAGGCCTTCTGGAGCGCGTCCGTGAACTGGTTTCCGCCGAACGTGATGTCGCGCCAGAAGACCGTCTGACCCTGCGCGAGGATGTTCACGTTCATGACGGAGGCCCCCACGTTCACGAGCGCCACCACCCGGCCCGGGTCGGCCCCGTAGTTCACCTCGTAACAGTTCTGGAGCGCGAACGCGTCCACGTCGACGAGGGACGGCGTGCGTCCGGCCTGGGTGACGACGTTCTTGAAGTCGTCCACCTTGTCCTTCTTCGCCGCCACGAGGAGGACGCCCATCGTCTCGCCGACGGCACCCGGATCGAGCACGACGTAATCGAGGTAGACGTCGTTGATGTCGAACGGGACGTACTGCTCGGCTTCCCACCGGATGGACTCGGAAAGCTCCTCCTCCGGCATCGTCGGAAGCATGATCTTCTTGACGATGACGGAGTGGCCCGATACGGACACCGCGACGTTCGGATTCTTCACGCCGGTGGACGCGAGGAGCCTCGAGATCGTCTCGACGACGAGGGAGGAATCCATGATCGCGCCGTCGACGATCGCCTCGGGAGAAAGGACCTCCATGCCCGCTTTGACGAGCTGGAACGTCCCCTCCTTGCCTTCCTTCAGCTCGACGAGCTTCACAGCCGACGAGCCGATGTCGAGGCCGACCAGGTTTTTCGCCTTTCGGAACAGCACGGTAGGGTTGCCCTCCCTCGGCCCGGTCCCCCGGGGGCTTGACGCGAAAAGGGATTGACTCGTCCTATTTTGTCGCCCCCCTACGGAGGTGTCAAGTTGTTAGCTCCGCACAATTTCCCTTGCTCCTGTGCAACATCCTTGGTATAAGTGCGCCCCATCGCGGGAGTGAGGATCGAAGGCGTACGGGCCGAGCCGCGTCCACGTCTTCCGGCGCGCCCCGCGGGACCACATCTCTCCCGCTCCAAAAAACAGCACGGAAAATCGGCAGTCCGGTCCGCCGGGGCCGTCAGCCGGCTTCGGCATCCGTGTCGCGCAGCTTGCGCCGCACGTCCGTGACGCCCGGCAGGGCCCTGAGCCCGACGAGGAGGCGCTCCAGGTGGCGCCGGTCCTGCGTCGTCACGCTGGCCTCGATCAACGCGTTCCCGTCGCGGCTCGTGCGGGCCTCGATCGACCGGATGTTCGAGTTCGCGGCCGAAAGCACCTGGGTGATGCGCGCGAGCATTCCCTGCCGGTCCTCCGTGCGGATCTCGAGGTCCACGGTCACCGTCGCGTCCTTCGCGGTCGCCCACTCGACCGGGATCTCGCGGCCCGGGTCGAACAGGAGCGCGCGCACGTTCGGGCACGTCGTGGTGTGCACGGAGACGCCCCTGCCGCGCGTCACGTAGCCCACGACGTCGTCGCCCGGTACCGGCTGGCAGCACCTCGCGAGCGTCGCGAGGAGATCGTTCTCCCCCTTGACGCGAATCCCGGTCGCGGCGCCGAAGGGAAGCACGCGCCGGACTGCGCTCGAAAGCGCGGCGACCCGGGACGGCGCCGGCGGCGCGCCCTCGGGAGGGGCGGCCGTTTCCGGCAGCAGCTTCGCGACGAGCGCGCGCGGCGCGACCTTTCCGTACCCGACGTCGGCGATCAGGTCGTCCACCTTGCCGGCGCCGAAATCGGAGAGCAGCGGATCGAAGGCTTTCGCCTCGAGGAGCTTCGCGAGGCTCTTCTTCCACTTCTTGAGCTCGCGCTCGAGGAGGCGCCGGCCGATCTCGAGCGACTGCTCCTTCTCGGCCGTGTGGATGAACGCCCGGATCTTGTTGCGCGCGCGAGACGTCACCGCGAACGAGAGCCAGTCCCGCGAGGGATGCGCGGACGGCGCCGTGAGGATCTCGACGATGTCTCCGTTCTCGAGGGCCGACTTCAGCGGCACGAGGCGGCCGTTGACGCGCGCGCCCACGCAGCGGTGCCCGACGTCCGTGTGGACGCGGTACGCGAAGTCCACGGGCGTGGCTCCCCGCGGAAACGCGTAGACGGCGCCCTTCGGACTGAACGTGTAGACGTCGTCCGGGTACAGGGCGATCCGGAGCGACGACAGGAATTCGCGCGGGTCGGACACGTCCCGCGTCGAATCGAGGATCTGCCGGAGGACGCCGACGTGCTCCTCGTGCCGCGCGTCCGTCCGCACGAGCTTCCCTTCCTTGTACTTCCAGTGGGCCGCGATTCCGTTCTCGGCGACGAGGTCCATGTCGCGCGTGCGGATCTGCACCTCGAACGGCGGCGCGCCCTCGGGCACGAGGGTCGTGTGCAGCGACTGGTAGAAGTTGCGCTTCGGCATCGCGATGTAGTCCTTGATGCGGCCGGGCACGGGCCGCCAGGACTGATGGACGATCCCGAGCACCGTGTAGCAGTCGGGGATCGAGTCCACGAGCACCCGGAACGCGAGCACGTCGTAGAGCTGCTCGAGCGGAATGGCCTGCCGGATGAGCTTCTGCCGGATCGACCAGTAGCGCTTCACGCGTCCGGTGATCTCCGCCTCGATTCCCATCGCCTTCGTCTTCGCGACGAGGTCGAGGCGGATCTTCTCGACATTCGCCGCCGACGCCGCCATTCGCTCGTCCACGGCCGCACGCAGGGCCGCGAACTCCTCCGGATGGAGGAAGCGGAATGAAAGGTCCTCGAGGTCGCCCTTCATCTTGCCCATGCCCAGCCGGTTCGCGAGCGGCGCGTAGATCTCGAGCGTCTCGGCCGCCGTCGCCCGCTGCTTTGCCTCCGGCAGGTGCTCGAGGGTCTGCATGTTGTGGAGTCGGTCCGCGAGCTTGACGAGGATGACGCGGAGGTCGCCCGTCATCGCGAGGAGCATCTTGCGGAACGTCTCGGCCTGCTGCGCCTCTTTCGACGTAAAGGCGTACCTGCCGATCTTCGTGACACCGTCGACGAGGTGCCCGACGTCGGCGCCGAACAGCTCGACGATGCGTTCCTTCGAGACGGAGCCGTCCTCGAGCACGTCGTGGAGAAGGCCGGCGGCGATGGACGAATCGTCGAGCTTCATCTCGGCGAGCGTCATGGCGACCGCGAGCGGGTGGACGAGGTAGGGCTCGCCGGAGGACCGGAGCTGGTTGCGGTGCTCGTGCGCCGAGACGACGTAGGCGCGGCGCAGCAGGTCCTCGTCCATGGCGGGGTGGTAGGACTCGACCTTTTCGAGAATGTCCTCGAAGCGCAGCACGGGCCCATTATCGCGGCACACGGGCCTTTCCGGTTAATCTGCGCGCCACCGAAGGAGCCTCGATGGACCTCTTGAAGCAGTTCGTGGACATCTTCCTGCACCTCGACCGGCACCTGGCCGAGGTGACCCGGGAATACGGAACGTTCACGAACGTCATCCTCTTCGCCATCGTCTTCTGCGAGACCGGTCTCGTCGTCACGCCCTTCCTGCCGGGCGACTCCCTCCTGTTCACCGCCGGGGCGATTGCGTCCCTCGGCGGCCTGAACGTCTGGGTCCTCTTCCTTCTCCTCTCGGCCGCGGCGATCCTGGGCGACACCGCGAACTACTGGATCGGGAAGAAGATCGGCCCCCGCGCGTTCGACGGATCCTTCCGGTTCCTCAAGCAGGAGCACCTCCGGAAGACCGAAGAGTTCTACGAGAGACACGGGAAGAAGACGATCATCCTCGCCCGCTTCGTGCCGATCGTCCGCACGTTCGCACCCTTCGTCGCGGGTGTCGGCTCGATGTCCTACCGGACGTTCATCGCCTACAACGTCATTGGCGGCGTCGCCTGGGTCGCGATCTGCGTCTTCGCGGGGTACTTCTTCGGAAACATCCCCGTCGTCAAGCGAAACTTCTCCCTCGTCGTCCTCGCGATCATCGGGATCTCGGTGCTCCCGCTCCTCCGGGAGTGGTGGAAGTCGCGCCAGGCCGAGCGAGGCGCCCGCGCGTGAGCGGCGGCCGCGCGCCGAACCCCTGGATCTCCTCCACGGCGCTCATCTTCTACGCGCTGTTCCTCGGCGTCGTCCTCGGGCACTTCCTCCCCGCCGAGACATACCCCTGGGCCTACGAGTCGTTCAGGTTTCTGTCGAAAGCGTTCATCAGTCTCATCAAGATGCTCGTCGTTCCGCTCATTTTCGCGACGATCGTCCTCGGCATCGGGAGGACGGGCGACGTGAAGGCGGTGGGCCGCATGGGCGTCAAGGCGCTCGTCTACTTCGAGATCGCGACGACGATCGCGCTCCTGATCGGCCTCGCCTTCGCGAATTTCGTGAAGCCGGGGCTCGACCTCGCGCTCCCGTCCGGCGGCGAGACGGGACTCGCGAAGCCGAAAACGTTCGTCGAGACGATGCTCCATCTCTTCCCGTCCAACGTGTTCGAGGCGATGGCGAAGCAGGACATCCTTCAGATCGTCATCTTCGCGACGCTTCTCGGAGTCGCCGCCGCGCACGTCGGCGCCGAGAGGGCGAAACCGTTCGTCGACTTCTTCGAGGCGGCCGTGGCCGTGCTCTTCAAGCTCACCGACTACGTCATGTCGCTGACGCCGCTCGGCGTCTTCGGCGCGATGGCGGGCGCCGTTTCGCATCACGGGATCGCGGTCCTCGGGAGCTACGCGAAGCTCGTCGGCTCGCTCTACGCGGCTCTCGTCGTCTTCGCCCTGATCGTCCTCGTGCCCGCCCTCAAGCTCGCGGGCGTTTCCGTCAGACGATTCGTGCGGAAGATCAGGGAGCCGTTTCTCATCGCATTCTCGACGGCTTCGTCGGAAGCCGCTCTCCCCCGCGCGCTCGAGCGCATCGTGGAGTTCGGCGTCCCGAAGAGCGTGGCGGGGTTCGTCCTGCCCGCGGGGTACAGCTTCAACCTCGACGGATCGACGCTCTACATCGTTCTCGCGACGATGACGATCGCGCAGGCGGCCGGGCGCCATCTGTCGATCCTCGAGCAGGTCTACATGTGCCTCGTTTTCATGCTCACGACGAAAGGCGTTGCCGCCGTGCCGCGCGCCTCGCTCGTCATCATCGCGGCGGGCTGCGTGTCGTTCAATCTCCCCGGTGAAGCGGGCGTCGCGATGATCCTCGCCGTGGACGAGCTCATGGACATGGGCCGCACGTCGATCAACCTCGCCGGAAACTGCGTCGCGGCCGTCGTCGTCGCGAGATGGGAGGGCGTCCTCGGAGAAGAGGCGAACGAAGCGGGCTAGCCACGGCCCCTCTTCAGGAGATATGTTCGCGTGAAATGAGCGACTTCTTCCAGGCGGGCTCGATCACGACGCTGACGCGGCTCAGAAGCCGGCCGACCCAGGAGCTGGACGAGGCCATCGCGCGCACGACGCGCCGCGCGCGCGCCGCGCTCCTCATCCCCTGCCTCGTCAGCGAGCTCGAGCGCCCCGCGCTCGCGCGCATCTGCGACGAGGTGTCCCAGCTCCCGTACCTCGACACGGTCGTGATCTCGCTCGACCGCGCCGACGAAGCGGGATACCGCGGAGCGCTGGAGTACTTCAAGAGAATGAAGGTGCGCACGGTCGTCCTCTGGAACGACGGGCCGGGCGTGACCGCCCTCATCAAGAAACTGGAGGAAAACGACCTCAGGCTCGGGGAGCGCGGCAAGGGCAGGGCCTGCTGGATGGCGTTCGGCTACCTGCTGGCGCTCGGCCACATCGAGCACATCGCGCTCCAGGACGCCGACGTCATCGACTACGACCGGGCCTCGCTCTCGCGGCTCCTCTACCCGCTCGTCAATCCGATCTACAACTTCGACTTCTGCAAGGGCTACTACGCGCGCTTCACCGACCGCCTCAACGGGCGCGTCGTGCGCCTTTTCGTCTGGCCGCTCCTCTCGGCGCTGCGCGCCCTCATGGGAGCGCATCCTTATCTCGAGTTCCTGTCGTCCTTCCGCTATCCGCTCGCGGGCGAATTCGCTCTGTCCGCGGATCTCACCCGCCAGATCCGCGTGCCGGCGGACTGGGGGCTCGAGATCGGCGTCCTCTCGGAGGTCTTCCGGCACAGCTCGCCGCGGCGCGTCTGCCAGATCGACCTCTCCGACCAGTACGACCACAAGCACCAGGCCCTTTCGCCCGACGACCCGAACAGCGGGCTGCACCGGATGGCCTGCGACATCGCGAAGCACCTTCTGCGCACGCTCGCCGCCGCGGACGTCGTGCTCTCCGAGGGCGCCCTCAAGTCCCTCCTGGCCTCGTACCAGCGCCGCGCCGAGGACGCGCTCAACGACTATTACTCGCTCTCCCGCTTCAACGGGCTCGTCTTCCAGCGCCACGAGGAGGAGTCGGCCGTGGCCACGTTCGCGAAGGCGCTCAAGGCCGGCGTGGAGCAGTTCCATCTCGACCCGCTCGGTGTTCCGCTCATTCCGAACTGGGCCCGGGTTCTCGCCGCGATCCCGGACGCGGGAGATCAGCTCCTGGAAGCGATCGCGACCGAGGGCGGCGTCCTCGCGCCCTGAGGGGATCCCGCTCCGCGGCTCTCGCCCTCAGACGTGGTGGATGCCGCTGTCCTCCTCCTCCGCGCGCAGGCGCTTCTCGAGATAGGCCTTCGCGAGGTCGCGCGCGCCGAGACCGAACGCGAGCGCGAGCGCGAGGACGAAGCCGCCCGCGACGATCGAGAACGCCGCCACGAGGATCGATCGGGCCACGCCGAGGTTGTCGAGGGCCATGGACACGAAGAAGACGAGGACCGCGGCGTGGACGAGGCGCGAGCCCGCGCGTGCCCAGGGCAGGCCGGCGTTGACGGCCGCCAGGAGAACGCTCCGGCGCGCGAGCGCGGCCAGGCCGAACCCGACGAGGACCATGAGCGCCGACATGAGGAGCTGCGGCAGGAACGAGACCATGCTCCCGAGGACGTTTCGGAGCGCTCCGGGCTCGAGAGCGTTCACGCCCACGGCGAGCGCGACGAGGACGGCCGCCCAGAACGAGATGCCGGCCGCCAGCGAGGAGGGCGCCGCCTTGAATCCCGCGGCACGCAGGAGCGGGCTCGAAGTGCCCTGCCGCGCCATCCGGAAGAGGAGGTTCAGCGCGAGCCGGATGACGACCCCCACGACGAGCCCGACGAGGAGGGCTCCCGCGAGGACCACGATGGCGGGAATGACCGAGAGAAAGGCCTCCCCCAGCCTCAGAAACGCGTCGCCGATCTGCCTCCCGAGTCTCTCGAGCATCGCGGACCTCCTTTCAGGGGTTCGTCCCGACCTTCCCGCCGTCCCAGGCCGAGACCAGGGACGTCTTCTCGTTCTCGTAGACGCGCGCCAGCGTCTCGAGTCGCGCTTCGGCCTCCGCGGCCTCCGCCTCCCGAGTCTCTTCCACGAACGTCGCGACCTTGCCCAGGTACAGGGGCACGAGGGATCGGATGAGCGTATCTCTCGGAAGGCTCCGCCGCGCGTACCCGAGCGCCGCACCGTAGACGATCCGAACGAAAAGCTCGTCCGAGAGCGCCGTGGGGACGAGAGCCGCGGCCTCCTGGATGCCGCGCAGTACGTCCTCCGGCAGGAAGCTCTTCCACACGGGCGGGAGGTCGGCCGCGCCCTGCCGGAACAGGGAAACCAGCCGGTCGATCTTGACGGGCACCGGCTCCAGTCCGACCGCGTAGGGCAGGCCGAAGACCCGGGCGTCCTGCGAGCCTTTGATCCCCTTCCATACGTCCGCGTAGCGTCCCATCAGGTCGAAGAGCGTCGAGACGACCTGAACGAGCATGTCCTGAAGGTCGGCCCCCGGGTCCTTCGGGTCGTGGAGCTTGGCGCCGAGGAAGGACTGGCACACCTTGTGGCTCTCGGCGAGAGCCGTCGTCGTCATGAAGATGTCGATGCCGTACCGCGCGACGGGGCCTTCCCATTCTTCGTATTCCAGGAACCGCCGCGCGAGCCTGCCCGAAAAGCCGAAGTCTCCGCCGATCGGTTGCCTGACGCGGTGCCCGTAGAGCGCGCGCGTGAGCGGGTACACGATCGTGTTCGTGATCGTCCCGTCGTACCGGTGCCGCGCGTACAGAGGCGCGACGAACTCGTAGCCGTGGTCGAGAACGGGGCTCAGCAGCAGCTCGACCCACTCCGGCGTGATGCTGCGCAGGTCGCTGTCGACCACGCAGCACGCGGAGGCATCCAGCTCGGCCGCGATGCGGAAGATCGTGCGCAGAGCGCTCCCTTTGCCCGGCAGCCCGGAGTACGGCGTGACGATGCGCGAGAGGGGCGAGGTCGGGACCGCGTCCACGAGAATCTCGGTGAGGTCGCCGAGCTCGGTCTTCACGACGACCTCGCGCGTCCCGTCGGTCGAGCCGCCGTCGCTGTTCACGAGGACCGTCTTCGCCTCCGGAAAATGGCGGGCGATGCCCGCGGCGACGGCGCGCACGACGTGTCCGATCGTCCGGGCATTGTTGAACGAAGGGATCCCGACGAGGAGATCCACCCGGCCGAGTGTCTTGAGCCGCGTCATCACGCCGGCGTCGAGCTCGGGCGTCACGATCAGAGTCATCTCACCCGCCGGTCCTTTCGTCGTCCACGAAAGCCCGCACGGCGACGCTCCACCCCGCCCCCGCGGGGGCCGTCCCGACGGCGGCATTCGGTAGGGCGGCCCGCAGCGTTTTGTCGACGCCCGCCTTCTTTGGAACGAGGACGGGGTGATCGACGATCCGAAGAAACGCGACATCGTTCGGGGCGTCGCCGAGTCCGATCGTCCGGGACGGACGGAGAATCTCGACGAGCCGCCGCACGGCGTCTGCCTTGTCATGGAGGCCCGAGAGGTGCCAGAAGCGCCCGCCGCGAACCAGTCGAACCCGCGGCGGAAGCGTCGCGGACGAGAGCGCGGCGGCGTCGTCGCCTGCGGCGATGAACGGAAGGTCGAACTCCCGCGCGCGCGCCGCGGCAGCCTGATCGAGCGGGAGGCCGGTGAGGCGGACCCACTCGGCGTCGGGGATTTCTTCGATCGAGAAGAGGGGCCGCCCCGTCTGGCGCTTCAGAGCGTCCAGGGTCGCTCGGAGCTCGCGAAGCGGGACGGCCGTCGGCAGGAGCTCGGTCCCCTTTCTCAGAATTCCCGCGCCGTTCTCGAAAGCCCCGACGCCGCCGGAATCAAGGATCTCGAGCCAGCGCGCGAGCTCGACGCGGGTCTTACTCGTCAGCGGGACGACCGGAATGCCGCGCATGCTCAAGGCGGCGATCGTCTCACGCGCCTCGCGCGACAGAGTACCGTCCTCCTCGAGGAGGGTGCCGTCCAGGTCTGTGAAGACGATCGTTGACGACAACTCCTGCAATCTCCTGGGGAGGCTGCGGGAGCGGTCAGCGCGCCTTCGCGGCCGCCTTGCCGGGCTTGGGCGGGGTGGGAGCGGACGCGGGCTTCGCCTGAGCCTTCAAGGCCGCGCGTTTCTGCTTCCAATCCTCCCACACGACGACGAGCGGAGCCGCGATGAAGATCGAGGAGTACGTCCCGACGATGATGCCGACGATCATCACGAAGGCGAATCCGCGCAGGACTTCGCCTCCGAGGAAGAACAGGACGACGACCACCACGAAGGTGAGCACCGAGGTCAGGACCGTCCGCGAGAGCGTCTGGTTGATCGAGGTGTTGACGAGCTCGGGCAGCGGGGTGCGCTTGGACTTCTCGCGGTTCTCGCGGATCCGGTCGAAGACGACGACCGTGTCGTTCACGGAATAGCCCACGAGCGTGAGGAACGCGGCCACGACCGTGAGCGAGATCTCGAGGTTCAGGATCGAGCAGAGGCCGAGCGTCGTCCACGTGTCGTGAATGAGCGCGACGACGGCGGCCGTTCCGAACGACGCCGAGCGGAAGCGGAACGCGATGTAAAGGAGCATCGCGGCCCACGAGAAGAGGATCGCCCACATGCCCTTTTCGCGGAGGTCCTTTCCGACCTGCGGGCCGACGTTCTCGGCCGAAAGCAGCGTGAACGGGCCGGCGACGGTCTTCGCTTTGAGCCACTCGGCGGTCGCGGGTGAGATGCCCGCGGTCTTCGCGGCGTCGTCGAGCGAGTGGAACAGCCCCTGCTCCGACCGCGCCGCGATGAGCGCCTGGACCTCGCGCCCGTACTCGACCTTGGGGTCGGCGTTCGGCCGCGTCGCGAGCTTCTCGGGGTCGTCGGCGATCAGCTTCGCGAGAAGCGTGTCCGCGCCGTTCAGGTTCAGGTCGAACGCGGTGGCGTTCGCGCCCTCGGGGAAAAGCGACTTCGTGAGCGCCGCCGTCACTTCCTTCGAGAGGTCGCGGCCTTCCTTCTTTTCGAGCGGGACGCGCAGGAGAACCTGGTTCTTCTCGGGCTTGTCGAAGCGCTGGACCGAGACGACGTTCACGTTCGCGGCTTCGACGATCTTGCGGACCTGGTCCTCGTCGGGAGTCTTCGAGAACCCGTAGACGATCTGGGCGCCGCCCGTGAAGTCGATGCCGAGCTTCGGGCCGCCCTTGGCGATCAGCGAGATCGTGCCGATGACGATCGAAAGGATCGACAGCGAAATCGCGATCCACTTGATCTTGAGAAAATCGATGTTCGTCTTGTGAAAGAGGCGCACGTTGGCTCCGCTCTTTGGCTCAGATGGAAAGGGTCTCGACGCGCTCCTTCGGACCGTAGATCAGGTCGAAGAGCAGGTGCGACACGAAGACCGCGGTGAAGACCGAGGCCAGGAGGCCGATGACGAGAGTGACGGCGAAGCCCTTGACGGGCCCGGTGCCGAACTGGAAGAGGAAGAGGGCGGCCATGATCGTCGTCACGTGCGTGTCGACGATCGTGCCCCACGCGCGCTTGAAGCCGAGGTCGATGGCGGACTTCGGCGCCTTGCCGTTGTCCATCTCCTCGCGGATGCGCTCGAAGATGAGGACGTTCGAATCGACGGCCATGCCGATCGTCAGGATGAAGCCCGCGATGCCGGGCAGCGTGAGCGTCGCGTTGATGTAGGCCATCGCGCCGAGCAGGATGAGAGCGTTCAGGACGAGCGCCACGACCGCGTTCACGCCCGAGAGCCGGTAGTAAAAGACGACCGCGATGAAGACACAGATCATCCCGACGATCGAGGCGAGGACGCCTTTCTTGATGGAGTCGAGGCCGAGCGACGGCCCGACGGTGCGTTCCTCGAGAATGATCATCTCGGCCGGAAGCGCGCCCGAACGGAGGACGAGCGAGAGGGCGTCCGCCTTCTCCGCGGTGAAGTTCCCCTCGATGATGCCGCTCTCCTTGATCTGGCTGTTGATGTTCGGCGCGGACTGGACGCGTTTGTCGAGCACGATCGCGAGGCGCTTGTTGATGTTCTCACCGGTCACCTTCGCGAACTTCGTCGCACCGGTGGCGTTCAGGAAGAACATGACGGCGGGCTGGTTGAACTTGTCGCGGTCGACCCGGGCGTTCTTCATGTCGCGGCCCGTGACGGCGGCGGCGCGCTTGAGCACGTACCAGACCGGCGTGCGCGTGCGGGCGTCGGAGTCCTCGTTGAAGCCCTCGACGATCTCGAGGTCCTCGGGGACGGTCCCGCCGTAGGCGGCTCGCGCGCCGTCCATCGTCGGATAGGGTCCCCCGCGGTCGTCCACGAGCTTCAGCTCGAGGAGGCCCGTCGTCCCGATGATCTCCTTGACGCGGCTCGGATCGTCCACGCCGGGAATCTCGACGACGATGCGGTCGGTGCCCTGCCTCTGGATGACGGGCTCGGCGACGCCGAGGGCGTCGACGCGATTGCGGATCGTCTCGACGGCCTGGCGCGTCGCCTGGTCCTCGATCGTGATCCGCTCGGCGTCCTTGAAGGAGATTTTCCATTCGCGCCCGCGCTGGTCGATGGCCCAGGCGTTCGGCGGAAGAACCGCCGTGACGAGGTCCTTGAGCTTCGCGGCGTCCGTCTTCTCGTCGATCCGGAGCGTGAAGCCCGTGCCGTCCGCGGGGCCGGCGGGCATCACGGACACGCCGCGCTTGCCTCCTTCGTCCTTGAGCCGTTCGAGCGTGTCCTGGGCCTCGACGCGCAGGGCGTCGGCCGTCTTGACCTGCATGACGAGATGGATGCCGCCGCGGAGGTCCAGCCCCAGCTTGATGCCGTTCCGGAGGACGTCCGAGATCGCCGGGTTGGGCGGGGCCGTCGGCAACTTCTTCAGCGCCTCGTGGCCGCGCCACCAGTACGCACCGACCGAACCGAGAAGGACGGCCAACGTCACGCCGACGCGCCATCCGGTGGGCTTGTTCACGAACGCAACCTCCGGACGCGGGCCCGTCCGGAAGGCGGCAGGGAGCCACCCGTTCGTCAGGGAGACCGCGGGATGTGCCCGGGCAGCTCCCGGGCGAACCGGCGGAGTCTAGCAGAACCCCGGCCCCCTCAGGGCCCGGCAAACACGGGAGGGGCCGACCGCGAGGAGTAGGGGGCCAGCGAGACGCGGGTCAGCTTCTGCACGACGTCGGGGGGGAGCGCCGCCAGAAGCCGCTCGTGCCGCCAGGCGTGACACGACACGACGAGCACCGGGCGCTCGCCGAGGACGTCCGTGGCGAGGAAGCGCATCACGGCCAGGAAGCGCTCGTCGTCCGCGCCGACGAGCGGGTCGTCGAGGAGAAGCGGCACGCCCGCCACCCCCGTGCCGAGGTACCGCAGGGCCGCGAGGCGCGCCGTCAGGTGCAGCTGCTCGCGCGCGCCGGTCGAAAGGCCCGACCGGATCTCGCCCTTCGTCGCGATGCGTCCCCCGCGCATGAGCGCCGAGAGGGAAAGATCGTCGCCGAACTCGAGAGACTCATAAGGTGTCTGCCAGGTCGCAAGAATCTCCTTCGAGGCCGCCTGAAGGCCGCGGCGGAAGTCGCCGTACACGGAAGAGGCCGCGGACGCCAGCGTGGTGCGGGCGAGGTCGAGCGCATCCCGAAACAGGATCGCGCGGGCCTGCGATGTCTCGGCGGCCGCGAGGTCCTCCTCGACGGCGCAGGCCATCTCACCCCCCTCGCGCGCGGCGTCCGCGAGCTCGCGCTCGGCGGCGACGCGCGCGTTCTCGGCGGCCGTCATGGCCGCGCGCGCGACGTCGGCCGCCCGGCGCGCCGCTTCGGGGGTTTCGGGAAGCGCGAGCGCCTGCGGATCGACTCCGAGGAGCGACGCGCGCCGCGCGCTTTCGTCGTCGAGGCTGGTCAGCCGCGACGCGAGGTCCGCCTCTTCTCCCTCGTCCCCGCCCTCGCGCCGCGCCGGAAGCTCGTGGTCGAGCAGCCTTCGGAAGCGCGTGGCCTTGCGCCGGCCGACCTCCACGGCAAGCAGCGCCTCGGCCAGCGGGAGAGAGCCGGGAACGCCGAGCCGGCCGAGCGCATCCCGCATCCTCTCCTCTATTTCGCGGAGCTCCCTTTCCTCGCGGGACAGGCGCTCCGCCTCGCGGGAGAGGACCTCCTCGCGCATGCGGGCGTCCTGCCGGACCCGCGCGAGGTCCCCCAGGAATGCCAGCGCCTGCTCGGCCTCCGCGGGAGCCGGAAGGCCTTCGGGCAGCGCGAGCATCGCCCGGTGCGGCCGAAGCGTTTCGTCGAGCGACCGCAGGCGTTCCTTCGCATCGTCGCGGCGCGCCGTCAGGGCGACGACGAGGCGCCGGGGCTCCTCGGCGCCCCGCGCGCGCCGGTGGGCCTTGAGCATCGACGACGCGTCGCGATAACCCGCCCCTCGCGCGAGCCGGTCGAGCCGGGCACGCAGATCCGAGAGCCGTTTGCGCAGCTCCACGGCCTTGCGCCGGCTGACCGCTTCGTCTTCCCGCGCGCGCGCCTCGTCTCCAAGCCGGTAGCGTGCCGCGCGCGCCCACGCGATGCCTCCGAAGAGACCGAGAGACAGGGCGAAGACGGCCAGCGAAGCCGTCATGTAGATCGGCGCGCCCGCCGGGCGGAAGGCCAGCCAGCCGACGAACGGGACGAAAACGGCCGCGGCGCCGGCGAAAGCGCGGGCGAGCCTCACCCGCTGCCTGCGCTCTCCGACGGCGATGGCGGCCGTCGCTCCCGCGTCCGCCACGCGCCGGTCCAGCTTGACGCCCTCGAGCTCGAGCGCCGCGCGTGTCTCCTCGGCGCCCGCGAGAAAGCTCCGATCCTCGGGCGCGAGAGCCTCGAGTCGCACGAAGTCCTCGGCGAGACCGTCCCTCCGGAGGGCGTTCCATCGTTCCTCGAGGAGGCGCTCGACCTCGGCGAGATCCCGCGCCGTCGAGAGCTCGGCCCGGAGCGTCTCCTCCAGGCCCTCGCGTTCGGCCTCCCCGAGCCGGACCGCGGGCCCGAAGCGACGCGCGCTCTCCTCGACCTCTCGCGCCGCGATCCGCGCGCTTTCGGCCGCCGCGGCCCGCGCCGTGTCGAGTGCCTGCGGCCTGTTCCCGCGCTCCTCGCGGAGACGGTCCACGGCGGCGAGCGCCGCGTCCGAGAAGAGCTCGGCTTCCGGGGCGAGCTCCCGGGCCTCGTCCTCGGCCGCGCGCCGCTTCCGGAGCGCGGAACCCAGCGCCTCCAGCCGCTGCGCGAGCGCCCACCGGTGCGCGAGGACCTCGGCGAGGGCGGCGATCTCGGCGGCGCGCTGCGCCTCGTCGCGCGCCTTCACGCATCCCGAGAGGCGCGCCGAAGCCTGCGCGGCGGCGGCGCGCCGCGCCGCGAGTTCCGCCCGCCGCCGCCTCAGCGCCTCGGCGCGCTTGCCGAGTCTCGCAATCTCCGTGTCCACGGAGATCTTGGAGCCCGAGGCGGGTTCCGGCATCTCGGCCCGTACCGCGTCGAGGCTCTTCAGCGCGCGCACGACGGACGCCTCGCCTCCCCCGGAGTCCGCGATGCGCGCAAGCTCGACGGTGAGACCCGCGTCGAGCGAATCGCGGTCGAGGACGTTCTGCGAGACGTAGGCCGTCGCGCGGAAGAGCGTTTCCGTGAGGCCCCCCGTCACGGTTTCGCCGAACGCGTCGCGTCCTCCCGCGCGCAGGAACTCCTGCGTGCAGTCGAGGCCGCGATCCCGGTCCACGACGCGGACGGTTCCCGCCTCGAGATCGCGGTCCACGGACCACCGGGTCTGGCCCACCGTGACGTCGAGGCCCACGCGCAGAGGCGCGCCGCTCCGCGGCCTCCGCACTTCCCGCACGCGCCCCGCCAGGCCGCGCGTCGTCGGGAGCCCGTAGAGCGCGGCGACGATGGCCTCGCAGAGCGTCGTCTTGCCCGTCTCGTTCGGATCGACCGCGAGGAGGACACGTCCCTCCGGCCAGGCGAGATCGAAATCGCGCAGGGCGCCGAATCCGTCGATGCGGATGCGCTCGATCTTCATCGGTCCTCGGCTTCCGGCGGCCGGATCGGCCTCCCGAGGAGCGCGTCGCGCCCGAGACGGAGCGCGAGATCGGCGACGCGGCGCTGCGCGTCGTCGGCCGCCGCCGCGCGCCAGGCGAGGAGGTCGGACGCGAAGCGGCCCTCCGCAGAGCGCGGTCCGGGTTCGGGCGCGGGCGGCTCTGTCTGATCGCGCACCGTGAGATGCTTCGCGCGCGTCGCGAGCGGCCTCAGGATGTCGGCCGGCCGCGCACCGAAGGCCTGCATCCCGGTCAGAGTCACGCGCACGAGGTCCGGCGCCTCGACTCCGGCGTCGCGCAGCGCGGCCTCGACCTTCTCGGCGAGCGGGCCCGCTTCGAGATCGCTCACGTCCACGGACAGGTCCCTGATGACGCGCGCGTCGGCCGGAATTTTGTCGACGACGATCGGCGACCCGTCGACGGGCAGCGTCACCCGGAGAAAGAACCTCGGACCCGCCTCGTCGAGGCCGCGGCCCGTGGGGCACCCCGCATAAGCCCCGCGCGGGCGGCCCTCGTCGTCGGCCACGACGTAAACGTGATGGTGGTGCCCGAGTGCCGCCCAGGAGAAGCCGGCGTCGGTGAGCTCGTTCTCGGAGAACGGCGCGGTGCGCTTCGTGCCCCTCGGGGAGTCCGCCCCCGCGTACGACTCGAGGGAGCCATGCAGGAGGAGGAGCGCGTGCGGTGTCGGCGGACGAGGCGGCGGGGGCGCGAGCGGGCGTTCGACGACGGCGGCGGAGGACAGGAACGCGCGTCCGACCACGGTGACGTCTTCGCGCCCCGGGAACGGGACGGCCGCCCACTCCGGGCCGCGAAATACGACGACGTTCCCGGGCCAGGGCCGCATCCCGAGCGCGGACAGCAGCGCCGGGTCGTAGTAGCCGCCGGGCCCCGCGAAGTCGTGGTTCCCGGGCGCCACGAAAACGGGCCGCGGCGCGAATGAAGCGAAGGCTTCGAGGAGGCGATGGATCGTCGCGGGCGGAACGTTCTCGGCGTCCCACAGATCCCCGGGGACGAGGAGCGCTTCGGCGCCGCACGACGCCGCGGCCGACACCGCGCGCTCCGCGGCGGCGTCCACTTCGTCGCGGCGCGCCGCGCGCGTCTCGGGCGTGAAATTCAGCCCGCCGCCGGTCAGGGCGGAGCCCAGATGCCAGTCCGAGGACTGCAGGAACGTCAGGGGGCGCCCGGAGGTCACTCCCTAGTTTCGCATTACGTGGCCGATTCCTTCGAGTCGGCCTCGCCGGTCGTCCCGGCGATCGCGCTGCGGTTCACCTTGATCTTGACCGTGTCGGCGATCTTGAGCCAGACGATCTGGTCCTCGACCTGCGCGATCGTTCCGTGAATGCCGCCCGACGTGACGACCCGGTCGCCCTTCTTCAGGGCGGCGAGGAGCTGCTTCTGCTTCTTCTGCTGCTTGCGCATGGGAGCGAGAAGCACGAAGTAGAAGATCACGAACATGAGGATGTAGGGGACCATCTGCACGAGCGGCGAGCTCGCGGCCGAGGGCGCCGCCTGCAAGAGGTGGAACGGGTTCATGGAACGTCCTTTCCGACGGAACGCGACCACTTCGGGAGCGTTTCCGCCGCCCAATTCGCGTACCGTTTCGCGTCGAGAGCCTCACGGATTCCCCGCATCAAGTCAAGGATCGCGGTCAGGTTGTGGACGGTCATGAGCGTCGCGGCGGTCGGCTCGCCCGCGACGTGGAGATGTCGCAGGTACGCCCGCGAGTGCCGCCGGCACGTGGGGCACCGGCAGTCCGGATCGGGCGGCGCGTCGTCCTCGCGATAGCGGGCGTGCTTGATCGCGATCGTGCCGAAGGACGTGTAGAGAAGGCCGTGGCGGGCCGCGCGCGTCGGAAGCACGCAATCGAACATGTCGAAGCCCTGCGCGACCGCGTGCAGGAGGTCGTCCGGGCGGCCGACGCCCATGAGATACCGCGGCCTCCCTTCGGGAAGGAGCGGCCCCGTGTGCGCGACCATCGCGCGCATCTCCTCTTTCGGCTCGCCGACCGAGAGGCCCCCGCAGGCGATTCCGTCGAACGGCAATGCCGCGATCGCCGCCGCGCTCCGTTCCCTGAGGCGCGGAAACATGCCGCCCTGCACGATGCCGAAGAGCGCGCCGCGATCTCCCCCGAGCGCGTCGCGGCGGTCGGCGGCCCGCCGCGCCCAGCGATGCGTGAGCTCCATCGACGCGAGCGCCGCGCCTTCCGTCGCCGGATACGGCGTGCACTCGTCGAGGGCCATCGCGACGTCGACTCCGAAGTCGTCGAGCTGGAGGTCCACGGCGCGCTCGGGGCTCAGGGCGTGCGCCGAGCCATCCACGTGGCTCCGGAAGAGCACGCCCTCCTCGGAGAGCGTCCGGCTTCCGGCGAGGGACATGACCTGATAGCCGCCGGAGTCGGTCAGGATCGGCCGGTCCCACCCGACGAAGCGATGCAACCCGCCGAGGCGCCGGACGACGTCGCCGCCGGGGCGGAGCATGAGATGGTAGGTATTCGCGAGCACGATTTCGGCGCCCGCAGCCTCGACGTCGCTCCACCGCGCGGCCTTCACGGTTCCCGCCGTGCCGACCGGCATGAACGCGGGTGTCTCGACGAGCCCGTGGTCGAGCGTCAGCCGTCCGCGCCGCGGGCCCCGCGCGCCGCCGCCGGAGGAGGAAAGGACCTCGAAGCGCAGCATTCCCGTCTAGAGGCCGACGCGGGCCGTGAGGGTGAGGCCGAGCGCGCTCTTGTCGGTCCTGTACGAGCCTCCGAGATCCACCTTCGCGGGACCGATGGCCACGCCGGCTCCCACCGCGTAGACCGGGGTCCTGTCCGGCGACTCGAGGTTCACCGAAGCGCCGGCGCGGACGACGACGAGAAGCACCGTCCACTCGACTCCGCCGCCCAGCTCCCGCACGCGAAGGCCGTCGACGAGCGTCTCGTTCACCGTGAGGTCGTAGTCCGCGGCAAGGAGGAGGCCGACGACCGGGATCTTCACGGACGCGCCGATGCGCGCCTGTCGCCCCCAGGTCACGGAGCGGCCGCGATCCGCCGCCGGGCCGTCGTCCGCGAACGGGAACGCGGGCTTGTTGATTCCTCGAAAGACCCCGCCGACGTGGACCGGACCGAGCGACACGAGGCCGCCGAGGTCGAAGGACCAGTCCGTGTGGGAGCGCGCCGTTCCGGTCAGCGCGCGCTGGGCGAGATTCCACGGATCGCCGATGTCGGTCGTGAACGCGGACTCTTCCTTCGTATACGTCGAGCCGAACAGCGCGTGGACGGATGCGCCGACCGTGACCCGGCCGAGGAAGAACGACATCGATCTCGAGAGCGCAAGGTCCTTGAGCTCGAGGCCGCGAAAGGCGACCCCGGAATTGTTGAAGGCGATCGAGGTGGCGGGGTTGGCGCCGAGCGCCGTATGGACGAGATCCGCGCGCGCCGAGAGGCCGCTGAAGCCCCAGTCCGAGAACGAGAGCTCCCAGCCTCCGTGCGCGATCGCGAGCCCCGCGACGCCGTTTCCCAGGAGCCCGTTTCCGGGATCGGCGAGCGTGCGGAGGGCCCGGACGACGTCCGCATAGCTCTGGGGCTGCGAACCCGACGCGAGCGCGAGCGGGTTGTTTCCCGGGATGAGGCGGAGCGGGGACAGGAAATCGCCGCTCTCCCGCGTGAGGAGCCCGGCGGAGACCGTGAACGCGAACTTCCGATCCGGGACCGCCGCGGGGTTGTCGATCCCGGCTGCGACGTCCGGGCCGAGCCCCACCGACGCGCCCCCGAGCGCGGCGGAGCGCGCGCCGAAAGGAGAGAACGGCATCTGGGCAGGGGCGGCGCCGGCCCACAGGAGAGCGGCCGCAACCGACGCGAGGATCTGTTTCCGGTGCGGAGCGGGAGGCGGCGCCATACGGGCTCCCAGTGTACGTTTCCCCGGCGCGTTGACCCTGAAAAACTAAGGATGCTATGTTCCGGGCCCGTTTTGCAGGAGGCGCATTGCCGGATCTCGGAAACAAACACAACTGCTTCAAGTGCGGGACGAAGTTCTACGACCTGAGGAAGACGCCCGTCCTCTGCCCGAAGTGCGGCGCCGACCAGAAGGACGCGCCCCCGCAAGCGACGTCTCCCGTCGTGCTCCACGCCGCGCGCCGGGCGAAGCGTGACGAGTTCGCGGATCCAGACGTCTTCGACCGCAACCGCGAGGACGAAGACGTCGCGACCGGCGAGCCGGAGGACCCGGCGGCCAAACGCGTGGATGACGACGAAGAGCTGCCCCTCGGCGAGGCGAAGACGCTGGAAGGCCGGGAGGATCCCGAAGACGACTA
Source organism: Thermoanaerobaculia bacterium (assembly GCA_963809425.1). Taxonomy (GTDB): domain Bacteria; phylum Acidobacteriota; class Thermoanaerobaculia; order UBA5066; family UBA5066; genus Fen-183. The sequence continues at coordinate 170,029 of CAWEJK010000009.1, forward strand.
CTGATCGCACCCGCCGTCCGCGGCCCGTCTTCGTCGCGATAGGGCTTGGCGCGAACCTGGGAGACCGGGAAGAGATTCTTAGAAGGGTAAGAGGGGCGTTGGCGGAGCATCTGGACGGGCTTCGTTCTTCGTCGCTCTACGAAACGTCCCCAGTCGGCGGCCCTTCTCAGCCCGACTACCTCAATGCGGTCGTCACGGGTTGGACGAAACTCTCGGCCCGTGCCCTCTTCGCCTTTCTAAGAAAATCCGAATCCGCCGCCGGCAGAAGGAGAGCGCGTGGAGCGCGGAACCTCCCACGCCCACTGGACCTCGATCTCCTCCTCTACGGCAACGAGCAAATCCGTTCGCGCGCGCTCACCGTGCCGCACCCGCGGATGACGTCGCGCCTGTTCGTCCTCGTCCCCCTGGCGGACGTCGCCGCGCGACGCGTCGTGCCCGGAACCGGAAAGACGGTCGCGCGGCTCGTGGCCGAAGCCCGGCTCGACTCGACGGAGCGCGTCAGACGCGCGAGGCCCGTCAGACGGTCGAAGCGCGGGGAAGGACCCGCGATTCCACCAGGAGCTGGTCGTTCGGCAGCGTGACGCGCGTCCCCGGCGGCACGGAGGACGTCAGCCAGACGCTGCCGCCGATGACGCAGCCCTTTCCGATGACCGTCTCGCCCCCGAGAATCGTCGCGCCCGCGTAGATGACGACGTCGTCCTTCACGGTCGGATGGCGCTTCGTCCCGCGGATCAGCTCGCCGCGCTCGTTCTTCGGGAACGAGAGCGCGCCGAGCGTGACTCCCTGGTACAGCTTGACGCGGTCGCCGATGTCCGTCGTCTCGCCGATGACCGTTCCGGAGCCGTGGTCGATGAAGAACGACCGGCCGATGCGCGCGCCGGGGTGGATGTCCACGCCGGTCTCGAGGTGCGCGAACTCGGTCATGATGCGCGGAATCAGCGGCACGCCGAGCACGTGGAGGGCGTGCGCGAGACGGTACGTGAACACGGCCTTCACCCCCGGATACGCGAGGATGATCTCGTCGAATCCGGTCGCGGCGGGATCGCCGTCGAACGCGGCCCGCACGTCCGCGGCGAGGAGGTCTGCGATCTCGGGCAGGGTTTCGAAGAAGCGCGTCGTGATTCCCTGGGCATTCGCGCGCGTGCGCCCTCCGTCGGACAGCGCCTTCTCGATCTCGTTCGCGAGGCTCAGGTGAATGCGAAAGAGGACGTCCCCGAGGTGGTCGCGCAGGTTCGCGCGATAGAGCACGGTGTGGCCGTAGAAGCCCGGATAGACGACCTCCTGGAGCATGCGCAGGATCTCGATGATCTCCTTCTTTTGCGGCTTCGGCGGGGCGTCGATCGCCGAGAGAACAGGCCGGTTCTCCGCCCCCGAAACGATCCGGTCGATGGCGGCGCGCAGCCTCGTGTCCTCCATGCGACTCATTCTCTCACCGACCGGCCCATCCCCTGAGAAGCTTCCCGGCCTCCTCCTGCGTCTTGCGATTCTCCACGAGAAAGTCGGGATCGGGCGTCTCGGCGAGGATCTTCTCCAGCATCGCGCGCGCCTCCGCGCGGCGGGAGGACTCGTAGTCCCACATGGCCTCGGCGAGAAACTGGCGCCCATCCAGATTCCGCGGCCCGGCGCCGACGGCGAGACGGAGGTTCCGGAGCGCCTCCGCGCGCGACGCCCATCCCGTGAAGAACGGAACCGAGGGGGTCTGGTGGTGGAGGCGCCCGAGCACGCGGTAGCCGCCTCCGCCGTCGTATCCGGGGTCGAGCAGGATCACCGCCTGCGCGTAGTCGCGGATCCTGGCGGCCGCCCCCTGCCTCACGGCCGCGCTCTTCCCGAAGGCGAGCGCCCACTTTCCCCAGTCCACCGAGGCCCACAGGAACGACGGGACCGCCGCCGGGTTTCCCTTGACGTAGGGAACGAGCTCCACCGGCGTCGCCTTCCCGAGCTCCCGGCGGCCTTCCCGGCCGGCTTCACGCCGCAGGATGGAGAGGGCCTGCTCGGCGACCGTGCGCCCGTCGTCGAAGATCGACCGCTTCGCGACGGAATCGTCCGTCGTGTACTCGCCCTTGAAGTAGAGCGCGCGCATGAGGCGCCAGCGCAGCTCGAGCGATTCCGGTTCCGCGGCGAGAGCCGCGCGACAGGCGTCGATCGTGAGATCGATCGGGGCGGAAAGAGCGTGCCCGCCGCTCGACCCTTCGGCGCGGCGAGACCAGAGCCGGTCGATGTCCGCCGGCTTCGACGCGGGCTCGGACGCCGAGAGAAGAGCGGGAGAAAGGGCGAAGAGGAAGGACAGGACGGAGAGGCGCCGCATGGCGCCCACTATACTGGCGCGCCCCTTGCGAATAGGCTCACGCTCGAACACGAGGTGCCGCCGTGGCCGATCAGGATCCCAAGCCCGACCCCCAGCCTCCATCCCTCCAGTTTTCGATCGACGATTCGGTCGCGAACGGCGTCTACGTGAATTTCGCGAACATCATCCACAACCCCGCCGAATTCGTTCTCGACTTCGGTCGCGTGGTGCCGGGCCGAAACGACGTCCGCGTGCTCTCGCGCGTGCTCACGACGCCCGTCCACGCGAAGCAGCTCCTGAACGCGCTCGCGCAGAACGTGGCCCTGTACGAGAAGACGTTCGGCGCGATTCGCACCGACTTCGAAGCCCCGCGACCGGGCGGCACCGAGTCCTTTCGACCCAACTGACACCTCGAGACAAGGAAGATCACCACCGATGAACCCGCGAAAGCTCCTCGTTCTCTCCCTCGGACTGTCGCTCGGCCTTTCCGCCGGTTTCTCTGCTGCGGCCGCGGCCGCTCCGAAGAAATCCGGCGTCCCGGCGCCCACGCCCGCCACGTCCGACTCCGAACGGCGGGCGGCGCCCATCTTCGATTCCGACGCGATCGGGCGGAGGCAGATCGCCGACTATCAGAAAGTGGCCCAGGACTCCGGGCGCCGGCTTCTCCTCATCTTCGGCACGAACGAATGCGCCCCGTGCCGCGCGTTCAATGGCGCGATTCACGAAAAGCAGTTCTTCGCGGCGTTCATCAACCAGTTCATCCCGGTTTACGTCGACGTCTCGAGCGGCACGAACGCCTCGCTCCTCGTCGACTACAACGTCAACCCGGCCGCCGAACAGCCCGGCATCGTGATGCTGATGCCGGACGCGCGGATCGTGGAGGTCCTCGCGCAGGGCGAGATGGCCGCGCTCACCCGGAAGGGCGACGCCGCCGTTCAGGAGTTCTTCCTGGCGCGCTTCCTGAAGACCGAGAAGTAGCGGACCTCGCGGAGCGCGCCCTCCCGCGCTCTGGCAGAATCGATCCGGTGGCATCCCCCAGGAGCGCGGCTCAGCCCGCGCCGGACTCCGGCGACCTGCTGCTCGTGGCCGCCGGGGACAGCGTGGCTCTCACGCGTCTCGTGACGCGATGGAGTCAGCCTGTCTATGCATTCTTTGAACGAACGCGCGAGCCGTCCGCCGCGACGGAAGCCGCTCTCGAGACGTTCGAGCGGCTCGTCGCGACCTCGCCCCGCTACGCGCCCGAAGCTTCGTTCTCCTCGTTTCTCTGGGGAATCGCGGCGAATCTCGTCCAGGAGGGCAAGACCGGCGACGTCCTCGCGATCCCCGCGCCGAAGCTGGCCGAATCCGCGGCGGCCCGGACGGCGCTCGTCCGTTCGGCGATCTCCGCCCTGCCGCCCGCCGAACGCGCGGCCTTCCTCCTGACTCGCGTCGCGCGTCTGCCCGCGGCCGCGGCCGCCGAGGCTCTCGGCGCCCAGGAAACCGACGTGCGGCGCCGGCTCGTGCGCGCGCTCGAATCCCTGCGGACGTCTCTCGTTCCGCTTCTCCAGAGCCCGGCCACGACGATCCCTCCGGGCGCGCCCGACGACGACCCTCCCGGGGCCGCCCCGTGACGTGCGCCGAGCTGCGCGAGCGCATCGTCGACTCGGCATCGGCATCGCAGGGCGGCCACGCTCCCGTCGTCGCGCATCTCGACGAGTGCGCGGATTGCCGTGCCGCGGCGCGCGAGTACGGGGCTCTCGACCGGCTCGTCCGGCCCGCGCTTCCCCCCTCGCCACCAGCCGATTTCGAGGCGCGCCTGCGCGTTCGCCTGTCGGCCGTATCCCGAAACCCCGTCTCGAGCGCGTGGCTTCTGATTGGCGCGGCGGCCGTGCTCGCCCTCGCGGCCTTCCTCGTGCCGCGCTTCTTTCGGGGACGCCCGAAGCCGGGTCCCCCGGCGCCCGCGGAGACCGCCGGCGCTCTCGTCCCTGCCGCGCCGGCCGCCCCGGCGCCGGACGCGCCTCCGCCCGACATCGTCGCCGTACGCTCGACCCCGATCTCTTTTCAAACGACCCCGCTCAGCGCGGAGGACAAGGCGGAGGCCGCCCTTCTCCACGATTTCAATTTCCTCAATTCCTTCCGGACGCTCGCGCACCTCGACGCGTTCTTTTCCGAGCCCGTCGGCCCACGCGCGCCGGTGCCGGTTCCAGCGGGTGGCTTTCCGTCCCGTCCGCCCGATACGCCCGATGCGATCGCCGGGCGCCTTCTCGACTGGCAGCGGGCCCCGAGGACGGAGCGCGTCCGCCTCTCCGAGCTCGAAAAGTCGTTTCGCGATCGCCCCGAGGAGGAACGCTCGCTCCTCGAGGATCGCTGGACGCTCGTCCGCGACTTCTCCGACGACCAGCGCGCCGGCCTGCGCCGGCTCGCGAGCCGCCTGGACGACCTCGACTCGCGCGCGCGCGACCGGCTCGAGTCCGAGATCCGGCTCATCGGGCGCCTCCCGAAGGAGCAGCGCGCGGCGCGCTGGCGCGCTCTCCCCTTTGCCAGGCCGCTCACCGGCCAGGAGCTCGCGAGCGCCGAGAGGCTCCTTCTCTCGCGCTGACGGTCCCGTAGACTCCCGGACGATGGCCGCAGCCGACCGGAAGCCGCCTCCCGCCTTCCAGCCCTGGATTCCGGCCACGGAAGCGCCGGCCGAATTCACGTTCCGGGCGGTCGCCCTCGGGTCGGCCCTGGGAATCGTCTTCGGCGCCGCCTCCGTCTACCTCGGCCTGAAGGTCGGACTGACCACCTCGGCCTCGATCCCGATCGCCGTCATGGCGATCACGATCCTGAAGAAGCTCGGGAACTCGACGATCCTCGAGAACAACATCGTCCAGACCACGGGGTCGGCCGGCGAGTCGGTGGCCGCCGCGGTCGTCTTCACGATCCCCGCCCTGATCTTCCTCGGCTTTCCGATGAGGATTCCGGTGACGTTTCTGATCGCGCTCACCGGAGGCGTCCTCGGCGTCCTCATGATGATTCCGCTGCGGCGCTACCTGATCGTGAAAGAGCACGGCACGCTGCGATTCCCCGAGGGCACGGCCTGCGCCGAGATCCTGATCGCGGGCGAGCAGGGCGGCACGTCCGCGCGGAAGATCTTCTTCGGCATCGGCCTCGGCGCGGCGTTCAAGCTCGCGACGAAGCTCCTCGGCGTCTTCAAGGACAACGTGGGACGCGCGTTCTCCTTCTACCCCGGCTCCCGGCTCGAGTGCGAAACGTCGCCGGAGCTTCTCGCCGTGGGCTACATCATCGGATACGAGACGAGCGTCGTCATGGTCGCGGGCGGCCTCCTGGCGGCGCTCATCCTCGGGCCGATGGTCGTGTTCTTCGGGAGCCACCTCGCAGAGCCCCTGGCTCCCGCCACGACTCTCATCCGGGACATGGACTACGCCGCTCTCAAGGACAAGTACCTGCGCTACATCGGCGCGGGGGCCGTCGCGATGGGGGGGATCCTCGGCCTCGTGCGCGCGGCGCCGTCGATCTGGGAATCCCTCGCGGCGTCCGTGAAGCAGCTCCGCGCGGGCGGCGGCGGGGAAGCGAAGGTCGCGCGAACCGAGCGGGACACACCGATCACGTGGGTCGTCTTCGGCTCGCTCGCGATCGTGGTCTTCATCACTCTCGTGCCCGTCTTCCGAATCAACGTGCTCGGCGCGGCGCTCATCGTCGTCTTCGGCTTCCTGTTCTCGGTGGTGTCCGCCCGCATCACGGGTCTCGTCGGCTCGTCCTCGTGTCCCCTCTCCGGCATGACGATCGCGGTCGTGATCGGGAGCTGCCTCATCTTCCTCGCCGTCGGCTGGACGGGACCGAGCTACTCGTATCTCGCGCTCGTGGTCGCCGCCGTCGTGTGCGTCGCGATCTCGAACGCGGGCACCACGGCGCAGGACCTCAAGACGGGGCATCTCGTCGGCTCGACGCCGCGCGCACAGCAGGCCGCCATCCTCGCGGGCGTCCTGACGTCCGTGCTCGCGATCGGCTGGACGACCTGGGCCCTGAACGCCTCGGAGACGAAGGTCACGAAGCTCGCGTCGCCGGCCGCCGTCCCCGCCGCGTCCCTCGCGGCAGCCGAGGACGTCGAGGGCCCGGACGGAAGAACCTACGCGTTCGTGAAGCTCGCGACGGGAGACGCCGCCGCGCTCGAAGCCGGCAACTATCTCGTCGATCGCGAGGCCGGGACGGCGCTCTTCCACCGCGTGGACGGGATCGGGAATCGCAACTTCCCCGCTCCCCAGGCGAACCTGATGGCCGTGCTCATCTCCGGCCTCCTCGACCAGAAGCTGCCATGGGGCCTCGTTCTCATCGGGGCGGCGATCGCCGTCTTCATCGAGCTCCTGACCGGGCATTCCCTCACGTTCGCGGTGGGCGTCTACCTGCCCCTCTCGAGCACGATGCCGATTTTCATCGGCGGGCTCGTGCGCAAGTTCGCCGACCGGAAATACGGGCGCGTGCCCGACGACGCGAGCGAGAGCGAAGGCACGCTGCTCTCGTCCGGCCTGATCGCCGGCGGCGCGCTCGTGGGCGTGCTCGTGGCGTTCCTGCACTTCCCCGTGTTCGGGCTCGGATTCGACGAAGAGCTCGACCTGCCGAAGATCGCTCTCGGACCGCGGTTCTGGCCGGCGGCATTCGGCTCGGACGTCCTCCCGCTCGCCGCCTTCGCCGGTCTCGCGTACCTTCTCTACCGGGGGGCGAAGGCGAAGGCCAGAGAGAAGACCAGCGAGAAGACCGAAAAGAAGACCGAAGAGACGGCCTGAAAGGCGTTCAGCGTTCGGCCGCCGCGAGCGGCGAGGCGAGCGCGGCCTGCGCTTCGAGCTTCGCGATGAGCGCCGCGCGTCGCGCCGCGTCGAGGTTCTCGGACCCGGCCCTCAGAATGTCCGGATTGCCGTCGATCGAGCGGCGAAACAGGAAATCCTGCACCGCTTTCGCGTCCACCCGCGTCGTCTCACGGAGCAACCTGGCCACCGCCCCGATCATGACGGGGTTCTGCTCGTCGAGGAGCGCTTCCGCGAGGGTCAGCACGGCCGACGCTTCCCGGTGGCCGTCCGTCACGAGACCGGTCGCCGCGAGCACGGCAAGGTGCCGCTTGCCGACGCTCTTCAGCTTCGCCCACTTCTTCACGACCGCCATTTTCGCGGGCTCGAGGCCCAGCGCCGGAGCGGCGATGCGCGCGCCGAGCACCTCGGCGACTTCAAGATCGTCGGCCACCGCGCTCCACTTCTCGACCTTCGCGAACAGACCAGAAGTGAACTCCTTCTGGTGCCGGTCGAGGAGCTCCAGCGCGACGAGGATCTCCTCGCGCACCTTGCGGACTACCGCCGCATCCACGAGCGCGAGAGCCACCGCGTAGTCGATCGCGGGTTTCTTCGCGTGGGTGTCACGCGCGATCGATCGCACGAAGGAGGAACGGACTCCGAGAGCCTTGAGCGGGCTCTTGGGAGCAGCCCCCTTGGCCTTGTCTCCACGATCTGAGCGTTCTGAGCGTCCGTCCAGACGTGAATCCAGAGCGACCCGGATGTCCTTGAGTATCAGCGCGGCAGAAGGTGTGGCCTTGACCATACGCAATTGCCGATTCTAGCATACCGACTGATCACTTTCGGTCCCCTCCACACCCCGAATCTCACCGAAACGCCCCCGTGCTTGACCCATAAGCCGTTCCATTGCAAGCGGTTGCAAAGAGAGGCGTCTGGATGGCACGCGTGCCGATCGGCCGTCCGCGCAGGGTGACGAATCCGCCCGCCCGGCCGACCTGGACGCCAAGCCGCCTGAGGTCGGTTGCATCGGAAAGAGACCCGCGAGCCCGCGTCGAGAGAATTCGCTCGACGGCGAGCGGTCCGAACCCGGGGACCCGCTGAAGCTCCTCCCGGCTGGCCGTCGTGAGCTCGACCGGGAACCGTCCCGGATTCGCGAGCGCCCACGCGAGCTTCGGGTCGTGGTCGAGCGGAAGATGGCCATCCTTGCCATATACGAGCTCGTCGGCGGTGAAACCGTATTCACGCAACAGGTGATCCGCCTGGATGAGACGCTTCTTCTCGAGCCCTTCCGCGAACGACAGGGGCGCGGGGGCCAGGCGCGCCGAGACCCGCCGGGCCTCGCGTACGGCCGTGGCCGCGTTCCGGTCCGGCTCGAGAAGGGCGACTCCCTTTGCCTCGCTCTCTCGCGGGGCGTGCTCGACGAGCGCCCGCTGGCACGGCGCCTCGAGGTTGTAGGAAACACGATCCACGAGGCGCACGAGGCGTTCGATCTGGCCCGGCTCGGCGCCTGCGAGCGCCTTCGCGTGAAGGTAGCCGCGGTAACCGTGCGTGAACCGCAGCGTCTCGACGAGCTCGAGCATGCGCTTCATCGCGACCACGGGGTCTTTGGGAATGCCGCTCGTGACGAAGAGGCCGTCGCACCAGCCGCGGCGAAAAGCCGTCATGAAGAGGCGCGCGAGGCTCGCGGGCTCGAGCGCGTGCCGTGGAAGGTCGCGCTCCGCCCGCATCGGGCAGTAGTCACAGGAGAACCGGCAGGCGTCCGCGAGGAGAATGCGGAAGATCCGGCGATTCCCCACGCCCGGCACGATCAGCTCGCGGATGTTGATTCGATCGAGCACGCGTTCGGCGACTTTTCTGACCGCAGCCATCAGCTTCACCCCACCCAGCGCAAGTTAGGCGTAAGTTTGGCGAAAGTCAAGGGGGGAGGAGAAACCCTGGACGGGCCTCAGCCTTCGGATCGCGCGATGACGCCGCCCCCGAGGACCACCTCCGGGCGGCTCGGGTCGAAGAAGACGGCCGACTGTCCCGGCGCGGCCGCGCGGACGGGCTCCTCGAACTCCAGGCGGCCGCGGCCGCCGTCCTCGAGCGTGAGCAAGGCCGCCTGCTCGGGGTGGCGCGAACGGATGCGAGCAAGCACCCTCAGCGTCGACGCGTCGCGGCGAACCATGCGCACACTCACGCTTTCGAGGAGGATTTTCTTGGAAAGAAGAGAGGGTGCCGACCCCACGACCACACGTGAGTCTTCCGGTGAGGTCGAAATGACGTAGAGGGGCTCCCGCGAGGAGACTCCGAGCCCGCGCCGCTGGCCGACCGTGTAGCCGAACGTTCCCTCGTGCGTTCCGACCCTCTCTCCCCTTTCATTGGAAATCTCCCCGGGCCGCGCGCCCGCGAGTGCCGGAAGAGGAATGCCGAGACCCGGCGCCTCCCGCCGGATGAATTCGGCGGGCGTCGAGCCGCTCGGCACGAAGCAGATCTCCTGCGAGTCCGGCTTGTCCCAGTTCGGAAGCCCGGCCTCGCGCGCGATCTCGCGCACCTCGGGCTTCGTCAGCTCGCCGAGCGGAAACCGGGCGCGGGAAAGCTGCTCTTCCGTGAGATCGTAGAGAAAGTACGACTGATCCCGCGCGCGGTCTCGCGCGCGAAGCAGGCGAGGCGCCCCGGTGACCTCGTCCGCCTCGATGCGCGCGTAGTGCCCGGTCGCGACCGCCTCGCACTCGAGCGCCGCCGCCCTCCGAAGCAGGCTCTTGAACTTGACCTCCGTGTTGCACACCGTGCACGGAATCGGCGTCTTCCCCTCGAGGTAGCTCGTGATGAAAGGCTTCACGACCGCCTCCGTGAAGTTCTCCTCGAGGTTCAGCACGAAATGCGGAACGCCGATCATGGCGGCCGCGCGGCGGGCGACCGAAAGGTCGTCGAGCGTGCAGCAGCGGCCCTCGTTCGCGCCCGTCCCGTCCCGATCGTGGTTCCAGAGGTGCATCGACAGGCCGACGACGTCCGCCCCCTCGCGGCGGAGGAGGAGGGCGGCCACGGATGAGTCCACGCCCCCGGACATCGCGACGGCGATACGCATCGCGTCAGGCCTTCGGCGTCCGCACGGCCAGGGTCTCGTCCGTCTTCCGGATCTCGAGGGCGAGGACGTTCGCCCGGCGCCACGACGCGACGAGGTTCGGCATGGCCTCGAGCGGCACGGCGGCCGCGCCGCCTTGCACGAGCGCCGCCTGAAAAGCCTCGGTCAGCCCTTTCGTTTCGGCGTCCTCGACGGGGCTCTTCGCGGCCGCCTCGGCCGCTGCGCGCCAGGCGTCGAGGTACGCCGCGGACGAGATGCGCTCGCGCCAGAAGCGGCTCAGGAAGGCCGCGCGGGCCGAGAGCGTTCCCGCCCGCAGCCGTCCCTCCCGCAGCCTCTTCGCCGCCTCGTACTGCACCCACGCCTCGCGCTTCCAGGCCCCGAGCATTCCCGCGCGCGGGTCGAGCGTCTTGAGGCGCGCGCGCCAGGCCGCCGCATCGACCGGAATCCGCCGCGCGGCCGCGAGCTCCAGGCGCGTCGCGCCGATCGAGACGAGCTGGCTCACGATCTCCGGCCGGCCGCGCAGCGAGCCCGTGAGCGCGAAGGCGGCGCGGAGCGATTCCTCCGCGCGCGCGTCCTTCGCGGCGGCCCTCGCCTCGGCCCGCCCCACGAGCACGCGCGCGAGCTGCATCTGTCCGGAGAGGTTCGGCACGGGCGCCGCGTATAGCTTCGAGACGTCCACCGTCCATTCGGGCGCGGGCCCCGAGAGAAGTCTTCTTTCGATCGCGTCGAGCACCGGCGCGTGCGCGGCGAAAAACGACGCGACCGGGGCCGGCGGAGGTTCGGGAAGGCCCTCGGCCTTCGCGGCCTGCGAGTCCGCCCACTTCTCGAGGGGCGCGCGGACCCCGTCCCACTCGGTCTTTTTCGGCCGGCTCATCTCCTCGTCCAGGGGCTGCTCGCCGCGGGGGCGCATCTCGATCCCGAGCGTCCGCCCCGCGTCCTCGAGGGCGTGCGCCGTCTCGTTCGTGGGATGCGCCGGGAATCGCTCCGTCAGGAGCTCGAGGCGTCCGAACGACGCCTCCCACGCGGTCTCCGCCGCCCGCTCGCGGCGCGCGGCCCTGAGCGACCCTGCCGCCAGCCAGACGAGCGACGCCCCCAGGAGGGCGAGAACGAGAAATCCGATTGTCTTACCGATCCGCATGCAGGTGCCTCCGACTATTCCGGACGGGGATGATACGGGGCAGAATGCATCCATGAAACGCCCCGCCAGACTATCCGCGAAGGACGTCGACGCCCGGCTCTCCGCGCTCCCCGGCTGGAATCGCACGAAAGGAAAGCTCCACCGCACCTTCACGTTCACCGACTTCTCCGAGGCGTTCGCCTTCATGACGCGCGCCGCGCTCGCCGCCGAGAAGCTCGATCACCACCCCGACTGGTCGAACGTGTGGAACAAGGTGACGGTGGACCTCAACACGCACGACGCGGGCGGGATCACGGAGCTCGATTTCGAGCTCGCCGTGGAAATGAATCGAATAGCGGGGGATTGAAGAATTTTGCTGAAGACCCTCGCGCGTCGAGCGGGTGCCGAAGCGAAGGGAGCGGCAGATTTCTTAGAAGGTAAGAAGGGCAAGGCCGGCGCACCGGCTGCCGCTACGCTCAATGTGCCGATTTTCCCGCATCACGGGATCTGACCCATGCCGCCGCCGACCTCGTCGCGCGCCGCCCTCGCTCCTGTCTTAATTACTTTCTAAGCAGATCTTAGGTGCTCTTCGGACGCGGTTCGAAGGGACTGGCACGGTGTGTGAAGAGCGGCGCTCGGGAGACCCGACCGCCATGTCCCAGAAATGCGTGGAAATGATCTTTGGAAGGCTCGCGACCGACGAAGAGCTGCGCCAGGAATTCCGGCGGGATCCAAAGGGGACCCTCGGCAAACTCGCCGCCTGCGGCGTGGAGCTGACGACGGCCGAGCGTGACGCTCTTCTCGCAACGAACGGAGCGCTCTTCGAGCGCCTCGCCGAAACCATCGACCCTCGCCTCCAGAAAGCGAGCCTGCGCCCGGAGGAGGCGCGAAGGCTTGGTTCCGAAAGGAGCCCCGACGCCGAAAGGAGACCTTCGTGATCCGAAAGGTCCTCGCACTGACCCTATGGCTTCTCGCGCTTCCACTCGGGGCGCAGTCCGTGAACGATCCCGCCCTTCCGCCCGGCGTGCCGCTCTCGCTCGCGGACGCGACGGCGCGCGCTCTCGCCCGCAACCACGACATCGCGTTCGAGCGCGACGCGTTCCGGATCACGGACGCGACGGTTCTCCGCACCGAGGGCTCGTACGATCCGTCCTTCCACCTCGACGCGCGCTACCGCAACCGCACGGATCCCGTGAATTCGCTCCTGTCGGGCGCGCCGGCGGGCGAGATCTCGCCGTCGGCCGAAGGCTTTGCGGCCACGGCGAGCGTCGGCCAGCTCCTGCCGACCGGGGGCGCGGTGAGCGTGTCGGCGAGCGGATCGCGCGACCTCACGAACAACTTCATCGCGATCCTGTCCCCCGCGTGGAGCACCTCCGTCGGCATCGACCTGCGCCAGCCGCTCCTCCAGGGGCTCTCGCTGGATCCGGCGCGGCGCGCCCTGCGCATCGCCCGGATCGACCGCGGGCGCGGCTCCGCGAGCCTGCGCCGCACCGTGACCGAGACCGTGGCCTCCGTCGAGCGCGCGTACTGGACGCTCGTGGCGGCCCGGCGCGACGTGCTCGTGCGCGAGGCGAGCGTGAAGCTCGCCGGGGACCAGCGCGACGACACGAAGACGAAGATCGAGGTCGGAACGCTCGCCGAGTCGGAGATCGCGCAGCCGATTGCCGAGCTCGAGCGCCGCAAGGGCGACCTCTACGCGTCGCAGGAATCCGCCCGCCGGGCCGAGCTCCTCCTCAAGCTTCTCCTCCTGGACGACGAGAACGATCCGGTCTGGAACCAGCGGCTGCTCCCGACCGACGAGCCGGAGACCGACCTTCGCCGCGTCGATCTCGCGGCCGCGCTGAAGGATGCCGACGCGCGCCGGCCCGAGATCGCCGAGGCTTCGGCCCGGGTGGAGGAGCGCGACGTGGACCTCGATCTCGCGAGGAGCCGCATCCTTCCGCAAGTCGACCTCGTGGCCTCGTACGCGCGCCGCGGCCTCGCGGGCGACCTGAACCCGAATGCGCCCACGACCGGCTTCACGGGGCAGCCCGTCGTCGTGCCGGACGCGATGAACGGCGGCCTCGGGCGGTCGTTCGGCACGATCGGGGAGGGACGATTCCCCGACGCGTCGATCGGCGTCTCCGTGACGGTGCCGATCCTGAACCGCGCCGCTCGCGGCGACGCCGCGATCGCGAAGGCGCAGAAGAGCCAGGCCGTGACGACGCTTTCCCAGCAGAAGCAGCGCGTCGCGGTCGAGGTGCGCAATGCCGCGTTGACGCTCGAGACCGCGGCCGCGCGCATCGAGGCCGCGAAGGCGGGGCGCGCGGCTGCCGAGACGCAGCTCCGCGCCGAGCAGGAGCGTTACGGCGTCGGCCTGTCCACGAATTTCTTCGTTCTCACCCGCCAGAACGAGCTCGCGCAGGCCTCTCTCACCGAGACCGCGGCGCTCACCGATTACCGCAAGGCACTGACCGACTTCGCGCGTTCCACGGGAATTCTCCTCGACGAGCGCCGCATCGAGATCCGGGACGACGCTCCGGCCTTCCAGGCCGCCGGGGGAAAGTGAACATGGCCCGATCGAACATCGCACCGATTCTCACGGCCTCTCTCGCCGCCCTCGGCGTTCTCGCCGGCGCGGGCTGCTCGCGGAACGCGAACGGGCGCACGACCGGGGCCGCGCCGGCGTCCGCGCCGATCCCCGTGCGGGCCGCCGCCGTGGAGAGCCGCGTCCTCCCGCGCGTCCTCGAGGTCACGGGCGCCCTCACCGCGGACGAATCGGCGGACGTGGCCTCCGAGCGCGACGGAAACGTCGCGAGCGTCCGCGTGGAGCGGGGGACCTACGTCGAGAAGGGGGCCGCCCTCGCGACCCTGGACGACCGCGACGCGAAGGCGCAGCTCGACCAGGCGCGCGCGAGCCTCGCGTGGGCCGAATCCGAATACGCGCGGTACGCCGAGCTCCGGCAGAAACAGGTCGTCGCGAAGTCCGAGAACCAGCGCAAGGAGACCGACCGCGACCTCGCCCGCTCCGCGCTCACCCTCGCCGAGAAGGCTTTCGCCGACTGCACGATCCGCGCGCCGTTCGCGGGCGTCGTCACGGAAAAAAAGGTCTCCGCGGGCGCCTATGTGCGGCGCGGCCAGGCGATCTGCGGCCTCGTGAAGATCGACCCGCTCCGCGCCGAGCTCGCGATCCCCGAGTCGGCCGTGTCCGCGATCCAGATCGGACAGAAGGGGAAGCTCAGCGTGCAGTCGTTCCCGGATCGGGCGTTCGACGCCGCGGTGCGCTACATCGGCCCCTCGCTGCGTTCCGAGTCGCGGACGCTCGTCGTCGAGGCGGTCGTGCCGAATCCGCAGCGCCTCCTGAAGCCCGGCCTGTTCGTGACCGCGCGCCTCGCGCTTCCGAAGTCGGAGAAGACTCTCCTCGTGCCGTCCGCCGCGGTCCTCACGGACTCGGGCGTCTCCCACGTCTTCGTGCTCTCCTCCCAGCGGGTCGTCGAGCGCATCGTGGCGCTCGGCGACGTCTACGGCGACGCGGTCGAGGTGCGCTCGGGCCTCGGGGAGGGCGATCGTGTGGTCGTCAGCCCCGACCGCCGCCTCACGGACGGCCTCGAAGTCGTCCGGCGCGACTGAGCGGCGAAAGGAAACCATCCCGTGCAGGCTCTCGCCCGTCTCTGCGTCCGCCGGCCCGTCTTCGCGTCGGTCCTCATCATCGCCCTCGTCGTCGTCGGGGGCGTCGGCTACACCCGCCTCGGCGTCGACCGCTACCCGCGCGTCGACTTCCCCACCGTCGCGGTCATCACCCGGCTGCCGGGAGCCGCGCCCGAGGAGGTCGAGACCGAGGTCACGGACAAGATCGAGGAGTCGATCAACACGATTGCGGGCATCGACGACCTTCAGTCGGTCTCCGCCGAGGGCATCTCGCAGGTGTTCGTGACGTTCGTCCTCGAGAAGAACGTCGACGTCGCGGCGCAGGAGGTCCGCGACAAGGTCAACCGCGTCCTCGCGGAGCTGCCGCGCGACATCGACCAGCCCATCGTCGAGAAGCTCGACCCGGACGCGACGCCCGTCCTCTCGATCGCGCTCTCGGGGACCCGCACGCTGCGCGAGACGACCGAGTTCGCGGACAAGGTCTTCCGGCGCCAGATCGAGTCCGTGAACGGCATCGGTCAGGTCACGATTCTCGGCGGCCGGGCGCGCCGCATCAACGTGCGGCTCGACACGGAGCGCCTCAAGGCTTACGGGCTCTCCGCCGTGGACGTGCGCCGCGCCCTCCAGACGCAGAACGTGAAGATTCCGGGCGGCACGCTGAAGAGCGGCGCGAACGAGGCGACGGTGCGCGTGTACGGGCGCGTCCGGAACGCGAAGGAGTTCGAGGCCATCTTCATCACGCAGCGGAACGGGCTGCCCGTGCGGATCGGCGACGTCGCGACGGTCGAGGACAGCGAGGAGGACGCCGAACGCGCGGCCTCGAAGGACGGCGTCCCGACGGTCGTCCTCTCGGTCCGCAAGCAGTCCGGCACGAACACCGTCGAGGTCATCGACGCGCTCAAGAGGCGCCTCGCCGAGATCGCGCCGCAGCTTCCCGCCGGCTACACGACGGAGATCGTCCGCGACCAGTCGCAGTTCATCAAGGCGGCCGTCGACACGGTGCAGGAGCACCTCGTCCTCGGCGGGTTCCTCGCGGCGCTCGTCGTCCTCGTCTTCCTCGGAAACCTCCGCTCGACTCTCATCGCCGCGATCGCGATTCCGACGTCCATCGTCTCGACGTACGCGCTCATGTACGCGATGGGATTCACGCTGAACGTCCTGACGCTCCTCGCCCTGACGCTCGCGGTCGGAATCGTCATCGACGACGCGATCGTCGTCCTCGAGAACATCTTCCGGTTCATCGAGGAGAAGCACGTCGCGCCGTTCCAGGCGGCGATCGACGCGACGAAGGAGATCGGCCTCGCGGTCCTCGCGACGACTCTCTCGCTCGTGGCCGTGTTCCTCCCCGTCGCGTTCATGGGCGGCATCGTCGGGCGGTTCATGAACTCGTTCGGCCTCACGATGGCGTTCGCGATCCTCGTCTCGCTTCTGGTCTCGTTTTCACTGACTCCCATGCTGTCGGCCAGGTTGCTCAGGAGGAAAGAAGAGAAGGAAGATAATTCCAAATCCCGCGGCTTCTACGGCTACATCGACCGCGCGTACATGGCGATGCTGAAATGGTCGATGGGCCACCGCTGGGTCATCGTCCTCGTCTGCATCCTCGCGCTCCTCACGGTTCCGATCCTCTTCAAGATCGTCCCGAAGAACTTCCTCCCCTACGACGACGAGGCCCAGTTCGAGGTGAACTTCCGCGCGCCCGAGGGGACCTCCCTCGAGGCGACCGCCCTCATCGGAAATCGCATCGCGAAGCAGGTGAAGACGATGCCGGGCGTCGCCTACGCCCTCCTCACCGTCGGCGCGGACGACGCGAAGACACCGAACCTCGGAAGCGTCTACGTGAAGCTCGTGGACGCGAACAAGCGCAAGGACGCCCAGACGACGGTCATGGACAAGGTCCGCAAGGAGCTGCTCCCGCGTTTCGCGGACGCGAAGCTGCGCACGGACGTCTCGTACGTCAACGCCTTCTCGAGCGGCCAGAAGAACGCCGAGATCATGTTCGTCGTGAACGGGCCGGACCTCGCGAAGCTCTCCCAGGTCTCCGACGCGCTCATGAAGAAGCTGTCCGGGGTTCCCGGCATCGTGGACGTGGATTCGTCTCTCATCTTCGGAAAGCCCGAGCTCGGGGTGACGGTCGCCCGCTCGAAGGCGTCGGATCTCGGCGTCTCCGTCGCGGACGTCGCGGAAACCCTGCGCGTCCTCGTCGGCGGCGAGAAAGTCTCCGCGTTCGACGACGGGGGCGAGCAGTACGACGTGTATCTCCGCGCGCGGCCGCTCGACCGGGCCGACGAGGCGAGCCTTCGCCGCTTCAACGTGCCCTCGAACCGCCTCGGCGCCGTTCCCCTCGAGGACGTGACGTCTTTCCGCAACGGGACCGGCCCCTCGGAGATCAAGCGCCTGAACCGGCGGCGCCAGGTGACGATCCTCGCGAACATGAATCCCGGCTTCTCGTCGCAGGCCGCGATCGACCTTCTCTCGAAGGAGGCGAAGGCGATGAACCTCGACCCGTCCTACACGTACCGGTTCATCGGCCGGTCGAAGGAGCAGGGCCGCGCCGCGCAGAACTTCCTGCTCGCGTTCGCGCTGTCGTTCATCTTCATGTACCTCATCCTCGCGGCGCAGTTCGAGAGCTGGCTGCACCCCATCACGATTCTCCTCGCGTTGCCGCTCACGGTGCCGTTCGCGCTCGTCTCGATCCTCGTCGCCGGGCAGTCGGTCAACATCTTCACGTCGCTCGGCATCCTCGTGCTGTTCGGCGTCGTGAAGAAGAACTCGATCCTCCAGGTTGAGTTCTCGAACCAGCTTCGCGAGCGCGGCATGGAGCGCGACGCGGCGGTCATGCTCGCGTGCCGCGAGCGGCTTCGCCCCATCCTCATGACCACGCTCGCGTTCGTGGCGGGCATGCTGCCGCTCCTCGTCTCTTCCGGACCGGGCGCGGGCACGAACCGCGCGATCGGTTCGGTCATCGCGGGAGGGCAGACACTCGCCCTCCTGCTCACGCTCCTCGCGACGCCGGTCGCGTATTCGCTTTTCGACGACCTGCAGACCGCGGCCGGGCGGATCATCCGGCGGCTGCGCGGCCTCGAGCCGGCGCAGCGCGCGAAATCGCGGCTCGGAGCGCCGGCTCCGGCGGAGCTGTAGAGTCGCGACATGCGGATTTCCACGCGACCCGTCGCCGTCACGTTCGCCGCCCTTGCCCTCGCGGCCGGCGGGTGCCGGGCGAAGGACGACGGCTCCGTGCACCTGAACGGCCGACTCGAGGCGCCCGTCGTGGACCTCGCGCCGAAGGTCGCCGGACGCGTCGTCGAGGTCAAGGTCCGCGAGGGCGACCGCGTGAAAGCGGGCGACCTCATCGCCCGCCTCGACCTCGGCGAGACCGCGCTCGCGCCGGAGCGGGATACGAGAGGGCTCCAGTCGGCGGAAGCCCGTTTGAACGACATGAAGGTCGGAAGCCGGGCGGCGGAGATCAGAGCCGCTGAAGAAGAGGTCGCGGACCGCCGCGCCGGAGTCGAGCTGGCGAAGCCGGAGCTCGAGCGCCAGCAAATTCTTCTTTCTAAGAAAGTAGGAACTCTTCGTGACCTGGAGGTTGCGCGCACGAATCTCGAACGCGCGCAGGCCAACCTCAAAATGAGCCAGGAAAAGCTGCAGCTCGCCCGCGAGGGTTTTCGCCAGTTTCAGACGGAACAGGCGCGCGCGGACGTCTCTCGCGCGCGCGCCGTGCTCAGGCAGTCCGAATCCGTCGCGCGGGAAGCCGACATCCGCGCGCCCGCGGACGGAGTCATCCTCCACCGGATGGCCGAGCCGGGCCTCCTCCTCGGCCCCGGCCAGCCGGCCGTGACGCTCGCTTTCGCGGACCGCCTCTACGTCCGAACGTTCATCCCCGAGACGCAGCTCGGCAAGGTCCGCCCCGGCAGCGCCGCCGAAGTGACGGTCGACGCGTTTCCGGGAAAGGTGTTTCCCGGGAAGGTCACGGAGATCTCGCCCGACGCCGAGTTCACGCCGAAGCCGGTCGACACGCCCCGCGAGCGCGTGAATCTCGTCTATGCCGCGAAGGTCGACCTCGACGCGGGCTGGAGCGCGCCGCTCGTGCCCGGCCAGCCGGCCGACGTGCGCGTGAAGACCGCGGAGAGCTCCGCGAAAAGCTCCGTCAAGTGATCCGCGCCGAGAAGCTCGTCCGGAGCTTCGGCAGCCGGCCGGCGCTGCGCGGAATCGACCTCGCGATCGCGCGCGGCGAGATGTTCGCGCTCATCGGGCCCGACGGCGCCGGCAAGACCACGTTCTTCCGGATCGTCGCCGGTCTTCTCGCGCCGACGTCCGGCCGCGTCGCGCGCGAGGACGTGCCGTTCGGTATGGTGCCGCAGCGCTTCTCGCTCTACGAGGACCTCACCGTGGACGAGAACCTCGACCTCCGGGCGCGGCTCTACTCCGTTCCGCCCGCCGAAGGCCAGGGGCGCGCGCGCGACCTCCTCTCGCGCGTGGGCCTCGAGCGCTTCGGCGCGCGCCTCGCGGGCGCGCTCTCGGGCGGCATGAAGCAGAAGCTCGCGCTCGTCGCGGCGCTCCTGACGCGCCCGGCGCTCCTCCTCCTCGACGAGCCGACGACCGGCGTCGATCCCGTCTCGCGCCGCGAGTTCTGGCAGGTCCTGAACGCCCTTCACCACGAGGGCCTCACGATCGTCGTCTCGACGCCGTACATGGACGAGGCCGAGTACGCCTCGCGAATCGGATTTCTCGACGAGGGACGGCTCGTGGCCACGGGGACGCGCGACGAGATCCTCGCGGCCTATCCCCGCCCCCTCGTCGAGATCGCGACGGACGCGCGCGGCGAGGCGCGCGCGCGCCTCGCCGCCATGCCGGAGCTGGACGACATCTCTTTGTTCGGGACGCTGCTTCATGTCCGGGGAAGAGAAGAGAAAAGAGAGGAAGGAAGAGAAGATTTCTTAGAAGGTAGAGTGATCGAGGCGCTCAGGGGGGTCGTCCCGGCGGAGAACATCCGCCGCGTGGCGCCTAACCTCGAAGATGCATTCGTCCTGTTCAGCGAGCACGACACAGAGGCGGCCGCATGAGCGACGAGCCGGCTCGCCCCGCTCCGCCCCCTCCCCCGCCCTCTTCACCTTCCAAGCAATCTCCCTCTTCTTCTTCTCTTTCCCCCTCTTCACCTTCTAAGAAACCTCCCTCTTCCTCTTCATCCGAAATCCTCCTCCGCTGCGAGAACCTCACGCGCAAGTTCGGCACGTTCACCGCCGTCGACCGCGTGTCGTTCGAGATCCCGCGCGGGACGGTCTTCGGCTTCCTGGGACCGAACGGCTCGGGCAAGTCGACGACGATCAGGATGCTCACGGGACTCCTCGAGCCGACGTCCGGCAGCGCGACCGGCTTCGACGGCCTCGACGTGGCGAAAGACACCGAAGCCTGGAAGAAGCGCCTCGGGTACATGAGCCAGAAGTTCTCGCTCTACCTCGACCTCACGGTCGAGGAGAACCTGCGGTTCTTCGGGTCCATTTACGGCCTTTCGCGCGCGCGCCTCGCCGAGCGGATACGGGCGCTCTCGGCGCGCCTGCGCTTCGAGCCGATCCTCGGCGAGCTGACGGAGAACCTCTCGACGGGCCAGCGGCAGCGCGTCGCGCTCGCGGCGGCCCTCCTCCACGAGCCGGAGCTCCTCTTCCTCGACGAGCCGACCGGCGGCGTCGATCCGAAGGGGCGGCGCCTCTTCTGGGATCTCATCTACGAGCTCGCGGCCGCACGCGGGATGACGGTCCTCGTCACGACGCACTACATGGACGAGGCCGAACAGTGCGACCGCCTCGCCTTCATCCTCGACGGGAAACTGATCGCCGCGGGCAGCCCTCCCGAGCTGAAGGGGGCGCTCTCCGGCAGGCTGCTCGAGGTGCCGCTCGCGTCCGAGCCGTTCGCGGCGCTCGCGTCCGTGCGGGGCGACGCGAGCCTCGAAGACGCTTATCTCTTCGGCCGGCGCCTGCGCGCCGTCGCCCGGCCGGGCGCCGGGCCCGACGCGGCGCGCCTTCTCGCGCGGTTCGGCGCGCCCGCGAAAGCCGAGCCTTCGCTCGAGGACGTCTTCGTTTCTCTCGCGCGGAGCGCCTCGCCTTCCGGCGCCGCGGTGGCGGCCTGACGGAGAGACGATGAAGCGCCTTCTCGCACTCGTCCGCAAGGAGTTCCTCCAGCTCCGCCGCGACACCATCACGCTCCGGATGATCGTGATGGTGCCGATCCTCCAGACGATGATCTTCGGGTACGCGATCAACTACGACGTGAAGCATCTCAAGACGGTCGTCCTCGACGAGGACAAGTCGTACGACAGCCGCGAGCTCGTCGCGAAGATGACGGCGAGCGAGTACTTCGACATCGTGAAGCACGTCGGCTCCGAGGCCGAGATGCGCCACGAGATCGACGCGGGCCACGCCTCCGTCGGCCTCGTGATCGACCACGACTACGGGAAGGACCGCCGTCGCGGCGCCTCCGCGAAGGCTCTCCTCGTCGTGAACGCATCGGACACGACGACCGCGAGCCAGGCGATGGCGATCGCGGGCGGCATCTCGAGCCAGCTCTCTCTCCGGACGCTCGCCGCGAGAGCCGGCTGGAAGGAGTCCGGCCCGCCCGTCGACCTGCGCGTGAGGCCCTGGTACAACCCCGACCTCAGGACGGCGACGTTCATCATCCCGGGGCTCATCGCGATCCTGCTCACGTTCACGCTCATCCAGTTCACGGCGATGGCGATCGTGCGCGAGAGGGAGCGCGGCACGCTCGAGCAGCTCCAGGTCACGCCCGTCACGCGCGTCGAGCTCATCCTCGGGAAGATCGCGCCGTTCGTCGTGATCGGCGTCTTCCAGCTCACGCTCATCATCGTCCTCATGCGCTTCCTCTTCCAGGTGCCGATCGCGGGAAGCGTCGTCGAGCTGTACGTCGTGGGGCTCATGTTCATCGCTGCCGTACTCGGGCTCGGCATGCTCCTCTCGACGCTCGCGAAGACGCAGATGCAGGCCATGCAGATGTCGTTCTTCTTCCTGCTGCCGTTCGTCTTCCTGTCGGGCTACGTGTTCCCGATCGACGGCATGCCGAAGTTCTTCCAGTACGTCACCTACCTCATTCCGGCGAAGTACTTCATCCAGGTCGTCCGCGGGATCGTCCTGCGCGGCGCGCCTCTGACGGAGCTGTGGGAGCCCGTCGCGTGGCTCACGTTCTACACGCTCGCGATCATCGCCCTCGCCGTGTCGCGCTTCCACAAGACGGCGGCGTAGGGGCTGGCTTTCCTCTGTGGAGAGGGCTAGCGTTGCTCCTTCAGGAGGCCCATACGAACGGAGTTGCGTTTCAATACACTGGTTGGAATGTAATTGACAGCCAGACCCCCCACCCATGATCGCCTTCGCGACGCTGATCCTCGGTTTGGTGCTCGGCCCCGTGGACGTGACGCTCGACGTGGGCGCGGGCGTCGATCGCGTGGACGTGCTGCTGGACGGGGCTCGGGTCGCCGAGGCCAGGGCGGCGCCCTGGATGGTCGCGGTCGACTTCGGCGAGGAACTCGCGCCCCACGAGCTCGAGGCAATCGCCTTCGACACCGCCGGACACGAGGTTGCGCGGGCGCGCCAGCGGATCAACCGTCCCCGCCCGCCCGCGGAGGTGTCGATCGCCGTCGAGGCCCGCGGCGGCTCGCGGGTGGCGCGGCTCGTCTGGGGGAGCGTCATCGGCGAGCAGCCGACGCTCACCCGCGTGACCGTGGACGGCAAGCCGATCGCGTTCCGGGACCCCGGCGCGATCCCGCTGCCTCCGGCGAATCCTGAGCGCTTTCAGCTGCTCCATGCGGAACTCGACTTCGTTGACGGTGTCACCACATCGGCCGACATCGTCTTCGCGGGCGGGCGCGCCGACGAGGCTGCGGCTGAGCTTACGGCGGTGCCGGTGTCACTCGCTCCCAAAGTGAGGCTGCCGAAAGCGGAGAGCCTCACGGGGTGGTTCGAGCTGAGGGGCAAACCGCTTCGCGTCCTGGCGGTGGAGGACGGCCCGGCCGAGATCGTGGCGGTGCTCGAGACCAGCGCGAAGCGCCCCCTCCGCCTCCTGGCGAGCCTGAGGGGCTCCTACCCTGCCCGCGAGACCGCGTTGCGCAAGCGCCAGTCGCTACGGATCCTGTGGCCAGTGGCGCGCCCGAGGCCGCAGTCGGGCCTTCAGTATTCGCTCTTCCCGGTGTCCGAGCACCTCTGGACTCTTTCAGTCCTCGATCACCTCGCGCAGTACCGGCCGGAGGACCCCGAGCCCTGGGCGCGCCAGCGCCTGGCGGACGCGGTGGCCGCCGCGGCGCTCGATGCGTCCGCGCGTAACCGGCGACGGGCCGTCGTGCTCCTGATCGGGCCCGACCCACCGACCGCTCGCGCGAGCCGCTTCGGGGAGGCCACGGTCCGCCGCTACCTGAGGACGATCGGCGTGCCTCTCCACGTCTGGTGCGTGGGTCGCGAGGAGGACGCTGTCTGGGGAGCGTGTACCGACGTCTCCACGAGGAAGCACTTCGCCGACGCCTTCAGGCAGCTCCAGGACGACCTCGAGCGACAGCGCATCGTCTGGGTGGAGGGCACGCACCTGCCGCAAGCCATCTCGCTGACCGCGAAGGCGGCGGGGATTTGCCGGCTGGAGTGACGGACGTGCCGCGCGCGCTCGTGGCCCTCCTGCTCGCGGCCGCCGCTGCCCTGATCGGCCAGCAGTCCGAGACCGTGCCGGTGCCCGAGGGCGCCACTCTCCGGCTGCTCCCGGAGGCCTCGTCTCCGTCGCTCACCCTGATCGACGAGGCCGTCGAGCTGCCGCTGCTGGAGCGACGCGGGGGTTGGGTACGCGTCACCTACGCGGACTGTAAGGGATGGGTCTTACTTGCCGACGACGGTCAGGCGGGCGGGCGCCCGGCTCCGCTTTCACGGATCGACGCGAACCGGCTGGCGCGTGCCACGGCGAGCCTCGTGAGCCCCCGCCGGCTCGACGCTCGGTCCCTTCCACGTCGTCACCGACATCCGCGACGAGGCCCTGCTCGCACGGCTCGGCCTCGTGGCGGCGGGCCTTCCGGCGGTCTACGCGGAGCGCTACGGCCTCGACCCCGGCGTCGCGGCCGAGCAGTACGTGGTCGTCTTCTCCCGGGAGGAGAGCTACGCGGCATTCGAACTCGAGACCACTGCGCTGCGCGGCTACGCGTCTCCGGCGAATGGCGGCGGCGTGGCCGTGGTCGTCGCCGGAGACCGAACGCCCGAGCGGGTGATCGAGCTCCTCGTGCACGAGCTCGCGCACCTCCTCAACCGGCGGGCGCTCTCTCCCAACCCCGGCGCGCTGCCGCCGTGGCTCGAGGAGGGAATCGCGGAGGAGCTTTCGTACTCGCGGGTCAGCGCGGGGGGGCGGCTCGAGCCGGGCACGCTCCGCAACGCCAGGACCGTGCGCCGCGACCTCCGTTACGGCCCCGCGATCACCGTTCCCTTGGTGACTCCCGACGACCCGCAGAAGCTCGCCAACAAACTCGCGGACCTGGTCTGGCAGCGGAAGGCGCTGCCGCTCGCCGAGCTGGGGTTGCTCCCCTGGGCGGAGTTCGTGTGCGCCGACACGCGGAAGACCGCTTATGCCGTGAGCGCGAACCTCGTCCGCTACCTCCTCGCCGGACGTCGCGGCGCCTACGCCGACCGGTTCCGCGGCTTCCTGAGGGAGGTCGCTGAGGGCCTGCCCGCGGAGATCGAGGTGCTGTGGAGCCGGCTGCAGGTCTCGCCGAAGGCCTTCGAGCGCGAGTTCCAGGCGTGGCTCGTCGGACAGCGGATCCCCCCGAGGATCCCCCCCCCGAGGCTGTAACCGCGTCTCGATGGGTCCTGAGAACCAGTGGGGCATGATTGCATCCGTAATGGGTAAGCCCGAGAGCCAACCTCCCCCCAAGCCCCTCCTCCGGGGCGTCCTCCACGAGGTCGCCGCGTTCATCGCCGCCGTCGCGGGAGCGATCCTCGGTGTTCCGCGCGTCCGGGGCGCGGGCCCGCGCGGGCGCGCTCGTGTACGCGATCTCCCTCGTCACCCTGCTGTCCGTCAGCGCGGCGTACCACCGCCGGAACTGGTCGGACAAGGTCCGCGCGGTCTGGCGCCGGCTGGACCACTCCGCGATCTTCCTCCTCATTGCGGGGACGTACACGCCCCTCAGCTTCCTCCTCGGCAGCCGCCTCGGCTGGATCTTTCTCGGCATCGTCTGGGCGGGAGCCCTCCTCGGAATCGTGATGTCCGTCGCGTGGGTGCGGGCGCCGAAGGCGCTCGTCGCGGCCGTGTGCGTCCTCCTCGGGTGGGCCGCCCTCCCGCTCCTGCCGGCGCTGAAAGCGGCGCTCGGGACCGGCGCCGTCGTTCTTCTCGCCGCGGGCGGCGTCGTCTACAGCCTCGGCGCCGCCGTCTACGCTCTCCGCCGTCCGGACCCGTTCCCGAACGTGTTCGGCTACCACGAGATCTTCCACGCTCTCGTGATCGCGGCCGCCGTCTGCCACTTCGCGGCCGTGGCCCAGGCGGTCTCGGCGCTCTCGGCCTGACGCTACCTGGACATTGTCCTGCCGTGGGGTCCCCGTCAGTACTCGGCGGTCGCGTCGTCGACGAAGCAGTAGAGCCACCGCTCGCCGGGCTCCGCCGACGCGACGACCGGATGCCCGGCCGCGCGGGCGTGCTTGCTCGCGTGCCGGTTCGGGGAGGAATCGCAGCAGCGGGTGCCGCTGCAGGTCTGGCAGGTGCGGAGGTGAACCCAGGCGGCTCCGATCTTCACGCACTCCTCGCACTCGCGGCGGCGCGCGTGCTTCACCGAGTCGATCGCGGTGAGGTGCTCGCAGGTTTCAGCCATGGCGAGAACGTATCATGGCGGTCCCATGGCGAGGGAAGACTGGCCTGCTCTCCCGTACGAGGCGTGGAAGGACACCTACGCCACCCTCCACATGTGGACGCAGGTCGTCGGGAAGGTCGCGCTCGCGCAGGCTCCGCCGATCAACCATTCCTGGGGGGTCGCGCTCCTCGTCACGTCGCGCGGCCTCTCCACGCACACGTTGCCCCACGCGGGGCGGTCGTTCACGATCGAGTTCGACTTTCTCGAGCACCGGCTCGTCGTCCGGGCGTCCGACGGCGCGGCCGGGACGCTCCCGCTCGTGCCCCGGACGGTCGCCGAGTTCTACCGGGCGACGATGGACCTGCTCGACGGAATGGGCCTGCCGGTGAAGATCTGGCCGATGCCGGTCGAGATCCCGGCGCCGATCCGCTTCGACCGCGACACCGTGCACCGGAGCTACGACCCGGAGTACGTGGGCCGACTCTTCCGCATTCTCGTCCGGCTCGAGCGCGTTCTGAGCGCGTGCCGATGCCAGTTCGTCGGCAAGTGCAGCCCGACGCACTTCTTCTGGGGCTCCTTCGACCTCGCGGTCACCCGGTTCTCGGGGCGCCGGGCGCCGCCGCGCGAGGGTCCGGCCTTCATGCGCGACGCGTATTCACACGAGGTGATCAGCCATGGTTTCTGGCCGGGTAACGGGATGCTCCCCGAGCCCGCGCTCTACGCGTATGCCGTCCCGATGCCGGCCGGCCTCGACGGAGCGCCTATCGAGCCGGCGGCGGCCTCCTTCAACAGGGAGCTCGGGGAGTTCATTTTGCCGTACGAGGCGGTCCGGACGGCCTCCGATCCGGAGCGCGCGATCCGCGACTTCGTCGACAGCACCTACGCGCAGGCGGCGACGCGCGCCGCGTGGGACCGCGCTACCCTCGAGCGCTGACACTGTCCCTAGAGGTGGCTCATGGCTCGGTCGAGAACACTCGAAGGAACTCGAGCGTGTCACCAATCGTCTCTGCCTCGGTCGGTTCCTCGAGCTCGCCTTGGTCGATGCAGGCGACGATCGCGGTCAGGTTGTCCGCCCCGCCGCGCTCGTTGGCCAGGCCGATTAGCTTTCGACAGGCGGTGTCCGGATCGTTCCCCGCCACGAGGTCCCGAAGTTCATCGTCGGCGAGAGCGTTCGACAGCCCGTCGCAGCAGAGTAGCAAACGATCTCCCAGCCGCAGCTTCAGGCGTCCGATCGCGACCTTGACCTCGTCGGTTGTCCCGATTGCCTGGAGGAGGACGTTCTTGCGGCTGGAGGCCCGCGCGGCCTCCTGAGACAGCGTGCCCTGGTCGACGAGGAGCTGGACGAGGCTCTGGTCCCGCGTCACCTGCTGAAGCCTCTCGCTCCTGAGGACGTAGGCGCGCGAATCGCCGATCTGCGCGATGTATGCCTCATCGCCCCGAAGGTAGATGGCCGTCAGGGTTGCTCCCATGCCGTGCTTGCCGGAAGTCTGAGCCGTCCGGATCACATCGGCGTTCGCTCGCGCAGCCGCGGCCACGAGCACGTTCTCGAGGCGTTCGATGCCCGCCTCCGCGAGAAGACAAGCCCGCAGCGAATCGACGACGAGCGCGCTCGCGACCTCTCCGGCGTCGTGGCCGCCCATGCCGTCCGAGAGAGCGAGGAGGAACCCGCGAGGTCCGACGGTGACCCTCCACGGTCCCGTCCCGGTCTTGAGACTTTCTCCCGTGTCCAGGTCGCTGATCGTGAAGGAGTCCTCGTTGTTCTTCCGGACTCGCCCGACGTCGGAGAGTCCGGCGACGTTCATCGATGGTCCGTGCACGGCTCTCCTCCTCGGACGGACTGTGTCTCGGCGCCAGGTCGCGTTCGAGCGCGGCCCAGCATACCGGGCCGTCCGTTTACCGGAAGGCCTGCCACAGGGTGATGACGCCAGAGGCGAAGAAGATCAACGACGCGCCGATCTTGATCGCCCGTTCGGGAAGTCTGTTCCCGAGGACGCCGGCAACGACGATGGCAAGGCCGTCCGCCGCGACCATTCCGAGGGTGCTGCCGATCCAGACACCGACGAACGACTGGTACTGGGTCGCCACGCTGATGGTTGCCAGCATCGTCTTGTCGCCGAGCTCGGCGAGGAAGAACGTGATTGCCACCGTCAGGAACGGCCCGAAGCGAACGGTCCTCCTCGTATCCTCGTCGGAGATCTCGTCGCCTCGGAGCGTCCAGAGCCCGAAAGCGATGAACGACACGCCAGCGAGTACCTTGATCCAGAAATCGGGGAGGATCGAGCCGGCGGCCTCGCCGAGGAACACCGAGAAGAGGTGGACGAGCAGCGTCGCCACGAATACCGCGCCGAGAACCACCTTCTTTGGGTAGCGCGTTGCGAAGGCCATGGCGACGAGCTGGGTCTTGTCTCCCAGTTCGGCGATGAAGACGATGAAGAGCGAAACCCAGAAGGCGGTCAATCGAGGCTCCTCTCCATGCTCTGGGCCTGGCCGAGGTGTCCTCCGCCGGGTTGCGACGGAGACTTCAGCCGGGCTGTTGCCCGTTCCGAAGGTCTCGTTCGCCCCGATCGGGGTGGGGGACCGGATCCGCGAGGACCGGTATGTCGATCTCCCCTTAGCCGCCAGTGGCGGCCGGAACTACTCCCCTTGCCAGCCGGCGAGTCTAGCACCGGCAGCGCCGGGCGTGCTCCCCTGCGACGGTTCGCAGCGCGGACGAAGAGCTTGCTGAGCTCCCGCTAGCGCGACCCCGTCCCGGCGCCTTTCGCGGGCGCCGCCGAAGCGGTCATCGCGATCTTGCCGTGCAGGATCTCGCCGGCCTTGAACTGCGCCTGGCGGGACATGTCGATCGACTCGCCGAGGATGCGGGCCGTTTCCTGCGGAGCGTGGAAGCCCATCGAGTTCTCGGCGGCCACCATGTCGAGGCGCCATTGCGCGGCGCGCTGCAGTTCGCCCAGCTCCTTGATGGCCGCGTCCTTCTCCACGACCGCACGCCACATGGCCAGGAGGTTCGCCTTCGTCTCGGCGGCCAGCTTCTTGTCCTGGTCTTCTTTCGCGAGCTTCTGGAAGTCGGCGTTCTTCTCCAGCGTTTCCCTGGCCTTGGCCGCGGCGGCCGGGCGATTCCGATCGTCGTAGGGCGTCCTCACGGCAACGATGGCGTCGATCATGGCGACCGCCGCCTGGCCGGCGCGTGTCATGAGGGCGAAGTGGCGGTCCTGAATTGCCTCGACCCGGC
Source organism: Thermoanaerobaculia bacterium (assembly GCA_963809425.1). Taxonomy (GTDB): domain Bacteria; phylum Acidobacteriota; class Thermoanaerobaculia; order UBA5066; family UBA5066; genus Fen-183. The sequence continues at coordinate 198,917 of CAWEJK010000009.1, forward strand.
TCTTGAGCTCCTCGTCGCTGTAGGGGTGGCAGGTGGCGCAGGAGCGATTCGCCGAAAGCAGCGGGCTGCGGACCCAGTGCTCCGAGATCTTCTGGGCGCCGTCGCGGCGGTAGGACATGTGGCAGTCGGCGCAGGCCACGCCGCTCCGGGCGTGAATCCCCTGGCTCCACATCTCGAACTCGGGGTGCTGGGCCTTGAGGATCTCCATGCCGGTTTCGGCGTGGGTCCAGTCCTTGAAGCGCTGCCCCTTCACCTGCATGCCGTCGTAGAGGTGCTCCATTTCCTCGACCTTCAACCCCTCGGCCCACGGGAAGAAGATCGTCGTGCCCTTGCCGCAGAAGTACTCCACGTGGCACTGGGCGCAGACGTAGGAGCGCTTCTCCTGCCGGGTGGCGTCCACGTTCGGATCGTAGGCACGGGCACGGCCGCTCTTGCGCCAGCGTTCGACGCTCGGGAGGTGCGCCGCGTCGCCGGTGGAAGCGGCGAACTTCTGGATCCCGGTGATGAAGGCCGGCCGCGTGATGCGCAGCTCCATCGACTTCGGATCGTGGCAGTCGACGCAGGAGACCGGGTGGGCCTTGCCGCCGCCGAGCTGCTCGAGCTGCTTGTGCGTGTCCCAGTAGCTGAGGTCGCCGACCGCCGCCAGGCCCTTCTGGATCTGCTCGGCATCGCTGGCCTGCGGGGCCGCCTCCTTTCCGAGCTTCCTGTAGAGCGGCATGATCGAGGCGTGGCAGTGCAGGCAGTTGCCCGACTGCTTGTTCTCGGCGGGAACGTTGCGCTTCGTGTTCTCCTGGTCGAAGAGCATGAAGCTGTGGCCGCGGCGGTCGCGGAAGTCGACCGCGAACAGGTACCCGGCGAAGATCCGCGTCAGCCACGGGTCACGCGCCGCCTTCTGGGGCGGCACCACGCCCTCGGCCCCGCCCCAGCCGCCGCCGTACTTCGTGTGGGTCGGCTCGGAGGTGCGCTTGTAGCCGTCGAACTCGCGCGGCCAGTTCGTGCCCCACTTCGCCGGGTCCACGTCGTTCTCCGTCACCTCGACGAGCTTGACGTAGGAGTTCTTGGCCTCCTGCTTCCGCTCGGCGATGTTGACGAGCAGGGCGGCGGCGCCGATGGCCCCGAGGGCGAAAGCGCCCGCGACGAGCCCGATGACGAGCCCGCGCTTTTTCTGGGGGGCCTGGCTCTCTGCGGTCATGAGGTGCTCCTTCCTGGGCGGAGTGACGGTTGAAGTCGGTGGTCAGCGCTGGTGGCCGACTGAAGCGTGGCAACGGATGCAAGAAACCTCGCCGCCGTGGGCCATCGAGTCGACGAGGTCGGCGTGGCAGCGGCGGCAGTTGGACTCGACGACCGCCGAACTTTCCGGTCGGGCCCGGATGACGTCCGGGAAGCCGCCCAGAGTGAAGGCCAGGGAGTGGTGCCAGCCGTTGAGCGCCTTCACCGCGTACCTGGAGACCGGCCCGGCCGGCGTGTGACAGTCGTTGCAGGTGGCGACCCCGTGATGCGGAGCGGCCTGCCAGCCTGCGTAGTGCCCGGCCATCACGTGGCAGTTTGCACAGGTGGCCGGGTCGTTCCCCATGTAGGACGAGCCCTTGGCGTAGTGGAAGGCGTAGGCGCCGATCCCGAGCGCCACTCCTGCCACGGCGGCGGCAAGGGTCAAGGGGATCGGAAAGAGGGAGAAGCCGCGGCTCGTCTTCATCAACGCGCTGGGACGTTTAGCCTTCCGGTGATTCCGCGTCGATGAACCAGGTGAATCAAGCAGCTTTCATTGCCGTGGACTACTTCGTCTCGACGGGACGGAGACGTCGGCCTCCGCTCAGATCTGCGTTCCCTCGTTGAGCAGCTCCAGGAAGGCCGTGTATGCGAAGACACGGCCTCGCTTCTTCTTCGTCGTCTCCCTGACGATCCTTAGCGTCTCCATCCCCTGCAGCGCCTTCGTGACGGTCGGCGTCGTCAGGCGCGTCCGGGCGCAGAGTCGCGGGATGGTGCCGAGCGGGCGTATCTGAAGCTCGTGGTGCACGCGCAGCGCGGAGCTCGCCCCGCGCCCCAACGTCCGGATCCGTTCCCGGTCTTTCTGGAACAGCCTCGCGAGCGCGCGAGCCGTCTCGACAGCACCCTCCGCCGTCGCCGACACGCCGTCCGCGAAGAACGCGAGCCATGCCTCCCAGTCGCCTCCTGTCCGAACCGTCTGGAGCAGCTCGTAGTACCGGGCGCGACGCTGTTTCAGATACAGGCTGAGGTAGAGAAGGGGCTCCCGGAGAACCCCCTCCTTCCAGAGAAGGAGGGTGACGAGCAGCCGCCCCACCCGCCCATTGCCGTCGAGAAACGGATGGATCGTCTCGAACTGAACGTGAGAGAGCGCCGCCTTGACGAGAGTCGGCACGGATTCGTCGTGGAGGAAGCGTTCGAGCTCTGCCATGCACTCCTCGACGCGATCCGGAGGCGGAGGAACGAAGCGCGCGTTTCCCGGGCGCGTTCCGCCGATCCAGTTCTGACTCCGCCGGAACTCGCCGGGCGTCTTGTCGGCGCCGCGCCCCTTCGCCACGAGGATTCCATGGATCTCACGGAGCAGGCGGTTCGAAAGAGGGAACCCGGCTCGCAGCCGCGCGAGGCCGTGCTCGATCGCCGCGACGTACCGCGACACTTCCGTGACGTCGCCGAGGGGAACCCCCGGAAGCTCTTCGAGCTCGAAGAGGAGAAGGTCGGAAAGGGAGGACTGCGTCCCTTCGATCTGGGACGAGAGGACCGCTTCCTTTCGAACGTACGTGTAGAGGAAGAGCCGGGTATCGGGCAGAAGCGCGGAGACGGCGTCGAGGCGCCCGAGCGCGAGGAGCGCACGGTCGAGCTTCTCCCGGACGGCCTCGAACGCGATTCCCGGCACGGGAGGGAGCGGGTGCGGGACGAATGCGCGCACCGTCTCCCCACCAACGCTCAGGCTCGAGAACTCTCCTGTCGGTCCACGATTCATGGATGCCTTCCCGGGAACGGACCTTTAATAGCGACCGACGCTATTAAAGCATAATGCCTTAACCTTTAATAGCGTAGAGGTCCGCCCATAGCCCGCCTTCCCGGATAGCGATCAGCGACGCTTCGCGGCCTCGCGCCCGATCCGTCCGTCGAGGTCCCGCCAGGCGTCGTCTTTCTTCACCGCGCCCTGGGCAAGGTAGGCCCAGTGGCCGGCGAAGGCGCCGCGCGCCGGGAGAGCTTTCTCGGCCTTTTTCACGTCGCCCTCGCCGGGCGCCGGAGACGCCTGGGGCCCGAGCGCGGCGAACGCGGCGTCGAAGAGCCGAGTCCCTTCCGCCTCGTTCCTCTTCTGCCGGGACGCGAGGTAGCCGAGGAAATACAGGGCCTGGAATGAATGGGGATTCGTCACGAGAACCTTTCGGAACGTCCGCTCGGCGCCCGCGGCGTCTCCCGTGGCGAGGGCGACTTCGCCGGAGCGCACGACCCAGCCCGTCTCCTCCGTGTAGATGCCGCCCGCGCTCTCGTAGTTCTTCCGCGCCGCCGCGAGGTCCCGCAGCGGACCGGAGGCGGGATCCGCGAGGAGGTCGCCGAGCGCGCCGTGGGCCCTCTGGCTGCGCGGCTGGATCTTCAGGAGCGCCTCGAACTCCGCCTTCGCAGCCGCGCGGTCGCCCTGCTCGAGAAGCAGGTTTCCGAGCGCGTACCGGCAGTCCTCGTGCCGCGGGTCGATCTCGAGCGCCTTGCGGTACGCCGCGATCGACGCCGCGAAGTCACGCTTCGCGAACGCGGACCGCGCCGCGTTGTACGCGTCCCAGAACGCGAGCGTCCGCGCGCGGTTGTCCGGGAGGGCGCGCGGCGCCGCTTCCCCCTCGACGAGGAGGTACGCGCGGTCGCCCGCGAGGTCGCGGAACGCGGCCGTCGCGCCCGAGGGCCAGCGGACGGTCAGGACGTCGGCCTTCGCCGCGGTCCCGAGGCCGAAGATCGCCTCGGGCGCGCTCTGCGACAGGTACGACGAGCCCGCGCCGATCTCGCGGATCTGGCGCTTGCCGCCCGCCTCGAGGACGAGCTTCGTCCCGAACGCCGAGCGGTTCGATTTCCGGCCCTCGCAGCGGATCGCGATCCGGTGGTTCGGCGGGCCTCCCTCGGCCTTGAGGAGGACGAGCTTCCCGCCGTTCACGACGACCGCGATCTCCTCTCGCAGGTCTCCGTCCACGTCGGCGATCGCGAGCCCCCGCCCGACGCGGGGCACGGTCAGGTCCGCGCCGGAGAGCGGCGCCACGTCGACGAAGCCCTTCTCTCCGAGGTTCCGGAAGAGGCGCATCGGCATCGGAACGAGCTTCCGCGTGTCTGCGGGCTCCTCGAACGTGGAGCCGTTCGCGACGACGATGTCGGGCAGCCCGTCGCCGTCCACGTCGAGGAACGCCGTCCCCCACGCGATGTCGTCCGTGGAGACCTGTCCGAGACCGGTGCGCTCGGCGGCGTCCTCGAAGTCGAGCGTCCGGCTCTTGCCTGCCCCCAGCTTGTTCAGGTAGAGCGCGTTCGCCTCCGCGATCCAGTGCGTGACGAAGAGATCGAGCGCACCGTCGCCGTTCGCGTCGCCGACCGCGATCCCCATCGCGCCGCGGTAGTCGGCCACGTGCGCCTCGTGTCCGCGGTCGGAGAAGAGGCCGTTGCCTTCGTTCACGAACAGCGCGCCCTCGGAAACGTCGTTCGCCACGTAGAGGTCGGGCCTCCCGTCGTCGTTCAGGTCCGCGAACGTGGCCGACAGGCTTCGCCCCTCGGCGTTCGCGATCCCGGCCTCGACGGCCATCTCCCGGAAGCGGCCCTTCCCCTCGTTGTGGAAGTAGAGGTTCGCGATCGGCGGGTACGAGGAGGGGTTGATCGTGAACGGGCTCGTCGCATGGCCGAACTTCGAGGCCTTCCCGGCGTCCTTCGGGTCGAACCGGTACCCGACGTAGCCGCAGATGTAGAGGTCGAGGAGGCCGTCGCCGTCGGCGTCGCCCCAGACCGCGCCCGTGAAGAAGCCCTTCGGAACCCGCCGAGGCCCGAGGACTTCGTGACGTCCTCGAACGTGCCGTCGCCCCGGTTGTGGAAGAGGCGGATCCCGCCGTACGACGTGACGAGGAGGTCCGGGTAGCCGTCGTTGTCGAAGTCGCCCCAGGCGGCTCCCATGTACGTTCCCTTCAGGTCCGAGAGCCCGGCCTCGACCGTCACGTCGGTGAACGTGCCGCCGTCGTTCCGATAAAGGCGGCAGCCTCCTTTCGCGGCGCGCGCTTCGTCGGGCGTCAGTGTCAACGGTCCGATCGTGTCGACGACGAAGAGGTCCCAGTCGCCGTCGCCGTCGTAGTCGGCGAACGCGCAGCCCGAGCCCATGTCCTCGGGAAGCTGCGTCGAGCGCGGCCCCGCGGAGAAGTGAGCAAAGTCGATCCCGCGACTCGATGCCACGTCCCGGAAGACGACGCCCCAGCCCGCGCCCGAGACTTCCTTCTTGAGGACGTCCGTCACTCCCTCGACCGCCGCGCCCGGCGTGTAGGGCGCGTCGTCCCCCTTCCGCGTGAACCAGAGCACCGCGCACGCGCCGAGGCCCGCCAGAGAGAGGGCCATCAGGACGCGCCAGTGCGTCCAGCGCTCCAGGAAGGGCCGCCGGGCCACGTCAGTCGACGATCTCGACCGTCGTGCGCGCCTGCGCGAGGTCGGTGATCGGCGCCGAGAGACCCTTGCCCGGGAAGAGGAAGTCGACGAGGTACTGGTCCAGCTTCCGGTAGTGGAGCGTCGCGAGGATGTCGAGCTTCCCGCGCGGCGGCGCGGGGATCGTCAGGTCGCGCGGGGGCTTGTGGCCCTCGAGCGTGCCGGGGCAGCCGAACGCGTACTCGGCGGCGTCGGAGTAGCCCGGGAAGAGGCTCCGGCGGTACCGCACCCCGACCATCTCCCAGAGGTTGTGCCGGTCGATGAGGTTCCCGTACTGGTCCACGGGCTCGGCCTTGAAGAGGAAGGTGCCGGGCGGGATCATTTTCTTCTCGTCCGGCTTCCCCGACGCGAAGACGATCTTGCCGGTCTCGTCCTTCACCTCGACCTCGACCCACGACTGGATCAGGTCGAGCGGTCCCGTCGGGTAGTCGTGCCCCACCTTGTTCGACGTGATCACGACGCGCAGCTTCAGCGGCTCGCCCCGGCGGGCCGTCGCCGGCGCGTCGAGGTCGAGCTGCACGACGGCGCCCGTTGCCCACTTGCCCGCGATCTCCGGGATCTCGACCTCTCCCTTGAGCCACTTCTTCACGAGCGCGACCTGCTCCTCGCCTCCCGGGAGCTTCAGGAGCGCGGGCATGTACTGGTTCGCGCCGAGGAAACGATGGCTCCGGTGCTTGCCGTCGGCCGCGGTCCGGTTGTAGTCGGCCGTGTCGCCCGAAGCGGGCTCGCGGCCGTCGAGGAGCGGCATGTGGCACTCGCGGCACTCGACCGTCTTCTTCGCGTCCTTCGGATGGTTCCACTTGCTCTTCCGCCAGTTGTCGTACTGGTTCTGGAGCTGGACCCAGCCGAAGTTGTTGACCTCCTGGTCGACGAACTGCTTGTGGCAGGCGGCGCAGTACTCCGGGGTCTTGAACATTCGCTTCTCGAGCGAGTCCACGTGGTGCCCCGGATAGCTCCGGATCAGGAAGTACGAGGCGAGCTTCAGGGGCGCGCTCTTCGCGGTCTCGAAGAGGTACCGCTTCGGAGGCCTGATGACGTAGTTCGCGTTGCCCTGCACGTCCGTCTTCGTGACGGCGTGGCAGGACAGGCACGAGACGCCTTCCTGGAAGCCGAGGTCCTCCGTCAGCTTCTCCTTGAAGACGACCTTCGCGCCGGAGAAGAGGGAGATCGGATCGTGGCAGCCGCCGCAATAGCGCGTCGACTCCGGGCCGTTCTGCTTTCCCATCTCCTCCTGGACCCTCTGGAACGCGGGGTCGAGCGCGGACCAGCGGTGCGCCGAGACCGACCACTCCGCGTAGATCGCCGAGTGGCAGCCCGAGTCGCCGCAGGACGCCGAGCCCGCGAGCGCTTCGGGGGCGAGCGCGCCGTTCGACTCGGTCCGCGCGAGGCTCGGCGCGAACGGGCGGTCCTTTCCGTATGGCGTCCGGTAGTCGGTCGGGAAACGCCCGACCGTCTTCGGGCCGTCGTAGAGGAGGCTCGCCGGGAAGGCGAGAAGGAGCAGGATCGCGGGCACGCCGACGAGCGCTCCGACGTATCCGCGTCGCGCCGCGGAGAAGGCTCCGGCCGACACGCCTTCGGCCGGGCTCCTCCGGCGGAGCGGCCAGAGATGCGCGAAGAGGAGAACCACGAGCGCGATCGACGGGACGAGGTGGAGCGTCCGGGCGAGAGGCGGCACGCGGTCCGAGAAGAGAGCGAGGTACGTCACCCAGAGGCCGGTCCCCTCCGCGAGGACGACCGCGCCGAGCCCGCAGTAGCCGAGCACCTTCGACGGCGTCAGGGCGTCGGCCCGGTATTCCAGGAAATGCCGCCAGAGATAGAGCCCGACCGGGACGAGCGACAGGAAGCCCGCCACGGTGTGGAGAAGGACGGTCCACTCGAGAACCGGCGAGAAGCGGATGAAACGCAGCGGCAGGCCGCTCACCACGAGGTAGACGAGAAGCCCGGCGGCAATCCGGGAGAGAAGCCCGGCCCAGCCGGCGGTACGGGTGGCACGGGATCCCGGCGCGGAACTGCTCATGAACTTCACCTCAAAGGATGACGTGTCGAGGACGACTCTTGCGGATGGTCAGTGGCCCGAGCAGCCGGGAACGGATCCGAGGAAGACGTCGTCGCCACGACGCTCGAGCTTGCCCTTCGACGCGAGAAACGCGAGCACCTCGTCGAACGAAAACCTGTCGCCGTGGCAGTTCGCGTACACGGCATCCGCGCCGAACGCGCCCGCCGCCGCGTTGCGGAGCGCGTCTACGCTCGCCTTCCCTGCCATCCCCTGGAGGAGCGAGAGCAGGTCGTGGCCGAAAACGGGAGCGCGCTCCTCGACGAGAGGTTCCATCAAGAGGCCGGCGTGGCGCGCCCGCAGAACTCCGGGTTGCCGCAGGGGCCGCCGCCGCATGCCGTCGCGGCGTCGAAACCGCCGCTCGAGGGAAGGGTCGTCTGGGCGGCGAACGTCGACAGAAGGCGTTCGACCTTCTTCGAGCCGCACGAGGAGCAAACCGGCCGCCGCGCCGCGTCGCCCGCGAGCACGAGGTCCTCGGTCTTCTTTCCGCAATCCGAGCAGCGATATTCCAGGAGAGGCATTTGGCAGGCTCCTGGCCGATTCTACGACGCCGCCGCGGAACGCCCTGATTCAGATGCTCCATGCGGACGCCGTCCCCGCGGACCCACGTTCGAACTGGAAGCTGGAAACGGCTTCCTTGAGGAGGTTTCATGCGCGTTCAGGACGTGATGACCCGCCGTGTGGAGACGATCGACGATCAGGCGAGCGCGGAGCTTGCGTACGATTCCATGAGAGTGAAGGGCATCCGGCATCTCGTCGTGAAGAACGGGACCGAGCTCGTGGGGGTGCTCTCCCAGCGAGACCTCGGCGTGGCCGCGCAGCACGACTTCAGGGAGAAACACGTCGTGGCCGACCTGATGAACACGCACGTCGTCACGGTGGGCCCCGAAGCGTCCGTGAAGCACGCCGCGAACCTGATGCGCGGCCGGACGATCGGCTGCCTGCCCGTCGTGAAGGACGGGCCTCGCAACCAGCTCGTCGGCATCGTCACGGTGTCCGACCTTCTCGAGCTGCTCGGCCGCGGAATCGACCGCCCCGCTCCCGGCAAGCGGGTGAACCTCAGGACGCGGGGGCCTCGCGTGGATCCGATGGTGAAACGGAGGCGGTAGTCCGCGGTCCGCGAGGCCCAGGGCCCTCAGTAGGGCCGGCTCGCTCGCGTCGCTACGACCGCTTCGGCTCGACCTTGTCGTAGATTCCCGCCAGATCCAGCCGACACTCGATTGACGGAAGCTGCACCGTCGCGTCGGGATCGCTCGTTTCGGTCAGGTTCCAGCTCCCGTCCGGCTGCCTGACGAAGTGCTCGACGTGCGGCTCGTCCTGGGCCACGAGAAGGTATTCCGTGAGCGAAGCGATGCGCCGGTACTGCGCGAACTTGCCGCCGCGGTCGTAGTCTTTCGTCGAATCCGACAGCACCTCGACGATCACCCGCGGGTTCGTGACCGTGTCGGAGCTCGCGTCTATGAACTTCGGCTCACCGCACACGACGAAAACGTCGGGATAGGTGTAGAGGCCCTTCCGGCCGACCGCGACACGGAGATCCGTCGCGTGGACCGAACATGTCCGCCCTTTTAGCTGGAGGCCGATCGCGACCACGAGATTCGTCACGATACGGGAATGAGCGAAGCTCACACCCGCAAGGGCGAAGACCTCACCGTCGAGGTATTCGCTGCGGTGATCGGCGGCGCGCTCCCGCTCCAGGTACTCTTCGGGGCTGATGCGGGTCGTGGCGTGCGTGGACATCCGGAGCCGATTCTAAGCCGTCCCGTACGGTTCGCGCGCGCCCTCACCCCAGGAACAGCCGATACGCCGGGTTCCGGCTCTCGTCCCAGTGCCGGTAGCCCAGCTCCGCGAGGAACCGGCCGAACTTCCGGTCGTCCTTGCGGGGGACCTGGATCCCCGCGAGGACCCGCCCGTAGTCGGCCCCGTGGTTCCGGTAGTGGAACAGGCTGATGTTCCAGCCGCCCCGCATGCGGTCCAGGAACTTCAGCAGGGCGCCGGGGCGCTCGGGGAACTCGAACCGGAAGAGCCGCTCGTCGCGCGCGAGAGGAGCGCGCCCCCCGACGAGGTGCCGGACGTGGAGCTTCGCCATCTCGTTGTCGGAAAGGTCGAGCGCGGGAAGGCCGTGGCGCCTCAGCGCCGCGAGAAGCGCGCGCGTCTGGTCCTGGTTCTCGACCTGGACGCCCACGAAGACGTGCGCGCGCGCCGGGTCCGCGTACCGGTAGTTGAACTCGGTGATGTTGCGAGGCCCCACGACGGCGCAGAACTCCCGGAAGCTGCCCGGCCGCTCCGGGATCGTGACGGCCAGAATCGCCTCGCGCCGCTCGCCCAGCTCGGCCCGCTCGGCCACGTGGCGAAGCCCGTCGAAGTTCATGTTCGCGCCCGACGCGATCGCGACGAGAGTCCGGCCCTTCGCGCGGCGGCGCTCCGCCCAGGCCTTCAGCCCCGCGACGGAGAGCGCTCCGGCCGGCTCCAGGATCGACCGCGTGTCCTCGAACACGTCCTTGATGGCCGCGCAGATCGCGTCGGTGTCCACGACGATGACCTCGTCCACGAGGTCGCGGCAGAGCCGGAACGTCTCGCGGCCCACCCGGCGAACGGCCACGCCGTCCGCGAAGAGGCCGACGGTCTCGAGCCGGACCCGGCGCCCGGCCTCGAGCGAGCGGCGCATCGCGTCCGCGTCCACGGGCTCGACGCCGATCACGCGCGTCGCCGGGCTGAGCCGCTTCACCCAGGCCGCAACACCCGCGATGAGCCCGCCGCCGCCCACGGGCACGAAGACGGCGTCGATCCCGGCGGGCCGCTGCCTCAGGATCTCCATCCCGACCGTCCCCTGCCCGGCGATGACGTCGGGATCGTCGTAGGGGTGGACGAACGTCCTCCGCCCCTTGCGCGCGAGGCGCCGCGCCTCCGCGTAAGCCTCGTCGTACGAGTCGCCCGTCAGGATCACGCGCGCGCCCCGCGCGGCCACGGCGTCCACCTTGATGCGGGGTGTCGTGACCGGCATGACGATCGTGGCCGAGCACCCCAGCTTCGCCGCCGCGAGCGCCACGCCCTGCGCGTGGTTGCCCGCCGACGCCGCGATCACGCCGCGCGCGAGCGCCGCTGGCGGCAGGCGGCACATCCTGTTGTAGGCGCCGCGCAGCTTGAAGGAGAAGACGGGCTGCAGGTCCTCGCGCTTGAGCAGCACCGTCTGGCCCGTCCTCCGCGACAGGAGAGGAGCGACCTCGAGCGGCGTCTCCATCGCGACGTCGTAGACGCGCGCCGCGAGGATCTTCTCGAGATACTCCTCGCCCGTCCTCCGGGAGGACCGTCGCACCGGCGCTGCCGCCGGGCTCAGCCGCGCCGTCCGCTGGCGAACCGGGCGGGAGGCGGCAGCGCCGCCGCCTCGCGGACCCACGTGCACCATTCGTTCGAGCGCGGATGCTCGCCCCGCACGGCGGCGTGGAAGACCTTCTGGAGCTTGCGCGTGACGGGTCCCGCCGTGCCCCGGCCGATTTTGCGGAAGTCGATCTCGCGGAGCGCGATGCACTCGGCCGCCGTGCCGCTCACGAAGACCTCGTCCGCGACGTAGAGCTGGTCGCGCGAGACGGGCCGCTCGACGACGGGGAATCCGAGCTCCCCCGCGAGCGTGATGAGCGCGTCGCGCGTGATGCCCTCCAGGATCGGCGCCGAAGGCGAGGTGACGATCGTGCCGTTCTTCACGAGGAAGAGGTTCTCCCCCGTGCACTCGGCCACGTAGCCCTGCGGGTCGAGCATGATCGCCTCGTCGAAACCGAGCCGCACCGACTCGGTCTTCGCGAGGAAGCTGTTCGCGTAGCTGCCGCTGATCTTCGCCTTCGTCATCGTGACGTTCGGGTGGTGGCGCGTGAAGGACGACACGTTCGCGCGCACGCCTTTCTCGAGAGCCTCGGCCCCGAGGTAGTTCTTCCACTGCCACGCGGCGATGCCGATGGCCGGCGCGCCGCCGTCGAGGTTGAGGTTCCAGCCGCCGCCGGAGCCGCCGCTCGCGAGATAGAGGAGCGGCCGGATGTAGCAGTCGTCGAAGCCGTTGCGGGAGACGAGCTCCGTGCAGGCCTCGGCGATCTGCTCCTCGGCGAACGGAAGCTCCTTGAAGCCGAGACAATAGGCGGAGTGGAAGAAGCGCGCGATGTGCTCCTTCAGTCGGAAGATCGCCGGCCCGCGCGCCGTCCCGTAGCAGCGGATTCCTTCGAACACGCCGATCCCGTAGTGCAGGCCCGGCGTCATGAAATGCAGCGTCGCCTTCTCGTAGTCGACGAACTCCCCGTTCAGCCAGATCGTTTTCGATTCCATTCCCGTCTTCGCTTCCATCGCCGCCTTCGCTTCCACTTCCGCCTCCTCCGTTCAGACCGTCACACGCACCGGGATCGCATCCGAGATCGCCCGCGCCATCTCGCGCGTGCCGAGCGCCGGCGCGGCGCCGGACCCGCGCGGCGCGAGATCCGCCGTGCGCGCGCCCTTTTCGAGCACCGCCTCGATCGCCCCGCGCACCGCGGCCGCTTCTTCATTCAACCCGAGGCCGTCCTCGAGGAGCATCGCCGCCGTCGCGATCGCCCCGATCGGGTTCGCGACGTTCCGTCCCGCGATCGCGGGCGCCGAGCCGTGCACGGGCTCGAAGAGGCCCGGGCCGTCGCCGAGGCTCGCCGACGGCAGGAGCCCGAGCGAGCCGACGAGAGCGCCCACCTCGTCCGACAGGATGTCGCCGAAGAGATTCTCCGTGACGACGACGTCGAAGACGCGACGGGTAAAGGACGAGGTTCATCGCGCACGAGTCGACGAGCTGGTGGTCGAGGGCGATCTCCGGATGCCGCGCGCCGACCTCGGCCGTCACCGCGCGCCAGAGCTGCGAAGTCTCGAGGACGTTCGCCTTGTCGACGGACGTGACCTTCTTCCGGCGGCCCGCCGCGAGACGGAACGCCACCTCGGCGATGCGCGTGACCTCGGGACGTGAATACGGCAGCGTGTTCACGGCGGTGCCGGCCGCGAGGTCGAGGGAGCGCGGCGTGCCGAAGTAGAGCCCTCCCGTCAGCTCGCGGACGACGACGAGGTCGAGGCCGCGGGCGATCTCGGGCTTCAGCGGCCCCGCGCCTTCGAGGCCCTTGTAGATCCGGGCCGGGCGGATGTTCGCGTATGCGCCGAGAGCCTTCCGGAGGCCGAGGAGGCCCGCCTCCGGCCGCTGGTCGCGCGGCGCGGTGTCGAACGCGGGGTCGCCGACCGCGCCGAGCAGGACGGCGTCGGCGTCTTTGCACGCGGCGAGCGTCTCCTCCGGGAGCGGGGCGCCTTTCGTGCGCATCGCGATCGCGCCGATCGGCCACTCCGTCATGACGAAGTCGTGCCCGAACCGCGCCGCCACGGCTTTCAGGACCGTCACCGCCGCGGCCGTGACCTCGGGCCCGATGCCGTCGCCCGGGAGGATCGCGAGCCGCGCGCGTCGCCCCACGTCAGACCCCGTGGCCGTAGCCCGCTTCGTCGGCGGCCGGCGCCTCGTCGCGGAACGTGAAAGCCGCGGGCAACTGCGCGCGCGACGCGGCGCGCTTCATGGCGCCCCAGAGGTCGAGGAGGTCGTGGTCGTGGACGGTCTTCTTGCGGTCCGCGAGCGCGATCATCCGCTTGTAGAGCTCGTCGAGCTCGAGGCGCGTGGGCTCGATCCGGATGGCGGCGCAGCGATTCTTCAGCGCGTGACGCCCGGAGTGCTTGCCGAGGACGAGCGTCGTCTCCGGGACGCCGACGTCCTCCGGCCGCATGATCTCGTAGGTCCTTCGGTCCTTGAGGATGCCGTCCTGGTGGATGCCGGCCTCGTGCGCGAAGGCGTTCCGGCCGACGACGGCCTTGTTCGACTGGACGGCCTCGCCCGTGATCTCCGCGAGCAGCTGGCTCGACGAGAAGAGCTCCGGCGTCACGATGCCGGTCGTGAACGGCAGCTTGTCGGGCCGCACGCGGAGCGCCATGACGATCTCCTCGAGCGACGCGTTCCCGGCGCGCTCGCCGATGCCGTTCACCGTGCACTCGAGCTGGCGGCATCCGCCCTCCAGCGCCGCGAGGCTGTTCGCGACGGCGAGGCCGAGGTCGTTGTGGCAGTGCGCCGAGAAGACGACACGGTCCGATCCCCGGACGCGCGCCCGCACGGTCCGGAAGAACCGGACGACCTCGTCGGGCGTCGCGTACCCGACGGTGTCCGGGAGGTTCACGGTCGTCGCGCCGGCCCCGACGACCGCCTCCACGACGGCGACGAGGAAGTCGAGATCGCTGCGCGTCGCGTCCTCGGCCGAGAACTCCACGTCGTTCACGTAGCGGCGGGCGCGCCGCACGGCCGCGGTCGCGTGCTCGAGGCATTCGGCGCGCGACATCCGGAGCTTGTGCTCGAGGTGGAGGTCGGACGTCGCGATGAACGTGTGGATCCGCGGCTTCGCCGCGCCCTCGAGAGCCGCCGCCGCGCGGTCGATGTCGGCGTCCACGGAACGCGCGAGCGCCGCGATGACCGGGCGCCGCACCTCGCGCGCGACGGCCCGGACGGAGTTGAAGTCGTCCTCGGAAGCGATCGGGAAGCCCGCCTCCATCACGTCCACGCCGAGGGCGTCGAGCTTCCGCGCGAGGCGCACCTTCTCGGCCTCGCGCATCGAGAAGCCCGGCGCCTGCTCGCCGTCGCGGAGCGTCGTGTCGAAGATCGTGATGCGGGCCGGAACGGGAGGCTCCTGGTCGCTCATGTCAGGCCACCTTGTCCACGACGACCGGGTTCAGGAACGGCATCTTCGCGCGCAGCTCCACCCCGACTTTCTCGATGAGCTGGCCCCTCTCCCTCTCGCGGGTCGCCTCGAACTCGGGGCGCCCGTTCCGGTTCTCCTCGATCCACTTCTCGGCGTAGACACCGTCCTGGATCTCCTGGAGGATCTTCTTCATCTCGCCGCGGGTCGCCTCGGTCACGATGCGCGGGCCGGCCGTGTAGTCGCCGTGCTCGGCCGTGTCGCTGATCGAGTAGCGCATGTAGTTCAGGCCGCCGCGGTACATGAGGTCCACGATGAGCTTCAGCTCGTGCAGGCATTCGAAGTACGCGATCTCCGGCTGGTAGCCCGCGTCGACGAGCGTCTGGAAGCCGGCCTTCACGAGCGCGGACGTGCCGCCGCAGAGGACCGCCTGCTCGCCGAAGAGATCCGTCTCGGTCTCCTCGGCGAAGGTCGTCTCCAGGACTCCCGCGCGCGTCGCGCCGAGCGCCTTCGCGTACGCGAGCGCGTCCTCGCGCGCGTGGCCGCTCGCGTTCTGCTCGACCGCGAGGAGCGCGGGCGTGCCCTCGCCTTCCACGAACAGCTCGCGCACGCGGTGGCCCGGCGCCTTCGGGGCGACCATCGAGACGTCCACGTCGGCGGACGGCACGATCTGTCCGAAGCGGATGTTGAAGCCGTGCGCGAACATGAGCGTCTTTCCGGCTTTCATGTGCGGCGCGACGGACGAGTCGTAGAGCTTCTTCTGGCCCGTGTCCGGCGTCAGGATCATGACGACGTCGGCGCGCTTCGCGGCCTCGTCCACGCTCAGCACGGTCAGCCCGTCCGCCCTCGCCTTCGCGGCGGACTTCGACGTCGCGTGGAGCCCGACGACCACGGACACGCCGCTGTCCCTGAGGTTCAGCGCGTGCGCGTGACCCTGGCTGCCGTACCCGATGATCGCGACCGTCCGCCCCTTGAGGCGGGAAATGTCGGCGTCCTTGTCGTACCAGATCGTGGCCATCTCAAACTCCCTTTGCGTATCGCCTGTCGTTTCCTGCTGCGTTCTCGCGCGCCGTCAGGCCCTTTTTTCCTTGAAAGTGAAGAGGGATTCGGGCGAAGCGAACGCGCGGGCCTCGCCGAAATCGCGAACGCCGTGCACGTCGACGAGTCGCATCAATTGCTTTCTCAGAAGATCCGCGGCGCCGCCCTCCGCAAAGGCCGTGATCGTGAGCTGCGCCGTCCGCCCGTTTCCCCCTTCGAAGAAAAAACTGCGAATCGGCGCGCGCTGCCTGCGGAAGATCGACTCCACCCGCGCGAGGAGACCCGGGACGTCGTTCACCGTGATCTCGAAAATCTGTTCCATTGCCGTCTCCTCTTCTCTCTCTATTTCTCTTTGTTTCTCAGCTCTTGCTCTTCGTGTTCTTCGACGAGTATTTCGGGTCCTCGACGACCATCGTGTCGATCGACTGGCCGGCGGGCCACATCGGGAAGCAGTTCTCGGTCGGCTCCGTGACGACGTGAACGAGCGCGGGCCGGTCTTTCACGGCGAGCGCTTGCCGGTAGACGCCGTCGAGCTCCTCCGGCCGCCGCGCCGTGAAGCCCGCGGCGCCGAACGCCTCGGCCAGCTTCGCGAAGTCCGGGTTCCGGAGCGCCACGGAGAAGAAGCGGCGGTCGTAGAAGAGATCCTGCCACTGCCGCACCATGCCGAGACCCTGGTTGTCGAGGACGATGACCTTGAGCGGCAGCCGGGCTTCCACCGCCGTCGCGAGCGTCTGCATCGTCTGCTGGAAGCTGCCGTCTCCGTTGAGGTTGATGACGAGCCGGTCGGGCCGCCCGCACTGCGCGCCGAGAGCGGCGGGCAGGCCGTAGCCCATCGTGCCGAGCCCGCCCGACGTGATGAACATGCCGGGCTCGTCGCACTTCCAGAACTGCGCGGCCCACATCTGGTGCTGGCCGACGTCCGTCGTGACGATGGGGCGCAGGTCGCGCGTCAGCCGCCACAGGCTCTCGATCGCGAACTGCGGAAGGATGACGTCGCCTTCCTGCCGGTACCGGAGGGGCGCCTCGGCCTTCCACGCCTCGATCCGCTTCCACCATTCCGCCGTGTCGGGCGCG
The DNA here is from genome assembly GCA_963809425.1 of Thermoanaerobaculia bacterium. Classification (GTDB taxonomy): domain Bacteria; phylum Acidobacteriota; class Thermoanaerobaculia; order UBA5066; family UBA5066; genus Fen-183. Next base: position 215,444 of record CAWEJK010000009.1, read on the forward strand.
CCGACGAGGGGAAGGAGCTGCTCGAGGACCGCGCGCGCGTCGCCGTGGAGCGGGTAATCGGCCTTTCGGTTCTTCCCGATCTCGACCTCGTCGATGTCGATGTGGACGACTTTCGCGTGCGGCGCGAACGTCGCGAGCTTGCCCGTGATGCGGTCGTCGAACCGCGCGCCCACGGCGATGATGAGGTCGCTGCCGTTCATCGCCCAGTTCGCGTAGGCCGTGCCGTGCATGCCGAGCATGCCGACGGACAGCGCATCCGTCTCGGGGTACGCGCCCTTTCCCATGAGCGTCGTCGTGACGGGGATGCGCGCCTTCCTCGCGAGGCGCCGCACTTCCGCGGACGCTCCGGACGAGATGACGCCGCCGCCCACGTACAGGATCGGGCGTTTCGCGTTCGAGATCGCGAACGCCGCGCGGCGGAGGCCCACGGGGTCCGCGCGCCGCAAGGGAAGCGGCGTGACGCGGGAGCCTGCCTCCCACTCGATCTCGGCCTGCAGCACGTCGCGCGGCACGTCCACGAGGACGGGGCCCGGCCGCCCCGAAGCCGCGAGGCGGAAGGCCTCGCGCACGGTGCCGGGAAGCTCCTGGGGATCGAGGACGAGCCAGTTGTGCTTCGTGACGGGCGCCGTCATGCCGAGAATGTCGGCTTCCTGGAAGCCGTCGCGGCCGAGGAGCGGCGTCGCGACCTGCGCCGTGAGCGCCACGACGGGCGTGGAGTCGAGCATCGCGTCCGCGAGGCCCGTGATGAGGTTCGTCGCGCCGGGGCCCGACGTCGCGAGACACACGCCCGGCCGGCCCGTGGCCCGCGCGTAACCCTGCGCGGCGTGCGCCGCGCACTGCTCGTGCCGCATGAGGAGGTGCGTGATGGGCGCCGAGAGAAGCGCGTCGTACAGCGGGAGCGACGCGCCGCCCGGGTGGCCGAAGATGTGCGTCACGCCCTGCGCGACGAGCTCGGCGGCCATCGCGTTCGCGGCCCGCACGCGCGTCTTCTCGCGGGGCTGGAACTGGGCATTGGGCTGGAACTGGGCGCTCATGCGTTCACCCCCGCCCGCTCGCGCGTCGCCGCGACGGAGCGGGATTCTGCTGGTGCGACTGGGCTCGTCACCGCTCCTTCCGAAGCCGAGGAGACGAGGCGCGCGTACTTCGCGAGGACGCCCGTCGTCGCCCGCGGCGCCGGGGCCCGGTACGCGCGCTTCCGCGCGGCCAGCTCCTCGTCCCCCACCTCGAAGTCGAGGCGGCGGGCCGTGACGTCGAGCGTCACGCGATCCCCGTCCTTGAGGAATGCGATCGGGCCGCCCGAGGCCGCTTCGGGCGAGACATGGCCGACCATGAGCCCGTGCGTCGCGCCGGAGAAGCGGCCGTCCGTGACGAGGGCGACCGTCTCGCCGAGGCCCTGGCCCACGAGGGCCGCCGTCACGGCGAGCATTTCCGGCATGCCGGGCGCTCCCTTCGGGCCTTCGTAGCGGATCACGACGACGTCGCCCGAGCGGACCTGCCGGCGCTCGACGGCCGCGAACGCGGCGATCTCGCCGTCGAAAACACGCGCTTCGCCGCTGTGCTTCAGGCGCTCGTGCCCCGCGAGCTTCACGACGCAGCCCTCGGGCGCGAGAGAGCCGCGCAGGATCGCGAGCCCGCCGGTCTTCTTGAGCGGCCGGGCGATGTCGCGCACGACTTCCTGCCCGGGGGTCTCCCGCGCCTCGGCGGCCTCTTCCTGGATCGACCGGCCCGTGACCGTCGTCGCCTGCTTCAGGAGGCCCGCGTCCGAGAGCCGCTTCGCGACGAGACGCGAGCCGCCCGCGCGGGAAAGGTCGGGCGCCGTGAAGCGCCCGCCCGGCTTCAGGTCGACGAAGAGCGGCGTCCGGGACGCGATCGCGTCGAAGTCGTCGAGGACGAGCGACACGCCGGCTTCCCGCGCGATGGCGAGCAGGTGCAGGACCGCGTTCGTCGAGCCGCCCGTGGCGGCGACGGCCGTGATCGCGTTCTCGAACGCGGCGCGCGTGAGGATCTTCGACGGCGTGAGGCCGTCCGCCAGGCGCTGCATGACGAGCCGGCCGGCGGCGCGCGCGACGCCGGCTTTCGCGGGGTCCGTCGCCGGCACGTCGTTCGCGCCCATCGGCGAGATGCCGAGGAACGTGAGCGCCGTCGCCATCGTGTTCGCGGTGAACTGGCCGCCGCACGCACCCGCTCCGGGGCAGGCCCCCGCCTCGACGTCGCACAGCCCCGCCTCGGAGAGCTTTCCCGCCGAGTGCGCGCCCACGGCCTCGAAGACGTCCTGGATCGTGACGTCCTTCCCGCCGACGCGCCCGGGCTCGATCGACCCGCCGTAGAGCGCGACGGACGGAAGGTCGAGGCGCGCGAGCGCCATGACCGAGCCGGGGATCGTCTTGTCGCAGCCCGACAGGGCGACGACGGCGTCCAGCGCGTGGCCCATGACCGCGAGCTCGATGGAGTCGGCGATGACCTCCCGCGAGACGAGGGAGGCCCGCATCCCGTCGGTCCCCATCGAGATGCCGTCCGAGATCGCGATCGTGCCGAACTCGAATGGCGTCCCGCCGGCCTCGCGAACGCCGGCCTTGACCTCCTCGGCGAGGGCGCGGAGGGACGCGTTGCAGGGGCCGAGGTCCGTCCAGGAGTGGACGACGGCCACGAGCGGGCGGGCGATCTCATCGGGCGTGAGGCCCGTGGCGCGCAGCATCGCGCGCGCGGGCGCCCGCGCCGGCCCTTTCTTCATCGCGTCGCTCCTCATGGCCTGATCCGTCTCCTTTCCGTACCGCAAAAAAAAAGCCCCGCCCCCTTTCGGGGTGCGGGGCTGCTGTTCGATGTTTCGTCGCGTCAGCCGGCCTGCACCCCGCTCGCCGTAAGGACGAGGAGATCAATCAGGACCGGAACGAGGACGCGAAATCTCACGGGCGCATTGCACCGCGCCGAGGGATTTTCGTCAAACTACTTTTTTTGCTGATAACATTAGCATCGCTTATGGATATCCCGGCTCTGCGCGTCTTTCTGGCCGTCGCCGAGGAGCGCAGCTTCTCCCGCGCGGCCGTCCGCCTCTTCCGCACGCAGTCCGCGGTGAGCCAGGCCGTGCGCCGCCTCGAGACGGTCCTCCACGAGAGGCTGTTCGACCGCACGACGCGCGAGGCCCGTCTCACGGAAGCGGGGCGCACGCTGAAGGACTACGCCGAGCGCGTCCTGAACGTGGCCGAGGAAGCCGAGCGGGCCGTCAAGGACCTGAAGGACATGAAGCGCGGCCGCGTCGTGATCGGCGCGAACGAGTCCGGCGTCGAGGTCCTCATTCCGCTCATCGCGCGCTTTCGCGACGCGCACCCCGGCGTCGAGTTCGACGTGAAGCGCTCGCCCTCGCGCCTGCTCGGGGTCGAGGTTCTCGGGGCCGCGCTCGACTTCGGCGTCGTGACGTTCGTCCCCTCGGAGAAAGGGCTGAGGACGGTCGTCCTGGCGTCGGACGAGCTCGTCGTCCTCTCGCACCCGAGTCACCCGTTCGCGAAGAAGAGCCGCGTGACGCTCGAGGAGTTCGGCCGGGCGACCGTCATCGCGCACAGCGACCCGTCACCCGCGCGGGAGCGCGTGCTCCGCAGATACGCCGAGCGCGGCGTCGCCCTGAACATCAAGGTGTCCCTGCCGAGTCTCGACGGAGTCAAGCGCGCCGTCGAACGCGGCATGGGCGTCGCCCTGCTTCCCCGCCGCACCGCGCTCTCGGAGATCGAGGCCGGCCGCCTCGCGGCGACGCTCCTCCCCGAGCTGCGCCGCCCGCGCGACCTCAGGCTCCTCTACAGGGCCGCCGGAAACTTCGGCAACTCCGCCCACGCGTTTCTCGAGATGGTGAAAGGCGCGCGGGCCTGACCTGAAACCCCAGAAGAATCCGGGAAATCCCTGAAGACTCCCCGCCCGGCGGAGTCCCATGTTTCCCATGTGATTCAGCTGGATCAGCGCAACAGGCGCCTACAGGAGGAACCCCATGCTTCGTAAATTCGTAGTCCTCGCGCTCTTCAGTCTTGCCGTGACCGGCTGGGCTGCCGCGGACGACCGCCATGAGCGCGCGAACGTCAAGATCATGACGCAGAACATGGATGACGGGACGGACCAGACGTACGTCATCGCGGCGCTCACCGGGCAGCTCCCTCTGCCCGTTCCGTCCGCGGTGGATCTCACCTTCCTCGAGCTCCAGGCGAGCAACTTCGAAGGGCGCGCCAGGCTTCTGGCCAGGGAGATCGCTGAAAGGAAACCGGAGATCGTCGCCCTCCAGGAGGCCGCGCTCTGGCGGTTCCAGCCCGCGGGCGGCGGGGAAGTCGTCCTCTACGACAACATCGACCTGCTTCGCTCGGCGCTCAAGGCACTCGAAGTCCCATATCGCGTCGTCGCCGTGAACCTCTTGAGTGACCTGGCCCTGCCCGGAGACCAGATTGGCGGCGCACTGCGGTTCACCGACAGGAACGCCGTCCTCGTTCGATCCGACCTGCGCCGGCCCACGTTCTACCTCTCCAACGTCCGCTCGCAGACATTCGACGCCGCCTTCCCCTTTGCGGGGTTGACGATCACGGCGGGCTACATTTCGGCCGATGTCCACATCGGGGACGAGCGTTTCCGCTTCGTCACGACCCACCTGGAATCCCCCATTCAGGGCATTCCGGAAGCGACCGACGTGCAGATCGCGCAGGCAAAGGAACTGATTGACGACCTGAGCAACACGCGGATGCCCGTCGTGATCTGCGGCGACTTCAACTCCGACGCGAACCACGGCGGCGGCGTGGAGGACACGCCGGCGGTCGATCTCTTCCCGGCAGCCGGATACATGGAAACCTGGCCGGCAACGCATCGCCGCGGCGATCTCGGGTTCACCTGGCCGCTTTTCCTGGAAGATCAGTTCCCTCACGGGGGCCTCCCGCCCCCCTTCTTCGCTCATTCCAGGCCCTTCGAGCGCATCGATCTCTTCTTCTCCAGAGGCATGGACGTCGTCGGCTCGGAGCTCGTGCTCGCCCCCGCCCGGGGTGCTTTGAAACCGTCTTTCCCTGAAGCGCCGCCCTTCGGGTCCGACCACGCCGGTGTGATCGCGATCTTCAAGCCGTAGGCGGGAACCCGGCCACGTAAGGCAGGCGCTTCGCCAGCTCCTCGACCGCTTCGAACCGGTCGAGGAGCATCGACGTCCCGTCCCAGTGCCCCGACAGGAACGCCTCGCGCGCGTTCTGGGGAATCGACACGGGGAACGTCTTCCCTTCCGCGACGAGCGTTCCGGACTCGAGGTCCAGAGAGAACGCGGACTTCGGCGTGCCTTCGGCGAGCGTTTGCAGCTCCCGGACGGCCTCGGGCGGCAGCGACACGCACGGGAGGCCGATCGCGACGGAGTTCCCGAAGAAGATCTCCGAGAACGACTCGCCGACGACGGCGCGGATGCCGCCGCGGTGGAGCGCCTGCGGGGCGTGCTCGCGCGAAGAGCCGCAGCCGAAATTGCGGTTCACGAGAAGGAGGCGCGCACCCCAGAACCGGGCGTCGTCGAACGGATGGATCTCGTTTTTCACCTTCGCGGCCTTCCGATCGTCCTCGAACGCATGGGAGCCGAGCCCCTCGAACGTGATCGAGACGAGGAAACGCGCCGGGATGATCCGGTCGGTATCGACGTCGTCACCGCGCAGCGGAAGCGCCGTGCCCGAGACGCGGCGGATCGCGGGGAGCGTCATCGCGCGACCTCGAGCGGCCGGACGAGCGGCCGCACGTCGGCCACCTCGCCCGCGAGCGCCGCGGCCGCGACCATCGCGGGGCTCATCAGCAGCGTGCGGCCGATCGGGCTCCCCTGCCGCCCCTTGAAGTTGCGGTTCGAGGACGACGCGCACACCTGCCGGCCCTCGAGCCGGTCGGGGTTCATCGCGAGGCACATCGAGCAGCCCGCGCCGCGCCACTCGAAGCCCGCGTCGCGGAAGATCGCGTCGAGGCCTTCCTTCTCGGCGGCGGCGCGCACCGCGTTCGAGCCGGGGACGACGAGCGCCTTCACGCCGTTCGCGACCTTCCTGCCCTTCGCGACGCGCGCGGCTTCCCGGAGGTCCGACAGGCGGCCGTTCGTGCAGGACCCGATGAACGCGACGTCGATCTTCGTCCCGGCGATCGTCTCGCCGCCGCCGAAGCCCATGTACTCGAGCGCCTCGGCGACCTGCGCGCGCGCCTCGGGCTCCTCGTCGGCCGCCTTCGGGACGCGACCCGACACGCCGACGCTCTGCCCGGGGTTGATTCCCCAGGTGACGTGCGGCTCGAGCGCGCCGGCGTCCATCGTCACGCGGTCGTCGTAGGGTGCGTCCGCGTCGGAGGCCATCGAGCCCCACCACGTCACGGCGCGGTCCCACGCGGCGCCGGACGGCGCGGCGGGGCGGCCCTTCAGGTAGGAGAACGTCGTCGCGTCGGGGTTCACGTATCCCGCGCGCGCCCCGCCCTCGACGGACATGTTGCAGAGCGTCATCCGCTCTTCCATCGACATGCGCCGGACGGCCTCGCCGCCGTACTCGTAGGCGTAGCCGACCCCGCCCTTCACGCCCAGCGTTCGGATGATCCCGAGGATGGCGTCCTTCGCGTACACGCCCGGCGAGAGGGTTCCCGCCACGTCGATGCGACGGACCTTCAGGGGATCCAGCGCGAGGCACTGCGACGCGAGGACGTCGCGGACCTGCGACGTGCCGATGCCGAACGCGAGCGCGCCGAACGCGCCGTGCGTGGACGTGTGGCTGTCGCCGCACGCGATCGTCATGCCGGGCTGCGTGAGGCCCAGCTCCGGGCCGATCACGTGCACGATGCCCTGCTCGAGAGAGCCGAAGTCGTGCAGCGGCACGCCGTGTTCCCGGCAGTTCTGCTGCAGCGACGTGAGCATCTCCTCGGCCTGGGCGTCGGCGAAGGGCCGCGCGAGGCTCGCCGTCGGGACGATGTGGTCCACGGTCGCGACGGTGCGCGCGGGAAAAGGCACCTTCCAGCCCGCGCGCGCGCAGCATCTCGAAAGCCTGCGGGCTCGTGACCTCGTGGACGAGGTGGAGGCCCACGAAGAGCTGCGTCTGCCCGGTCGGCAGCTTGCGGACCGCGTGGAGATCCCAGACCTTCGAGAACAGCGTCGCCGCCATCGCTTTCAGCGTAGCAGAGCGCGGGCGCCCGCCGCTCAGGGCACGACGACGACGACGAGACGCTTCGGGCCGTGGACGCCGTAGGCGAGCGTCTGCTCGATGTCGGCCGTCTTGCTCGGCCCGGACACGAGGACGACGTTCGGCGGGAGGCCCTTGGCCCATCCCTCGTCGCGCATGACCGAGAGCAGCGTGTCGCGGATCGTCGCGGCCGAGAGGAGCGCGACGTGGATCGGCGGCACGAGCGAGAGGAGGCGCGGCTCCTCGGGCGACGGCCAGAGGACGAGCGTTCCGGTGTCGGCGATCGCGCTCCGGACCGTCGTGAAGCCCGCGTCGACGCCGTCGAAGAGCGTCGCCTTCAATTCCTCGATGGGCCGGTCGTAGGAAAAGGGCGCGGGCGCTCCGGCGCGGGCGCAGGCCGCCGCGAGGAGACGGCCCGCCGCCGTCCCCGGTCCACAGGCGACGTTCCGCGCGCCCTCCGCCACGAGAAACGCGCGCACGGTTTCCGGCCAGTCGTCCGCGGCGGCGTCGAGGAACTCCGTATGGACGGCGGCCATCGCGGCGCGCAGCCGTTCGAGCCGCGCGGCCGGCGTCCACGTCTTCGCCTCGACGACCGAGAAATCGGAAGGCGGTGCCGCGGCGGGCCGGACCGCCCGCAGGCGCCCGAGGATGCGTTCGCGTCGCGTCAGGCATCGGGCAGCCTTTTCTCTTTCGCGATGTCGTGCAGCGTGCGTGGCGCCCGCCGCGGCATCGTCCGCGTAAGGGTCCAGACCTTCAGCGGCCCGACGCCGTTCAGAACCGGTCCGAAGACCCGCAGCGCGGCACCCATCGCCCGATAGAGAAGGGGCGAAACGTGCGCGACCCGCCAGGCCGCCCAGGCGAGGTCCTCGAAGCGGTCGCGGCCGCCCCCGGCGCCCTTCACGCGGGATGCCGGCGACGCGCGCGCCGTCTCGCGCCGGAGCGTCACGAGGATCTGCGTGATCGGGATCCTCACGGGACAGACTTCGACGCACGCGTGGCAGAGGCTCGACGCGTGCGGGAGGTCCCCCCGCTTCGCGAGACCCTCGGTCTGCGGCGTCAGGATCGAGCCGATCGGGCCCGGATACACGGCCTCGTACGCGTGGCCGCCGACGCGGGTGTAGACGGGACAGTGGTTCATGCAGGCGCCGCAACGGATGCAGCGCAGCGTCGCGGCGACTTCCTCGTCCGCGAAGATCCGCGAGCGCCCGTTGTCGAGGATCACGAGGTGGACCTCGGCCGGGCCGTCCTTCTCGCCCGGCCCGCGCGGTCCGCCGATGAAGTTCACGTACGTCGACACGGGCTGGCCCGTCGCGGAGCGCGTGAGGACCGTCAGGAGCGGCGGGACGTCCTCGAGCCTCTCGACGACCTTCTCGATGCCCATGAGGGCGATGTGGACGGGCGGCACGTGCGTGGACATCCGCCCGTTCCCTTCGTTCTCGACGAGCACGAGCGTTCCCGTCTCGGCGACCGCGAAGTTCACGCCCGACACGCCCGCCTCGGCCTCGAAGAACTTCCGCCGGAGCACGCGGCGCGCCGTGGCGGTGAGGGCGTCGACGTCCTCCGTGTAGGTCGCTCCGCGGATCTTCTCGCCGAAGAGGCGCGCGATCTGCTGCCGGCTCTTGTGGATCGCCGGCATGATGATGTGCGAGGGCGTCTCGCCGTCGAGCTGGATGATGTACTCGCCGAGGTCGCTCTCGAGGCTCTCGACGCCGTGCCTCTCGAGGAAGTCGTTCAGGTGCATCTCCTCGGACACCATCGACTTGCCTTTCACGAGGCGCGTCGCGCCGCGCGCGCGGAGGATCCCGAGGACGATCTCGTTCGCGCCGTCCGCGGTCTCGGCCCAGTGGACGCGGATGCCGTTCGCCGCGCAGCGGGTCTCGAGCGCCTCGAGGAGCTCCGGCAGCTTCGCGAGCGCCCGCGCGCGGATCGAGGCCGCGAGCGCGCGCAGCGCCTCCCACTCCGAAGGGTCCGGGAACTGCGCGGCGCGCTTCGCCATGAGTCCGTCCATCGCACGGCGGAAGTTCGCCCGCAGCAGGGGGTCCGCGAGCGCCCGCGACGACGCGACGTGGAAATCCGGGGAGCCGCTCTCAGCGCTCACGCGTCCGCTCCCAGAGGAACTCCGCGAGGTGCATCGGCCGCGCCGCGGCGCCGGTCTTCGCGAGCGCGCCGCCGATGTTCAGGAGACAGGCCGCGTCCGCCGAGAGGACGACCGCGGCGCCGCTCGAGGCGACATCCGCGACCTTGTCCGACACCATCGCGGACGAGATGTCCGGATACCGCACGGAGAACGTCCCGCCGAAGCCGCAGCATTCGCGCTCGCGCGCCAGCGGCGCCACGCGCACGTTCGCGAGCTGCGCGAGGAGGCCCATCGGCTCCGCCTCGAGCCCCATCTCCCGGAGGCCGTGGCAGGAGGCGTGCCACGTGACCGTCTCGGGTCCGCCCCGGTCCGTCAGGCGCACGCCGAGGACGTTCACGAGGAACTGCGTGAGCTCGACGACGCGGCCCGCGAACGCCCGCGCGGCGGCCTCGTCGGCCTCGCCCGCGAAGAGCTCCGGGTAGTGGTGCCGCATCATCCCCGCGCACGAGCCCGACGGCACGACGACGGGCAGGTCCCGCGGAAAGAGCGCGATCTGCGCGCGGGCGACGGCGCGCGCTTCCGCGTGCTGGCCGCAGTTGAAGGCCGGCTGCGCGCAGCAGGTCTGCCCTCGGGGGAACACGACCTCGATGCCCTCGCGGCGGAGCAGCTCGATCCCCGCGAGGCCGGCCTCGGGAAAGAAGAGATCCACGACACAGGTGCCGAAGAAATAGACGCTGCCGGGCCGTGCCGCCGTCATCGCGATTTCCCTCCCGCCAGGGCGAGGTGAATCTACACGGTCCAGCCGCGGGGTCCACTCCTGAGTAGGATCCCTCCGGCGGAACCTGATGAGAGCCCCATGGCCATGACCCTCGCCCCCGCGGCGCGCAAACGCCTTGCCGCCGACCTCGCCGCGGTCGTCGGGGAGGCGCGCGTGACGACGCGCGCGATCGACCGGATCGCGTGGGCGTCGGACGCGAGCTTCTACCGGCTCATTCCCGAGGCCGTCGTCCACGCGAAGAGCGCCGACGAGGTCCGCGGCCTCTTCGCCGTCGCGCGTGTCCATGGGGTTCCGCTCGTCTTCCGCGCCGCCGGGACGAGCCTCTCGGGCCAGTCCATCACGGACGGCATCCTCGTCGAGACGGCGCGCGGCTTTCGCGGCTTCTCCGTGGAGGAGAACGGGTCGAAGATCCGCGTCCAGCCCGGCGTGATCGGCGCGCACGCGAACCGCGCCCTTCGCGGCTTCGGCCGGAAGATCGGGCCCGACCCCGCCTCGATCGCGACGTGCACGGTCGGCGGTATCGTCGCGAACAACGCGAGCGGGATGTGCTGCGGCGTCGCCCAGAACGCCTACCACACGCTCGAGTCCCTCACGTTCCTGCTGCCCTCGGGCACGGCGATCGACACGGCGCGCCCCGACGCGGACGACGTCTTCCGCGCGAAGGAGCCGGCGCTGTGGCAGGGCCTCGCGGAGCTGCGCGCGCGCGTCGTCTCGGACGCGGCGCTCTCGGCGCGCATCCGCGCGAAGTACCGGACGAAGAACACGACCGGCTACTCCCTCAACGCGTTCCTCGACCACGAGCGCCCGGTCGACGTCTTCCGCCACCTTCTCGTGGGGTCGGAGGGCACTCTCGCGTTCGTCTCGGAGGCCGTCCTCCGGACGGTGCCGGACCTGCCCGTGAAGGTCACGGGGCTCCTCCTTTTCCCGGACCTCTACGCGGCCTGCGCCGCGATCGTTCCCCTGAACGAGGCGGGCGCGAAGGCGCTCGAGGTCATGGACCGCGCCGCCCTGCGCTCGGTCGAGGGAGAGCCGGGCGTGCCGCCGGCGCTGCGCACGCTGCCGCCGGGAGCGGCGGGCCTCCTCGCGGAGTTCCAGGCGGCGCGCGAAGACGAGCGCGAGGAGCTCGCGCGCGTCGCGGCGTCCGCCGCGTCCCCTCTGACGCTCCTCGAACCGGCCCGGTTCACGGACGACGCCGCCGAGCAGGCGCGGCTCTGGCGCGTGCGGCAGGGGATGTTCCCCTCCGTCGGAGCCGTCAGGAAGAGCGGGACGACGGTCATCATCGAGGACGTCGCATTCCCCGTCGACCGCCTCGCGGACGCCGCGGTCGACCTCAACGCGCTCTTCGGCGCGCACGGCTACGCGGACGCGATCATCTTCGGCCACGCCCGGGACGGAAACCTGCACTTCGTCCTTTCGCAGTCGTTCCGGGACGCGCGCGCCGTCGAGCAGTACGCGCGCTTCATGGACGACGTCGTCCGCCTCGTCGTGGCGCGATACGACGGCGCGCTCAAGGCCGAGCACGGCACGGGCAGGAACATGGCGCCGTTCGTCGAGACGGAGTGGGGACCCGAGGCGTACGCCGTCATGAAGCGCCTCAAGGAGCTGGCCGACCCGGGCGGCCTCCTGAACCCCGGCGTCCTCGTGAACGGCGACCGGCGCGCGCACGTCAAGGACCTCAAGCCGATCCCGACGGTCGAGGACGAGGTCGACCGGTGCATCGAGTGCGGGTTCTGCGAGCCGCTCTGCCCGAGCCGCGACCTCACGCTCACGCCCCGCCAGAGGATCGTCGTGCGCCGCGAGCTCGCCCGCCTCGACGAGACGCGGAGCAACCCGACCCTTCGATCCGCCCTCGAGGCCGACTTCCCGTACGAGGTTCTCGACACGTGCGCGGTGGACGGCCTCTGCGCGACCGCCTGCCCGGTCAAGATCGACACGGGCGAGCTCACGAAGCGCTTCCGCGCCCTGCGCCACTCCGCCGCGGCACGCCGGACCGCCGCCGCTCTCGCGCGCCGTTTCCGTCTCGTCGAACCGGCGCTTCGCGCGGGCCTCCGCGCCGGACATGCCGTCCAGTCCCTCTTCGGGCCGGGCGCGATGGCGGGCCTCACGCGGGCCCTGCGGGCTCTTTCGGGCGGTCCGTTCCCGATATGGAGCGCCGACATGCCGCGGGCGGCGCGCGTCCCGCTCCCGACGACGTCCGCCGCGGGCGCGCAGGCGATCTATTTCCCATCCTGCCTCTCGCGGACGATGGGGCCCGAGGCCGGCGACGAGGAGACGCCGCCGCTCGCGGACACGATCGTGCGCCTCGCGGCGCGCGCCGGCGTCGCCGTGCACGTTCCCCCGGACGCCGCAGGAACGTGCTGCGGCGTCCCGTTCTCGTCGAAGGGATACGCGGAGGCGCACGCGATCGCCGCGAACCGCGCGATCGAGCGCTTCTGGCGGTGGTCGGACGGCGGGCGCCTGCCGGTCTTCGTCGATACGAGCCCGTGCACGCACGGCCTCCTGCACTCGCGCGAGGCACTCACGGAGGAGAACCGGCGGCGCTTCGACGCGCTCACGATCCTCGACGGCGTCGCGTTCGTCCACGACGTCCTCCTCCCGAGGCTCGCCGTGACGCGCAAGGAGCCGCCGGCCGTCCTCCACCCCGTCTGCTCCCTCGTGAAATTGGGCCTCGTCCCGAAATTCGAGGCGGTGGCCCGCGCCTGCGCGGAGAACGTCACGATTCAAAGGGACGCGGGCTGCTGCGGTTTCGCGGGCGACCGCGGGTTCCTCTTCCCCGAGCTGACGGCCTCCGCGACACGCCTCGAGGCCGAAGAAGCGCGGACGGCCGGCGCGGGACACTGGTCGTCGAGCCGCACGTGCGAGGTCGGGCTCTCGCGCGCGACGGGCGCGCGCTATCGCTCCTTCGTGCACCTCGTCGAGAGGGCGACGCGGCCGCTGTAAGCCGTCTGCATCATTGAGGGTTCCCGGGGGCGCTCACAGATTGACCTCAGGCGTGAGCCTGCCAGAGGAGTCCGTCATGACGAAACTTCTTCGGAATTCGTCCCGACCCGCCGTCACCGTCAAGGAGACCGCGACCGTCGAAGCCGCCGTCAAGACCATGGTGAAGGAGCGGATCGGCGCCGTGATCGTGCTGAAGGGAAAGAAGATGACGGGGATCTTCTCGGAGCGCGACATCCTCGCCAAAATCATCCTCGCGAAACGCGATCCGGCCAAGACGCCCGTCTCGGCGGTCATGACGTCGCCCGTCCAGTACGTCTTCGGCTCCGTCGAGGCCGCTTCCGCGTCCTCGACGATGGCCGAGCACCACATCCGCCACCTCCCGATCCTCGACGAGAAGAAGAAGGTCGTCGGGATGGTCTCGCTCCGCCACGTCATGGAGGAGCGGATCTCGGACCTCGAGCACGAGGTGGACGTCCTCGAGGCCTACCTCGGCTACGACGGCGTCGCGGGCTGACCGCCCCTTCCGCGCGCCTTTTTCACGTCACCGCCCGGAATAGAGCGCGTCGCCGACGCGTTTCCGCGCCGGGAGGTCCACATGAAGATCGGAATCCTCGGCAGCGGCGAGGTCGGCCAGGCGCTCGGGAACGGGTTCGTATCGCGCGGGCACACGGTGAAGCTCGGCGCGCGCGAGGTCACGAACGAAAAGACCGCGGCCTGGGCCGCCAAGCACCCCGGGAAGGGCTCCGCCGGAACGTTCCGCGATGCCGCCGCGTTCGGCGAGATGCTCGTCCTCGCGACGCACTGGAGCGGAACCGAGAACGCTCTCACGCTCGCGGGCGTCGAGAACCTCAGGGGCAAGGTCGTCCTCGACGTCACGAACCCGCTCGTCTTCGAGCCCGGCACGCCGCCCCGCCTCGCGCTCGGCCACACGGACTCCGGCGGCGAGCAGGTCCAGCGCTGGCTGCCCGGCGCGCGCGTCGTGAAGGTCTTCAACACCGTCGGCAACGCGCACATGGTCGACCCGAAGTTTCCCGGCGGCCCGCCGACCATGTTCCTCTGCGGGAACGACGCCTCCGCCCGCGGCGCCGTCGCCGACGTGTGCAAGGCGTTCGGCTGGGAGACCGTAGACCTCGGCGGCATCGAGGGCGCGCGCCTTCTCGAGCCGCTTTGCATCCTGTGGGTCCAGTACGGCGCCTCGACGGGAACCTGGAATCACGCGTTCAAGCTCCTGAGGAAGGTGAACCATGTCGCAAGACGATGCCCCTCTCCGCGAACATCTTGCGCGCGCGCTGTCCTGGGAGAGCGCGCACCTCGGCCTCGAAGGCGCCGTGAAGGGCCTGCCTCCGCGCCTCCGCGGGAAGAGACCGAAAGGTTTCACGCACTCGCCGTGGGAGCTCCTCGAGCACATCCGGCTCGCGCAGCGCGATCTCCTCGATTTCTGCCGCGATCCGAATTACACGGAGGGCGACTGGCCGGACGCCTACTGGCCGAAGACCCAGGCCCCGCCGTCTCCCCGCGCCTGGAAGCAGAGTCTCGAGGCCGTCGCGGCCGACCGCGAGGCGTTCCAGGCGTTCGTGAAGACGACGCCCGACCTGCTCGCCGAGATCCCGGGCCACGAGGGGAAGACCGTTCTCAGGTCGGTGCTCCTCGCGATCGACCACACGTCCTATCACGTCGGGCAGCTCCTGACGGTCCGGAAGCTCCTGAAGGCGTCGAGCTAGCCGTCGCCTCAGCGCCCTTCGAAGATCTCCTCGAAGAAGACCTGCATCGCCTTCCAGGAGCGCCGCGCGGCGGGTTCGTTGTAGCCGACCATGCCCTTCATCCCTCCGGCGGCCGCCAGCCGGTCCGCGTCGGGGTTCGTGAACGCATGGACGGCACCCGCGTAGTCCACGGACTCGTAGTCGACTTTCGCGTCCTCGAGCGACTTCTCGAGCGCCGCGCGGGCCTCGGGCTTCACCATCGGGTCGATCGCGCCGTTGAGAAGCAGGAACTTCGCCTTGATCGTCCCCGCGGCCGACGCGGGCGCGTTCACCGGCCCGCCGTGGAAGCTGACGATGCCGAGGAGCGGGGCGCCGCTGTAAGCGAGCGCCTGCGCGGTCGAGCCGCCGAAGCAGAAGCCGATCGCGGCCACTTTCTTCGAATCGACGAGACCCGTCTTCAGAAGCTGCTCGAGCCCGGCGTTCGCCCGCTCGGCCATGAGCGGCTTTCCGTAGAACTGGCCCGCGAGCTCTCCCGCCTTCTTCGGGTCTTCCGTGACGACGCCCTGCCCGTACATGTCCACGGCGAAGGCGACGTGGCCCATCGCGGCGAGCTGCTCGGCGCGGCCCTTCACGTACGCGTTGAGCCCCCACCACTCGGGGATCACGAGGACGCCGGGGCGCTTGCCCTTCGCGGTCTTCGCGTCGTCGTACGCGAGAAAGCCTTCCAGCTTCGTGCCCGCGTGCTCGTACACGACGGCCTTCGTGACGACCTTTGCGACGGCGGCGTTCGCGGCGAGCAGGGCGGCGGCGGCGACAGCGAGCCTTTGGAGGTTTTTCATGCCGAAAACGCTAGCAAGCCTGGGACTCTTTCGCAACGGGGACGGCAGGAGCCCCGCCCGGCCGCAGGATCAGCCCAGCTCGGCCTCGAGCTTGTCGACGAGGGCGACGTACTTCTTCATCGCGTCGTCCTTCGACAACCCCTTGCACTTCGCCCACGCGTCGTACTTCGCGCGGCCTTTCAGGTCGAGCATCCCCGGCCGCGAGCCGGCGGCGTCCCCCTCCGTGGCCTGCTTGAAGGCCGCATAGAGGCCGAGTAGCTGGTCGTTCGACGGACGCTTCGAGAGTTTCTCGACGCGCGCCTTGGCCTCGTTGAACTTGTCCGCGGCACCGGATCCCTTCTTTGCGGCCATGACGTCTCCTGTCGTTTGGCGGGGATCATAGCGGCTCCGTCTCCGCGGGCGTCCATAATCGCGCCGTGCGCACGGCTTTGCTGCAGATGGACCTCGCATGGGAGGACTGGCAGGCGAACCACGCGCGCGCCGCCGACCTCCTCGAGCGGGCGGCCGACGGCGGCGCGAACCTCGCCGTCCTGCCCGAGATGTTCGCGACCGGATTCTCGATGGACGGCGCGAAGATCGCGCAGCCCCCGGGCGGCCCGACGGAGCGCTGGCTGCAGGCCACGGCGCGCGGCCTCGGCCTCCATGTCATCGCCGGACTCGCCGAGACCGGCGCCCCGGGCGGCCTTCCCGTCAACAACGCGCTCCTCGTCACGCCCGACGGCGACGTCTCGCGTTACGGGAAGCTCCACCCGTTCTCGATGGCGCACGAGGACGAGCACTACGCCGCCGGATCGAAGGTCGTCACGTGGACGATCGCGGGCGCGCGCGTCACGCCGCAGGTCTGCTACGACCTCCGGTTCCCGGAGCCCTTCCGCCTGGCGGCGGACGAGACCGACGCCTTCGTCGTCGTCGCGAACTGGCCCGAGCGCCGGCGCGCGCACTGGCAGACGCTGCTTCGCGCGCGCGCGATCGAGAACCTCTGCTATGTCCTCGGCGTGAACCGCGTCGGCCGGGACGGCAACGACGTTCCTCACATGGGCGACACCGCCGCGATCTCGCCGTGGGGCGAGACGCTCGTGAGCGCGGCCGGAGTGGAAACGGTCCTCCTCGTCGACGTCGATCCCGCGCAGGTGAGAGACGCGCGCACGAAGCTTCCGGCGCTCGAGGACCGGAGGAAGGGCTACGCGAGGTGACCCGGCTTCCGTGCTGGGCGCTGGCCGCCGCCCTGGCGGGAAATCAGCCGGCGCAGGTCCCGATGCCGGCTCAGATCCATCTCCTTCTGAAGGTGCTCACGGCCGAACGCAACAGGCCCCTCGAGACGCGACAGGCTCTCGCCATCGGCATCGTCTACCGGCGAGATTCGGAGGACTCGAAAGACGTGAAGGACCGGTTCGCGGCGGAGATCGCGAAGGGGACGGCGGACCACCAGGTCCCGCCGGTCCGCGTCGGGCTCGTCGACGTCTCGAACCCCGCTCACCTCGAGTCTGCCCTCGCGCGGACGAATCCCGACATCCTGTACGTGTGCCCGCTCCCCGGTTTCGACCTCGACGCGATCGTCTCGCTCAGCCGGGCGCGGAAGATCCTGACGTTCACGGGAGACCCTGCCTACGTCCGATCCGGGTTGTCCGTCGGGTTCGGCCCGGATCGAGGTGAAGCGAGGATCCTGATCAACCGCAAGGCCTATCTCGCCGAGGGCGCCGACTTCAGCTCGAAGCTCCTCAGGCTCGCGCAGGTGATCGAATGAACGGACCCCGGGGGACGCTTCCGTGAAGCGGTTCTCCCGCTGGCCCGTGCGAACGAAGCTCGCCGCCGTCGCGAGCGTGCTGATCGGGCTCATCTCGCTCGCGATGTTCATGGACGTGCCCGCGCGCCTGAAACGCCAGGCCACCACGGCCGTGGTCGAGAAGGCCCACACGCTCACCGAGATGGCGGCCTTCAACGCCGGCGCGGCGCTCCACTTCGAGGACCGGGCCGGCGTCGAGGAGTCGCTCGCCGCCGTCCGCGAAAACCCGGACCTCGTCTACACCGTCGTTCTCGACGAGGGCGGCGGCGTCGTGGCCGCGTTCAACCGCGAGCTGGCCGAGCGTTACGGGTTCCAGGAGATCGCGATGGCGCCCCGGGTTCTGAAGGGCGTGCCGCCCAGGACGCGCGCCAGCCCGAGCTCGAGGTTCCGCGAGCCCGGGAATCTCTTCAACGCGCCCCGATAGACCTTCTCCGCCTCGGCGAATTTCTTGTCCCACGCCTGCGTTTCGGCCAGAAGGCCGAGCCACTCCGGCCGGGGCTCGACGTCAACGACCTCCTGGAGAATGCGAATTGCCGTGCCGTAGTCCCCCGCCGCGCGGGCCCGGAGCGCCCGCGCGGCGCGCGCGGCGTTCGTCTCCGGCGGCGCCGCCTCGGTCGGGCATGGCGACCAGGCCAGCGAGACGAGGAGCGCGAGGGCGAGTCCCGGATTGGAATGCACCTGGCAGGTAGGTTAACCGAGGGAGGTCAGACGATCTCGACGGCGAGCGAGGTTGTCAGTGTCGCTTCGGGACGGCAGGCGCCCGCACCGCAGGCGCGATAGCGCGTGCGGACGGTCACATCTCTCTTCCCTTTCGAGGCATTCCGGGAGATGGAGAAAGAAATATTTGCTTCGAAGGTTCCGATCCAACCCGTATCCGTCTCGATCTTCGAGCCGGGAATCCTCGCGGGCAACGGAACGGCACTTTCTTCGAATGTGAATTCGGATCCGGACCCGCCCGACGCCTCGAAGCGCAGGCCGTCCGGTCCCTGCACGTGCCAAGCTTCCGCAATCGTGAGCCGGAGGCGGATCACGCCCTTCCCGCCGCGCATGACGCGCGGCTCTACGGCCACCCCCTCGACGCGCAACGGCGGTTCTGCGAGAGGTGGCAAACCGTATTTGTCCTCGAACTCGAGAAGCGTCTCGAACGCGAAATACCACGACTCCATCCCGTGGGGCGACCGCGCCATCAGCCACGAAACCTCGTCGACGGCCTCGCGGGCCTCGATCGCGAGATCGGGGTCGCCCGTCTTCAGCGCGAGGCGCGCGAGCGCCCATGCGGCGGCGCCGGACGACGACGGCGTGGCCTTGTCGAAAAGGTCCCGCGCGTTCACGAGAAGCTCTTCGTTTTCCTCGCCCGAGAACGTGAAGCCGGGGCCGTCCTTGCGCTTGAAGCGCGCGCGCATCGAGGCCGCCGCCGCGACCGCCTCGTCCCGCCACACGCCCGGGCCGCCCTCGTCGTCCGCTTCGGCGAGGTCGAGAAGCGCATGAACGAAGAAAGCCTCGTCCTCGAGGAAGGCCGGAATTTTCGCGACACCGTCCTTCCACGCGCGCTGAAGAATCCCCGCGCCGTCGCGGCAGTCTTCCAGGAGGAAGCGCGCGCCGGCGCGCGCGGCATCGAGGAAGCGCCCCTCGTTCAGGATCCGGCCCGCGATCGCGAGACCCGATACCGCGAGCGCGATCCAGCCGGCGATGCGCTTGTCGTCGAGGGAGGGAGGAATCCGTTTTGCTCGCGCGTCGAGAAGCCGAAGCCGCAGCGGCGCGAGCCGTAATTCGGAGCTCGGAGGGATCTTCTTAGAAAGAAAGAGAATCGAGCGGCCCGTAAAGCGCCCGGTCGCCTCGTCGCGAAAGTTGCCTTCCGGCCTGACTCCGTACCATTCGCAGAAATCTTCTCCTTCCTCCTTGCCGAGGACTTCCCGAATTTCGCTCGGGTCCCAAACAAAATACTTTCCCTCTTCCCCCTCCGAATCCGCGTCCGTCGCGGCGAAGAAGCCACCTTCTTCTCCCCGCATTTCGCGCAGAAGGTAATCGCCCGTCTCGCGGGCGACCTGGGCGAAGAGGTCGTTTCCGGTCAGGGCCCAGGCGCGGGCGTACACGCCGAGGAGCTGCGCGTTGTCCGTGAGCATCTTCTCGAAATGCGGGAGGAGCCAGTTCGCATCGGTCGAGTAGCGATGGAAACCGCCGCCGAGATGGTCGCGTATGCCGCCGAGCGCCATGGCGTCGAGCGTGCCCTCCGCCATCGCGAGCGCGGTCCCGTCTCCGGCCGCTCCGCGGCGGAGGAGCCACGCGAGAGCGAGATGCGGCGGAAACTTCGGTGCGTCTCCGAAGCCCCCGTTGACCGGATCGAAGAGGCGCGACAGCGCGCTTCCGAGGAGGCCGAGGGCTCCGGGCGTCGGAGGCCCGGGCGCGCCCCGCGCCGCGAGGCCGGACGCCGCCGCGACCGCCGCCGCGATCTCGGCCGCGCCGCTCTCGAGGTCGGCGCGCCTCTCGCTCCACGCGGCTTCGAGCCTCTTGAGAAGCGTGAGGAATCCCGGGCGCCCGTGCCGGTCGTCGGGCGGAAAATACGTGCCGGCAAAGAACGGCTTGCGGTCGGGCAGGAGGAACGCCGACAGCGGCCAGCCCCCGCGGCCCGACGTGAGCTGGACGGCCGTCATGTAGACGTCGTCCACGTCCGGCCGCTCCTCGCGGTCCACCTTGACGCTGACGAAGTGCGCGTTCAGGAACCGCGCGATCTCCTCGCTCTCGAACGACTCCTTCTCCATCACGTGGCACCAGTGGCAGGACGAGTACCCGATCGAGAGGAAGACGGGGCGATCCTCCCGGCGCGCCCTCTCGAAGGCCTCGTCTCCCCACGGGTACCAGTCCACCGGGTTGTGGGCGTGCTGGCGGAGGTAGGGGGAGGTCTCGAGGGCGAGCCTGTTCGGCATCGTCGTAGCATCTCATCCATGCGCAGGACCGACTACGGCATCGACGCCCCCGGCGTCATCCGGAACCTCTTCGTCATCGGAGGGCTGCTGCTCCTCGCCGTCATCTTCGGGCCGCCCGGCGTCGGACCCCTGCATCCGGGCGGGACGACCGTGACGCTCGGGGTTCGCGGGATGCTCGCCGGCGCAGCGATCTCCTGCCTGCTCGGCGGCGCCCTCATGCTCCTCTACGCCGAGGTCGGCAAGTTCCGCCATCGCGACCGGATGCTCGCGATGATTCCGTGGACGGGGGCGGAGAACGTCCTCGACGTCGGGACGGGGCGCGGGCTCCTCGCCATCGGCGCGGCGAAAAGGCTGACGACGGGGCGCGTCATCGGGATCGACGTCTGGAACGCGGCCGATCTGACCGGAAACACGGCAGACAACTTCCTCGCGAACGCGGAGCTCGAGGGCGTCGCCGAGCGCGTCGAGGTCCGGAACGCGGACGCGCGTCGCATGCCGTTTCCCGTCGGATCGTTCGACGTCGTTCTCTCGAACGTCTGTCTCCACAACATCGCCGATGCAACGGGGCGGGCGGAAGCCTGCCGCGAGATCGGGCGCGTGCTGCGGCCCGGGGGGGTGGCGCTCATCTCGGACTTCCGCGAGACGGCGCTCTACGCGGCGGCGTTCCGCGAGGCGGACTTCGACGTCGAGCGATCGCGCCTCGGCCTCTTCGCCGCGTACCCGCCGCTGCGCATCGTGACGGCGCGGAAGCCCGCGGCCCCCTGATCGAAGAGGAAAACCGGTCAGTCCGCGCCGATGGCCGCGGTCCCGGCTTCGGGCGCGGCGGCATCGTCCGCGGCCGGCGCTCCGTCGGTGCCCTCGCCTTGCGCGTCGTCTTCTTCGATGGAATCGACGGCGCCGGCGGTGGTCGAATGGCGCGCCACGAGCGTCGTCGGGGGGGCCGGCTTCGTCGCGGCCTCCCCCCAGAGGCCACGCCGGTCCGACATCGCGCGCATTTGAAGAACCGCGAGCGACGACGCAAGCCGGCCCGCGTGCCGCACCGACGGCCAGGCGAAGCCCGCCTTGACGAGCTCGGCGCTGAGATTCCTGCCGTCCGGAAGCGTCACGTACGCGACCCGCCTTCCATCTCCGAGGCGGCATTCCTCCACGAAAACGTCGCGGCCGAGGGCGAGCCGGTTCGCGAACGCCCGTGCCGCCCGCGCGCGCGGCTGCCCCTTTTCGGGGAACTCCACCTCGGCCAGGCGGAGGCTCTCGGGACGGCCGTCCCTCAGGACGATCACATGGGCCGTTTCCGAAATCGACACGAGCCGGCCCCTGTAGCGGTTGAATGCCGGGAAAACGAACGTGAGGAGGCCCACGATCCCGAGCCACCCGGCCGCGATGACCGTCGCAAAACGGCTACGGAGCTGTCTCTCGCCGGCACGCATCGCCCGCGGGAAGCAATAAGCGGGCCGAAGAGACTCATTCGCAGATTCTCTACACGAGCAGCCGGCGCGCCAGGGGCCGGATGAACAAGCCGAGGATCGACGGGGCCGGCTTCCTCCTTGCGACCCGGCGAAGGCGGAGGATCTGCTCGACGGAAAGGCAGCCCGCCACAAACAGCACGAGGAGATCCGAGGCCTCGGGCACGAGGAGGAACCCCAGGAGCGCGGTCGCCGCCAACGGGCCGAGGGCGACGAGCAGGAAAATCGCCGAGATCCGAGCCCACTTCGGGCCGTCGAATCCGAATCGCTTCGCGAGCACGTCCTGGTCTCCCGCCGGGAGAAACGACAGGACGGGCTCGAGAAGATGGAGGCGGTCGACGTCCTCTTCCCAGGACTCCGGGGTTTCTACCTGGAAAACTGATTTCTCGGGCGGGACCGCACGCCCCGCCGAACGATCGAGACCGCGCCCCGAAAGCCGCCACACCTCGTAGAGGAGAGTCCCGACGACCGTGCCGATCGGCCGACCCTGGAGCACGCAGACGGCGAGGCGCGCGGTCGACTCGGCGAGGAGATAGACGCCGAGCAGGAGGACCGGAACCGGGAACGGGCCCGCGCCCCCGATGAACGACGCCATCAGAAGGATGAGGGAGATCCACCCGAGGATCCAGAGCGGGAGCGCCGACAGGAGCGACATCGTCGAGGCGCGGAAGTTGTATTCGTGCTCGAGCCGTTCCTGCACCGGGGCCGGAAGGCTTCCCGCGAATGGCGCGGCGAGAAGCAGGGCCGTGCGTCCTTCGACCCGCCGGGCGGCGGCGCGCGTCTCCCGGGCCCGCTCGGCCTCCGTCTCGTCGTCGTACGTCGTGATGACGCGGATCGCGTGGCGCTCGTCCCAGCGGGCGAGCGTGTACGTGAGGCTCCCGTCCGCGCGGGCCTCGAGGTCCTCGACCTCGAAGAGCTGCTCCTCCCAGCGCACGCACGTCCCCGGATGCTCGGCGGACGTGGCCCCCATCGGCACGCGCGCACGCCACCCCTTCGGCTTCGCCGAGGAGAGGAGGACCTTCCCCTCCCGCACCCCCACGATCCTGTCGCGGCCCAACGGGCGAGGCATGGCCGGAGAAGCTTACGGCGGACGGCGGTCCGCGGCGATAAACTCTTCGGACATGCGACTCGTCACATTCCTTCCCTCGGAAGGCGATGGTTCGACCTCCGGCGTCTTCGCGGGTCGGCGGCCGCGCCTCGGGGCGGTCGTCGGGGAGGATCGGATCCTCGAGTTCGCCCGTGCCGACGCCCGCTTCACGAAAGTGGGGATGCTCGACCTCCTCGCGCGCGCCGACGAGCTCATGCCGGAGGCGCGCGCCCTCCTCGGCATGGCCTCCGAGGTGCCGCGTGAGGCCTTTCACTCCGAGCAGGCCGTCACTCTCCTCGCGCCTTTGCCGCGCCCGGTCTCGATCCGCGACGCCTACGCGTTCCGCCAGCACGTCGAGACGGCGCGCAGGAACCGCGGCCTCGGGATGATCCCCGAGTTCGACGCCTTCCCCGTCTTCTACTTCACGAACGCGCTCGCGGTCGTCGGTCCCGGCGAGCTGCGCGTGGGCCGCAGCAGGCTGGAGAAGCTGGACTTCGAGCTGGAAGCGTTCTGCGTGATCGGCAAGAGGGTCACGAACCCCACGCTCGCCGAAGCCGACGACGCGATCATGGGGTACGGCGTCCTGAACGACTTTTCGGCCCGCGCGCTCCAGACGGAGGAGATGAAGCTGAACCTCGGCCCGGCGAAGGGCAAGGACTTCGCGACGGGGCTCGGCCCGTGGCTCGTCACGAAAGACGAGCTGAAGGACCGCCTC
Organism: Thermoanaerobaculia bacterium; assembly: GCA_963809425.1. Taxonomy (GTDB): domain Bacteria; phylum Acidobacteriota; class Thermoanaerobaculia; order UBA5066; family UBA5066; genus Fen-183. The sequence continues at coordinate 238,877 of CAWEJK010000009.1, forward strand.
TCGCCCTCGCCGAAAGGAAATGTCCTCGAGGCGCGCATGACCGCGACCGTCAACCACGTGCCCCTTTCCGACGGAAACGTGTCGCAGATGAGCTGGACGTTCGCCGAGATCATCCGGCGCGCGGCCGACGGCGTGACGCTCGAGCCCGGAGAGGTGATCGGCTCGGGCACGGTCGGAACCGGCTGCTTTCTCGAGCTGAACGGCTCGAAGATCACGCACGACCAGTGGCTGAAGCCGGGCGACGTCGTGAGCCTCACGATCGACGGGCTCGGAACTCTCACGAACACGATCGTCGAGGACCCATCGAAATGAGCGTTCCACCCGACGACCTTCCGTCCCTGTATTCCTTCAACGAGTGGGCGAACGCGCGGGTTCTCGAGACGCTACGCGCGCTGCCCGAGCCCGATTACGTGAAGGAGCAGGGCGGCGGCTGGCCGTCCCTGCGCGCCACGTTCGTCCACCTCGCGGGCGCGACGGACGCCTGGGCCGAGCGCTTCTCGGGCCGGGACGCGACGCGCCTCCCGACCGTCGACGAGCTTCCGGGCCTCGAGGACGCGGCGGGCGTGCTCGTCGACGCCGGGAAGAAGCACCGGGCGCTCCTCGCCGGCTACACGCCCGAACGCCTGGCGGGCCCGTTCGTCTGGAAGAACCTCAAGGGCGAGGAGAAGACCGCCCCCTTCTGGGTGGTCGTGAGGCACGTCGTGAACCACCAGACGTACCACCGCGGCCAGATTGCCGCGATGGCGCGCCGCCTCGGCCACGCGCCGAGATCCACGGACATGGTCGTCTGGGGCATCGAGCAGGCCGTCCGCCGCTGACCGCGGCCTCATCCTAGAATCCGCCCACCTTGGCTTCCCTCCGGCAGACGTTCCTCGACCGCTGGCTTCGCCGCGGACTCATCACGAGCCTCGGGCTCGGTTTCACGATCCCCTATTTCAGGCTCCTGAACCGCGTGAAGGTCACGGGCGACGCGATCGTCGACAAGCTCCCGCGGAAGAACGTCGTGTTCCTCTCGAACCACCAGACGTACTTCATGGAGGCGATGGCGATTTTCGACGTCGTGTACGTGCGGCATCACCTCCCGCTCGAAAACCCGTTCATGCGCTTCTCGGCGGCGACGGAGACGATGAAGCAGAACCCCCTGACGCAGCTCTTCATCAAGGCGGGCGGCGTCACGTTCCGCCGCTCCTTCCGCGAGGGCGGGAAGGAGGTGAAGAGAGCGGTCGACTTCGAGGGCGTCGCGAAGGTGGAGGAGGCCATCGCGAACGGCTGGCTCCTTCACTTTCCTGCCGGCACGACCCAGAGGGGCGCGCCGCTGCGCCCCGGCATCGCGCAGCTTCTCCACCGCACGAAGGCGGTGGCCGTGCCCGTGCGCGTGGACGGCTTCCGCAATCTCCTCCTCTACCGGCAGCTCCCGGGCAAGGTCCTGAAAAAGTGCCGCGTCGCCCTGCACCCGCCCCTCGACCTCGCGAGGTTCTACGCGGCGCCGTACCACAAGGACGCGGGCGCGGAGATCGTCAAGAGGCTTTCCGCGATTCTCGCGGACCCGGACTGAGGCCCGTCGGTCGGTGGTCGCGAGAGGCTTGATCCGATGAGAGCGGCCCGACTCGCGATCCTCGCCTTCGCCCCGGCCCTGGCGCTCGCCCAGCCGGAAGGCGCGCGACGCCTCTTCGAGAGACGCACCCCTTTCCAGACGATCGTCGTGGCCGACGAGGGACGGGTCCGGATCCTCTGGTCCGAGACCGACGAGTTCATCCAGGGCGCGACGGACCTCGACCACCCGGAGCGCCTCCATCTCGAGTACAACCGGATCTCGCTCCTCGGCGCCGCGCTCTTCCCGGGCCCGATCCGCTCCGCGCTGTTCGCGGGCCTCGGCGCGGGCTCGCTACCCGGCTTCTTCCACCGGGCCGTTCCCGAGGCCGCGGTCGAGGCGATCGAGATCGACCCGGCGATGCTGGACGTGGCCCGGACCTTTTTCGGGTTCGACACCCGGATCCCCGTGCACCTCGAGGACGCCCGCCGTTACGTGCAACGTACGCGGAAGACGTACGACCTCGTCTTCGTCGACTGTTACATCGGCAAGGAGATTCCGCTCCACCTCACGACGCTCGAGTTCCTCCGCGAGCTCCGGGGCCGCCTGACGCGCCGCGGCCTCGTGGTCGCGAACATCCAGGCCGCCCCGCTCAACGCCCTCTTCGGCTCGATGGTCGAGACGTTCCGTGGAGTCTTTGCCACGGTGTACCTCTTCAGCGGCGCGGAGTCCTCGAACGTCATCGTCGTCGCGACGAATCGGAAGCGGCGCCTCGGGGAGCGGGAGCTGGCGGACCGCGCGCGAATTTTCGAGCGGCGGGCCGGGGCGGACCTGGGGCTCGTCGCGGCAGCCGGGCGGCAGCTCACCTGGACGACGCCGAGCCCTCGTCCGCCGACGCTCAGAGACCGGCGTTGACGGCCACGGCCGCTTCAGCCTTCACGCGGGAGACCGTCAGCTCGAACGCGGGCGGCTCGAACATGTGCTTCTTGACGGCGCACTCGTCGACGGCCCGGCGGATCGCCTGGGCGTACTTCTCCGGGAAGCCGGGCGGCAGCGCGAGCGCGACGCGGATCGCCGAGAGGCGCTTCTTCCCCTCGTCGCGGACGGTTTCGAGCGAGAGAGAGAGCCCCTCCGTCGCGATCCCGCGCTCCTGGCAGAAGCGCAAGGCGTAGAAACCCATGCACGTCGCGATCGACGCGATGAAGAGATCGAACGGCGACGGGGCCGATCCGGCGCCGAGCGGCGCCGGCTGGTCCGTCCGGACCGTGTGACCCTTCACGCCCGCCTCGACGGCCACCCCGCCGGGGAACGAGACGGCGACGTTCACGCGGCTTCCGAGGCGCAGCAGGACGCCTTGGCCTCGGGCAGGGCGTCTTTCACGCCCGCCTTTCTCAGGATCGCCATCATCGGACACCACCTCGAGAAGCCGCTCTGGAGGAGGTTGACCCCCACGAAGGCCGTGAAGAGGAGGAAGCCGGGGTGGACGAAGTACCCGAGGGCGACCGAGGCGAGAACGAAGAACCCGGCGATGGCGCGAAGGGCGTCGTTGACAGTCATTGGTCTCTCCTTTTGGGGGCGAGGTTTCCCGCCCTTGACTTTTATAACCATATAGCTATATATTAGTACCCGTGAATGGAAAAAGCAACCCCCTCGTCCTCCTTTCTCTTGCGGCCGCGCTGGCCGGCCCCGTCCGGGCCGCCGAACAGCCCCCCGGGGCCGCGCCGCCGCCTCTCACTCTGGCAGACGCGATGCAGAAGGCCCGGGAGAGCGCCCGCGAGGTCACGGGCGCGCAGGCCCGCCAGGGCGCCGCCGAGGCCCGGGCCTCCCAGGCGAAGGCCATGCGCCTCCCGTCGGTCAACCTGACGGCCCTCTTCATGCGCACGAACAACCCGGCCGAGGCGTTCGCCCTGAAGCTCAACCAGGGCACGTTCTCGTTCCCGGAGTTCGTCGCGAGCGACCCGAACGACGCCGCGCCGCTCAACACCGGCATCACCCGGGCCGAGATCGTCTTTCCCCTCTTCACGGGCGGCGAGCTCTCGGGCCGAATCGACCAGGCGAACCTCGCGGCGGAGGCCGCCACCGGCACGTCCTCGTGGGTCGCCGACAACGCCGCCCTTTCGGCCGCCGAGTCGTACGTCATGGTCGCCCAGGCCGAGGAGTACGCGGCGCTCCTTCACAAGTCCCGCGACACGGTCGCGGCGCACGTGAAGCTCGCCGGAGACTACGTCACGCAGGGCATGCTCGTCCGCTCGGAGCTCCTGAGGGCCGAGGTCGAGCTCGCCCGGATGGACGACCTCGTGACGGAAGCCGACGGCCGCGTGAGAGTCGCGAACGCGAACCTCGCGTTCCGGCTCGGCGCCGCGGGCGGCTCATCGTGGGCCCTGGCCCCGCTGCCGGACCCGCGCCCCGTCGCGGCGCCCCTGGACGGCTGGCTCGCGACCGCCGGGCAGCGTTCCGATCTCGCCTCTGCCCGAAAGCTCCTGGCCGCGGGCGAGCTCGAGGAGAAGGTGAAGCGCGCGCCCTTCTGGCCGAAGGTCGCTCTCGTCGCCAAGGGCGAACTCTACGGCGACAGGCCGTTCGGCTCGAGCGGCAGGTCGGGCTCCGTCATGGCCGTCGCGACCTGGAACGTCTTTGCGGGGGGCGCCGACCGCGCCGCCGCCTTCGCGGCGCGCGAAGACGCCCGCGCGGGCCGCGAGGACGTCGCCCGGTTCCACGAAGGCGTGCGCCTCGAGGTCCGGAAGGCCTTCGAGGAAGCGAAGACGGCCGAGGCCCGGCACGCGACCGCGAAGCAGGCCCTCGCGGCCGCGCGCGAGGCCGAGCGCATCACGAACGACCGGTTCCGGGCGGGCGTCGTGAAGACGCTCGATCTCCTGGACGTCACGACGGCCCGCCGCGAGGCGGAAACGCGGGAGCTCGTCGCCCGCGCCGACGCGCACACGGCGGCCCTGAAGCTCGCCGTCACGGCGGGGCGCCGCCCCGAGAGCGTATTGAATGGAGGAACGGAGTGAGGGAGATCGGATTGAGAAAGATCGGAAGGAAAATCGGATTCGGATTCGGAATTTCTTCGAAGGTGTCGGGCGGGCTGCTCGCGGCGGGAGTCGCCGCGGCGGTCCTTGCGGGCTGCGGCGCCTCCCATGACCCTTCTAAGAAATCTTCCTCTTCTCTCTCCCCGTCTCCGCCGCCACGGCACTCGTCGAGCGCGCCTCCCTGCCGGACCGTCTGACGCTCTACGGCACCGTCACGGCCGAGCGCGCGGCGGCCGTCTCGAGCCGGGTCACGGCGAACGTCGTCGCGGTGCCCGCCCGCGTCGGCCAGTCCGTCGCCGCCGGCGACGTCCTCGTCGAGATCGACCCCCAGACGGCGCGGGGCCAGGAGGCCCAGGCCAGGGGCGCGCTCGCGCAGGCCCGCGCGGCGCTCTCCCTCGCCGAGCGCAACTACGAACGCTACAAGGCCCTCGCGGCCTCGGGCTCCGCCTCGCCGCTCGAGCTCGACATGAACCGGATGCAGTACGAGCAGGCGAAAGGCGCCGTCCAGCAGGGCGAAGGCGCGGTGGAGGCGGCCTCGTCCGTCGCACGCGAGTCCCGCGTGACGGCGCCGTTCGCCGGCCGGGTGGCCGCGCGCCTCGTCGAGGCCGGCGACCTCGCGGCGCCGGGCCGCCCGCTCGTCACGATCGAGTCCGCGACGGGCCGCCGCCTCGTCGTGCAGGTCCCCGCCGGCACCGTCGCCGCGTCGGGCCTCAAGACAGGGCGGAAGCTCGCCGTGCGGATCGACGGGATCGCCGCCGACCTGACCGGCACCGTCGTCGAAATGTCGCCCGGCGCCGACGCCGCGTCCCACACGTACACGGCGACGCTCGAGCTGGCCGGCGCGCCCGTCGCGACGGGCCTCACGGGCCGCGCGACGCTCGATACCGCCATTCGCCCGTCGGTTCTCGTCCCCGAGGGCGCCGTTCTCGCGAGCGGCGGCGTCAGCCTCGTCGCGCTGAAGGACGACGCCGGCAAGGCGCGCACGCGCGTCGTGACGACCGGCGCCTCGCAGGGCGGCAAGATCGAGATCCTTTCCGGCCTCTCCGGCGGCGAGACGGTCCTCGTCGGCCTCACGGCGCCTCCCGCCGACGGCGCGCCCGTCTCCGAACCGAAGGACGCCGAAGCGAAGGGAAGCAGTCGGTGAGCGAAAACAACGCTCAAGGGCCGGACGCCCGCGAAGCGCTGCGCCGCAAGATGACGCGCCGGCCCCTCGGCATCTCGGGCCGGATCGCGAAGGCGTTTCTCGAGTCCAAGCTCACGCCCCTCCTCGTCGTCGCGTCGCTCCTTCTCGGAGCGTTCGCGCTCCTCATCACGCCGCGCGAGGAGGAGCCTCAGATCAAGGTCCCGATGATCGACGTCTTCGTCGCGCTTCCCGGCGCGACGGCCGGGGAGGTCGAGCGCCGCGTCGTCTCTCCCGTCGAAAAGGCCCTCTACCAGATCCCGAACGTCGAGTACGTCTACTCGACGTCTCAGCCCTCGGGCGGGATCGTGATCGTGCGCTTCCTCGTCGGAACGGACCCCGACCAGGCCGTCGTCCGCGTCCACGCGAAGCTCGCCGAGCTCCAGCCGAGTCTCCCGCCCGGCGCCCTGCCGCCCGTCGTCGCGCCGCGCGGAATCGACGACGTGCCGGCCGCCGCCTACACGCTCTGGTCGAAAGACGCGACCCCGATGCAGCTCCGGCAGATCGCCGACGAGGTCAAGGCCGACTTCGCGCGCCACCCGCGCGTCGCGCAGGTGACCGTCCTCGGCGGGCAGCGCCGGGTCGTCAACGTCACGTTCGACCGCGACCGCCTCGCGGCGTACGGGGTCTCGCTCGTCCAGGCCCATCAAGCTCTCTCGGGCCTCAACTGGCGCCTCCCGGCGGGCAGCTTCTCGACCGGCAACGCGGAGGTCCCCGTCGAGGTCGGCTCGCTCTTCCGGCGCGCCGAGGACGTCGGCGCCGCGGTGATCGGCGTCGTGAACGGAAAGCCCGTCTGGCTGAAAGACGTCGCGGCCGTTTCCGACGGGCCCGAAGAACCCTCCCAGTACGTCTGGATGCTCACGAAGGCAGGCGCGGACGCGCCCGCCGTGACGCTCGCGGTCGCGAAGAAGCCCGGAACGAACGCCGTCGAGCTCGTGAAGGAGCTGGACGTCCGCCTCGAAGGGCTGAAAGGCCCCGTCGTCCCCTCGAACGTGACGGTCACGAAGACGCGCGACTACGGCAAGACCGCCGACGAGAAGTCTTCGGAGCTGATCTTCCACGTCGGGCTCGCGACGCTCTCCGTCGTCATCCTCATGGCGCTCTTTCTCGGGCGCCGCGAGGCGGTCGTCGTCCTCGTCGCGGTTCCCGCGACGCTGGCCCTGACCCTCTTCTCCTCGTACCTCTTCGGCTACACGCTGAACCGCGTCACGCTCTTCGCTCTCATCTTCGCGATCGGCATCCTCGTGGACGACGCGATCGTCGTCGTCGAGAACGTCCACCGCCACTACGAGCTCGGCTGGGGCGAGCCGCGCCTCGCGACCGTCTACGCGGTCGACGAGGTCGGCAACCCGACGATCCTCGCGACGTTCGCGGTCGTCGCGGCTCTCCTCCCGCTCGCGTTCGTGTCGGGCCTCATGGGCCCGTACATGCGCCCGATCCCCGTGAACGCCTCGGCCGCGATGGTCTTCTCGCTCCTCGTCGCGTTCGTCGTCTCGCCGTGGCTCACGTTCCGGCTCTTCCGCAAGTTCGCGGAGGCTCACCTGAAGGGCGAGGAGCACTTCGCCCCCGGCACCGACGCTCCGGCGGAGGACCGCCTCGTCCGCCTCTACCGGAAGCTCTTCACGCCCCTCCTGCGGCACGCGGCCAGGCGCTGGGCGCTCCTCGGCGCCGTCGTGCTTCTGCTCCTCCTTTCCTGCGGCCTCTTCGTCGTGAGGGCGGTGAAGGTCAAGATGCTGCCATTCGACAACAAGAGCGAGCTGCAGGTCGTCCTCGACATGCCCGAGGGAACGACTCTGGAGGCGACGGCCGCGGCCGCGCGCGAGATCGCGGTCCTCGTCAGGACGCGGCCCGAGGTCGCGGACGTCGAGGTCTACGCCGGCACGTCGGCCCCGTTCAACTTCAACGGCCTCGTCCGCCACTACTTCCTGAGGTCCGGCCCTCTCGTGGCGGACATGCAGGTGAACCTCGTGTCCAAGCACGACCGCGGCAAGGACAGCCACACGATCGCCAAGGAGATCCGGAGCCTGATCGCGCCCGCCGCGAAGCGTCTCGGCGCGAACGCCAAGGTCACCGAGGTGCCTCCCGGCCCGCCGGTCCTCTCGACGATGGTCGCCGAGATCTACGGGCCCGACGCCGTGCGCCGCATCGCGCTCGCGAAGCAGGTGCGCGACATCTTCGAGTCCACGCCGGGCGTCGTCGACACGGACTGGCTCGTCGAGGACGCCTCCCCCCGGATCGAGCTCGCCGTGGACCGCGAGAAGGCGATGGCGAGCGGCGTGACGCCCGAGGTCGTCGTCAAGACGCTCCGGATCGCGCTCAGCGGGATGGACGCGGGCCTCCTCCACGTGGACGCCGCCCGGGAGAGCGTGCCTCTCGTCCTGAGGCTCGACCGCGCCCAGCGGTCCGGCCTCGAGGGCCTCCTGGCGACGACGGTCCCGTCCATGACGGGCAGGCTCGTTCCGATACGCGAGCTCGTGACCGATCGTCAACGGCACGCGCGAGCCGTTCGTCTACCACAAGAACCTGCAGCCCGTGACGTACGTCCTCGCCGAGATGGCCGGGGTGGCCGAGGCTCCCGTGTACGGCATCCTCGACATGAAGGCCCGCATCGCGGCGCTCAAGGCGCCGGACGGAAAGCCCCTCGAGGTCCTCTCGACGACGCTCCCGACGGACTCGAACCGCTACGCGATGAAGTGGGACGGCGAGTGGCACATCACGTACGAGGTCTTCCGGGACATGGGGATCGCGTTCGCGGCCGTCCTCGTCCTCATCTACGTCCTCGTCGTCGGTTGGTTCCGCTCGTTCGTGACGCCGCTCATCATCATGGCGCCGATCCCGCTCACGCTGATCGGCATCCTGCCCGCGCACGCGCTCTTCGGCGTGTTCTTCACGGCGACCTCGATGATCGGTTTCATCGCGCTCGCGGGGATCATCGTCAGGAACTCGATCCTCCTCGTGGACTTCGTGAACCTCGAGCTCGCGGCCGGCGAGCCGCTCGAGGAGGCCGTCGTGAAGGCGGGCGCGGTCCGCTTTCGCCCGATCGTCCTGACCGCGCTCGCGCTCGTCGCGGGCGGCGCCGTCATCCTCCTCGACCCGATCTTCCAGGGCCTCGCCGTCGCGCTCATCTCGGGCGTCGTCGTCGCGACCGCCCTGACCCTCGTCGTGATCCCTCTCGTCTATTTCATGTACCTCAGGACCGCTGGCTTCCCGCCGGCGGAGGAGGAACCAGCGTGAAGATGCTCATGGTCCTCGCCGGTACCGCCGCGCGCGAGGGCGTCGAAATCGCCCTCGAACGCGCCGGGGTGGCCGGCTACACGGAGGTCGACGCGCGCGGCATCGGCTCGTCGGGCCGCCACCTCGGCTCGGCGGCGTTCCCGAAGACGTCGACGATCATCATGTCCTTCGTCGCGGACGAGGAGGTCCCGAAGCTGCGCGCGGCCCTCAAGGCGCTGCCGGGCGACGCGCCGCGGCCCCACGTCGTCACCTGGACCCTCGAGTCCTGGGACGCCTGAGGAGAACGCCATGCCTCTCTACGAGTTCACGTGCGAAGAATGCGGCGCGACGTTCGAGGAGCTCGTCTCGGCGACTCTCGACGCCCCCGCGGTGACGTGCCCCGCGTGCGGGGGCGAGGAGGTCGAGAAGCTCGTCTCGCGCTTCGCGGCCGGCGGTGCGTCCGCCGGGAGCGGCAGCGGCGGCGGCGGCGCCTGCGGACCGGGCTCCGGCCGGTTCACGTGAGGATGACTCCGGGGCCCGTCGGGCCCCCTCCCGGAACCTCGGACACGGCGGTGGGCGCCGTCCTGCCCGAGACGGACGCCGGCTGCGAAGAGGTCGCCGTGCGCTTCCGCGCGCTCTCCGAGCCCATGCGCCTCAAGATCCTGCGGCGCCTTTTCCGGAGCGAGGCCTCCGTCAGCGAGATCCTCGGCGAGGTCGGCGGCACGCAGGCGAACGTGAGCAAGCATCTCGCGGTCCTGCACGGCTCGGCGCTCGTCGACCGCCGCAAGGACGGCACGCGGGCCGTCTACCGGATCGCGGATCCGACGCTCCTCAAGATCTGCTCGATCGTCTGCGAAGGCGTCGAGCGCGGGGCCCGTGCCAAGGCCGACGCGATCCTCGGGTCCGGCACGCGGCGCCGCTGGGCGCGAACCGCTCGAACGTCCGGCTCGCCTTCTCCGGACTTTCCATCAGAATACGGATAATGTTGCCCGACGAACGGGCGTCGTTCGCCGCTCCCCCGAGCCCTCTTCGCGGTCCCGATGTCGATCCGGTCGCGTCGCGCTCCCGTCGGCCCGCTTTCTGGACCCTGGCGACACTCGGCTTCGCGCTTGGGCTCGGCGCGCTCGACTACTTCGCCGGTCCGGAGTTCGGGCTCTCCCTCGTCTATGCGCTGCCGGTCGGCGTCGCGGCCTGGTTCGCGGGGTTCCGGAGAGCCGCAGGCGTCGCCGTCGTCAGCGTTTCTATCTGGCTCGCCGTCGAGACCATTCAGGGAATCGGAGGCCGCCCGATCATCGCGGCCGTCAACACGACGAAGCGCCTCGTGATTCTCGCCGGGGGGGCCTGGGGGCTGACCCACCTGAAAAAGCGGCTCGACGAGGAGGCGTATTCGGCGCGGACCGACTTTTTGACCGGCGTCGGAAACGCGCGCTCGTTCTACGAGGACGCTGCTCTCGAGCTCGCGCGCGCGTCGCGCTACGGCCGCCCGTTCACGGTCGTCTACGCGGACGTCGACGACTTCAAGAGCATCAACGATCGGCTCGGCCACGTCGGGGGCGACGTCGTCCTGCAGAACATCGTGAGCACGATGAGGCGGTCGCTTCGGAGCATCGACCGCGTGGCGCGCATGGGCGGGGACGAGTTCGGCCTCCTGCTGCCGGAAACCGATCTCGAGGCGGCTCGCACGGCCCTCGAGAACCTCCGCCAGGCGCTGCAGGCGGAGTCGGCGAAGGAGGGCCGAACGGTCACGCTCACGATGGGTGCGCTCGTGTGCCTCGTTCCGCCTCGCGACGTGAGGCGCATGATCGCCCTCGCCGACGGCCTGCTCCTGACCGGCAAGCGAGAGGGGAAGAATACGGTCCGATTCTCGGTCCACGACGTCCCGGAAGGATGACGCGAACGAAAGGGACCGCCGGGCCTGCGCTACTCTAGCGAGCCCAGGGAGCCAGCCATTCCGCGTCCGCTCATCGACGCGGCGGGCGCAGCGAGTGCGAGTGCCGCGCCGCGAGTTGCCTCGTCCGGCCGCCGCCGGCGGTTCGCGTCTTTCGTCTGTCTCGTCGCCGCGGGCCTCGCGGGCCGGCTCGCATGGGCGGAAGAAGAGAAACCCCGGCCCGTCGAGGAGCGCCGGGTTTCGCTTCTCGTCCTCGCGAGCGACCGCGACGTCTGGGAACGGATCGCGAGGGACTTCGAGGCGGCGCGTCCCGGGGTCGCCGTCGACGTGGTCGAGGGCCCGAACGCGACGGACCTCCGCGAGAACCTCTACACGGCCTCGCTCCTCGCCCGCGACGAGTCCTTCGACCTCGTCTACATGGACGTCACCTGGACTCCGAAGTTCGCGAGATGGATCGTCCCGCTGGACGCGGAGTTTCCTCCCTCGGAGCTCGCGAAGCTCCTCCCGGCCGCCGTCGAGGCGGGGCGCTACGGCGGTCATCTCTACCGCATCCCGGTGCGGACCGACGTCGGCGTCCTGTTCTACCGCCGCGACCTGCTGGCGGCCGCGGGGCTCGCCCCGCCCCGCACGTTCGACGAGCTGACGCGCATCGCGCGCGCTCTCCAGTCGCCGCCCGGTCTCTGGGGATTCGTCTGGCCGGGGAGCCAGTACGAGGGGCTCGTCTGCACGTACCTGGAGGTTCTGCGCGGACATGGCGGCTTCTGGGTGAATCCGGAGACGCTCGAGGTCGGCCTCGACCGAAGGGAGGCGGCCGACGCGCTGACGTTCCTGCGGCGATGCCGCATGGGCGAGTACGCCGTCAGCCCTCCGGGCGTCACGGCGTACAAGGAGGACGAGAGCCGCCGACTCTTCCAGGACGGCCGGGCGGTGTTCATGCGCAACTGGCCGTACGCGTGGCGGCTCGCGCAGGAGCCCGGCTCGACGGTGGCCGGCAAGGTCGGCGTCATGCCGATGGTCCACGCGCCGGGAGCGAGGAGCGCCGGGACGCTCGGCGGCTGGGGCCTCGGCGTGTCGCGGTTCAGCCGCGATCGCGCGCTCGCGGTGGATTTCATCCGCCACGTCGTCTCGCTCCCCGGACAGCGCGCGCTCTGCCGGGAGACGGGCTATTCGCCGGTGCTCGCCGAGGCGTACCGCGACCCCGAGCTCCTCGCCGCGAATCCGCTCCTCCCCGACCTCCTGCGCATCCACGGGGACGCCGTGGCGCGCCCCGTGATTCCCGGCTACGCGATGGCCTCCGACATCCTCCAGCGTCATCTGAGCGCGGCTCTCGCGGGCCTCGCGAGCCCCGACGACGCTCTCCGCGACGCGGCTCGGGAAACGCGCCTCCTCCTGGCGCCGGGCGCCGGAGAGAGCCGTGTTCTTCGTCCCTGGCGCGACGGCCGATTCCTCACCTCGCTCCGGAACACGGCCGTCTTCACGGGGTTCTCGGTGGCGCTCGAGACGCTTCTCGGACTGGGCGCGGCGCTCCTCCTCCACGAAACCTTCCGCGGGCGGGGCCTCGTCCGCGCGATCACGCTCCTCCCGTGGGCGCTTCCCACCGCGGTCATGGCGCTCGCGTGGGCCTGGATCTTCAACGACTCGTTCGGCGTGGCGAACGACATCCTGCGCCGCGCCGGCCTCGCGGCGCAGCCGGTCGCGTGGCTCAGCTCGCGCGCCGGCGCGATGGCGGCGCTCGTCGTGGCGGACGTGTGGAAGACGACCCCGTTCGTCGCCCTCATCGTCCTGGCCGGGCTGCAGGGGATTCCGCTCGAGGTGCTCGAAGCCGCCCGCGTGGACGGCCTGACGGCGTGGCACCGTTTCCGACGCATCGTGCTTCCGCTTCTCGTGCCTTCGATCCTCGCGGCGGTCCTCTTTCGCGCCGTGCAGGCGTGGGGCGCGTTCGACATCGTCTACGTCATGACCGGCGGCGGCCCGGGCGGCTCCACCGAGACGGTCTCGCTCTACGCGTTCCAGACCTACTTCCGCTACCTCGACCCGGTCCACGGCGCGTGGATCGCCGTGAACGGCTTCCTCCTGCCCGCCGCCCTCGCGGCCGTGGTCGTGAGGCTCGCCCGGCCGCGCTGGAGGCGAACGTGACGGCGCGCGGGTCGATCCGGGGCCTGGCCGTCGCGCTCCTCGTCGTCTGGAGCCTCGCGCCCGCGCTCTGGCAGGTCCTCACGGCCCTGAAGGCCGACGACCAGATCACGCGCGTGCCGACGGTCTACCTGCCGCGGCCGCCCACGCTCCGGCACGTCGAGGCGCTCTTTTCGCGCAAGCCTTTCGGCACGTACCTGCGGAACAGCGCCGTCGTCGCGGGCGCGGCGACGGTCCTCTCCGTGACGCTGGGAGCGCTGGCCGCCGGCGCGCTCGTGAGGGCGTCCGAGCGGGCGCGCGAACGCGGGCTCCTCGCGCTCCTCGCGCTCGCGTTCGTCCCACCGATCGTTCTCCTCTTTCCCCTCTACGAGGCCGTGCGCGCTCTCGGCTGGCTGAACAACCCCGTCGCCCTCATCCTCCCGTATGCCCTCCTGAACCTCCCGCTCGCCGCGTGGATCCTCGAGAGCGGCTTCCGCCAGATTCCGCGGTCGGTCGACGAGGCCGCGGCGCTCGACGGCCTCGGCCCGGTGAGGCGTATCGTCCGCATCCACCTGCCGCTGGCGGCGCCGTCGGCCGTCACGGCGGCCATCCTCGTCTTCATCTTCTCGTGGAACGAGTTCATGCTCGCGCTGACGTTCATGACGCGCGACGCCCGGAAGACCGTCACGGCGGGAATCGCGAGCGTGACCGGATCGTCGATGTTCGAAGTCCCGTGGGGGCAGCTCTCGGCCGCGGTCGTCGTCGCGACGCTGCCGCTCGTCGTCCTCGTCCTCCTGTTCGAGAGGCGCATCGCGAGCGGCCTGACGCGCGGCGCCGTGAAAGGCTGAGCGTGCCGGCCGAGCTCGTCGGGTCCGCCCTCACGAAGGTCTTCGCGGGCGGCGCGCGGGCGCTCGACGGCGTGTCGTTCCGCGCCGCGCCGGGGCGCGTCCTCGCGCTCCTCGGCCCGTCGGGCTGCGGGAAGACGACCCTCCTGCGCCTCGTTGCCGGTCTCGAGAGCGCGACGTCGGGGAGCCTCACGCTCGACGGCCGGCCGCTCCGCGGCGTCCCGCCGGCGGCCCGCGACGTCGGCTTCGTCTTCCAGAATTACGCGCTCTACCCGCACCTCACCGTGGCGCGAAACCTCACACTCGCCCTCGAGATGCGGCGCCTCCCCCGGGACGAGATCGCGCGGCGCACCGCCGAGACCGCGGAGCTCCTCGGGCTGAAAGATCTCCTCGCGCGCCATCCGGCCGAGCTTTCGGGGGGACAGCAGCAGCGCGTGGCCCTGGGACGCGCGCTCATCCGGCGTCCGCGCCTCTACCTGATGGACGAACCGCTCTCGAACCTGGACGCCCTCCTGCGCGAAGAGATGCGGGCCGAGCTCAAGTCGCTCTTCCGCCGCCTGTCGGCCACCGTTCTCTACGTCACGCACGATCAGTCGGAGGCGATGAGCCTCGCCGACGACGTCCTGCTTCTGCGGGAGGGAAGGCCCTGTCAGCTCGGCCCGCCCGACGAGCTCTACCTCCGCCCGGCGAATCTCTTCACGGCGACCTTCGTCGGGTCGCCGCGGATGACGGTCTGGCAGGGGCGGTCCGAGGGCCTGAACTTCGTGTCGGGGGGCGTGCGCCTTCCTCTCCCGCCGGAGCTCGCGGCGGAGACGGGGCTCTGCGCCGGGATCCGGCCCGAGGACGTGGACGTGGCGACCGAACCGCTTCCCGGCGGGATGGACGGCATCCTGGAGATGGCGGAGCCACTCGGCGACCGCACGCTCCTGACGATTCGTCTCGGAGAGCTGCGACTTCGCGCGCTCACGCGACCGCAAGCCCCGGCAGGGACCCTTTCGGTCCGTATCCCGCGCGAGAAAGTCCACTGGTTCTCGCTCGCGACCGGCGAAAGGCTCGGGGGCGGGGCCCTGCACCGGCACCATTGACCTCCCCCGCCGCGGGCACGATGATCGTCATATGCCGATACGCGCGCATCTCCCGCTGACGGACGCCGGCTGCGAAGAGGTCGCAATGCGCTTTCGCGCGCTCTCCGAGCCGATGCGCCTCAAGATCCTGAGACGGCTGTTCCGGAGCGAGGCCTCCGTCGGCGAGGTTCTCGAGGAGGTGGGCGGCACGCAGGCGAACGTGAGCAAGCACCTCGCCGTCCTCCACGGCTCCGCCCTCGTGGAGCGCCGCAAGGACGGCACGCGCACCGTCTACACGATCGCCGATCCCACGCTTCTGAAGATCTGTTCGATCGTCTGCGAGGGCGTCGAGCGCGAGGCGCGCGACAAGGCTCACGCGATTCTCGGACGGCCCCGGCGGGGCGGCCGCCGTTGAGCTCCGCGGCGCCCGGGTCGTCCCGCCTCGTGGACGCGGCGTCCCACGCGCCCCGCGACCCCGTCGTCACGTCCTCGCCCGACGAGGAGGCCGCGTTCCTCACGCGTCTCCGCGAGCGCGTCATCGGCGCCGGCGCCGTGGTCCCCGGCCCCTTCGGCGCGAGGCCGCTCCGCTACTTCGACTTCATCGCCTCCGGCCGCTTCCACCGCGACGTCGAGGAGGAGCTGAACGAACGCGTCCTTCCCTTCATGGCGAACACGCACACGGAGAGCAGCTTCACGGGCCGGCACATGACGGAGCTTTACGAGGGCGCCCTCCGGAAGATCGGCGCCTACGTCGGCGCGACGCGGGACGACGTCGTGATTCCGGTCGGCTCCGGCTCGACGGGCGCGATCAACCGCTTCATCCACATCCTCGGCCTCAGGCTTCCCGACCAGCTCGACGGGCAGTTCGATCTCGCGGGCCGGATCCCGGCAGAGGGCCGGCCCGTCGTCTTCCGGTCGCTCATGGAGCACCACTCGAACGACATCGCGTGGCGCGAGACGATCGGCGACTCCGTCTACGTGGAGTTCGATTCCGACGGGCGCATCAGCCTCGAGGACCTCGAACGCAAGCTCGCGGCCCACGCGCACCGACCCTGGAAGATCGGGACCTTCAGCGCCGCGTCGAACGTGACGGGGATCCTGAACGACGTCCACGGCCTCGCGCGCATCCTCCACCAACACGGGGCGCTCGCGTTCTTCGACTTCGCGGCGGCCGGCCCGTACGTGGACGTCGACATGCACCCGGCCGGCGATTCCGCGGGCGCCCTCGATGCGATCTTCTTCTCCGTCCACAAGTTCCTGGGCGGCCCACGGTCGCCCGGCCTCCTCGTCGCGCACCGGCGCCTTTTCACGAACCGCGTCCCGGCCGAGCCGGGTGGCGGCACCGTCCTCTACACGTCTCGGTGGAACCACCGCTACCTCGGCGCGATCGAGTCGCGCGAGACCGGCGGAACGCCGCCGATCGTCCAGACGATCCAGGCGGGCCTCGCCTTCGACCTCAAGGCGGCGGTCGGAGCCGACCGGACGGAGCGCGTCGAGCAGGACTACCTCTCCCGCGCGATCCGCGCCTGGCGCGGGCGCGACGACCTCTACGTCCTCGGCAACCTCGAGACGCCGCGCCTCGGAGTCCTCTCGGTGATCTTCCGCCAGGTCCACCACAATCTCGCGTCGCAGCTCCTGAACGACCTCTTCGGGATCCAGGTGCGCGCGGGCTGCATGTGCGCGGGCCCGTACGGCCACCTGCTCCTCGACATCGACGAGGCGCGCTCGGTCGCGATCCGCCACCGGCTCGACGAAGGGCACCTCGGCGAGAAGCCGGGCTGGGTCCGCGTCAGCCTCTCGCCGACCGTGAGCGAGGACGAGTTCCAGGCCCTCCTCGAGGGAGTCGACCACGTCGCGCGCCACGGACGGGAGCTCGCGGACGGCTACGACCTTCACGACGACACCGGCGAGTGGGTTCGGCGAACGCCGGCGCCCGCGCGCGCGAACGGAAAGGAATCACCATGACCGACATCCGCCGGATGCACCCGGCGACCCGGATCATCCACGCGGGGCAGCGCCCCGATCCCGCCACCGGCGCCGTGTCGACGCCGATCTACCAGACCTCGACGTTCGCGTTCCGCAACGCGGACGAGGGCGCCGCGCGATTCCAGGGGAAGGACGCCGGGTACAAATACACGCGTCTCGGCAACCCCACGGTCGCGGCGCTCGAGGAGTGCCTCGCGACGCTCGAGGGCGGCTGTGGCGCGCTCGGCGCGGCGACGGGCATGGCCGCGATCAACACGGTCTACGTCGCGCTCCTCGAGCAGGGCGCGCACGTCGTCGGAACGGACTCGGTCTACGGGCCGTCCCGCCTCGTCCTCGAGAACGAGTACCGGCGCTTCGGCGTCGCCTCGACCTGGGTCGACTCGTCGAAGGCGGAGACCGTCGCGGCCGCCATGCGGCCCTCGACGAGGATGGTCTACGTCGAGTCGCCCGCGAACCCGACGATGAAGCTCACGGACATCGCGGCCTGCGCGGACATCGCGCACGCGCACGGGGCGCTCCTCGTCGTCGACAACACGTTCGCCTCCCCCGTCCTCCAGCAGCCGCTCGCGCTCGGGGCCGACGTCGTCGTCCACAGCCTCACGAAGTACATCAACGGCCACACGGACGTCGTCGGCGGCGCGATCGTCGCGGGCGCCCCCGCCCTCCTCGACCGGCTCCGCAAGGTGCACGTCGCCTTCGGCGGAACGATGGACCCGCACCAGGCGTGGCTCGTCCTCCGGGGCGTCAAGACGCTCGGCCTCCGGATGGAGCGCGCGCAGGCGAACGCCCTCGAGATCGCGCGCTACCTCGAGGCGCACCCCGGCGTCGCGTGGGTCCTCCACCCGGGGCTTCCGAGCCACCCGCAGCACGCGCTCATGCTTCGCCAGATGTCCGGGCCGGGCGCCGTCTTCTCCTTCGGCGTGAAGGGCGGCCTCGAGTCGGGCAAGGCGTTCATCGACTCCGTCAGGCTCGCGACGCTCGCCGTGAGTCTCGGCGGCGTCGAGACGCTCATCGAGCACCCCGCCTCGATGACGCACACGGGAATGCCGAAGAAAGAGCGCGAGGCCGCCGGAATCTCCGACGACCTCGTCCGTCTCTCCGTGGGCTGCGAGGACGTGCGCGACCTGATCGCCGACCTCGCACAGGCGCTCGAGAAGGCGGCGCGGGCGGTGCCGGCCGAAGCGGCGGCCTCGCGGGCCTGAGGCGATCCGCCGCCCGCGAGGCAGCGCCTCGTATCAGGACTTCTTCGGGCAGTTCGGGTTCGGACCGGTCCCGTCCATCGGGCCGCTGCCGTTGCCGCCGCAGCACCCGGCGCCGGCGCCCATGCCCCGCCCGTGGCTGCCGCGCCCGCCGGCGAAGACCGGCGTGCCGTCCGCGTTGCGGAGGTTGAGCGTCGTCTTCTGCGTCAGGTTCTCGACCTCCGCCACGACGGCGCCCTGCGGGCATTCGGTGCACGCGTAGAGAAGGAGCCGGACGGCGTCGCCGGCGGCGGGCGCGAACTTCTGCGCCGTGAGGTATCGATACGGCCCGAGGACGTACGCCTCTTCCTTGCCGCCGATCCTGACGGTGAGCGTCGGCATTCCGACGCCGGGCCCGCCCTTGAGCGAGACGACGTCGCCGATCACCGTGGACGGCTTCGTGACATCGACGTTGGGCACGTTTCCGGCCATCGGACCGGAACCCGGGCCGCGGCCGGTGCCGGGGCCCCGCTGGGCCATCAGGGGAAGCGAGGCGAGCGTGACGAGGGCGAGGAGGGTGACGAGGTTGCGTTTCATGTCGATCTCCTTTTCCTTCCGGAGAGGAGCACGTCCCGCGCCAGACTCGCGCATTCTGCCTATCTCGCGGAAGACGAAGAGGTTCCGCGCGCCGGCTCCGGCAGGGTCGGGTCCGGCGCCTGCAGGAACTGCAGTCCTCCGGGCGCGGGCTGCAGTCAGTTGAGGCCCCAGCGGCGCAGGCGGTAGTAAAGCGTCCGAACGGAGATCCCGAGCCGCCGGGCCGCCGCGTCCCGGTTCCCGCCCGAGTGGCGCAGCGCCTCGAGCGCAGCCTCGCGCTCGCGCGTCTCCTCGTCGAGCGTCGGCGCGCGCGCCGCGGAAACCGCGAACGCCGGGGGCAGGTGCACGTCCTCCTCGCGAATCGGCTGGCCGCCGCGCACGACGACCGCGCGCTCGAGAATGTTGCGCAGCTCGCGGACGTTTCCGGGCCAGTCGTGCCGCGCGAGGGCGTCGAGCGCGGCGGCGGAGAGCTCCGGGACCGGCACGCGGTGCCGCGCCGCGAGTCGCACGACGAAATGGCGCGCGAGGAGCGGGATGTCGCCCGCACGCTCGCGAAGCGGTGGCAGGGCGACGGAAACGACCGCGAGACGGAAGAAGAGATCGCGCCGGAAGCCGCCCGTCTCCGACTCCCGCGCGAGGTCGCGGTTCGTGGCCGCGACGAGGCGGACGTCGACCGACACGTCGCGTTCGCTTCCGAGCCGCCGCACGCGGCCGTCCTCGACGACGCGGAGAAGCTTCGCCTGGAGAGCCGGCGCGAGCTCGCCGATCTCGTCGAGGAAGAGCGTCCCGCCGCTCGCTTCCTCGAAGCGGCCCGCGCGGGCGCGTTCAGCTCCCGTGAACGCACCGCGCTCGTGGCCGAAGAGCTCGCTCTCGGCGAGCGACTCGGGTAGCGCCGCCGCGTTCACGGCGACGAACGGGCCCGAGGCCCGCGCCGAGCGCGCATGGAGCCGCCGCGCGACGAGCTCCTTTCCCGTTCCCGACTCGCCCGTCACGAGCACGGGAATGTCGGCGGGGGCGATCCGGTCGACGAGCGCGAGGACGTCCTCCATCCGGCTGTCGCCGGTCACGATCTCGTCCCCCGGCGTCTCCGGCGCGAGGAGCCGGTCGACGACCGCGAGGAGCGCGCGCGGGGACTCGAGCGGCTTCGTGAGGTAGTCCGCGGCGCCGAGGCGCACGGCCTCGACGGCCTCCGGGATCGTCCCGAAGCCGGTCAGGACGACGACGGGTGGCGGCGCCGGGAGCTCCCCGTGGAGACCCTTGAGGAGTCCGATCCCGTCACGCACGGGCATCCGCTGGTCGGTCAGGACGAGCGCGAACGGCTCCTTGCGCGCGAAGCGAAGCGCCTCCTCGCCGTCCCGCGCCTCCGTGACCGCGTGCCCCGCTCCTTCGAGAATGTCACGCAGAAGGGCGCGGAAGGACGGGTCGTCGTCGGCGACGAGGATGCGCGCCACCTCAGACCCGCTTCCGCGGCAGGCTCAGCCGCGCCGCTGCGCCGCCGCCCGCCCGCGGCTCCAGCGTCACGTCGCCGCCGTTCGTCCTCGCGAGCGCGCGCACCGTCGGAAGGCCGAGGCCCGTCCCGCCGGGCCGGCTCGTGACGTACGGGTCGAACGCCCGCGCCGCCTCGACGGAAAGGCCCGGTCCCCGGTCCCTTACCTCCGCCCACAGGGCGCCGCCGCCCGTGCCGACGGCTATCTCGATCTCCCCCGCCGGATCGTGCGCGCGCGCGTTCGCGAGAAGCTCGTCGAGGATGTCCGCGACGTGACTGCGGTCGGCAAATGCCTGGAGCGGGGTCTCGCCGGAGACCATGACGGGCCCGCCGGCGCGGGCGGCGGCCTCGCGGGCGAGCGCGGCAAGATCGAAGCGCTCGGGCTGCGGCTCCGCAGGCCTCGCGAACTTCAGGAGCTGCGCGACGAGGTCCTCGATGCGACCGCTCGCCTCGACGATGCGCCGGGAGCGCTCTGCCACCTGCTCGCCGGGGCGCTCGGCCATGAGCTGCGCCGTGCCCTTGATCGCAGCGAGCGGATTCCTCACGCGGTGCGCGAGGCCAGCGCCCGTCAGGGCGACGACGTCGAGGCGCTCGCGCTCGGCTTCGAGCCGCTCACGCCGCGCGCGCTCCGCGAGGCCGCGCGCCGCCGCGAGGGACAGGACGACGAGCCCGGCGCCGGCGACAGCCGCACCGAGGACGAGAGCGAGCGCAAGGCCGCCCTCGCTCCCCGCGTGACGCGCCGGAAAGAACCTCAGGACGAAGGGAGTCCGGAACCCGCCGCGCCACGAGCCCATGCCCGCCCCGGGCGGCCTGCCCCCGGCGGGCCTCCAGCCCGGCCCGAGCATGGCCGGCATCTCGAAGGGCGTTCCCGTGGCCGTGCTCTCGCCCCAGCGGGCGAGGACGCCGTCCGATCCCGCGATCTCGACGCCGCGCACGAGCGAGGCATTCGCGACCCCGAACTCCTCGAGCGTCTTCGCGGCGCCGTCCGGCCCCTCGCTTCGGAGCCGGAACTCCAGCTCGTGCCCCGCGCGCGCGAGGAGACCGTCGCGCACCGCGGCGTCACGGGCGCGGAGCGAGCTTGCCGCGATGAGGGAGACGCCGACGAGGGCGGCGGCCAGAGGCAACGCCGCCAGGACGGGCGAGGCGAGGAGAAGCGAACGGCGGCGGTCGGATGCAGGCTTGACCATCTATAACTTAATGATTATATTGTAATTCATGTGCGCCACAACCTTCGCCCCCGAGGGCGCCCGGAGCCGGGGATGAGCGGCGACGCCGCGTGGCTTTGGGGCGGCCTCCTCGTCTGGATCCTCCTCCAGAAGTTCATCTTCCCCCGACTCGGCGTCCCGACGTGAGGAGCGCCCGGTCCCGCCGTCGGCGGGACGAGCTGCTCGACCCGGACCAAGACGGACTCGCCTGAGGCGAGCAAGGGGACGGACACGTGACTCTGAGCGCACGCGAACTCGAGAGGCGGAAGGAATCCTTCCAGCGGCCCCCAGCCGCGCCGCCGGCGTTCGAGGCCCTCGACCGCGCCGGTCTCCTCAAGGCCCTCGACGTCTTCGCGAAGAACTGGCTCGCGCACGACGGGAGCTGGTTTCTCGCGGTCGAGGAGCGGCTCGGGATGGAGGCCGCGATCGAGCTCGACGCCGCGGCCTGGCGCCTCTTCGCGGCGGCCGAGGCACGCCGGATCATGGAGGCGTACGCGATCCCGAGGAACGGCGGCCTCGACGCGCTCGCGCGTGCGCTCTCGTTCCGCGCCTACAGCTTTCTGAACCCGAGCCGGATCGAGCGGGACGGGCCCGCCTTGCGCTTCTTCATGACGTCCTGCCGCGTCCAGGAGGCCCGCCGGCGCAAAGGCCTCCCGGACTTCCCGTGCCGGCCCGTCGGGCAGGTCGAGTTCGAGACGTTCGCGCGCACCGTCGACTCGCGCATCGAGACCCGCTGCCTCCATTGCCCGCCGGACCCGGACTCGCAGGGACACTGCGGCTGGGAGTTCCGCCTCGCCGGGTGACGGCTGCGGCCGCCGTCCCCTCTCGGAAGACACGACAAGGACACAGGTGAACCGGCCGAACGGAGACCCACGCGCAGCGAGCAGATCGCATCCGATCCTCGGCGGCGCCATCGTGCTCTATTTCGTGATCGGGCTCGAAGTGCTGATCATGATCAGCCCGTTCGCCGCCTTCTTCTACGCCGCGTTCAATCCGGTTCTCCTCTTCCTCGCTCGACGGCCGGCCACGCACTGGCTGTCCGCCTTCTTCCTCCCGCACATGGTGATGCCGCCGGACACGTTCCTCATGGCTCTCCGCGTCGCCGGGTCGGTGCTCTTCGTCGGCGGTACGCTCGTGTTCCTGGTTTGCGCGGGGCAGGTCTACTTCAACAAGCTGGCCGGCCGGGGTCCGGCGCTCGGCGGTCTCTACCGGTGGATCCGCCACCCGCAGTACCTGGCGCTCGCCATGACGGGCATCGGGCTCACGATCCTCTGGCCGCGCTTCCTCACCGCCGCGCTCTGGGCCGTGATGGTCACGCTGTACACCCTTCTCGCCCGGGACGAGGAACGCCGGATGGTCGCGCGCTTCGGCGACCAGTATCGCGATTACATGGAGACGACCGGAAGGTTCGTCCCTCGCCCCCTCGACCGGCTCCTCGGCCGCGTCCCGCTACCGGGGCAGCCGCTCGTGCGGGCGGTAGCGGTGCTCCTTCTCGCGTTCGGGCTCTCGGTCGGCGCCGCGTTCGCGCTGCGGGCGTACACGGTGGGAAGGCTCCCCCTCTGGTCGGACGGGCGCGTCACGGTCCTGCCGATCCTCACCGGAGACAGAGTCCTGCTCGAGCATCGGATGGCCGACGTCCTGCAGCTCCCGGAAGTGCGGTCCCGGCTCGAGAAGGACGCTGGCGCGATCCTCGGGTATCTCGTCCCGAAGAACTACGTCATGCAGGGCATGATCGCGGACACGGATCCCGCCTGGCGCCTGTACGAGCACCATCAGACCCTGGCGATGATCACGGACTGGATCCTCCATCCCTTCCGCCACCTCGAGGGTGGGCACTCGATGATGCACGGCGCGGCCCCCGCGACGGGCTCCGGCGCAGAGTCCAGCCGCACGGTTCGGCGCCTCATCTTCCTTCGCGTGCGGACGGGAGAGGTCACGAATTCTCCGGCGTCCCTCTTTCGCATCGACGCGACCCGCACCCCGCAGTTCTTCGTGGACGTCGACGTCCACGATCTCACGCTCCTCCGGGTGCAGGACCTGGGCGCGGGAACGGGCTGGGGCCTCGTCCCGACACCGATGTTCTGACGCGCCTCGATACGAGCGGCCCCCTTGACAGTCCCGGGGGAGTTGGAAATAATCTATATTCATGTGGTTATAAAGAGAGGAAGGGAAACGACGATGGCAAATTGCGAGAAAACCGAGAAGTGCCAGTTCTTCAACGACAAGATGGAGAACATGCCCCCGACGTCGCAGGCGATGAAGGAGTCCTTCTGCGGGACCGACAAGGCGAGCTGCGCCCGCTACATGGTGAGCACGGCGGGCCACAGCGTGCCGCCGGACCTCTTTCCCCACATGACCGAACGTGCGAAGGGGATTCTGGGACGAACGTAGCGCGCGAGCCTCGGAATCCTTTTCGCTCCATCCTGGCTCTCTAGTCTGAGGGGCCGCCGGGCACCGCGCGGCCGAAGGGAGTCGACATGGAGAAGTTCTTCAAGATCAACGAGGGAACCCTGGACCGGATTCTGCGGGTTGTCGCCGGCCTCGGCCTGCTGTCGCTGACGGTCGTGGGCCCGAGGACGAGCTGGGGGCTCGTGGGCCTCTTGCCTCTCGTCACCGGCCTCGCGGGGACGTGTCCGCTCTATTCTCTCCTCGGACTGAGCACGTGTCCGATGAAGCCCTCGGGATCGACCTCGCGCTGATCCGCCGGAGCGCCGCCGGCGATCGCGATTCGTTCGACGCGTTCGCCGGCCGGCACGGAGCCGCCGTGTATCGCTACGCTCTCGCGCTCTGCCACGACGCGTCCGCCGCGGAGGACGCTCTGCAGGAGACGTTTCTCGCCGCGTGGCGCGGCGCGGCGGGCTTTCGCGGGGAGCAGGGCGCAAGGGCATGGCTTCTGGCGATCGCGCGGAACGCCGTCGCCCGGCGTTACCGGCGCCGCGCCGGCGAGCCCGCGGAGTGGGAATCGCTGGACGTCCTCGGCCGCGCGGCAGGCTGGGGCGACGAGACGAACCCCGAGTCGATCGCGCTCGCGCGCGAACGCGCCGACCTGATCGAGACCGCGCTCGGCGCCCTCGACGCCGACGATCGAGAGGTGCTCGTTCTGCGCGACCTCGAGGAGCTGAGCGGCGAAGACGCCGCCCGGATTCTCGACGTCGGCCTGCCCGCGCTGAAGAGCCGGCTGCACCGCGCGCGCCTGCGCTTCGCGGCGCGCCTCAGGGAGGTTGCGCGATGAACGCCGAAGAACGCATCGTGGCCGGACTCCGCTGCGGCGAGGTGCTCGCCGACCTCGGCGAGTATCTCGAGAGCGCGCTTCCTGCGGAGCGCACGTCGCGCATCGAGGAGCACCTTCGCGGCTGCGACTGGTGCGCGCGCTTCGGGAAGGAATTCGCGGACACGGTGAGCGCCCTGCGCACCCGCCTCGCCACGCCTCCGGCGCTCGAGGGTGACGTCGCCGCGCGGCTGCGCCGGAGGCTGGACGAGTCGCGTTAGTGCTCTGAGACCGTTCCCCCGCTCCGATCAGGCGACCGCGAGGAGCTTTCGGATCTCGTCCACCTTCGGGATGCGGCCCGAGAAGACGACCTTGCCGTCGACGGCGACGCCCGGCGTCGCGAGGAGGCCCAGCTCGATCATCCGTTCCATCGACTCGACTTTCTCGACGTCGACATCCAGGTGCTCGGTCTCGACGACCTGCCGCACGACGCGGTAGGTCTCCTTGCAACGGGCGCACCCCGGGCCGAGGACCTCGATCTTCCTGCGCGCGATGTTCTCCATGACGTTCTCCTTGTTCCCGAACTTCATCGAGGTTTGCGTCCCGTGCGAACACTTCGAGGCGGCGGAACCCGGCCGCCCGTCGCGGCGAACTCCTCGACGGGAATCCGGCGGAGCCGGGCCACGAGGGCGGCGTCGGCCATGGCGACGGGATCGCCGTCCAGGCCGAGTCGCACGGCGTCCCGCCATCGGGCCGCGTCCGGCGACGACGCGAGCCGGTAGAAGACGAACTTCCCGTCCTTCTCCTCCACGAGGAGGCCCGCCTGCTTCAGCTCTCGCAGGTGCTCGGAGACCGTCGACGGAGCCGAGCCGAGGACTGCGGTCATCTGGCAGACGCAGAGAGGCCCGTCCCGAGAGCATCGCGAGAACCCGGAGCCGGGCGGGGTGCGCGAGCGCCTTGGCGGCGGCGGTCGTGGCGGAGAGGCCTGATTTCGTCATTTCAGAGCCAATCGTCCTCAGAGGAGCGCATTGAAGAGGTACCCGACGACGAGGATTCCCGTTCCCACGACGCCGACGAAGACCGCGATGAGGCGCGGGGTGAGGACCTTCCGCAGGATCACCATCTCCGGGAGCGAGAGGGCGATGACGGACATCATGAACGCGAGGACCGTGCCCAGCGCGGCCCCCTTGCCGAGGAGCGCCTGCACGACCGGGAGGATTCCCGCGGCGTTCGAGTACATCGGGATCCCGATCAGTACGGCGAGAGGCACGGACCACCACGCGCCCTTGCCCATGATCGACGCCATGAAGTTCTCGGGCACCCAGCCGTGGATGCTCGCGCCGACGGCGATCCCCGCGACGACGTAAAGCCAGACCTTCCCGACGATCTCGCGGACCTGCTCGCGTCCGATCGCGAGGCGCTGCTCCCATCCCGGTTTCTCTCCCGCCGTCTCTCCCACGGGACCATGGGTCCGATAGACCCACGGCTCCACCCAGGCCTCGAGCTTCAGCCTGCCGATGACCCAGCCGGACGCGAAGGCGATCAGGAGGCCGGTGCCGAGGTACAGCCCGGCGACCTTCCAGCCGAAGAGGCCGAATAGGAGCGCGAGGGCGATCTCGTTGACCATGGGGGCGGCCACGAGGAACGAGAACGTGACGCCGAGCGGCACGCCGGCCGTCACGAACCCGATGAACATCGGGACCGCCGAGCACGAGCAGAACGGCGTGACGACGCCGAGGAGCGACGCGAGGGCGTTTCCGGCAGTCTCCCGCCGGCCGGCCAGAAGGCTCCGCGTCCTCTCCGGGGTGAAGAAGCTCCTCACGATGCCGACGACGAAGACGACGAGCGTCAGGAGGAGAAGGACCTTCGGGACCTCGAAGACGAAGAACTCGACGGCCGCGCCGAGATGCGTCCCGGGCGCGAGGCCGAGGAGACCGGCGGTGACGAACCGCGAGACGTCCCCGTTCACGGCATAGGCGCCGGCCCAGGCGGCAAGAGCCGCGAGATGCAGCAGGAGCGTCCGGGGCCGCAGGCGGCCCCCCGGAAGTGCCGCCGGTTTGTAGGACGGAAGGGAGATTGCCTCGCTCATTCCACCTCGTCATTTCGGAACAAGACGAAATGTAAGGCGCACCGCCCTCCGCGGTAATGAGGCAATTGCATCACCGCCTTGCGACGTGAACGCGGCCGGCGTCCTCAGAACCCGAAGGACAGGCCGAGGTCGAAGACCCACTGGTCCATCTTGAGCTCGATCGTCTGCTTGCCCGGGACCTCGAGGGGATTCGGGCCGGTGACGGAGTGCGAGAGCGCCCGGACGACCGCGAAGTTGACCTTCGTCTTCTCGCCGACCTTCGCGCTCGCTCCCACGGTGAGGTGCTGCTCGATGACGCCGGGCGCGAGAATGTTGAAGAGGACCTCGGACTCCGGGATCGGCTGCTTCGCGTAGGCGTAGCCGGCGCGGAGCGCGAGGCTCGGGCTCGCGGCCCACTGGAGGCCGAGCTTGTACGCCGTCACGTCCTTCCAGCCGAAGCCCGCGCCGCCGTCGTCGCCGAGGCGCGCCGTCGCGAGGTTCGGGAGAAACGGGTTCCCGATCGACTCCGTGTCGCTGTAGTAGATCCTCTGGACGTCGAACGCGATCGTGAAGGACGGATCGGGCTTCACGGCGAGGCCGACGGTCCAGTTCTTGGGAATGTCGAAGTCGCCGCCCTCCGCGAAGAGCCCTTTGTACTTCTCGAACTTCTGCATCTCCATCTCGGTCTGGTACGAGGCGCCGATCGACAGCCACGGGGTGACCTTGCCGAGATAGCCGATCCGCGCGCCCCAGCCGAGCGACGTGTCGTAGCCGTTGTTCGAGAGGCTGCCGGGCGCGGACGAGAACGGCGCGAAGCTCCCGACGCCCTCGACCTGGAAGCGCTGGTAGCCGAGAACGGGGTTCACGCCGAACGCGTGGTTCTCTCCGAACTTGTACGTGAGCGTCGGGGCGATGTACATCTGCATGAGGTTCACGCCGGTGCGGCCGGCGAAGAACACCGACTCTTCGTACGCCGTGTTCATCCCGCCGTTGCCGTAGAGCGCGACGCCGAAAGTCATCTTGTCGCTCAGCTTCCAGTTCGCGCCGATCGCGGGCATGAGGAAGATCGAGGTTCCGCTCTTCACGGTGCCCGGCGTCAGGCCGAACGTGCCGGGAGCGCCCGAGGGCGCCCCGGTCACGGTGAACTCGCGGTTCGGATTGAAGACGGCCAGGCTCAGGTCGTAGCCCGTCACCCAGGCGTTCCCGGCGGGATTCGTCGCCGGGGACATCGTGTTGAGAGACAGCGCGACGCCCGCGCCAGCCATCCCGTTCTGCGCGGTTCCGTAGCCGAGCTGGAAGTAGCCGTCCGTCGCGACGGCAGGCGCGGCGGCCAGGGCGAGCAAAGCGACGAGCGCGAGGCCGATCCGGGTTTTCATCTGGGCACTCCTCTCACAGGCGGGCCGTGAGACCCGCGATTCATCGGTTGGGACTCAGGTCAGGGCGCGGGCGGCGGAGCCTGGTGCAGCTCCGAAGGGAACTCCTTTCGCGTGGAGGCCGGGCGCATCAGCAGCCTCCGCCCTTTTTGGGCCCCGTGGGCACGGTCGCAACAGGCCGGATCTCGACCGGGGCTGCCGTGGCGGCGCCCGTGAAGCGCGCATGCAGCGCGCTTGCGAGCTGGAAGCGGGCGATGCGTTCCGGCGTCGGGTTCACGGGTGGGACGGGAGCCGTGAGCACGGCCGACGTCCAGCCCTCGAAGCCGCCCTCGAGGACGTAGACGTCCCCGGAGAAACCTTCGGACTCCGTCGGGCAGGACGGCGGCGCCGGATGCGCCGTACGCGACGAGCCGCCGCGTCGGGGCGAGGCCGGCGGCGAACGCCGCCTGCGCGTCGGTCGCGGGAGGCACCATCGCGCCCGGGATCCGCTCCTTCGCCGTGGCGGCGCCAGGGCGAAGGTCCACGATCCAGAGCGTCTCGGGCGCCGTGACGACTTCGCGCGCGAGCTCGAGCGGGCCGATCGTCCGCACCGCGCGCGCCGGCGTCGCGGCGCCGCGCGTCGGGAGGGCAAGGGCGACGAGCGCGAGCGCGGCGACGGCCGCGAATCCGCCGAACACCCGGGCCTTCACGCGCAATGGCGAGGCCGGAACGAGCTCCCCGGACCGGGGGGCGAAGATCGCTTCGAGCTTCTCGGCGCCGAGGAAGGCGCCGACCGCCATCGCGACGACGGCGGCGGCGACGACCGCGGCCGGGACGCCGAGGAGCCGGTCGATCCGCACGACACCCATCGCGCCGCTGTTGTAGAAGCCCTCGAGCGGACCGTAGCCGAAGCCGAACGCGAGGGAGCCGAGCATGACGCCGCCGATCGCCGCGACACCGTCGAGGTTTCCGGAGGCGACCGCGACGACGCCGGTGCCAGGGCAGTAGCCCGAAACGATGAAGCCGGCCCCGAGGAGAAGGCCGCCGACGAGCTGCGGCCAGAGAAACGTCTCGGGAACAGTGATCAGCGCAAGGTCGAGGACGCCGATCCCCGAGAGCAACGTCATTCCGACGACCGCGGTCACGATCGCGCTGAACATGACCTTCAGCACGCGCGTGTCCGTCAGGTAGAACTGGGCGGCGAGGTTGCGGGCGCGGCCGAAGCCGGCGCGCTCCAGGACGAATCCGAACGCGATTCCGACGAGCGTGCCCACGAGGAGGCCCGAGTAGGTTCCGAAGAGGCCGTGTGCATAAAGCGGAAACGTCATCGCCATTCCCTTCTCACGAACGGGGCGACGAGGTAGCCGCCCGTGAAAACGGCCATCATGAAGACCCACGAGCCGAGCGAGAGCGCCGCGCCGCCCGTGAGCGCCTGGCCCGAGGTGCAGCCGCGCGCGAGGCGCGCCGCGAAGCCCATCAGGATGCCGCCGGCGACCGCGAGCGCAAACCGCAGCGCGTTCGTCGCGCGCGGCCCCTTCTCGACGCCGATCTTGAGCCGCCCGGCCGAATACGCGCCGAGGACGCCGCCGAGGAAGACGCCGAGAACCTCGAACACGAGCCAGTCCTCGAGGACGTGCTTGCCGGGACCGTAGTACTGGGAGAAGTACGCATTCGTCTCGATCGCCTTCGGTGCCACGAGGTGGGCGCCGGAGACCGCGAAGCGCGTCACGGCGCCGGACGAGCCGAGGCCGAAGCCCATGGCGAGGAACGACGCCAGCAGGACGAAGCCGAGGACCACCCCCGCGATGTACGGGTTCCAGAACGCTCGCTCTGCAGGAGGCTGATTTGTTTGCACGGCATTCACCTCTTCACGGGAGAAGCCGGAAGGCGGACGCCTGGCCGGCAGCGAGAAGGATCCAGCGCAGCGCGAGTCCGCCCGCGAGGATCAGGATGGGGACGAGCGCGACGAACCGGAGGTGGCGCCGGGACTCGAGGAACTCCATCGCGAGGGGGACGAGGAGACCCGTGACGACGACGAGCGACCAGAAGACCGCGGTGTACGGTCCGCCGAGGAAGCTCCGCGCCGCGAGGCGGCCCGCCTCGCCGGAGGTCGCCCAGCCGAGGAGGAGGAGGACGATCAGGACGAGCTCGGCGCCGATCGCGATCGCGTCCCAGCGGACGAGCGTCTTCCTTTCGGCGTCGTCCAGCGGAAAGAGAAGGAGAAAGGCGGCGCCCGTCGAGATGCCCGATGCGAGGAACAGCGGCCCGAGGACGGCGCTGTTCCACGCGAGACGCGACGGCATCGTGCCGAGGAGGAGGCCCGTGTAAAGGCCGAGGCCCGTCCCGACCAGCACGGCGGCGACGAGAATCGACCAGCGCCTTTTGTCCGCGAATGCAAGAAGTCCTTCGAAAGCGCTTCTGAGGACTCCCGGCACCCACCTTCCAAGGGCTCCCCGGTCTTCGCTCCCGAGTGACCCCAAGCCGAACACCAGGCCCACTGGATAGACGAGCCACAGAATCCACGCGCCCCACGACATCGGAGACGTCGGACGGAAGACCGCGTAAAAACGCCACGCCCAGAGGCGATGCGCGAGGTCGAGCCACAGCGCGAGCATGCCGAGAGAGAGGAGCGCGAGAGCCGCGAACGGCATCGGGCGCAGGGAGCGCGAGAGCGGGCGCGCGCCGGAGACGAGCTCGAGCGCGGCCGCGAGGATGAAGATCCCCGCGACGATCCCGCCGAGGAAGAGGTAGATCGTGATCTCGAAGCCCCAGACGTGGAGGGACGGGTCGATCTGCGCGTTCGCGCGGGTCGTGACGGTCTCGAGAAGCTGCGGCGTCATGATCGATCCCTCACAGGAGGAAGTAGAGGTTCGGCTGCGCGCCGCTCTCGGGGTGGTTCACCTTCCAGCGGCGGGTGCTCAGGTTCTTCGCGACCTGCGACTCGGCGTCGTTGAGGTCGCCGAACGCCAGCGTCCCGGTCGGGCAGACGCTCACGCACGCGGGCAGGAGCCCCGCCTGCACGCGGTGGAGGCAGAACGTGCACTTGTCGATGTAGCCCTTCGGGTTCACGAAGCGCGCGTCGTACGGGCACGCCGCGATGCACGCCTTGCAGCCCGAGCACTTGCCGTGCGTGACGAGAACGACGCCGCCCTCGTTCACGTGGCTCGCGCCCGTCGGGCAGCTCTTGACGCAGGGGGCGTCCGAGCAGTGGTTGCACCGCTCGGAGCGGATCTCGGCGGCGAGGAGCGGGAACTCGCCGCGCACGTCCTCGACGATCCAGTCGCGGCAGAAGCCGTCCGGGACGTCGTTCTCGGCCTTGCAGGAAAGCACACACGCCTTGCAGCCGACGCAGAGCCGGGTGTCCACGGTCATCGCGTAGCGCTTCTTCGAGGCGCTCATGTCAGGCCTTCTCCACGGACACGAAGTTGACGCTCATGCCCGTGCTCCCCGCGACCGGATCCACGGCGATCTTCGTCACGAGCGTCGTGTCGTCCAGTCCGCGGCCTCTCGCGAACTTCAGGCCCGGGCTCGTGTGGCCGTAGCCGTGGACGACGAAGACGCAGTCGGGCCGGATCCGCTGCGTCGCCTTGAGCTTCGCCGGAGTGGACCTCGCGCCGTCCTGGTTCACGAGGACGACGTTCTCGCCGTCGTGGAGTCCCCGTTCCCTCGCGATCTTCGCGTTCAGCCAGACCTGGTTGTCCTTCGTGACCTCGGAGAGGAAGCGGTTGTTCGTCGTGCGTCCGAACGTGTGGACCGGGGTCCGCCCGAACAGGAGCCTGAACTGCCCCGCGGCGGGCTCCGGATGGCGCGTGTACGGCGGCAGCGGCGGGAGGCCGGCCGCCTCCATCTGCTTCGAGTAGAGCTCGATCTTCTTCGAAGGCGTCGCGAACGTCAGGGCGAGCCCGTCCTCGGTCGTGACGGGCACGGGCTTGCCGCGCAGCACGCCCTTCGCCTTGATCTCCGCGACGTCGTACCCGCCGGCCGCGAGGCGCGCCTCGACCATCTTTCCGGCGTCGTCCCACGGGAAGTACTGCCCGAGGTTCATGCGGTTCGCGAGCTGTTTCGCGATCCACCAGCCGGGCTTGCTCTCGTAGAGCGGCGGCACGACGGGCTGGCGCACCGCGAGGAACGGCTCGCGCCAGGGCGTCGGCGCGATGTCGTCCCAGCGCTCGAGGTACGTGCATTCGGGGAGGACGACGTCCGCCCAGCCGACGATCTCCGCGGGCAGCACGTCGATCGCGACGAGGAGATCCAGCTTCTGGATCGCTTCGAGCACGTTTTCGCGCTGCGGGAGAGCCTGGAGGAGGTTCGTGCCGTAGACGATCCAGCCCTTGATCGGGGCGGCGCCGAGCTTCCCGGGGATCGTCGCGTCGCAGACGCCGTGCGAGAGGACCTCGTCGGCGAACGGGTACGTGACTCCGTCCGGGTGGTCCTGGGACGTCTTCGGCTTCTGCGCGTATTCGGGCACCGGCGTCTTCGGAACGGGCATCGACGACGGGATGAAGAACCCGCCGCGGCGCCCCCAGCTCCCGAGGAGCGCGTTCAGGATCGCGACCGCGCGGCTCCGCTGCGTGTCGTCGCCGTACCACGTCGTGTGGCGGCCGGGATGGACGAGCGACGCGGGCCGCGCGCCCGCGATCACGCGCGCCGTCTCGACGATGATCTCGGGGCGGATCGAAGTCTCCGTGAACGCCCACTCGGGCGTCTTGTCCGCGACGTGCTTCTTCAGCTCTTCGAATCCGGTCGTGTACGCCTCGACGTACTCGCGGTCGTAGAGACCCTCCTTCACGATCACGTGCGTCCACGCGAGGAGGAGGGCGAGGTCGGTTCCGGGCTTGATCGGGAGCCAGTACTTCGCCTTGCCCGCGGCGGTCGAGAAGCGCGGGTCGACGGCGATGACCGTCGCGCCCTTCGCGATCGCGGCCGCGAAGTCCTGCACCTGGGTGTTGTGCATGTTCTCGCCGAGGTGGGACCCGAGGAGCGTGATGACGCGTGCGTTCGCGAGGTCGAGAACCTCCGGGGAGCCGACCGGCGCCCCGAACGTGAGCTGGAAACCGACCTCGCGCGGCCCGCGGCACTGCCCGTAGGACGGAGCCGTCACGTTCGCCGAGCCGTACGCGAAGAGGAGGTGCTTGAAGAAGGACCCGCCGAAGCCGTGCGAGAAGAGCGCGACCTTCTCCGGCCCGTGCTCCTTCTGGATCTTCAGCAGCTTCTCCGCCGTGAAGTCGAGGGCGGCTTCCCACGAGACCTCTTCGAACGCCTGCTCTCCGCGCTTGCCTTTGCGGCGCAGAAGCGGCCTCTTGAGGCGGTCCGGATCGTAGAGGAGGCCCATGCCTCCGGTTCCGCGCGGGCAGAGACGGCCGTTCGAGAGCGGGTGCTCGGGGTTTCCCTGGATCTTCGTGACGCGGCCGTTCTTCACGTGCGCGAGGACGCCGCACTTCCAGAAGCAGAGCTCGCAGAACGTGGGGACGACCCGGTCGCCGTCCGTGCCGGGGTCGTGGACGACGTCTGGATCGAGGCCCCACCACTGCGAGGCGAGGCCGGTGCCTGCCGCGGCGGCCGCGATGCCCGCGCCCCCGATCTTGATGAACTCGCGCCGACTCTGGGCCATCTCTTCTCCAGCCGAGCGAATGCCCGTATGTGACTCTCAGTTACAAGAAGCGGGCCAGGAGAAGAGTTCTTGGAAGGCTGATAAAAGCGGTCGCCGGGAGACGTCATGTTTCAGCGTGAGACGGCGTGTTTCACCAGCAGTGGGCCGGTTTGAAACGAGTCGTCGCGGGGCAGCCCTTCAGCGGCGGTCGAGCCTTGCAGCCGCGACGCGGTGATTCTCGGCCGCGTTCAGGCCGCGAAACCCCGTCCGCGTTCCGGCCTCGAACTCCCCCGCGGGCGACGCGCGGTGGCAGCTCTCGCACGTGCGGGCCCTCCGGCCCGTCGTGTGCGGCTCGACCGGCGAGAGCAGGCGGCGCGCCGTCTTCCCGCCTCCCGCCGCCGTGGCGTCCACGTCGAAGATCATCCCCGGAGCGGCGGGGACGATACGCCCGTCGGCGCGAACGCCGAGGAGCGGCGGCGCCCACGAGAAACCTTCGGACCTCTCGACCCAGGCGCCGGCCGTCTCCTTCCCCGCCGCGAAGTCCCACTGTCTGCCAGCGGGATCGAAAGAAGTGTGGCAGGAGTTGCACGTCGGAACCCAGGCCGCGTGACACGAGCTGCACGAGAGGCGCTCGTGCCCGCGCAGCGTGTGGTTTCTGTCGCGCGGCGTCTGCTTCACGGGCAGCTCGACACCGTCGAGCTTTCGGATGAGAGTCCATGAGGAAGAGGAAGACGAAGATTAGAGGAAGAAGGGAGAGGAGAGAGGATTTCTTAGAAGGTTAATTAGGGGGGTGCCGAGGCGCCCGAGCACGGGCCGGTGCGTCGGGGGCGCCGGCGTCCCCCCTCTTACCCTTTCTAAGAAGATCTTCTTGCTTCCCTTCTTCTCTTCTACTCTCTCTAGCCAGAATTTCTCTGCTGATTGTGTCCTCGACCTCGCTCCAGGACACTTCGCCGCCCGCCCGCACCGGCCCGTGGCACGCCTCGCACGTGATCTCGACCTGGTCTTCCTTGTGCGCCCGGGCCGTTCCGTCGCCCATGAGGTCGGTGTGGAGGTGGCAATCGATGCAGGCCATCCCTGCGGCCTGGTGGACGTCGGGCGCGACGCGGCACGCGGGGCGGCCGTCGTGGAGGGCGACGAGCGCGCCCGGCGCCGCGCACGGCGCGTCCGGCCCCTTTGCCTGATGCGGCTCGATCTCGGCAAGGCCCGCGTACGAGAGCGCGATACGCAGGCTCCGGCTGTGACAGCCGAGGCAGCGGTCGTCCGTCACGCGGGAGTCGATCGGCGGGTGCGCGCGAGGCAGGCTTCCTTTTTCGCGCCGCGCGACGTGGCACGCGGAGCAGCCGGAGCCGTTGCCGTGGATCGCGTCGTCGCGGCTCGCGCTCCGCGTTCCGAGGTGGCAGCCGGCGCAGAGCTTCCGGAGGTGACTCTGAGCGGCCGTCGGGTCGGCGGCGCGGAGGACGTCGTCCATCGTCCCGGCGCCGTCGGGCGACGGGACCTCGCCGAACGCGAAGCGGTCGACGGAGACGATGCCCGCGGCGCGCGCCATCAGAGAGGACGCGACCCGCGCGGCTTCGCGCGCGTGGCAGCCTTCGCGCCCGCACGTCTCGCGCACCGTCGCGAGCGCGCCGGGCTCTTTCTCGAGGCCCTCGTGGGCGCGCTCCTTCGAGAAGGCGAGCGGGTTCCCGAGGTGGCAGGACGCGCAACCGAGCGCGGCGCGGGCGTGCGCGCCGCCGGGGTCCTCGGACGCCTTCTCGTGGCACGTCACGCACCGTTCGACGCGGCCTCCGGCGCGGTCCGCACCGCGGCCGATCGCCAGCTCGCGCCGCGCCTCGCGGCTCCAGGCGGTGAGGAGGCCGAGCAGCGCTGCGCAGAGGGCCGCGACGAACGCGAACGTCCGGAACATCAGATTTGCCTCAACGCGCGGAGAGCAAGACCCGGACCGTGAAGAACGCGTACGCCGCGCAAGTCGCAGCAAGCGAGGCGAGAACGGCCTGCCGGGCGCGGCCCTCCAGCTGGCGGACGAGGCCGAGGAGAATGACGAAAGCGGTCGGGAGCAGCCAGCCCGCCGCGGGCGGAAGATGGACGAGCGCCCCCTGCAGCCCGAGGAGCGACCATGGGCCGAGGAGGTGCGCGGGCGCGGCGGTGGGAGGCGCCCCCAAAGGGAGGGGCACGGCGCCCGCGAGCGCGAAAGAGACGAGGGCGGCGAGAACCGTCCCGCGGTTGTCCGGGACGAGCCGGGCGCCGTGCTCCGCCGTGACGAGCCAGAGGAGGAGCGCGAGCGTTCCAGCGTGGTGAAGGGCGACGGCGCCGAGGTCGCCCGGTACCGATCCGAGGAAGAGGCGCGCGATCTCGGCGCCCGCGAGCGGGAGCGCCTCGAGGATGCGCCTCCAGATCGCGAGCGCGGCGACCGCTTCAGCGTCTCCCCTGAGGACGAAGCCGCCGAGGAGAGCGGCCACCGTCACGGGCAGAAGAAGCACCGAACGCCACCAGACGCCTGCCGGGAGCTGGCGCTCGGTGCGCGCGGCCAGGACCTGTACGACGTGCGCGGCCGTCGCCACGAAGACGCCGAAGCTCGCGTACGCGTGAACCGCTCGCAGGAAGAAGCCCCACGCGAGGCCGCCCTGGATCCTCTCGAGACTCTCCCACGCCGCCGCGGGTGAATAGAACGGGACGAGGAGGACGCCGCTCACGACGCTCACCGCGAGAAAACCGAACGAGAGCCGCCCGAAGCCTCCCGAGGGAGCGCCGGCCCCCGGGGCAGGAGCGTCCGTCAGAGGCGGGCGATCCACGTGTCCCCGCGCCTCGCGAGCGGCACGCGCGCGAGCGCCGCGCGCGCGGGGCCCGCCACGGGTCCGCCCGAGGCGTCGAAGCGGCTGCCGTGGCACGGGCAGGCGAAGCCGCCGGGCGAGAGGGCGACGCGGCAGCCGAGGTGCGTGCACGCGAGGGAGAGTCCGACCGGGGACTCGGCGCTCCCGGCGACGAAGAGCTCGCCGACGACCGCGCCGCCGGAGGCAGCCGCGCGGGCGACGGCCGCGGCGTCCAGGGCGACCTCGCGGAGGGGAGGGGCGGCGGACCTCAGGGCGCGGAAGAGGACGAGGCCGGAAGCCGCGGCGAGGGCGCGCCCCGTCCAGGTCCAGAGCGCGCCGAGGAAGTCGCGGCGCGAGCTCACTCGATGCCCAGGTCGCGCATCCGTCTCCAGAGCGTGCTGCGGGAGAGGCCGAGCGCCTGCGCGGCCCGGTTCCGGTTCCAGCGGTGCGCCGCCAGCGCTTTCACGATCCGCTCGCTCTCGGGGTCGGCGGAGCTCCCGGCCGGCGGGACCTCTCGATGCGCCGCCGCCTCGCGCGTCGGAAGCAGCGCCCCGGCCCCGCGGAGCTCCGGCGGGAGGTCCTCGATCTGGATCGTCTGACCCATGCAGAGCGCGACCGAGTATTCCAGCGCGTTCTCGAGCTCGCGGACGTTGCCGGGCCAGGGGCAGGTCTCGAGGACGCTCAGCGTGTCGGGCGAGAGGCGCAGCGCCCGGCCGGCACGGCCGCCGATGTGCGCGAGGAGGTGCTGGGCGATGAGCGCGATGTCCTCCGGCCTCTCGCGCAGCGGCGGAAGGTGGATCGGGACGACGCGCAGGCGGTAGTAGAGGTCCTCGCGGAATCGCCCCGCCCGGATCATCTCCAGAAGATCCTGGTTCGTCGCGGCGATGATCCGCGCGTCCATCTTGCGCGGCGCGCTCTCGCCGACGCGCTCGAACTGACGCTCCTGCAGGACGCGCAGGAGCTTCACCTGCAGGTGGAGCGGCACGTCGCCGATCTCGTCGAGGAAGATCGTGCCGCCGCGCGCGAGCTCCAGCCGTCCGACGCGGTCCCGCACGGCTCCCGTGAACGCGCCCTTCACGTGCCCGAACAGCTCGCTCTCGAGCAGGTCGGCCGACAGCGCCCCGCAGTTGACCGCGACGAACGGGCCCGCGCTGCGGAGCGAGTTCACGTGCAGAGTCCGGGCGATGACCTCCTTGCCGGTGCCGCTCTCGCCCGTGATCAGGACCGTGGCGGTGCTCTGGGAGAGCGATTCGACGAGATGGACGATCTTGAGCATCGCCGGCGAGCGTGCCACGAGGCCGTGCGAGGCGATCATGCTCTGCAGGAGGCTGTCGTCGTTCTCGGCCGGACGGACGACGACGAGATACCGGGCGCGCGGATCGCAGTGGTTCGAGACGTGCTGCGGGATCACGGCGGCCGTCAGCGAGACGAGGCGCGCGCTGCCCGCGCCGCAGCGCAGGACCGCGCGCCGGCCCTCTTCCCGCCGGCCGTTCGTCAGGGCCTCGCGGAGCGTGTCGGTCGGGCCGAACAGCTTCGCGCCGACCAGCTCCTCGATCGGCTTCCCGAGCATGGAGGCCACCGTCCCGGGGCCCGCGATCTCGTCGAGAGAGAAGCTGGCGCGCAGGATCCGGAACTCGCTGTCCAGAACGATGGCCGCCCGTCCGAGAGCTTCGAAGACGGTCTCGAGCGTGGCAAAACCCGCGTTGTCGACCGCGGGCGGCCCGGACGGCAGGGAGACTTCAGGGGCGCTCACGAGGACGCTCTTCACCCACCATCAGGTTGATCGAACGACGGCTTCCCTCGCCCTGATTCAGCTGCATCATCAAACGCCCGCCGGAAACCGAGGTCCCGGGGTCAGAGCGCCTCGAGTCTCCTGATCACCGCCTCGACGTCGTAGTCGGGCGTCGAGGCGCCGGCCGAGACGCCGACCTTCCGCATGCCGCGAAGCGCCGCGGCGTCGAGGTCGGCGGCCGTCCCGACGAGGAACGTCGCGCTTCGTCGCCTCGGCGATCCTCGCGAGCTCCTTCGTGTTCTTGCTGACTTGCCCGCCGATGACGACGATCGCGTCGATCGCGGGATCGGCGCAGAGGACGCGGAGCGCGTCCTGGTTCTCCTTCGTCGCGTAGCAGATCGTGTCGGCGATCCTCAGGTCGGGAACCCGGCGGCGGATCTCGTCGACGTGCGCGCGCGAAGCGTCTCGGCGTTGATCGTCGTCTGGAAGACGACCTTGACCCTCGGGTGCGCGCTCCCAGTCGAAGGACGCGACCTCGTCGAGGTCGTAGAAGACGCCGTAGCGCGCGGGGTCGAGGTCCTTCGTGTAGCCGATGACCTCGCGGTGACCCTCCTGCCCGAGGATGGCGATGAAGCACCCGTCCTCGAGGGAGCGGGCGATCTCCCGGTGGATGTCCGTCACGAACTTGCAGGTCGTGTCGATCGCCGGGAGGCCGAGCGAGGCGGCCTCCGCCCGGACCGACGGCGCGACGCCGTGGGCCGAGAAGACGATCCGCCCGTCGTGCGCGCGCGCGTCCTCGAGACGGTGGACCGTCGGGAAGCCGAGCCGCGCCATCTCGCTCTCGACGCTCTCGTTGTGGACGACCTGCCCGAGGATCGCGCCCGTCTGCCCCTTCGCCGCCGCGATGCGGACGAGCTTGTCGGCGACGCGGACGCCGGCGCAGAACCCGTACTTCTCGGCGAGGACGACCTCCATCGACCGCTTCTCCTCTCTCCACCGGACCGCTCCTGCGCACGCGTCCAGCCGAAGTCGACGAGCGCGATCTCGGGCGGGACCGCCCTCACGATCCGGTCGCGCTTGATCAGCTCGAAGCCCTTGCCGCCGCGCGCCACGACGTCGTAACGCCGCGTGACGGTGTGCTCCGTTCCCTTGGAGTTCTCGAGCGTCAGGACCGCGCGCTTCTCGTCCGTCGCCGAAGAGCGCCGCGCCGACGACCCGGTCGTCCGGCGCGAGCCGGATGCCGAGGACTCCCTTGCCCGGGCCGGCGAGGACCGGGACCTCGCTCCGCGTCGAAGAGGATCGCCCGCCCCTTCTCGGAGGCGAGCGCCACGAGCGTCCTTCTCGTCGCAGACGAACGACAGGACGACCTCGTCGCCCTTCGCCGGCTTCGCGAACCGGCGGCCGGAGCGGGTCGTCGCCTCGCGGAACGGGTCGAGCGAGAACCGGAGGACGATTCCGCGCCGCGTGGCGGCGAGGAGGACGACGTTCTTCGGCCGGCGTGACGCGCGGGTCGAGGGAGAGCGCCGCGACGACCCGCTCGCCGTCCCCGAACTTGAAGAGCTTCTGGACCGGCTCGCCGTAGCCGGTCGAGGGCGGGACGTCGTTGAGCCGGAGGACGTAGGCCGAGCCGCGGTTCGAGAAGAGGACGCCGCAGCTCGCTCGTCGAGCCCTGCAGGACGGCCAGGACCTCGTCCCCTTCGCGCAGGCGCGTCTGCTTCGGGTCCTTCAGCTCGCGCAGGCGCTTCAGCCACCCGTCGACGGTCACGACGGCGAAGGCGTCCTCGTGCTGGATGAACGCCTCGGCGTCGTACTTCGGCTCGTCGACGCTCGCGGACACGCGTCGTCCGGCGCTTCTCGCCCGAGGAGCACCTCGCGCACCTCGACGAGCTCGCGCTGGACGACCTCGTTCCAGAGCTTCTCCGGGGACTTCAGGATCGCCTCGATCCGATCGCGGCCTCGGCCTGCTTCTCCGTCAGCTCCTCGCGGATCGCGTCGATCTCGAGCCGCGCGAGCTTGTAGAGCTTCGTCTCGAGGATGGCGTCGGCCTGCTCCTCGTCGAGGCCGAAGCGCTTCATCAGCTTCTCGGCGGCGTCGGCCTTGCCGTCGGACCTCCGGATGATCCGGATCGCCTCGTCGAGCTCGTCGAAGATCATGACGAACCCCTCGAGGAGGTGGATGCGCCGCTTCAGCTCCTCGAGGTCGAACTCGAACCGCCGGCGCACGGTCTCGAAGCGGAAGTCGAGGAAGTGCCGGAGGATCTTCGCGAGCGGAAGGCGCGCCGGCTCGGCGACCTCCGGGTTCGCCGTCGGGACGAGGCACGTCAGGTTCACCGGCACCGTCGTCTCGAGCGGCGTGTGCTTGTAGAGGTAGGTCATCACGAGCGCCGGGTCGGCGTCGCGCTTGATCTCGAGGACGATCCGGACGTCGTCGGTCGACTCGTCGCGCACGTCGACGAGGGCCGGGAGCTTGCGCGCGATGATGACCTCGGCGATCTTCTCGACGAGCGCGGCCTTCTCCATGCCGTACGGGATCGACGTGACGACGATCGTCTGCGCCCCGCGCCCGCCTCTCCTCGGCTTCCCACTCGCCGCGCAGCTTGAGCGTCCCCTGCCCGCTCTCGTAGATCTCGCGCAGCTCGCGCTTGTTCGACACGAGGAGCCCGCCCGTCGGGAAGTCGGGGCCCTTGATGAAGCGCAGCGGGTCGGCCTCGGGGTCGTCGATGGCCGCGATCGCGGCGTCGAGGACCTCGACGGGATTGTGCGGCGGGATCGACGTCGCCATGCCGACCGCGATGCCGGTCGCGCCGTTGACGAGGAGGTTCGGGAAGCGGGCGGGCAGGACGATCGGCTCGAAGTGGACGCCGTCGAAGTTCGGCCGCCAGTCGACGGTCTTCTTCCGGATCTCGGAGAGGAGCTCGATCGCGAGCGGGCTGAAGGCGGGCCTCGGTGTACCGGTACGCCGCGGCGGAGTCGCCGTCGAGGGAGCCGAAGTTGCCGTGCCCGTCGACGAGCGGCGCGCGGAGCGAGAAGGGCTGCGCCATCCGGACCATCGCGTCGTAGATCGCGACGTCGCCGTGCGGGTGGTACTTGCCGATGACGTCGCCGACGACCGACGCCGACTTCTTGAACTTCGCGTCCGGCGTCAGGTGGAGGTTCTGGAACATCGCGAAGAGGATCCGCCGCTGGACCGGCTTCAGGCCGTCGCGGACGTCCGGCAGGGCGCGCGACGTGATGACCGAGAGGGCGTAGTTCAGGTAGCGGCGCCGCGCCTCCTCGGGAAGGGGGATCTCGGCGTCGAACGGCAGCGGTGTCTGGCCGCCGGAAGCGGCTGTTTTCTTGCGTGTCATGCGTGCTCCACGGGTCTTGGCGTTCCGCGGAGCGACGGTAGTCGGGGTGTCCGTGTCCGTCAAATGGCGCGGACCAGGTCGATCTCACGGGCCGCGGCGCGCCCAGAGGACGGCCGTGCGTCCGGGGAGCTGGAACCTCCCGAGCGGCTCGAACCCCTCCCGGCAGACGGATGAAAGACCATCGGCCAGGGGCCTCATCGACTGATCGAAGGGCAGGCCTCCGGAGCGCGTCTCGCTCTCGGTCAGGAGAACGAACCGGCTGCGCCGGACGACGTCCAGCGCGGCCGACGGATCGACGGCATGGATTCCCGCGGGGAGCCCGAATTCGAACTCCCGGAGAATCCCGTCGCGCTCGAACGAGAAGACGGAAAGGGTGTCCGCGTCGAAGCTGTCGTCGATCCGGTCGGACGATACGAGCCCGCTCCGCCAGCCCGCGCGTCGAACGAAATCCGCGACCACGCCGTGGAGACGGGTTACCTCCTGCCGTCCCGGATCGGGGTTCGGGCCCGCCCACGTCAGCCGGGAGACAAACACGAGGAGCCCGGCCGCGAGGAGCGACGGCCCCGCGATTCTCCAGAAGCGATCGGCGCCCACCCGGACCCTCTCGCCGGAGAAGAATCCGCTCCACCTCGCGAGGAGCCAGAGCGAGAGAAAGAGAAGAGGGGGGACGAAGATGCTCCCGGCGACCGGGGACTTGTCCGGGTCTCTCGCGAGGAGCGCGAACGGGACCGCGAAGGCGGCCCCGAAGAACAGGAGGCCCTCGCGGAAAAGGGCGCGGCCCGAGTGGTCGACGGGGGCCGCGGCATCGTCGCGAACGAACCAGACGAGACCGGCGGCGACGATGAGGATCGC
The DNA here is from genome assembly GCA_963809425.1 of Thermoanaerobaculia bacterium. Taxonomy (GTDB): domain Bacteria; phylum Acidobacteriota; class Thermoanaerobaculia; order UBA5066; family UBA5066; genus Fen-183. The sequence continues at coordinate 281,140 of CAWEJK010000009.1, forward strand.
GAGGATCGCGAACAGCCCGGGGTGCGTGGAGAGGATCGAGCGCGGGTAGAAGAAGAGGCCGCTCTGGATTCCGGCGGCCCGCGCCCGGATCACCCCGTCCCCTCCGAAATGGCCGACGAAGTAGTACTGCCAGATCGCAAGGCGATTCGCCCAGAGGACGGGACCGCAGACGAGAAGCGCCGAACCCGCCGCCAGAAGAAGGGAAAGCACCCGGAAGCGGGACCAGCGGCCCTCGCTGCCGCGGACCCTCGAGAGGATCGCGACACCCGCGAGAAACAGCGAGGGCGAGGCCGGCGAAGTAGGCGATCGTCAGGTACCGGTTCAGGATGCAAAGTCCCGCCGCGAGCCCCGAGGCGATCGACCAGGCCCGCGACGTGAAGAAGCTCGAGCGCAGCGCCGCGCGCGAGGAAAACCCCGTAGAGGCAGCACGCCGCGAGATCGATACGGAAGTCCGCCAGCCCCCCGGCCCAGAAGAACAGGGAGCGCGTGAGAAGCAGGAGGCCGAGCCCGGAAGCCGCGAAGGAGTAGCTTCGAAAAGCCGAAGCGAGAGCCGCAAAGACGGCGATCTGCAGGAGCGCGAAGAAGAGGAAGTTGACGGTCAGCGCGCTGATGCGCGAGGGCCCGGCGACGAGGCAGAGGACGGCTCCCTCGATCGGGAAGAGGAGCCCGTTCGGTCCGCCGCGCTCGGCCGCGGCGCGAATCGCCGTCCCGACTCCTTCGTCCGAGGCCTGCCGATGAATCCGGTAGGCCTCCCGAAGGTAGACGGACTGGTCGTGATGACTCGGAGGCTGCGGCGCGATCTCGCGAGCGACGAAGCCGCGGAAGAGAACGAACTCGACGCCGAGGAGAACGGCCAGGAACAGCCCGTTGGAAGATGGTTTCACGCCTGCGGGCGATTCTAGTGGCTCCGGTTCGCCCGCTTGACAGGCCCGTGCAGCCCGGGCACGCTCGCCCTCGGACCGTGGACGAAACAGGGGCGGACCTCCTCGCGCGCATCGTCGCGGGCGACCGCGATGCCTTCGGCGCGTTCTACGACCTCCATGCGCCCGTCCTTTTCGGCTTCTGCGTCCGTATCCTGAGAGACGCGAGGGATGCCGAAGACGTGCTGCAGGAAACGTTCGTCCAGGTGTGGCGCGACGCGGAGCGGTTCGACCCGACGCGCGCGTCGGTGAAGACGTGGCTCTTCACGATCGCGCGGAGCCGCGCCCTCGACCGGTGGCGGAGCCGCCGTTCGGTGGAGGACCGGTTTCCGGCGGCCGAAGGCGAGGCGCTCGACCGCGCGGGCGCCGGCGACGGCGGCCAGGAAGCCGCCGCGATGCGCGGCTACGTCTGGCGCTGCCTCGGGAAGCTCTCCGAAAGCGAGCAGGCGGTCATCCGCCTCGCGTATTTCGACGGCTACACGCAGGAGGAGATCGCGGCGCGCCTGAACGAGCCTCTCGGCACGGTGAAGAGCCGCACGCGCTCCGGTCTTTCCAAGCTCAAGGCGATTGCGGCCGGGGAAGGAGGGCCCGACCGTGGCTGACGACCGTTTCGGCCCGACCCGGCCCGGAAGCCCGCGCCTCGAGGCCGAGCTGGCCGCCGAGCTCGTCGCCTGGTGCGACGCGCTCGAGAGCGAGCTCGACGCGACCGAGCAGAATCAGCCGAAGGAGCTCGTCGAGCTCGCGCCGCCGCCCGAGGTGAAGGAACGCGTCCTCCAGAGCGTCGGGGCCGAAGGCCAGGACGAACCCGTCCTCGCCCTTCCATCTCTCCCCGCGTCGACGGCGCTCCCCGACCGCGGCCTCATGACGATGGTCTGGGCGCTCGGCGTCGCCGCGTCCTTCATGCTCGCCATGGCGTTCGGGGCGCTCTGGTACGCGACACGTGCGGACCTCGGCGCCACGCGCACGAACGTCGCGCAGCTCGAAGCGCTGCTCCAGGAGAAGACGCGCGATCTGGACGAGAAGGGACGGGAGCTCGCCTGGCTGAAGGATCCGCGGGTCCAGGTCGCGCTCCTCAGGGGCCTCGAGGAAAACCCGGCCGCGCGGGCCAAGCTTCTGTGGAACCCCGGCACGAAACAAGGGATCCTCTGGGTGAGCGGCCTGCCGCCGCTGCCGCTCGAGAAGAGCTACGAGCTGTGGGCCTTCGTGGGCGACCAGCCCGTGCCCGCCGGCACGTTCGACGCGAAGGAAGGCGAGGCCACCGTGATTCCGATCTCGAAGCAGGAGAACCTCGGCGACGCGCCCGTGAAATTCGCGGTCTCCGTCGAGCCGAAGGGCGGCGCCCCCTCCCCCACGGGCACGATCGTGCTCGTCGGGGAGAGGTTCTGAGGCGGTAAACGTCCGCTCGCTTCCTGCGTCTCATCCCCGTCGGCGGACGGCATGCCCGCCACGAGGACGGAAGAAATGACATACAACCGATACCAGAAGAAGCTTTTCGGCGCCGCGGCCCTGCTCGTCGCCGGCACCCTCGTGGCCGGGACGGCCATTGCCCAGGCCCAGCCCGCGCCCGGGCGGTTCGCCCGCGGAATCCGCGCGGCGATGGCGATCCTCGACTTGACGGACGCCCAGAAGGACCAGGTCAAGGCGATCTTCGCGTCGCACAAGGACGAGGCGATGGCCTTCCATGCCCAGGCGAAGGCGGACCGCGCGGCCCTGAAGGCCGCCGCCTCGGCCGTAAAGCCCGACCCGGCGACCGTGGGCGCCGCCTTCCTCAAGGTGAGGGCGGACGCCGAGGCCGCGAAGGCGAAGATGAACGCCGTGAAGACCGAGATCGACGCGGTCCTCACGCCCGAGCAGCGGGCGAAGCTCGACGGCTGGATCGCCGCGCACCGCCAGCAGCGGCGCGGCATGCGCGGCGGCGGCCCCCCACAGAGCTGAACGAAGACGCCGGGGCGAAACGACTCGCCCCGGCCCCTCTTCCCCTTCCAAGAAAATCTTCTTCTCTTCTCCCTAGAGCCAGCCCGACCGCTTGAACGCCTTCCAGAGGCCGCCGCAGACGGCGAACATGAGCCCGAGCGCGAAGGGGTAGCCCCACAGCGCCTTCAGCTCCGGCATGTGCTGGAAGTTCATCCCGTAGATCCCCGCGATCATCGTCGGTACCGCGATGATCGCCGCCCACGCCGAGATCTTCCGCATGTCCTCGTTCTGCCTTATCGAGAGCTGCGTCAGGTTCGACTGCAGGATGCTCGTCAGGAGGTCGCGGTCGCCCTCGAGCTGCTCGACGACGCGAACGAGGTGGTCGTGGACGTCGCGGAAGTAGGGGCGCACGTCCTCGTGCAGGAGCGCGAAGTTCCCGCGGGCGAGCCGGTCGAGCGGGTCGAGCAGCGGCCGCACCCCGCGCAGGAACTCCATGAGCTCGCGCTTGAGAAAGTAGATCCGTTCCGCCGGGTTGTCCTCTTTCGGAGAGAACACCGCGTCCTCGACCTCGTCGATGTCGCGCTCGAGGCCGTGCAGGACCGGCAGGTAGTCGTCGACGACGTGGTCGACGATCGCCCAGAGGACGGCGCCGGGGCCGCAGGCGAGCAGCTCGGGCCGTTTCTCGATGCGCTTCCGGGTCTCGACGAGCGGACTGCCCTCGCCGTGGCGAACGACGACGACGAAGTTCATCCCGACGAAGAGAAGAATCTCGCCGAGCGTGACGGCCTCCTCGCGGTCGCCGTAGCGCGCCGTCTTGATCACGACGAAAAGCGTGTCGTCGTATACCTCGAGCTTGGGGCGCTGGTGCGCTTTGAGCGCGTCCTCGACGGCGAGCTCGTGCAGCTCGAACGCGGATCTCACCGACGCGAATTCCTCTTCCGTGGGCTCGTAGAGACCGAGCCACACGTACGACCCGGCGCCCTTCGAGGCCTCGAACGCCTGTTCGAACGAGAACGTGCCGGGCCGGCGGACGCCCGCGTCGTAGACGCCGCAGTCGACGATCACGCGACGGCGCTCACGAAGTCGAACTTCGCGACGTCCACGAGCCCCTTGTCCGTCAGCTTGAGCTCCGGGATGACGGGCAGCGCGAGAAACGCGAGCGTCATGAACGGGTGATCCATGCTGCCGCCGAGCGCGTGCGCGGCCTCGTTCGCGAGGCGCTCTCTGGCATCCACGTCGGCCATCGGCGCGTTCGACATCAGGCCGGCCACGGGGAGCGCGACCTCGGCGAGGGCCTGCGCACCGTCCGAGACGACGATCCCGCCGCCGATCGCCGCGACGCGGCGCACGGCCGTCGCCATCGACGCGTCGTCCGCGCCCACGACCACGACGTTGTGGGAATCGTGCGCGACCGAGGACGCGATGGCGCCGCGCTGGAGCCCGAAGCCCCGCGCGAACGCGACGCCGACGTTCCCGGTGCCGCCGTGACGCTCGACGACGGCGAGCTTCAGGAGGTCGCGCGACACGTCGGCCTCCGCCCCTCCGGAGACGACGCGCGCGCTCTGAAGAGACGCGCCGGTCGCGAGCGAGCCGGCGCGCACCTCGATGACGCGCAGCGAGGCGCCCGCGTTCGCCGGAACGCGGAGGCGCGAGCCGTCGAAGCCGACGACGCGGAAAGCCGGCCCCTCTCCCATCGCGGCTCCGGCAACCTCCTCGAGCAGCCGCCCGCCCTTCGCGACGCGCCGGCCGCCGAGGATCACGAGATCGGGGCGGAAATCGTCGAGCCGCTCGAACGTCAGGAGGTCGGCGCGGAAGCCGGGGGCCAGGGCGCCGCGATCCCGGAATCCGTAGTGGCGCGCGCACGAAAGAGAGGCGAGCCGGATCGCGATCACGGGGTCGAGGCCGAGCGCGATCGCCCGCCTGACGTGGTGGTCGAGGTGTCCGTGCGCGAGGAGGTCCCACGGGTGCCGGTCGTCCGTCGCGAACGCGAACCGCTCGGAGTTCGCGGGGGTCACGAGCGGCAGGAGCTCGTCCAGGTTCTTCGCGGCCGTCCCCTCGCGGATCCAGATCGACATTCCGCGCCGCACCTTCTCGTGCGCCTCGGCGCGCGACAGGCACTCGTGGTCGGACCGGATGCCGGCGCCGATGTACGCGTTCAGGTCGAGCCCGGAGAGGAGCGGCGAATGGCCGTCGATCGGCACGCCGCGGCGACGCGCGTCCTCGACCTTCGAGGCGACGCCCGGATCCCCGAAGAGAAACCCCGGGACGTTCATCATCTCGGCGAGACCGAGAACGTTCGGCAGGTCGTAGAGCGGGGCGAGGTCGGACGCCGAAAGCACGGCTCCCGCCGTCTCGAGATGCGTCGAGGGCACGCAGGACGGAAGCATGACGAAGACGTCGACCGGAAGGCCCGCCGCCGCGGCGAGAAAGTCACGGATTCCGGCGACGCCGCGGACGTTCGCGATCTCGTGCGGGTCGGTGACCGCGGCCGCGGTGCCGTGCGCGGCCGCGAGCTTCACGAACGTGCCGGGCGTCGTCATCGTGGACTCGACGTGGATGTGCGCGTCCCAGAGCGCGGGAGCGACGTAGGCGCCTCCGAGGTCGATCTCGTCGGTCTTCCGCGCCGCGCGGTATTCGCCGAACCCCAGGATCCGGTCGCCTTTCACGCCGAGCGGTCCCGTCGTGGATCTCGCCCGTGAGCACGTTCACGATCCGGGCATTGCGGAGGACGAGATCGGCGGGCGCCTCTCCGCGAGCGGCGGCGACGAAGGCGGCGAGCGGAACGGACCGGGGCGTCGAACGCGTCATGGCGGGCCAGACTACGACAGACCGGGCGGAGGGGATAGGATTCACCCATGGTCCCCCCGCTTCTCATCCGGGATCCCGTGTCCGGCGCTTACAGCCGCGCCTTTTTCGACGAGATCATCGAGCGCGAGCTCGAGCGCGCGCGGCGGCACAGGGTGACTCTCTCCGTCATGTCGATCGTCCTGACGAACTGGGATTCCTTCGTGCGCGAGGAGGAGGCCGCCACCGTCGACGGTGTCGTGCGGACGGTCGCGAACACGCTCCAGGCGAGCCTCCGCCTGACGGACTTTCTCTTCCGGTGGGAGGACGACGAGTTCCTCGCGCTCCTCGTCGAGGCCGACATCGAAGCCTGCAAGCTGAAGGTGGCGCGGCTCGGCGAGACGTTTCAGCCGTGGCGGGAGGGAAAGGGACCTGTCGCGCGCCCGTTCAAGGTGCGCGCGGGCGCCGCCACTCTCACGGGGAATCGCGTCTTCGCCGGCGTCCTTCAGCTTGCGCGCGCCGCGGCGCGCGACGCATCCGGAGAGGTTCCCGCGATCAGGGTCTGACCGCGATCAGGGCCCGACGGCGCGGGAGAGATCCACGCCGAGCTCCGACGCGAGCCGGTAGAGGAGCCGCAGGGGAAGCCCCACGACGTTCGACGGGCTGCCCTCCACACGCTCCACGAAGAGGCCGCCGAGCCCCTGCAGGGCGTATGCCCCGGCCTTGTCGTCGGGCTCGCCGCTCGCCGCGTAGGCCTCGATCTCGGCCGGCGACATCGGCGCGAAGACGACGCGCGTCGTCTCGAGGCCGGAGACGACACGGCCGCCGCGCACGCAGGCGACGCCCGTCACGACGTCGTGCGCCCGCCCCGCGAGAGCCGAGAGCATCCGGCGCACGTCCGCGCGGTCCCGGGGTTTTCCGAGCGCGGCGCCGTCGAGCACGACGAGCGTGTCGGCCGCCACGACGAGCGCATCGGGAGCCGCCCCGCGGACGGCCGCGGCTTTCGCGCGCGCGAGCCGCTCGGCCGCGTCGGCGGCGCTCTCCGAAGGGAGGAGAGTCTCGTCCACGTCCGCGTGGCGCACCTCGAAGTCCAGTCCCAGTGACGCGAGGATTTCGCGGCGGCGGGGCGACGACGAGGCGAGGACCAGTGCCGGGCGCACGGCCCGAGCTTAGCCGACCCCCGCGTTATGGCCGTCGGGACATAATCGCGACGTGCCGAGCAAGCCCAGGTCCGAGGAACGCCGCCGCCTGAGCGCCGCCGGAGACCTCTCGGCCGCGGCCCGCCTCGCGGCCGCCGAGGCGGCCCTCGAACGGGGGACCGCGCTCGAAGACCTCGTCATGGCGACCTCGAGCGCGTTCGTGCGGGCATCGAACGCGGAAATCGACGCCGAGATCGAACGCACCGTTTCGGCCTTCGGTCGGTTCCTCGAGGCGGACGCTTCGATTCTCTGGCTCTCCTCGGAGGACGGGACGCGGCTCGCGCCCCACGCGCGCTGGCGTGTCGGCGGCCTCGCCGCCCCCGCCCTGCAGCCGATCCAGGCCGGCGATTTCCCGTGGTCCCTCGAGCGCATGACGCGGCACGAGGTCGTCCACGTGCCGCGGATCGCCGACCTGCCGCCGGAGGCCGCCGCGGAGCGCGCGGCTGCCGAGGCCGCGGGCGTGAAGTCGCTTCTGTTCGTCCCGATCCGCACGGCACAGCAGTTCCTCGGCGTCCTCAGCTTCGCGTCCATGCGCCGCGAGGCCGACTGGTCCGCGAAAACCGTGCGCGCCCTGCCGCTCCTCGCGCAGGTCCTCGCGAGCGCCCTCGAGCGCAAGGGGGCCGCGGCCCTCCAGGAGACGCGCGCCCGCGTCGCCGAGGCCGCCGAGCGGGCGCGAGACCTCGGCGAGTTCTACGCGGCGGTCCACGCGCTCATGGGCAACCTCATCGACGCGCGGAACTTCTACATCGCGCTCTACGACGAGGACGAGAATCTCCTGAGCTTCCCCTACTTCGTGGACGAGTTCGACCCGACCCCGGCGCCCAAGCCCCTCGGCCACGGCTTGACGGAATACGTGATCCGCACGGGCCGACCCCTCCTCGCCTCGCCGGAGCTGTTCGAGGAGCTCGTGAGCCGGGGCGAGGTCGAGGCGATCGGCGCCCCATCGCTCGACTGGATCGGCGTGCCTCTGAAGTCGGGCGCCCGGATCTTCGGGGCGCTCGTCGTCCAGAGCTACAGCCGCGCGATCCGCTTCGGCGAGCGCGAGACCGGCCTCCTGACGGACGTCTCGCAGCACATCGCGGCTGCCCTCGCGCGCAAGCACGCGGACGCGTCGGTTCGCCGCTCGCTCTCCCTGTTCGAGTCGACTCTCGAATCGACGGCGGACGGAATCCTCGTCGTGGACCTCGCGGGGCGCGTCGTGTCTCACAACCGGCGTTTCGAGGAGCTCTGGTCGATCCCGGCATCGCTCCTCGAGACTCGGGACGACAAGCGCCTTCTCGAGCACGTCCTCGGGCAGCTCGTGGATCCGCCGGGGTTCATCCGCAAGGTCGAGGAGCTCTACCGTCGCCCTGAAGCCGAGAGCTTCGACGTCCTGCGTTTCCGGGACGGGCGGATCTTCGAGCGGTATTCGCTCCCGCAGCGCCTCGACGGCGAGCCCGTCGGGCGCGTCTGGAGCTTCCGGGACGCGACCGCGCGCGTGCGGGCGGAGGAGGCTCTCCGGACGTCCGAGCTGCGTTACCGCCGGATCTACGAGCGCAACCCCGCCGGCTTCTTCCGGTCGACGATCGACGGCCGGATCCTCGAGTGCAACGAGTCTTTCGCGCACATGTACGCCTTCGCGTCGCCCGACGACGTGCTCGACACGCCCGCCCGCGAGCTCTACCCGACGGAGGCCGACCGCGCGCTCTGGATCGAGCGGCTTCTGAAGCAGCGCAGCTTCGTGAACCAGGAGACCCGCGGCCAGCGTGTCGACGGTTCCATCATCTGGACGCTCGAAAGCTGCGCGATCGTCGAGGAGCCCGGCCGGCAGCCCGTCATCGAGGGCACGTGCGTCGACATCACGGACCGCAAGCGCGCCGAGGAGGAGATCGAGCACCTCGCGTACCACGACGCTCTGACCGGACTTCCGAACCGCAAATGCCTTCAGGACCACATGGAGCTCGCGCTCGCGCAGGCCCGGCGGGCAGGTTCGAGGCTCGCCGTGCTCTTCCTCGACCTCGACAGGTTCAAGCTCGTGAACGACACGATGGGGCACGGGGTCGGCGACGAGGTCCTGAGGCAGGTCGCGGTACGCCTGCGCGGATGCGTGCGGGCCGGCGACACCGTCGCGCGTGTCGGCGGCGACGAGTTCGTCCTCCTCCTCGCGAACATCGAGAAGGAGCACGTCGCGCCGCTCGCCCGCAAGATGCTCGACGAGGTCTCGGCGCCCCTCGTCGCCGACACGCACCGCCTTTCGATGACGACGAGCGCCGGGATCAGCCTCTACCCCGAGGACGGCGCCGACGCCGACGCGCTCCTCCGGAACGCCGACATCGCCCTCTACCGGGCCAAGGAGCTGGGCCGGAACAACTTCCAGCTCTGCACGCCCGCCCTCAACGCGGCGATCCGCGAGCGGCTCAACCTCGAGTCCGGCCTCCGGCGCGCGGTGGACAACGGCGAGTTCGTCCTCTACTTCCAGCCGGAGGTCTCCCTTCCCTCCCGGACGATCGTCGGCGCGGAAGCCCTCGTGCGCTGGCAGCACCCGGCGCGCGGCCTTCTGCTGCCCGACTCCTTCATTCCTCTCGCGGAGGACACGCGCCTCATCGTCCCGATGGGCGAGTGGATCCTGCGCGAAGCGTGCGCGCAGGGTGCCCGCTTCCCGACCGGCGCCGAGGGCGCCTGGTTCGTCGCGGTCAACCTCTCGGCGCGGCAGTTCCAGCGCGGGAGCATCGTGCGGACGGTCGAGGAAGCGCTCGCGTCGTCCGGCCTTCCGGCGAACCGGCTCGAGCTCGAGATCACGGAGAGCGTCGCGGTGGGAGACACCCAGGAAGCGATCGCGACGCTCCGGCGGCTCCGCGAGATAGGCGTCCGCATCGTCCTCGACGGCTTCGGCACCGGCCACTCGTCCCTCGCGACGCTCAAGAACCTCCCGCTCGACGCGATCAAGATCGACCGGACGTTCGTCGCCGCGATCCCCGGGGGCGCCGCGGACGCCGCCCTCGTCATGGCGATCCTCGGGATGGCGCGCGGCCTCTCGCTCCGCGTCATCGCCGAGGGCGTCGAGACGGAGGAGCAGCTCGCGTTCCTCGCGGCGAACGGCTGCCCGCAAGCCCAGGGCTACCTCTTCGGGCCGCCCGTGCCCGTGTCCGGGCTCACGGTCGCGCCGCCCGGCCCGGGCTATGGGTAGTAGCCGCTGATCGTCCGGGCGGACAGGTTAGAGGGCGTCATCTTCACCTCGACCTTCCGCCACTGGCTCGTCACGGACTTGTTCTGCGGGAGGTACGACAGGAGGTACTGGCTGCGGAGCTCCTGGTCGATCTCGGCGTAGATCTTCGCGAGGCCGCGGGCGGTGTCGACGTAGTAGACCGTGCCTCCCGTCTCCCGCGCGATCTTCCCGAGCTTGTGGCGGACGTCGAGCTGCGTCGAGCCGATTCGGAGGCCGATGAAATAGACGGCGACGCCGGTCTTCTTCGCGTAGTCGAGGGCGGCTTCGTACGTGAAGTGCGAGCTCCGGTCCTCGCCGTCCGTGAGGATGACGTACGCCTTGCGGCCCCGCGTGCCCTGGTACTGGTACAGACCGTAGACGAGCGCGTCCCACAGCGCCGTGGAGCCCTGGGCGCGGATGCCCGCGAGCGCCTGCGCGAGCCGGTCCCGGTCCGTCGTGAAGCGCGAGACGAGCTGGGGCTCGTTGTCGAACGTCACGAGGAAGCAGCGGTCGCGTTTCGTCATGACGTCCTTGAGAAACTCCACCGCCGCCTTCTGCGCCTCGATGATCGACTCTTCCATCGAGCCGGACGTGTCCACGCCGATGCCGAGCGACAGCGGCAGATTCGTCACGGCCTCGAAGCCGTCGAGGAGCTGCGGCACGGTGTCCTCGAGGATCGTGAAGTTCTCCTTCGCGAGGCCCGTGACGGGCCGGCCCTTCGCGAAGACGCTCGTGTAGAGCTCGACGGCCCTGACGTTCTCCTCGGAGAGGTACTTCGGCGCGTTGTAGTAGCGGAGATCCTCCGTCGTCGTGCCGTCGTCGAGCGTCGCCACGACGCGCAGGAATCCGAGATCGAGGCTCTTCGGCACGTCCACGACCTGCTGGAAAGGCTCCTGGTAGAGGACGGCCGTGCGCTTGTCGTTGACGAAGAACTCCACCTGCTGGAGCCGCTTCGTCTCGGGAACGGCGACGTCGGCCACGATGCGCGTCGCGCCCTCGAGCTTCACGCCTTTCGCCGGCTGCATGATGCGCAGGCGGAAGGCCTCGCGGCCCTCGTTGAGCGTGACCTCGTCCTGGGCGATGGGCTTGCCGTCCTTCGCGTACCCGATCACCTTCACGACGTGCTTGCGCGGCAGCTCGCCGAGGTCGAGGTCCGCCGAGAACGGCGGCCGGCGCTTCGTCACGACCCGCGTGTTGTTCAGGTAGAACTCGGTGAAGGCGATGTCGTTCGACGAGGCGCGCGTCTCGAAGCGGATGAGGCCGGTGGCGATCTCGCGCGCGATGGGAATCAGCGAGAGAGAGCCTTTCGTGCCGCTGTTCTCGACGAGCTCCGTGACGGCCTTCCGGGCCGCCTCGCGCGCCGCTTTCTCCTCGGCGGAGATCGTGGTGTCCGGCACGTCGGGAACCTTGAGCTTCTCGCTGATGAGGGCGGCGGCGTTGCGGTTCGCGTCGGACACCTTCACCTTGAGGCGGTATTCCCCCGGGTAGAGGTCACGCTCGACGGTGAGCGGGACGAACGGGCCGCTCACCGTGGAGGCCGGAAAATCGAAACGGTAGCGGAAGTTGTCGATGAGGCGGCCGTCGCGCACGACCTCTCCGACGACGTCCACGTCGAAGAACGTCTCCTCCCCGATCTGCTTCTTCGTGAGCGAGTCGCGCTCGAGGAGGACCGCGAGCTCCATGCGTATCCGGCTCCCGATCGACTCCGGGAAGCGGAAGACGCGCTGGAGCGGCAGCGTCACGGCGCCCGCCTGCATGTCGGTCGTCATCTGGAGGATGCGGTCCGCGCCCTCGACGTCCGGCTTCGGGCCCTGGCGGATGTCCTCGGTCAGCTTCAGGGCGCTCGTCTGTCCGAACGTGGCCGAGACGGAGCTCATCGCGGCCTGCACGTCCCGCGCCTCCGGGCAGCGCGAGATGTCGATGCGGCGCGAGGCACCGGCCCCGAGCGCCCCCGGGATGCCCCCCGCGACGATCGCCTGAGGCCCGTCGAGCGGCGTCCACATCTTGTAGTCGCCGGCGCCGAACGGCTGGTAGAAGAGGAGGAGAACCTTCGACATGCGGAGAGACTCGAGCCGCTCGTAGTACCAGATCTGGATCGGCCAGTAGACGTCCTGGCAGTCGATCTTGCGAATGCCGTCCGGCGGCCCGTTCACGAGATAGATGCGGCCCTGGTCCGTGTTCGTGTTCCGGAACCGTTCCTTGGCCTGCTGGAGGCGCATTTCGTAGATGTCCCGGAACGCGATGCGCATGCCGTCCGGCGCGAGCGAGCGGCGCTTCCAGAATTCGTCGACGAAATGCTCGCGCTGATAGTCCTCGCCGAGCTTGAGAAGCGTGTCGCGCTCGACGTCCGTGATGATCGGCTCCACGTCCGTGAGGAACTGCCGGTACTTCTCGGGCATCTCGGCGGTGAGCTTCTTGCGCTCCTTGCCCGTGAGCGGCTTGTTCGAGACGAGGAGCGCCGGAGCCGCCTCCACCTTCGCACCGGCCGGAGGAAGCAGGTGCGCCACGGCGAGGGCGCCGCGCTCGGCGAGACCGCCGTTGTTGTCGCCCTGCCGGCGCGTGATGTCCTTCACGGCGGAGACGACGAGGAGACCGTCCGCGCACACGCCAGGCGCCGCCTCGACCGCCGCGAGACCCCCCTTCGCCGCCGGCACGAGGAGAACGCCTTCGCCCTCGAGCACCGTCCAGTAGCGGAACGTCCCGGTCGGGGCTTCCGGGTAGAACACGATGCGGGCGTTCTTCCCGAGCGTCGGGTGCTCGAGGTACGTCCAGATCTCGAGGGTGCGGAACGTGTCGGGGCAGCGCACCGTCACGCGGGTGTCCGGCGTTCCGGAGGCGATGAATACCGCCGACCGGTCGTCGTCCAGGCGCCCGAAGAGCTTGATCGCCTCGGGGCCGCGCGCCGACTGAGGCGCCGGGACCGGCGGAGACACGGCCACGAGCGGGGGCACCGTGACGGGCGCGGGTGTGGGCGCCGCGGCGGGGTTGTCGGCCCCCAGGCGGGCGGCGGCCAGAAGGGCGAGGACTCCAAGGAACGACCGGCCCGACCGCATCCGTACCTCCGGTGGAGGCTCCGATTCTCCATCGTAGAGCCTCTCCCGGGCAACCGCTCGCAAGACAGATTCCACGTCTCAGCGTCCTTTTTTGCATACGGCCCGCCCCGTTTCCGGTTTCCGGGCGTCCCCAAACCCTACAATCGGCCGTTCGGAGATTCGATTCCTTGAACGCCGACGCCCGCCTCGTATACGCCGACCACCACGCCACGACGCCCCTCGACCCCGAGGTTTTCGCGGCGATGCGCCCGTGGCTTGAGGGCATTTCGGCGAATCCCTCGTCCACCCACGGGCCCGGAAGGGCCGCGCGCGAGGCCGTCGAGACGGCCCGCGCCAAAGTTGCATCGGTTCTCGAAGCGGAGCCTTCCGAGATCGTGTTCACCTCCGGCGGCACCGAAGCCGACAACCTCGCCGTGCGCGGGGGCGCCCGAGCGGCCCGCGAGACCGATCCCGCGCGCGCGCGGGTCTTCTTCACGGCCGCCGAGCACGCAGCGGTCCGGGAAGCCGCGCTCTCGCTCCGCGCGGACGGCTTCGAACCCGTGGAGCTTCCGGTGGACGCCCGCGGCGTACCGGCGGTCACCTCGATCCCGTCCGGGGAGACGACGGCGCTCGTGTCGGTCATCCTCGCGAACAACGAGACGGGTGCCGTCTTCGACTCGCTTGCCGCGCTCATGGCGCTGGCCCGCGCTCGAGGAGCCATCGTGCACACGGACGCCGTTCAGGCCGTGGGAAAGATCCCGGTGAGCGTCCGGGCGCTCGGCGTGGATCTCCTCGCGCTCACGGCTCACAAGTTCGGCGGTCCGAAGGGCGCCGGCGCCCTTTTCGTTCGCAAGGGGGTCCGCCTCCAGCCCTTGGCCGCCGGGGGCGGGCAGGAACGCGGCCGGCGCGGAGGCACCGAGAACGTGGCGGGGATCGTGGGCCTCGGCGAGGCGATCCGGCTTGCCTCGGCGCGACTTTCGTCGGAGGCGGCGCGCCTCGCCGGCCTGCGCGACCGTTTCGAGGCCGGCCTGCTCGACCGCGTGCCGGGAGCCCGGGTGAACGCCGCGAACGGCTCCCGCCTCCCGACCGTCACGTCGGCGGTCTTTCCCGGCACGGAGGCCGAGACGCTCATCGCGGCGCTCGATCTCGAGGGCATCGCGGTCTCGGCGGGCTCCGCCTGCCACGCCGGCACGACCTCACCCAGCCGGGTCCTCCTCGCCCTCGGCCTCTCGCCCGCGGAAGCCCGGGCGACGGTTCGGTTCTCGTTCGGGCGGATCACGTGCGAAGAGGACATCGACCGGCTTCTCGAGGCGGTTCCGCGCGTCGTGGCGCGCGCTCGCGAAACCGTGCGGGCTTGATCGGCGATGCGGGACACGCTCTAATGTCTCCGTTCGTGCTTTCGAGCGGGAGTTTCCTCGCGTGATCATCCAGTGCACGTCTTGTCAGGCTCGCTACCACTATGACGAGTCGCGTTTCGGCGGCGCGTCCGTGAAGAAAATCAAGTGCACGAAGTGCACGACGGTCTTCGAGATCCGCAATCCATTGTCCCGAACCCCCGTGTTCTCGTCGGTGCGCTCCGCGGCCGGCCCGTCGCCGGACGAGTTCTCCCTGGACGAAACGGCGCTCACCGAGGCCCGCAAACGCAAGAACCCGCCGCCCGGCGCCCCGGGGGCGCCCGCGCGCGTCGTCATGCCGGCAGCTTCCCTCGCGGCGGACGGAACGGGGCCGATCGGAGTTCCCGAAGCCGCCACGACCGACCGGGTGCCGGTCACGGGCGCCGTGCGCAATCCGGCGCGGCAGCTCCGGCTGCCGACCGACCAGCGCCTCTCGCTCGCGTGCATCTCAGGTCCGGACTCGGGCCGGATCTTCGAGATCGACAAACCGCGCGTCGTCATCGGGCGCGCGAACGCCGACATCGTCGTCGCGGACATCCAGTGCTCGCGCCAGCACGCGGCGGTCGAGGTGATGGACGAGCACATCTTCGTCGTGGACCTGAACTCCACGAACGGCACCTACGTGAACGACCAGCGCGTGAACCGGGCCGAGCTCGACAACCGCACCGAGTTCGAGATCGGCACGACGACGCTCATGCTCATCCGCAGCTTCGCGCGCGAGAGCCAGTCCGGCAACGTCTAGTGGGCCGACGGACACCTGGTCGCTTCTCCGAAAGAGAGAGCCCCTTCCTCTCCTTGTGAGCGGGCGCCTGAATATCTGATAATCCGGCAATGGGCGAACCTGCACGAGTCGGAAAGCGCGGAACGATCGTGATCCCGGCGAAACTGCGCAAGCGCTTCCACATGGAAGAAGGTTCGCTCGTCCTCTTCGACGAGGGGCGCGATGGCGTCGTGATCCGACCTGCCGAAGCGATCCCGGTCGAGATCTACACGAAGGAACGAAGGGCGGGGTTCCTCCTCGAGAATTCCGTCGGACCCGCCGACTACGCGCGTGCCCGCCGGGAAGTCCAGAAGATGGGTCTCGACCCGGACAGAATTCCCCACACGCCTCCGTCGCGCTGACGCGTGGATCGCCTCTTCCTCGACGCGAACGTGCTCTTCTCAGCGTCCCGGAAGGAAACTTCCGGGGTCGCCGACGCTCTGGAAGATCGAGCACGCGACGCTCCTGACCTCGGCATACGCCTTTGCGGAAACGGTTCGCAACATCGAAGACGCGGCGCACCGCGCCCGCCTTCAAAAGCTCATGCGGCATGTCGACGTCTTGCCCGGCGCACGCTTCGGCCAGGCGCTGCCCGCCGGGCTTTCTCTTCGAGCGAAGGACATGCCGATCCTTCTGGCCGCGATCGCCTCGGGGGCGACGCACCTGATCACCGGCGATCTCCGGGATTTCGGGCCCCTCTTCGGACGGAGTATCGGAGGAGTCCTCGTTCTTCGGCCGCGCGACTATCTCGCGCGCCGCTAGGGCGTCAGCCGAGCGCGGCGAGGATCGCGTCGAGCGTCGCCGGCAGGGGGCGCGGCGGGTTCGCGAGGCGCCCGCCGCCGCGGTGGTACCGAGACATCGCTCCCGAGAATTTCAGCGCGTGCGCCGTTGCGACGACGACGACGAGGTCGTCCTTCTTGATGACGCCGGCCTGCCGCAGTTTCGCGGCGCCCGCGACCGCGACCGCCGAGTTCGGACAGATCGCGAAGCCGTGGCGGTTCGCGAGCGCGAACGCGTCGAGGAGCTCGGGTTCCGTGACGCTCTCGACGACGCCGTCGAAGAAACGGATCTCGCGCTCGGCCTTCGGGTGCGACACGGGCGCGCCGATGCGGATCGCCGAGGCCGCCGTGTCGCCGGCGACGCGCGTGACGCGCTCGGAGAATCCATTCCGGTACGACTGGTAGAAGGGATCCGCGGCGGAAGCCTGGATTCCCGCGAGCCGGGGCTTCTTCCCGATCACGCCGAGGTCGAGCCACTCCCGCAGACCCTTGCCGATCGCCGACAGGTTTCCCGCGTTTCCCACGGGCACGACGATCCAGTCGGGGACGTGCCAGCCGAGATCCTGAACGGCCTCCCACCCGATCGTCTTCTGTCCTTCGATGCGCACGGGGTTCTTCGAGTTCAGGAGGAAGACGGGCCGCGCGGCCGTGAGCTCGGCGACGAGGCGCATGCAGCCGTCGAAGTCCGTGTCGAGGCCGAGCGTCGTCGCCCCGTACGCGAGCGCCTGGCTGAGCTGCTCGTCCGTGATCTTCCCCTGCGGGAGGAGAACGACGGCGCGCATGCCGGGGACGGCGGCGGCGTACGCGGCGAGCGCCGCCGACGTGTCGCCCGTCGAGGCGCACGCGACCGTCGCAAAGCCGCAGGCCTGCGCCCACGACACGCCGACCGTCATGCCGCGGTCCTTGAAGGAGAGAGTCGGGTTCTCGCCTTCGTGCTTGAGGAAGAGCCGCGCGAGGGAAAGCTCCTCGCCGAGAGCTCCGCCCGCGTAGAGCCGCGTCGCGCCCTCGGGCTTGCTCACGATGCCGCTCTCCGGAAGGTCCGGGAGCACGTGCTCCCGAAAGCGCCAGACGCCGCTCTTCTCGAACGGTCGCGAGGCCTCCGAGTGCGGCCTCGCGCGTCGCCTGTCGAAGATGTCCTGCCACGCGGCGCCCGTGCGACCGAACGCGTGGAGGTCGGAGACGACGTCGAGGAGAGAGCCGCAAAGGGAACAGGCCGTCCGCGCTTCGGCGAGCGGGAACGACGCCGCGCAGGCGACGCACTTCAGGGAAGACAAGCCCTTCATCCGCTCCTCCGGGCGCGTCGCGCGCCCCGCCGGTCGAGCCGGTGGACGCGAGCGCGGGCCGCGACTCCCGAGCGCTTCCAGGCCGCCACGGCGGCCCTGCCCATCCGCTCGGCTTCGGCCGACTCCTCGGTCAACGCGAGGAGCGAGGGACCAGCGCCCGCGAGACAGGCTCCGTACGCGCCGGCGTCGAGGAGGGCGTCGAGCGCGGAGCGGCCCCCGCGAACGAGCGGCAGCCGTTCCGGATCCACGAGCCGGTCCGCGAGAAGGCACGCGCCCGCCGCCGCGAGATCGCCCGAGGAAAGCGCGAGGACGAGGCGCGCGAGCGCGCCCGCGTGGGCCGTGTGCGCGGCCATCGAGAGCGTCTTCGGCAGCACGCCGCGGGCGCGGCGCGTCGGGAGCTCGAGCGCCGGCTGCACGAGGATCAGGCGAAGCCGCGCCGGCACGCGAAGCGGGATGGGATCGAGGGCGCCGTGGGGATCGGACGACGGCACGAGGACGATCCCTCCGAGGAGCGACGCGAAGACGTTGTCTCCATGCCACGAGCCGTCGGCCGCGTGCTCGCCCAGAAGCGACGCGCGAAGCAGGCGCCTTCGGTCCTTCACGCCGAGAAGCAGGCCCGCCGCGAAGGCTCCGGCCGCGGCGGAAGCCGCGGACGAACCGACCCCGCTCGAGAGCGGCAGGCCCTTCTCGAGAGAGAGCTCGATCCCGCGCGCCCGCCCGCGCCCGAGGCCGCCGCATTCCGCGAGTACGGCGGCCGCGGCCACGGCGGCGGTGTTGCGGAGCGGATCGAGCGGCAGGCGCCCTCCGTCGCCCGTGATCGCGAGGACGCGCACGCCGGGCGTCGAGGAGAAACGGGCCGTGACGACGTCTCCCGGCCCGTCCAGCGCCGCGCCGAGGACGTCGAAGCCGACCCCGAAGTTCGCGACGCTGGCCGGGGCGAAGACGGAGACCGCGTTCACCCCACCACCTTGTGGAGAGCGCGCACCGCCGCGACGCGGTCCTTCTCGTCTACCGCGAAGCTGATGTTGCATTCGGACGAGCCCTGCGCGATCGACTCGACGTTCACCTTCGCGCGCGCGACGGCCGCAAAGACTTTCGCGGCGATCCCGGGCGTGCCGCGCATCCCTTCGCCCACCGCCGCGACGACGGCGATCGGCGCCCGCGCGTTCACGGCGTCGATCGAGCCCGTCAGGCGCTCCCAGCGGAATTCCTGCTCGAGGGCGGCGACCGTGCGGGCGCGGTCGCCCTCGGGGATCACGAGCGCGATGTTCTGCTCCGAGGACGCCTGCGAGAACATGACGACCGAGACGCCGAGACGCGCCGCGGCCGAGAACACGCGGGCCGCGATGCCCGGAATCCCCGTCATCCCCCGCCCGTCCAGCGAGAGAAGGCACAGCCCCGGAACCGCGGTCACGGCGCGGATGCCGGACGCGCCGTCGCCCTTCGCCGCGATCGTCGTGCCGCGAATTTCCGGCCGGAAGGAGTTGCGGATGACGAGCGGGATCTCCGCCGCGATCGCGGGGAGAACCGCCGGGAAATGCAGGACCTTCGCCCCGAAGAACGTCATCTCCGCCGCCTCGCGATACGAGAGGCGCGGAAGCAGCCGGGCCCCCTTCACGAGGCGGGGGTCCGCCGAGAGGACGCCGTCGACGTCCGTCCAGATGACGACCTCCCGGGCCAGGAGCGCGGCTCCGACCAGCGCGGCGGTCGTGTCGGAGCCGGAGCGGCCGAGCGTCGTCGTCTCGCCTTTCAGGCTCCGGGCGATGAAGCCCGTCACGACGGGCAGGACGCCGCTCGAAAGGAGCGGGTGCAGGCGTCGCCGCACGCGCGGGTCGCTTTTCTTCCTGTCGCACGTCGCCGCGCCGTGGCGTTCGTCCGTGACGAGCATTTCGCGGGCATCGACGGCGCGCGCCGGAACGCCGGCCTTCGCGAGCGCGGCCGCGAGGAGCGGCGCCGAAAGGCGCTCGCCGAACGAGGAGACGAGGTCGGTCACGCGGGCCGTGCGCTCGCGGAGAAGAGAGACGCCCTGGAGCGCGGCATCGAGCTCGCGGAGGGGCGCCTCGTCGAAGCGTACCCCGAGCTCCCGGGCGGCAGCGGCGTGGCGCGCCCGCAGCGATTCGACGGCTTTCCGGGCGAGGCCGAGACGGCCCCTCTCGGCGTCGCGCGCGGCTTCGAGAAGGACGTCCGTGACGCCGCCCATCGCGGAGGCGACGGCCACGACGGGCCGCCTTTTTCGGGCCGCTGCGAGGAGGCGGGCGGCATTCCGGATGCGGGACGCGTCTCCGAGGGACGTCCCGCCGAATTTGTGGACGGCGATCGTGCGAGGGGTTCGAGACATGCCTCGGGATGGTACAGCCCCGGCCCGGGCGTTAGGATCGGTCGCATGAATCACACCACCTCGAGGTCCCTCGGGCTGTGCATGTCGCTTGCCCTTGCGGCCGGGGGCGCCCTCCCGGGGGACGCCGCCACCCGCCCCGCGTACCCGAAGGCCCCGCGCGCCGACCAGGTGGACGACTACCACGGGACCAGGGTCCCGGACCCGTTCCGCCCGCTGGAGGACCCCGATTCGCCCGAGACACGGAAGTGGATCGGGGAGGAGAACGCATTGACGCGCGCCACCCTCGACGCGATTCCCGAGCGGCCAGCGCTCGAGCGGCGTCTGACGAAGCTCTGGAACTACGAGCGGTTCACGACGCCCATACGGGAGGGCGGGCGCCTCTTCTACTCCCGAAACGACGGCCTCCAGAATCAGGCGGTGCTCTACGTCGTGGACGCCGAGGGTTCCGCGCCCCGCGTCCTCGTCGATCCGAACACGCTCTCGAAGGACGGCACGGTCGCGCTCTCGGGCATCGCGATCTCCCGTGACGGGAAGACCCTCGCGTACGCCCTGGCTTCGGGCGGGTCGGACTGGCAGGAATGGCACGTCCTCGACGTCGCGTCCGCGCGCGACACGGGCGACGTCCTGAAGTGGATCAAGTTCTCGGCGCCCGCCTTCACGAAGGACGGCAGCGGGTTCTACTACGCCCGTTACGACGCGCCCGCCTCCGGCCGGGAGCTGGACGCCGTCGTGAAGAACCAGAAGGTCTTCTTTCACCGCCTCGGCTCGCCGCAGGCGTCCGACGTGCTCGTCCACGCCCCCGAGGACCCGGGCTTCCTCCACCAGGTGCGCGTCTCCGAGGACGGTCGCTGGCTCGTCCTGTCGATCTCGCGCGGCTCGAGCGGGAAGAACCGCCTCTGGGTGAAGGACCTTTCGCGCGAAGGAGCGCCCTTCCTCAAGCTCTTCGACGACTTCTCGTCGCGATGGACCTGGGTCGACAGCGAGGGCACGACGGCCTACCTGCGCACGGACCGGGACGCCCCGCGCGGCCGGCTCGTGTCCGTGGACCTCGCGGCCGCGGCCCCGGTCCTCGCGAACGTCATCCCGGAGGGCGACACCGTTCTCCGGTCCGTCCACGCCGTCGGGGGCCGTTTCGTCGTCGTCACGATGCGGGACGCCTCCGAGCGCGTGCGGATCCACGCGCGAGACGGCAAGCCGGGGAAGGAGATCGCGCTGCCCGTCCTCGGCACTGTGAGCGGGTTCTCCGGGCGCCGGGCGGACGCGGACACTTTCTTCACGTTCGTTTCGTTCACCTATCCGGCGGCCGTCTATCGGCTCGACCTCGCCTCGGCCGCGGCGACCGTCTTCCGGAAGCCGCGCGTGGACTTCGATCCCGCCGCCTTCGAGACGAAACAGGTGTTCGCCCGGAGCAAGGACGGCACGAAAGTGCCGATGTTCCTCGTCGCGAAGAAGGGCGTCGCGTGGAACGGCACGAACGCGACGCTTCTCACCGCGTACGGCGGCTTCAACATTCCCGAGCTGCCGTCCTTCTCGGTGAAGTACCTCGCGTTCGTGGAGAGAGGAGGCGTGTTCGCGCAGGCGTGCCTGCGCGGCGGCTCGGAATACGGCGAGGAGTGGCACAAGGGCGGGATGCTCGAGAAGAAGCAGAACGTCTTCGACGATTTCGCGGCCGCGGCCCGGTGGCTCATCGAAAACAAGGTCACCTCGGCGAAGCGTCTCGCGATCGCGGGGGGCTCCAACGGCGGCCTCCTCGTGGGCGCCGTCCTGAACCAGCATCCCGAGCTCTTCGGCGCGGCGCTTCCCGCCGTGGGCGTCATGGACATGCTCCGCTTCCAGAAGTTCACGATCGGCTGGGCGTGGACGAACGAGTACGGCTCGGCGGAGAACGCGGAGCAATTCAAGTTCATCTACGCGTACTCCCCCCTCCACAACATCAAGAAAGGTCTCGCCTATCCACCGGTCCTCGTCACGACCGCCGACCACGACGACCGGGTGGTGCCGGCGCATTCGTTCAAGTACGCGGCGGCGCTCCAGGAGGCGCAGGCCGGCGAGGCGCCGGTCCTGATCCGCATCGAGACCCGCGCGGGCCACGGCGCGGGCAAGCCCACGTCGAAGCTCATCGATGAGGCCACGGATCAGCTCGCGTTCCTCGCGAAGACCCTCGGAGGCCCGGCACGGTGAGGCGGGTTCTCGCGGCCGGTGCCCTCGCGGCCCTCGCGGCCGCGCTCTGGAGCTGCGCCTCCGCGCCCCCGCCGCCTCCTCCCGCTCCCGCGCCGGCGCCCGCCCCCGAGCCCGAGCCGGCGGCGGTCACGGCCGAAGTCTCCTGGCTCGTGAGCTCGAAGTCCGTCAACGTTCGCGAGGCGGCCTCTGCCAAGGCCGCGAGCGTCGCGAGGTTGCGAAAGGGGGCCCGCCTGACCTCTTTCGAAGAAAAGGAAGGTTGGCTGCACGTGAAGCTCGCGGATACGAGGACAGGCTGGATCCGGAAGGACCTCCTCCGGAGGGACGACGGATGCCCGCCGGACCGGCGCGAGGTGCTCCTGACGCCGCCGATGCTCCACATGTCCGAGGCGGGCGCGCCGGGAGCCAGGGGCAAGGTCGTCGTCGAGGCCGACATCGACGAGAAGGGGACCGTTCGGGCGGTCCGCGTCGTCAAGAACGACACCGGCTCGCCGGAGCGCGCGGAGACCGCGAAGAGCGAGGTCCAGGGCGTGACGTTCCAGCCCCCGGTCAAGAAGTGCCGGGTCACCGGCTTCACGTACGTCTACACGCGGACGTTCTGAGGCTGTATGATGGCGCTCTGGATGGCTATCTGGAGGTCAGGTTCCTTCACCTCGGCTTTGCGAAAGTCCTAAGGCGACCTCCAGAAGGCCGGCATCGACCCGAGGTTCTTCCGGAAGCTTCGTGACGCCTCGCCGGGCCGCGAGGTGAAGATCTGAACCCGAGTCTCTCGAGCCCTACTTCGGGAGAAGCGTTCTCGGGTCGTTCGTCGAGTTGTCGATGGCAGAGGCATAGAACAGCGCTCGCCCGCTTCTGCGGGCCCGCGAAAGAATCCGGGAACCGGGTACGTCAGGTCTTCTTCAGGAAGCCCGAGAGCGCGTCGAGAATCCCGCCGGCCGGAATCTGACCGTTCGGAGTGGCCTTGTCCACGATTTGCGGAAGGATCTGGGCGATCGCCGCGCTCGCCTTCGCAGGATCGATGCCTGCCTTGGCCGCGAGCGCCTGGATCTGGGAGCTGCCGAGGACGTTCTGGATCTGCTCCGGCGAGATCGGCAGGTTCTTCCCCGTCGAAACCCAGGAGCTCACGACGTCGCCGAGCCCCCTCTGGTTGAACATGTTCACGAGGCCCGTGAGCCCGCCCGAGCCGCCTCTGCCCGAACACCATGCCGAGGAGCTCCGTCGCGAGGCTCTCGTGCGCGTCGCTCGCGCCATCCGCGCCGCCCACTGCCTTCATGACTTCGTCGAGAAAGCCCATCGCGTTCTCCTTTACCTCACGACGATGAAGTCTTTGATCTTCGCGAACGTGCCTTCCTTGATGCCCTTGACCTTCTCGATGTCCTCGGGCGACGCGAACCTGCCGTTCGCCTTGCGGTACTCGACGATGGCCTGCGCCTTCACGGGTCCGATCTCCGGCAGCTTCTCGAGCTCCTCGGCCGAGGCCGTGTTGATGTTGATCTTCTCGCCGGGCGCAAGCTTTGGGTGCCGCGGACTTCTCAGAGGAAGAAGAGGAAGATTTCTTAGAAGGTGAAGAGGGCTCGGAGGCCGCCGAGGCCTTGCCCGTCGTCGCGGTCGCACCCGAGGCCGCGGCCTCTTCAACCTTCGAAGAACTCTTGGATTTCTTTCCCTTGGCTTCCTTCTCCGCGGCCGGCTCGTCCTTCGCCGCGACGCCCTCCGTGAGCTTGAGGACCTTCTTGAGCGCGTCGAGCTTCTTGCCTTCGCCGACGCCCTTGACGTTCGAAACCTCCGCCCACGTCTTGTACGGGCGGTTCTTCACGAGCGCTTTCGCGAGCTTGGCGCCGACGCCCTTGGCCGCGGCGATGTCCTTCTCGCTCGCGGTGTTCAGGTTGACCTTCTCGACCTTGTCGGACGAAGAGGTCTTCGCGCCCGACGTCGCGGCGGCGGGAGTGGGTGTCTTCTTAGAGGAGGAAAGAGCGGTCGGCGACGCGACAAGAGCCAGAATCGCGACAGACGAGGCGACGGCGTTCCACAGGCCTCTTCTCATTCTCAGAATCTCCTTCTCTTCCGATTCTCACTGCCTCCGAGACTCTATCGCGCACGCCTCCGCCGCGCCACACCGCTCCCGGCGCGCTTCCCGTAAACTCCGCGCCGATGCCGAAACGGACGGACATCAGGTCGATTCTCGTGCTGGGCTCGGGTCCGATCGTCATCGGCCAGGCCTGCGAATTCGACTATTCGGGGACGCAGGCATGCCGGGTGCTTCGGCGCGAAGGTTACCGCGTCGTTCTCGTGAACTCGAATCCGGCGACGATCATGACGGACCCCGAGTTCGCGGACGCGACCTACATCGAGCCCCTGGACCGGGACACCGTCGCGGCGATCATCGCGCTGGAGAGGCCGGAGGCGCTGTTGCCGACCGTCGGCGGTCAGACCGCGCTCAACCTCGCCGTGGCTCTCGACGAGGCCGGCGTCCTCGCGAAATACGGAGTCGAGACCCTCGGGGCATCGATCCAGTCGGTCCGCCTCGGCGAGGACCGCCTCCTCTTCAAGCAGGCCATGCAGGAGGTCGGCGTCGACGTCCTGCGCTCGGGCATCGCCCGAAACCTCGAAGAGGCGCGCGCCGTCGAGGTGCCGTTCGGCTACCCGGTCGTCGTCCGCCCCTCTTTCACGCTCGGCGGCACGGGAGGCGGCATCGCCTTCAACAAGGACGATTTCGACGCGATCGTGAAGCGCGGACTGACGCTTTCCCCGGTGCACGAGGTCCTCATCGAGGAGTCCGTGCTCGGGTGGAAGGAGTTCGAGCTCGAGGTCATGCGCGACACGGCCGACACCTTCGTCGTCGTGTGCTCGATCGAGAACGTCGACCCGATGGGCGTTCACACGGGCGACTCCATCACGGTCGCGCCGCAGATGACGCTCTCCGACGTCGAATACCAGGCGATGCGCGACGACGCGAAGAAGGTCATCCGCGCCGTGGGCGTCGCGACGGGCGGATCGAACATCCAGTTCGCCGTGCACCCGAAGACCGGGCGCCGGATCGTCATCGAGATGAACCCGCGCGTCTCGCGCTCGTCCGCGCTCGCCTCGAAGGCGACGGGGTTCCCGATCGCGAAGATCGCCGCGCTTCTCGCCGTCGGCTACCACCTCGACGAGATCCCGAACGACATCACGAAGAAGACGCCGGCGTCGTTCGAGCCGTCACTCGACTACGTCGTCGTCAAGATCCCGCGCTTCACGTTCGAGAAGTTCCCCGGCGCCGACACGACGCTCGGCGTCCAGATGAAGTCCGTGGGCGAAGTCATGGCCCTGGGCCGCACGTTCGCCGAGTCGTTCGGGAAGGCGCTCCGCTCGCTGGAGACGGGACGGACCGGCTGGATCGACGCGGACGCCGCGGCGGCCGGCCTCGCGCCCCCGGTGCGGCCGGATGCGATGCGCGTCCCGCGGCCCGAACGGATCTTCTCCGTCCTCGCGGCCCTCCGCGCCGGAACGCCGGTCGCATCCGTCGCGGAGATCACCGGCATCGACCCGTGGTTTCTCGACCGGTTCGCGGAGGTCCTCGTGACCGAGGCTCTCGTCCGGCGCAAGGGTGGAGGCGCGCTCGCCGACGCGGGCCTCCTCCTCCACGCCAAGCAGAGCGGCTTTTCGGATCCGGACCTCGCGAAGCTCTCGGGCCGGAGCGCAGCCGAGATTCGCGCCGCCCGGCTCGAGCGCGGCGTGACGCCCGTCTTCAACCGGGTCGACACGTGCGCGGCGGAGTTCGAATCCCTGACGCCGTACCTCTACTCCTGTTACGAGACCGAGGACGAATCGAACCCGACGGGCCGGGAGAAGGTGATCGTGCTGGGCTCCGGCCCGAACCGGATCGGACAGGGCCTCGAGTTCGACTACTGCTGTGTGCACGCGGCCGAGGCGATCACCGCCTCCGGCTACGAGTCGGTCATGATCAACTGCAATCCGGAGACCGTCTCGACGGACTACGACACGTCCGACCGGCTCTACTTCGAGCCCCTCACGTTCGAGGACGTGATCGCGGTCGTCGAGCGCGAGAAGCCGAAGGGCGTCCTCGTGCAGTTCGGCGGCCAGACACCGCTGAAGCTCGCGAAGCCGCTCGAGGCCGCGGGCGTTCCGATCCTCGGCACGACCCCGGACGCGATCGACCGCGCCGAGGACCGCGAGCGCTTCGGCGAGCTGCTTCGGGACGTGAACCTGCAGGCCCCGCCGTGGGGCGTCGCGCGCGACGTGGCGGAAGGCCTCCGGGTCGGGCGCCGCCTCGGATTCCCCCTCCTCGTCCGCCCGAGCTACGTGCTCGGCGGCCGCGCGATGCGCATCGCGTACGACGAGGAAGCTCTCGAGACGGTCCTCGAGGAAGCGATCGCCGCCTTTTCCGACCGGCCCGTGCTCATCGACCGTTTCCTCGAAGACGCGTACGAGCTCGACGTCGACGCCCTCGGCGACGGCGAGCACGTCGTCGTCGCGGGCGTCATGCAGCACATCGAGGAGGCGGGCATCCACTCCGGCGACTCGTACGCCGTCCTGCCGCCGTACCGGCGCGTGCCGCGCGCCGCGCTCGGCGAAATCCGCCAGGCGACGACGAAGCTCGGCCAGGCGCTCGAGGTCGTGGGCCTCATGAACGTGCAGTACGCGATTCGCGGAGGCGAGCTCTTCGTCCTCGAGGTGAACCCGCGGGCCTCGAGGACCGTCCCCTTCGTCGCGAAGTCGACCGGCGTGCCGCTCGCGCGCCTCGCCGCGCGGCTCTGTCTCGGCGAGACGCTGCCCGGCGTCGGCCTCACCGAGGAGCCGCCCGTGTTCGGCTTCTCGATCAAGGCCCCGGTGTTCCCGTTCCGGCGCTTCGAGGGCGTCGACACCATCCTCGGCCCCGAGATGCGCTCGACGGGCGAAGTGATGGGGCACGACCGCAGCTTCGGCCTCGCGTTCCTGAAGGCCGCGCTGGGCGCCGGAATCCGACTGCCGAGGAACGGGAACGCATTCCTCTCGGTGCACGACGGCGACAAGGACGCCCTTCTCCCGCTCGCGCGCGAGCTCGACGCGCTGGGCTTCCACCTCCTCGCGACGGCGGGCACCGCGAAGGCGCTCGGGAAGGGCGGCCTCACCGCGGAGACCGTTCTCAAGGTGAACGAGGGACGCCCGAACATCGTGGACCTCATGATCAACGGCCGCGTCGACCTCATCGTGAACACGCCCCTCGGCAGGGAGTCGTTCTACGACGAGGTCGCGATCCGCCGTACGGCCCTCGACCGCGACGTCCCGTGCCTCACGACGCTTTCGGCCGCCTCGGCCGCGCTCGAGGCCATTCGGGCGCGCGAGGCGGGACCCCTCACGCTACGCCCCGCTCCAGGAAGAGGTGCGCGTCTGACTCCGGCGCGCCGCGGGGCTTTCGCCTTCGGCGCGACGATCGGCCTGACGGCCCTCGCCTTCGGGAGCTTTCCAGCCTCGACCGCGCGCGCGACACTCTGGATCACGCTCGCTCTCGCGATTGCCGGCGCCGCGGCCGGACTCCTCCGCCCCGGCGTCGCCGCGTGCGCGCTCGCGTTTCTCGTACCGCTCGCGCCGGGCCTCGCGCGTCTGCTCGGCGACCGCTCCGGCGCCCCCGTCCTCGCCGCCCTCGCGCTCGCGGTGCTCGGGAGCACGCTCGCGGGGTCCTGGGCACGCGACGAAAGCTCGCTTCTCCCGCCGCGCCTCCGCCGGTTCGCGGGCGCCTTCCTCGTCCTCGCCGCGGGATCCGCGGCCGCCTCCGTCGCGCGCGGCGAGACGCTCTATCTGCTCTTGCGCGGAAGGGTCGACCCTCTTCCCGTGAACACGCTCGGCATGACGGCGGCCGAGCGGAGCCGCGACGCGATCCTGACCTTCCTCGGGCTCGTCCTCCTGCTTCTGGCGCTCGAAGTCTTCGCGCGCGTTTCCTTCACCCCCGATGGGCGCGATCGGCTCCTGTTCGCGACGGCGGCCGGCGCCGCGACGGCGCTCGTCATCGCCGCCGTCGCCCGTTTCCTGCCCCTCGACCCTTCCTTTCATCCCTGGACCGCGATGCATCGGCGCGCGGGGACGTTTACCGATCCGAACGCCCTCGGCGTCGGCGTCGGCCTGCTCGTGCCGCTGCTCGTCGCGGCCCTCCCGCGGCGCGGCACCGCCACGGACGCGCCCCGGCGAGGCCTGGCGCTCCTCGCGCTCGCCGCGGCGCCGGTCGCCCTCGAGTCCTCCGGATCGCGCACGGGCCTCCTCCTCACCGCCGTCGCCGTCGTCGCGGGCGCCGTCGGGCTCGCGCGGGCGCGCCTCGTCGCGAGGAAGACGCTCATCGCCGCCTTCGCCGCCGCGGCCGTCCTCGGCGCCGTGATCGTTCCCGCGCTGCCCCGCGGAGGGGGCATCGCGTCGGGCGGTCTTTTCCAGCGCCTCGGAGCCACCCTCTCCTCGTCGAGCTTCGCCGCCCTCGCGAACCATCGAACGATCTTCTGGCGAACGGCGGCCGAGATGACGTGGGACGAACCGCTCTCGGGAATCGGGCTCGCCGGCTTTCCGTACGAGTTCCCCGGCTCCTACGCGCGCCGCCACGGCGCGATCGCCGTCACGGACAGCGCGACGAACGCCTTCCTCGAAGTCGCAGCCGAGTGCGGCTTGCCCGGCCTCGTCCTCGCGATCTTCGCCGTGGCTCCGCTCCTCGCCCGCGCGTGGAACGCGACGTTCGCGAGGACGGCGCTCGACGGGGCGGCCCGCGCCGGGGGCGCGGCGCTCCTCGGGCTTTTCGTGGCCTGCCAGACGGGCTCGCATTTGCGCTTTTCCGAGATCGGCCTCCTCGCGGGCCTCGTCGCCGGCTTTCTCTTCGTGCCGGAGCTCGAGGCGGGGGCGCGGGATGCCGAAGGAGGTCCGGCGGCCGGCGGGCACGTTCCCGCCCTGCTCGCGGCGGCGGGAATCGTCGGCGCCCTCGCCGCGGTCCTGCCCACGACGGCCCCGGCGGCGCCGTTCCGGCTCGGACGCTGGATCGGCCTGTACGCCCCGGCTCCGTCGCCAAATCCGTTCCGCTGGAGCGGTCCGCGCGCCTGCCGCAGGATTCAGCCGGGGGAGACTTCCGTGTCGTTCCGCCTCGAAAACGCGCGGCCGGATGGAAAGCCCGTGACGCTCGCGATCGACCTGGACGGACGCCCCGAGCCCGCATTCGAGCTTGCGGGAGCCTCCGCTCGCGATCTCACCGTGCCGGTGCCTCCGGGCGCACAGGTGCTCCGCGTGAGCGGGCACCCCGCGTTCGTCCCGCACGACCTGACCGGCAGCGCCGACTTCCGAAGGCTCTGCTTCCGCCTCGCGCCCGAGGACGTCAGGTGAGCCGCGCATCGGCCGCGCTGCTGTCGTGCCTCGGGTGGGCGACTCTCCTCGCGGTCGCTCTGCCGATCGTCCTGCCCCCTCATGCCGGCTATCGCACCGCCGTCACCCTCCTGGCGATCCTGCTCTTCGGCGCCGCTCTCGCGGCGCCCAGGCCCGCGTTCGTGCTCGCGCTTTCGGTTGCCACGCTCGGCGGCGTCTCGGCGCTCGCGTTCGGCGCGCGCGAGCCGCTGGCCGCGACCCCGCTCGTCCTTTTCGGTTACTTCGCCGGCGCGAGCCTGAAGGACCTCTACGACGTCGAACCGCCGGGCAGACGCCCGCCGCTTCTGTCTCCCCTGCGCGCCTTCGCAGCGGTCTCCGCGGTCTCCGGCGCCGCGGCGTTCGTGGGGCTCCGGACGGGCTATCTGCTCGACCGCGGGGTCGGCCCGCCGTACGCAGTCAACATTCTCGGCGAGGACGCAAGCCGCGTCCTCCCGGGTGTTCTCGGCGCCCTGTTCCCTCTTTTCGTGGCGGCCGGCGTGCACCGGATCGCGGCGCGGCTCGTGGCCGAGGGTCGGGCGGCCGTCCTCGACCGGGCCCTCCTCGCGAGCGCGCTCCTCGCCGGCGGCGTCGCCCTGCTCCAGAAGACCGGGGCCCTCCCGCTTCTGCGCGCGCAGCGATGGGCCGAGTGGCACAGGGCGCAGAGCACGTTCACCGATCCGTCGGCCGCCGGCGTCGCGGTCGCGCTTCTCGCGATTCCCATGCTCGCCCTCGCGGCGACGGGAACCAGGACGCGCCGGCTCGTCGCCTCGGCGGCCGGCGCGGCCATCCTCGTCGTCCTCGCGGACGCGGGCTCGCGCGCCGGACTCGTCGGCACCGTCACCGCCGCGCTCGTCTTCGTGCTCTGGGGGCTCACGCGTCTCGCGGCGGGCGAGGGCGGCGGGGCCCGGCGACGGGTCGCCGGAACGATCGGAGCCCTCGCGATCCTCGCGGCGCTCTTCTTCGCGGCGGCGCTTTCGTGGCCGAACCGCGGAGCCGTGCGATCGGCGCTTCTCGCCCGGATCGAGGCGTCTTTTCGCACGCCGCCGACGCCGTTCGAGGAGACCCCTGGCCGTCTGCTGCTGTAC
This sequence comes from Thermoanaerobaculia bacterium, assembly GCA_963809425.1. Classification (GTDB taxonomy): domain Bacteria; phylum Acidobacteriota; class Thermoanaerobaculia; order UBA5066; family UBA5066; genus Fen-183. The sequence goes on from CAWEJK010000009.1 coordinate 311,334, forward strand.
GAAGGCGCCTGGGAAGCGTTCCGGATGCACCCCGTCGCGGGTCTCGGCCTCGGCTCGTTCCGCATCGTGTTTCCCGACCTCGCCGCCCGGGAGCTCGGCCGCACCGTCCGCACGACCGACCACCCGCCATCCCTCTACCTGGGCACGCTTGCCGAGTCGGGGCTCGCCGGCACGTCCCTTCTTCTGCTTCTTCTCCTCGGGATGTCACGTGCGGCGGGCCGCGCGCTGACGCTCGAAGGAGACGCCCACGACGACGAGACCGTGGCCCGCGCCGCCGCGGCCGCATCGATGATCGGACTCCTCGTCGTGTTCCTGTTCGGCTCGCATCTCGTCTATTCCGAGATCGCCGCTTTCGTCGGCCTTCTGACGGCGCGGCTGCCGCTTCGGGAAGACGGCCGCACGGGCAGATTCCTCGCGGCCGTCGTGCCCGTCGTGCTCGCGGGCGCTCTCGTGTGTGCGCTCGGCGGCGTCGCCACGCGGGCCTGGGAGACCCGGACGGCCGAGGCCGCCTTCCGGTACGGGGGGAGCGCCGGAGTCTTCGACGTCGAGCACGATCCGAAAGGGCGGCCGTTCCGTTGGACGGGAGAGTCCGCGGCCTGGCCCGTCTCCCTGCCTTCTCAGGCGCCGGGATCACCCTTCCCGATGCTCTCGCTTTCGGTGCGAAACGGACGGCCCGATGGGCGCCCCGCGGGCGTCGACGTCTTCTGGGGAGACACACCGCGAGGGCGCGTCACGCTGCCTCCGGGCGAGTGGAAGAGAATCGAGCTCGCCGCGTCGCCGCAGGAGAGCGCCGTCCTCAGGATCCACGTCGTGCAGCCGTTCCGGCCCGCCTCCCGCCGCGACCCTCGTCTCCTCGGCATCCAGGTCGGCTCCTCTCCCGCGCTGGTGCCGGCCCCGCGATGAGTCTGCTGCGCCTCCATCCGGGCGATCCGAGCCGCAAGAGCCGCTCGCTCGAGATCGGCCCGTGGGGCGGCGCCGTCCTCGCGGGCTTGCTGCTCGGGTGCGGGATCTCGATCGTCCTCGGCCTCGCGGGCGCTCCGAGCGTCGTGTCGGACGCCGTCCATGCCGCCGACAGGCGGGCGATCCGCGAAACCGCCCAGCGCGGCGCCGAGTCCTTCGCGTCGGTCGGACGGCGCGTCCTCGCGCTCGGCAATCGGATCGCGGCGGACGAGCTCTTTCTCGCCCGCGTCGGCGCGATCCTCGAGATCCCGCCGCCGGACCGGATCCCCGGGGACCCGCGGGACACCGCGCCGGCGACTCCCGTGGAGATGGACGCCGAGGCGGCGGATCTCGCCCGGCGCACCCGCCTCCTCGAGCTGTTCCGTCGGCAGCTCGCCGCGCTGCCGGGCGCCGCGCCCGGCGGATTCGACCCTGTCTCCGTCCCGTCGCGGGCGCCGGTCGAGCCTTCATCGTCCGTTCCGATCGAACTGTTCGGATGGCACGCCTCCGAAGTCACGCGCCGCGACGAGTTCTGCCCAGGGCTCACGCTCGCCTCCCCCGCCGGAACTCTCGTGACGGCGCCCGCGGCCGGCGTCGTCGTCTTCTCGGGTCCCGTGTCCCGCCGCGCGGATGCGACGTGGCGGCAGCTCGGGACGATCGTCGTCGTGTCCCACGACGCCCGCACACGCACCGTCTACGGCCACCTCTCCCCGTCCCTCGTGAAAAAGGGCCAGCGGGTGTCGCGCGGCGCTTCGATCGGCCGCGTCGGCACGAGCGGCTTCGCCGTCACCCCCCGCCTGCACTACGAGGTGCACCGGCTCGTGAACGGCCGCTGGGTCCCCCGCGATCCGCGGATCTTCGTGCTCGACGTGGACTGGATCGGGGCGGCCGGATTTCGGACCGGTCCGACGCCTCCCGAGCTACCGGACCTGCCGGGAGCCGGGCGCTGACGGCGGGACGGCCGGCTCGAGAAGGACATTCCCGGTTCCCGGGTAACGCGCCAGGACGCGATAGCCGCGACGGACCGCCTCTGCCTCGTCCCGGCCGAGGACGAACGCGTAGTCCGCGGCCTCGAACGGACCGTCGCGCGAAACCGGAGAGAGAAACGCGAACTCCTCCGTGTGCCGGTACCAGTTGAGCGACGGCTCGAAGAGCCAGTCGATGGAAAGGCGCACGGAATGAAACGCGCCGGGCCGGCCCACGCGCAGCCGGTCGAGGTCCTCGAGCATGTGCACGTTGTCAGCGTCGAACCACCAGAGATCCGAGCGCGTCAGATTCGCGCGCCGCGCGAACAGGGCGAGAGCCAGGAGTCCGGCAGCTCCGAACGCCGATGCGGCGGCGCGGCCGAGCGGAGCGGGAGTCGCACGGCACGCGGCGGCAAGCGCGAACACGACGAACGGCAGGAATACCGTCGCGATACGGTCCTCGGGAAACCTCGCGCCGAGGAAGACGTGTTGGGCCTGGACCGTGGCGCCCAGGATGACGAGAACCGAAAAGAGCGCGAGAAAAACGCGTCCGCCGGCCTTCGGCCGCACGAGCCTGTAAGCCGCGAGGGCCGTGAGCGCGGCAAGAGCGGTCCCCAACGCGGTCAGCGTCGCTCGGACGAGCGAGGGAGAGAAGTTGAGCATCGAGATCCGGACGACGGAGCCGACCGTGTCGTACCAGAGCCCGACGGTTCCTCCCGCGTAGAGCCCGCCGACGCGTCGCATGCGAATGAGAACGGGGGTCGCGGTCGCGAGAAGGAAGAGCGACGCCGCGATGACAGGAATGCTTTCCCGCGCGGCCCCCCGAAGGCGATCTTCCGCCGGAACCCGCGCGCGCCGGGCGAGCCGGTACAGGGCGAACGTACCGGCGACGGCCGCGAACACGTCGAGGACCACGAGTTGCGCGAAAACGCCGCAGACGAGAAGCGCGTAACACGCGGCCTCGTCCTGCAAACGGATCTCCTCGGCCTCGAGCGCACGCACGGCGAACAGGAGCGCGGGCGCCACGAAACCGAGGGCAAGCCCATACCCACGAGCGAGGCCGAAAAGCTCGAGAAGGAGCGGGTTTCCGTTCAGAAGCGCAAACCCGGCGAGAGCCGCCGTTCCTCCTCCTGCGACGCGCGAAAGGAGGCGCCACGACGCGACGAGAAAGGCCGCGTGCGCCATCAGAGTCGGAAGGCGCAGCGCAAGAGGAATCCGCCCGAAGACCGCCTGGCACGCTCCCGCAAGAAGCGAGTTGAGCAAGTGGTTGTTCGCCGGTCCGGGACCATCGAACGTCAGGATCGCGAGAGGGCCGCTTGCGATCCAGTCGTTTGCCGTGAGGGCCTCGTCGTGCGTGAGAGGCACCCGCACCGCGCGGATAACCGTATAGGCGAAGAACAGCGCGCCGAGCGCCGCCGCCGCGAGCGCCGCCCCGGAAGGCCGCCTCACTATCGTCTATTTCCTCATGGCCTTGACCGCACCGCTTGCCGCAAAGCCTATCAAGAGCGGATCCGTGAAGGGAATCCGAAACCGCATCACCACCTGATGCGGGATGTGTGCGAGCCAGATGAAGACAAAGTACGCGATGACCCAGACGGTGACGAAGCGATCGTGCTTCCAGTAGAGCGCGAGACCCACTGCCGCGACGGCATAAAGGAGCATGTTGAGGACTGCGCTGACGGCAACCGCCACCCTTCCGTACTCCTGCGGGTTGAGCCACGGGCGCCAGTACCGCCACGCCCTTCGACCTGCGAATGCCAGCGCCTCCACCCAATCTTGCTTGACGTTCTCGAGCCCTGCGCCGAGCCATGCGCGGCTTCGCGCTCGAGGAGACAGGCCAGGCGCATCGATCGCACGCGCGGCCGCCGGCGTCAGTTCATTTTCAAATACGGAGGCGGCACGACGATACCGGGCCGGATCCTTTATCCGCGCAATGCGATCCATCTCCGGATGGGTACCACGCCAGAAGCTGAAGCCCGCAGCGTCGTTCACGACGATGAGCTCGCCATATCGCAGCGCGTTGCGTGTGACCCATGGCAGCAATACGAGGCTGGCTCCGAGCGCGAGTGCGCCCGACTGTGCCCACCTTTTCGCTCCGCTCCTCCGCGCGAGCAGGAACGTCATACCGGCAAGGGCCGCCGCCGCGAGTCCAGCGGGTCGCGCTAGCGCGGCGAGCGCGAATGCGGCGCCACTGACTAGCGCGCACCGGGCGTCGTGCCCTCGAACGGAACGCAGGAACCACCAGATTGCCGTCGTCAGAAAGAACATGAACAGCGGCTCCGTCCTGACATCAGTAACGCCGAACACGAAGAATGGATCACATGCTGCCAATAGGGCTGCGAGTGTCGCCGTTCCCGGTGATCCAAAGAGCAGCAAGGCGATTTCACCAATGACGAGGACGGTCGCCGAATCACAAACGGCAAGGGCGACCTTGACGACGGCGACACGCTCGGGATGGCACAGCGTCGTCGCGGCGATGAAAAAGGGAAGTAGCGGCGCGCGAAAGAAGGGAAGACTGCCCTGATCCGGATATCCGTGCGTCCGGCACAGGTGATCCGCCGTCGCAAGGAAGTCTCCTCCGTCACCGAACGACACGACTTTGCCACCGCCAATGGCGATTGCACCAAGACGCACACCCAAAGCGATTGCAAAGATTGCGAGGCGTGCTTTCCTACCTCCGAGTCCCGGCACGTACTCTCCGAGGACGAATAGGGAGTTCACATCCGGACGCTACCTTCGCGCACAGTCCCACGCTAGAGCCTCTTCAGGAGCGCGAGCACCCGCTCCGCCTCCGCCTCGTCGTTGCCGACGTGGGGCGAGAAGCGCAGGAAGCCCTCGCGCGCCGAAACGACGACGTGCGCGTCCGCGAGGCTCCTCTGGAAGGTGCGCGCGTCCTTGCCCGCGGGCGGCTGCGCCGCGAGGATGCCCGAGCGCGGCGACCCGCCGAAGAGCACCGGCGTGAAGCCGAGGAGCGGGAGGCCTTCGACGAGCACGTCGAGCGTGCGCGCGATCCGGCGCTGCACTTCCGGGAGGCCGATCTCGAGGAGCAGGGCGAGCGATGCCGCGAGCGCGTAGAGGGCGGGTGTCGGAAGCGCGCCGGGCTCGAACCGGGCGCCGTCCGCGCGGTACGCCGGATTCTGGGGGACCCGGAAATCCGCTCCGTGCGCGCGCTCGAGATTCGTCCAGCCGGGCGGAGGGACGAGGCGCGCGCGCAGCTCCGGGGTCGTGAAAAGGACGCCGCAGCCCTCGGGCCCGAGCATCCATTTGTGCCCGTCCGCGGACAGGAAGTCCACGTTCCAGCCCGCCACGTCCACGCGCTGGGCACCCACGGCCTGGATCGCGTCGAGGCCGAACAGGATGCCGCGTGGCCGACAGAACGCCCCGAGCTCCTCGACGGGCGCCCGAAAGCCCGTGTGAAACGCGACGAGCGAGACGGAGACGAGCCGGGTCGTGGCGTCGCACGCCGCGGCGATGTCTTCAGCCGTGAAGGCGCCGTCCCGCGTCGGGACGCGGCGTACCGTCACGCCCTTCTTCTCGAGCGCGACCCACGGTGTGAGGTTCGCGGGAAATTCGGAGGCCGTCGTGACGATGGAATCTCCCGGCGACAGTCGGAGTCCCTGCGCCACGATGTCGAGACCCCACGTCGTGTTCGGCACGATGGAGATCGAGGAAGCTCCCCCGACGCGCTCGTCCGCGCCGACGAGGCGCGCCGCGAGCGCGCGGACTTCGTCGGCCTTCTTCGGCCAATCCCGCCAGTCGAGGCCTCCGCGCGAGCTGAGGTTTCCGGCATAGACGGCGAGAGCCGCGGCCGCACGTGCCGGCAACGGACAAACCGCAGCGTGGTTGAATTGAATTGAAGATTTCTTAGAAGGGAATTCAGTCAAGAAGTCCAAGTACCCGCCCTCTTACCTTCTAAGAAGAATCTCTCTTCGAACCCCTCAATACTCGTGCTGTGCCCTCACGAAGCCTTCGAAATTCCTCTTGACCTCGTCCATCGAATCTCCGCCCGTCTTCTCGAGGAGCGCGTCCGCGAGGACGAACGCGAGCATCGCTTCTCCGATGACGCCGCATGCGGGCACGGCCGTCACGTCCGAGCGCTCGTACTGCGCCCGGTGCGGCAGCTTCGTCTCGATGTCCACGGACGGAAGGCCGTCGCGAAGCGTGGAGATGGGCTTCTGGTAGATCGTGGCGAGCACGTCCTCGCCGTTCGTGATGCCGCCCTCGAGGCCGCCCGCCCGGTTCGACGCGCGGAAGAAGCCGCGCCCCGGCTCGTAGAGGACGGCGTCGTGCGCGGCGGAGCCGCGCCGGAACGCGTTCGCGACTGCATCGCCGAGCGACACGCCCTTCACGGACGGGATCGACATCAGGGCGCGGGCGATCCGCCCGTCCAGCTTCTCTTCCCACGACACGTGAGAGCCGAGTCCCGCCGGAACTCCGCGCGCGCCGACGAGAATCGTCCCTCCGAGCGTGTCGCCGGCCTTCGCCGCCGCGTCGACCTCGGCCTTCATGGCCGCCTCGACGCTCCGGTCCACGAGCCGGAACGGCGACGCGTCGTCGACGCTCTCGAGATCCCCGAATCCACGCGTCCCCTCCGGCACCGCGACCTCGCCGATCGAAAGGACGCCGCTTCTGACGCGCACGGAGAACGCGAGCAGCAGCTGCCGGCAGAGCGCGCCGGCCGCCACGCGCGCCGCGGATTCGCGCGCGCTCGCGCGCTCGAGGATGTCGCGGAGGTCGCGACGGCCGTACTTGAGACCGCCCGCGAGATCCGCGTGCCCGGGGCGCGGCGACGTGAGCCGGCGCTTCGCCGCCGCCTCGGCGTCGACCTCCAGGGGACCCATGACCTTCTCCCAGACTCCGTGGTCGCGATTCGCGATCTCGAAGGCAACCGGGCCGCCCAGCGTCTCGCCGCCGCGGAGACCCCCCGTGAATCGCGCCTCGTCCTTCTCGATGCTCATGCGGCCGCCGCGTCCGTAGCCGTGCTGCCGCCGGGCGAGATCGGCGTTCAGCGCGGGGACGTCGATCTTCAGGCCGGCCGGCAGACCGGTGACGAGGCCCGTCAGAAGCGGGCCGTGGGACTCGCCGGCGGTCTGAAGCGTCAGGCGCGGCATGCGGGCGAAGTGTAGCGTCTCGAGGGCGGCCCGCCCACTTCCGTAAACTCCGGCCCCATGATCGAAGTCGAACGCCTCGTCAAGGCGTATGCGAGCGTCACGGCGGTCGACGGCCTGAGCTTCCGGGTAGCACGGGGAGAGGTCCTCGGGCTCGTGGGCCCGAACGGCGCCGGGAAGACGACGACGCTGCGCTGCATCGCGGGAATCCTGCCGCCGAACGCAGGCACGATCCGTCTCGCCGGGTTCGACCTCATCAAGCAGCCCGTGGAATCCCGGCGGCGCCTCGCGTTCATGCCCGACGAGCCGCGCCTCTTCGAGTACCTGACCGTCGAGGACCACCTCGCCTTCACGGCGCGGATGTACGGAGTGCCGGACGCGGGCGAGCGTGCGCGCGTCCTCCTCGACGAGCTGGAGCTGGCGGGAAAGGAGCGCGCGCTGCCGGCCGAGCTCTCGCGCGGGATGAAGCAGAAGCTCGTCGTGGCGTGCGGCCTCCTCCACGATCCGGAGGTCCTCGTCTTCGACGAGCCCCTGACGGGAATCGACCCCGGCGGCATCCGGAAGATGAAGCAGACGATCGTCCGCCGGGCGGCGACCGGCTCGGCCGTCATCGTGTCGTCGCACCTCCTGCCTCTCGTCGAGGAGATCTGCAACCGCGTCCTCGTCGTGTCGCACGGAAAGGCCGTGCTCCAGGGCACGCTCGAGGAGATCCGCGCCGGGGCCGGCGGAGACACGTCGCTCGAGGAGATTTTCCTGCGTGTCACGGGCGGGTCGTGAGCGCATCGCCTTCGCTCCTCCCGCTCGTGTTCTTCGCCGCGAAAAGAATGCTGCGGAATGCCTCGCGGAAAAAGCTCGGCCGCCTCCGGGAGCCGCGATACATGGTCGGCTTCCTCGTCGGCGCCGCGTACTTCGCGATGCTCTTCCTGAGGCCTTCCCGCGCGGGCCGGCCGCCGGCGCCGCTGCGCCTTCCCGGGCACATGGACGAGATCCTCCTGCTCGCCGGCGCGGCCGCGCTCGCCGGCGCCGCTCTTCTGACCTGGCTCTTCCGGAAAGGCCAGCCATCGCTCGGGCTGTCGGAGGCCGAGATCCAGTTCCTCTTCCCGGCTCCCGTTTCGCGGCGCGCCCTCCTCCATTACGCCCTCCTGAAGGCGCAGTTCCCCGTCCTCCTGAGCGCGTTCATCCTCACGATCGTGTCGGGCCGCCGCGGAAACAGCGGCGCGATTCTCACCGGCTTGGGACTCTGGCTGCTGCTGACGGCGATCCACCTCCACAACCTCACCCTCGCCTTCACGAAGGCGCGCTGGAACGAGCTTCCGCCGGCTCCGCGCCGGGCCACGAAGATCGCCGTCTTCGTCCTGGCGGCGAGCGCCCTCGGAATGCTCGTCGTGACCTTCGGGGCGGGCCTCGCCGGCGCGTCAGTCCCGGGCAAGGGGCCGTTCTCGCTCGGCGGGCTGGTCGCCACGCTCCGATCCGGGCCCTTCGGCCCGGCGCCGCTCGCTCTCCTCGCCCCGTTCCGTTGGATTCTCGCCCCGCTCCTCGCTCCGACCGCCCGCGCGTTTTCTCTCGCGCTCCCGTCCGCTCTCGGCCTCGTGGGCGTCCTCTATGCGTGCGTCGCTCTCACGGCCGTCCGCTTCGAGGAAGCGACGCTCGTTCAGGCCTCGCGGCGCGCCGCCCTTCGGGCCCGCCGCGACGCGGGCCGCCTCGAGGCTCCGCCGTCCGAGAAACGCCGCGGCCGCGTGCCGTTCCGGCTCGCGCCCGGAGGCCGGCAGGAGCTCGCGATCGTGTGGAAAAACCTTCTCGCCTGGAAACGCACGAGCCTCGCCCGCCAGGCCGTCTTCCTGGGATTTCTCGCGGCCGCGTTCTTCGCGGCGTCCGCCCTGCTGACGGCGCCCTCCGCGGACTCCGCGGCCGGGATCGCGAGCATGACGTGCCTCGGAACAACCGCTCTCCTCGCCCTCGTCACACCTCTCGGCTTCCGGATCGACCTGCGCGGCGATCTCGAGTACGCCGCGGTCCTCAAGACCTGGCCGCTCCCCGCCGAGCGGCTCGTCGTCGCGGAGCTTTCCGCGCCGGCCCTCGTCGCGGTCCTCTACAGCTGGGGAGGCATCGCGATCGCCCTCGCGATCGCGGCGGGTCGTGCGGCGCGTGCCGCATTTTTCGGAACGGTCGTGGCGGCGCCGCAGGGTTCTTTCCTGCGGTTCGAAGTGATCGTGCCCGTCGCCTTGACGGTGGCCGTCCTGCTGCCGAGCTTCGTCGCGCTCGCGCTCGTGGTCCAGAACGCGTCCGTTCTCGCTTTTCCGGCCTGGTTCCCGGCGGGCCGCAAGCGCGCCGTCGGTCTCGAGCAGTCGGGCCTCCGCGTGCTGTCGTTCCTCGGCACGTCTCTCGTTCTCGCCGTCGCCCTCGTCCCGGCGGCGCTCGTCGCCGGGCCGCTGATCTTCTTTACCTTCAGGCCCCTCGGCTTACTGGTCCCTGTTCATCGGCGCCGTTCTCGCGGGCCTGACGGTCCTCGCCGAAGCGGCCGGAGGGGTCGTCCTCCTCGCCCGTCTGTTCGAGCGATTCGATCCGGCTCGGGACCTCGGTTCCTGAAAGTCCGTTTTCTGACAGAATACGCGGCCATGCCGAGTCCGCTCTCCCTGCCCGTGCGCGACGCCCTCGAGCTCATCGCGGAATCGAAGGCTCCGGCGTACGGGATGGACCGCCACGACCGCATCGTCTTCTGGAACGAAGGCGCGGAGAAAGTTCTCGGCTGGTCCACGGAGGACGTCCTCGGAAAGGCGTGCTTCGACGTCCTCGCCGGCCGGGACGTCTTCGGCAACCTCTACTGCACGAAGGAGTGCCCCGTCGTCGGGTCCGTCATCGCCGGCGATGACGTGCGGCCCTACCTTCTCGAGGTGAAGAAGAAGGGATCGGGCTCCGTGAAGCTCATCGTCCGCGCCGTTCCGCTGCCCGCGGCGGGTCCGTCGTTCGCGGTGCTCATGCACTTCCTCGAGACGGAGGGACCGGAGCTCGACAACCTGGTCTCGTTGCTGAGGTCGGCCGTGCGCGCGCCGGCCGGTCTCCCTCCCGTCGATCCTCCGATTTCCGTTTCGCCGCTCAGCGGGCGCGAGAGGGAGATCGTGATGCTGCTCTCGAACGGCTATGCGGCGCTCAACATCGCGGCGAAGCTGAATCTGTCGCACGCGACGGTGCGAAACCACATCCAGAACGTCCTCCGGAAGCTCGAGGTGCACAGCCAGGTCGAGGCCGTCGCGCTCGCGTTCCGGCGCGGCTGGATCTGACCTCCGGATCCCGCCTCTTCTTCAGGTCGCGGGGCGGATTCCCGTTTGGAGGGCTTCGAGGAAGCCGGCGCGCGCGAACGCGCGGGAGTCCTCCCGCCGCTCGAGGCTCATGCTGCCCCGTACCTCCTCGAGCGAGGTATGGCCGTGGGTCTCGAGCCACTTCTCGATCTCCCGGCGCACGACCTTCAGGTGGCCGGGACCGTTCTGGAGAAGAGCCGAGACCATCTGCACGACGTCCGCGCCGGCGAGAATCGCCTTCAACGCATCGGCGCCGGTATGGACGCCGCCCGTCACGGCGAGGGACAGGTCCACGCGGCCCGAGATCATCGCGATCCAGTAAAGGCGTGAGAGCAGCTCGGTCGAGCTCGAGAGGCGCAGGTCCGGCTTCACTTCCTGCGTCTCGAGGTCGATGTCCGGCTGGTAGCTCCGGTTGAAGAGGACGAGCCCGTTCACGCCGATCTCCTCGAACTGCCGCGCGAGCGACGCGATCGAGGAAAAATACGGAAAGATCTTCACGGCGACCGGGATCGACACGAGCGAGCGCACGGTCCGAACCGTGTCGAGGGTGTACGCCTCGAGCGTCGCGCCGCTCGTCCAGAGATTCGTGGACAGGTGGTAGATGTTCAGCTCGAGCGCGTCGGCTCCGGCCTGCTCGAGGAGTCCCGCGAACGATGTCCAGCCTTCCTCGGTCGTCCCGTTGAGCGACGCGACGACCGGAACATGGACCGATTCCTTGACCCGGTTCAGGTGCTCGAGGTAGCCGACGGGATCCGTGGGTGTGCGCTGGGTGCGGAGGGGGTCGGCCGTGATCTGTTCCTCGAAGAGCGAGTGGAGCACGATGGCCGGCGCGCCCGCATCCTCGAGGCGCAGGATCGAATCGAGATTCGCGGTGAGGGGGCCCGCTCCCGCGACGAGCGGGTTCGCCAGCCTGAGCCCGAGGTAGGTTGTCGTGAGATCCACTGCATTCAAAGAATGGCGCCTGTCAATTCACAACCCCATGATGCACATGTTTCAAAACGGAGCGGTCACTTGACGCCGAGCTCCGCGAGCACCTTCGGGTTCGCCTCGTCCTGCGCGAGCACGGCGTGGCAGGCGTCACACTCGGCCGAGATCACACGCCCGTCGGCCGCCTTGTGGCTGCCGTCGTGACAGCGAAAGCAGCCCGGGAAGTCCTCGTGGCCGAGGTGGTTCGGGTGCGTTCCCCAGGAGATCTTCATGTTCGGCCAGACGTTCCGGCCGTAGATCTTCTGGACCTCGCGCACCGCGGACTCGACGGTGGCGCGTCGGGCCTGGTAGACGTCCGGGTACTTCGTCTTGTAGAACTCCGTGAGGTCCGTGTCCATGCGTTGGAAGGCCTCCTCGCGGGTCGGGTACGCAATCTTGAGCACCTCGAGCGATTTCTTGTGGATGAACGGCAGGTCGGGGTTGATGCGGCCCAGGGCCATCGCCTCGTTCACCGCGCGCTCGGGAAGCTGGAACGCGTGCGTCGGCCGGTTGTGGCAATCGATGCAGTCCATCGTGCGCAGCTCGGCTTTCGGCGCCGCGGGCCCGGCCTTGGCCTCTTTCGGCGTCTCGGTCGACGCGTACTCCACCGACTTCCCGTCGTCCCCGAGGTACGTCACGGAGTCGATGACCTCGCGGCGCGGGCTCGTCGTGAGGTACGAGATCCGCTCCTTGTCGTCGAAGTGCCGCCCGTGGATGCCGACCGCCCTGGATCCCATGCGGCCGCCGAGCTTGAGCAGAAGGACGGTCTTCGTCGGCGTGTTCTTCTCGTCGTCGCCGAATTTCGAGATGATCTTGAGCCGGTCTCCGGTGAATTTCTGCGGCCAGTGGCACTGCTCGCAGGTGGCGCGCGCGGGCCGAAGCGTGTGCACGGGCGACGGGATCGGGCGCGCGTAGGTTCCGAACGCGACCGCGATGACCTGCCGCACGCCGTCGACCTTCGCCTTGACGACCCAGGGCGCGCCGGGTCCGATGTGACAGCTCGCGCACGCGATCCGCGAATGCGGCGAGTCGAGGTATGCCGTGTACTCGGGCGCCATCACCGTGTGGCACGTCAGGCCGCAGAAACGGGAGGAGTCCATGTACTCGACCCCCATATAGGCCGAGAGGCTCAGGATCACGACGTTGACCACCGTGAGGCCGGCGATGAGGATGACCGCGCGGCGGAGGTTCGCGTCCCCGAGGTCCACCTTCGGATATTCCGTGGGAAGCGTCCCCTCCCGGCGCAGCCGGCGACGCTCGAAGAAAATCCCGACGGGGATGAGAAGAAGACCCACGAGGAAGAAGAACGGCAGGACGAGGATGAAGACGATGCCCGAGTACGGATGGACGGGCTTCGAGTTCATCGTCTCGAAGAGCCAGAATCCGACGAGCGTCACCGCGGCGCTCGTCGTGAGTCCGACGCCGATCTGCGAAACGCGGTTCCGCCCCAGATAGAAGAGTGGCCTCAGCCACCCCGAAAGGGGGCCGGATTTCGCCTCGGTCATGTGGTTCCTCCGCGAAGAATGATCAGGACAAGAGAGCGTACAGCGTCAGGGTCACGAGGAGAAGTCCGAGCAGCACCGCCGTCGTACCGATGATCCGCCCGCGCTTCAGGATCTCCGGGCCGGGCGCCGGCGCCGCGATTTCCTCGAGCGCGCCGTCCGCGACGAGGCGGGCATATTCGGCGGGACGCTCGTGCCGGACCTCGTCCAGGGGCAGAACTCCCGTGAAAATGACCGTGTCCATCGGGAACTTCTCGGGCCGAAGGTGCCCGTTGAAGAAATGAACCGTGAAGATGAAAACGGTGGCGAGAAGCGCCTCCTCGCCGTGAATGAGGAGCGCCACGTTGAAGAGATCCCCGGGCAGGAAGCGAGCCCAGAACCTCGGGAACCAGAGGATGAGGCCCGAGCCGCCGATGATCCCCATTCCCCAGAACACGGCCCAATAGTCGAATTTTTCCCAGTAGGTGAAGCGGTCGAACTCGGGCCGCGGGCCCCTGCCGACGAACCAGCGCACGTGTCCGACGAGCTGCTTGAGATCCTCGAGGCGCGGCACCATCGAGCGCGCACCCCAGAGGAGGCCGTAGTCGCGGTCGCGGAAGATCCTCTTCAGGAGGCGCGCGAGGTGCAGGCCGAACGTGAGCAGCATGCAGATGGCGAAGACGCGGTGCAGGAAGCCCGCCGCCTGGAAGCCTCCCACGACCCGCGAGAGTTTCGCGGCCCACGCGCGCTCGGAGAAGAGAAGCGGGAGCCCCGTGAAGGAGAGCCCGAGGAAGCTCGCCATCAGGAGGACGTGGAGCGAGCGGTCGTACCCGTCGAACCGGCGGACCCAGCCCGTCGTCGCCGCCTACTCGGCGGCCGGAGGTGCGGGAGACTCTTCGGGCATCACGCTTCTCCCCCCCTCTTCGCATCGGCGTCCCGGCGCGCCTTCACCGAGCGCGGGAACCAGAGCACGGTGTGGATCCCGAAGAAGGCGAAGACGCCCACGAGCAGGATCTTCATGAAGAGCGAGGTCGCCCAGAGCAGCTGGCTTCGTCCCCGGTCGTGCGTGTCGGCGTGCGGGTCGTATTTCGCGAAGCTCGCTCCGACGCCGGGATGACATTTCTGGCAGGTCGCGACGCGCTTCGCGGGCCCGACGGACGAGCGCGCGTCGCCGGCCGGGTGAATCTCGTGCGCCGTGTGGCAGTCCGCGCAGGTCGCCACGCGGGTGAAGCCCATCGCGCTGACCTGACCGTGATAGGTGTCGCGATAGGTCTTGAGCTGGCGCTCGTGACAGCCGCCGCACTCATGGAGGATCTGGAGGCGCCGGACCTCGGGAGCCGCCGTGATCGCGTGCGCGGTATGGCAGTCGGCGCAGACGGGCACCTTCAGGTTGTTCTTCGCGAGCTGCTCGCCGTGGATCGAGGTCGCGTACTCGTCGAGAATCTTCGAGTGGCACGTGCCGCAGGTCGCGGGGATCTTCGATCGAAACACGAGGCTCTCGGGATCCGTCCTCGGATCGCGGATGGCATGCGCCCCGTGGCAGTTCGCGCAGTTCGGCGCGACCGCGAGCCCGCTCTTCTCGAGCGCCTTGCCGTGGATGCTGTCGTGGAAGAGGGCGGGCTGGTTCACCGCGGGTCCGCCCGCGCCCGGCACCACCGCGATGTTCGCGTGGCACCTCAGGCAGGTCGTCGGGAGATTGAAGTGATTCGTCCGCGAAGCGGGGTCCTTCGACGGCCGGATGTCGTGGATCCCGTGGCAGTCCGTGCAGGTCGCTGCCTTGCTGGCCTTCGATTTCCCGCGCTCTGCGGCATGCACGCTCTTCCGATACTCCTCGACCTCCGACGCGTGGCAGGAGGCGCAGTCGACCGGGGCGAGCTTCTCGGCGTGGGGAAAATCCGTCGTCCGGGCCAGGTCCTGGTGGCAATCGACGCAGGCGGCACCGGCGGCCCCGTGCACGGAGTCGCCGAACGCTTTCTTGTCCACGAAAAGGGAGGACCCATCTGCCCTCTTGGCGGATGGGTCCTCGTGGCAGGCGAGACAGTCGTCGTTCGGCGGGAGGCTTCGGGGCGGCGGCGGGGCCGCCGCCCGGAGGGGGGCGGCCGTGAACAGAAACGCGGCGAGTACGCCCCCGAGCCTCATCCGCATCGATTTACTTGGACGCGGGATCGCCGGGGTTCGTCCCCTTCTTGAGCTCGTCGCCGTTCGACACGCCGTCTCCGTCGCTGTCCAGCTTCTCGAGAGCGACGAAATCGTACTTGCCGTCCTTGCCCTTCACCTTGTTGAGGTCCGCGCCGAACTTGTTCACGGCGGCCTCGCCCTTCTTCGGCATGGCCTTCGTGTGGCAGGACCCGCATTTGACCTTTGAGTCGGGATACTTCTTCAGAACTTCCTTCTGGAGATCCATCGCGGCGAACGCCGAGCCCGCGACGAGCGCGGCGGCCGAGGCGAGGGTGACGACTGCGAGACGTGTCTTATTCATGTCGCTGTTTCCTTCAGGGGCGCCACTTGAGGTAGACGCCGATTCGATTCGCGCGGAAGCTGCTCGATGCGATCTGATAGTCGAGATAGCGGTCGACAGACCACTCGCCGATGAGTCCGACGTTCGCCGTCGCGTCGAAGTCGACGCGGGCGCCGCCGCGATAGAGACGGTATTCGTAAGTGCCCTCGTTCGCGAAGCGGGTCCAGAAGCCGTCGATGGCCAGCTTGTCGAACTTGACGCCCAGGCCGGCTTCCAGGAGCTCGCCGTCTTCCTTGTTGACGGAGTCGAACGTCGTGAAGTCCTGCGGAGCGCGGACGGGGATCCTGCTGTCGGCCTGCATCTTGCCGTAGGCCCCGTGGAGCCGCAGCATCTTGACCGGCGTGATCGTGACGTCGCCCGTGTACTGGCGCGACGTGCCCTTGGAGTTGATGAGAAGCGTGTCGTTCTTCTGGTCGACCCAGAGACCGGTTGCGCCGAGCGTGAGCCACGGGAAGCCCTTCCAGGTGGCGCGCACGCGCTCGCGGTTGCGGCTCGTGAAGTCGGTCCTGAGAACCGCCACGTCCGCGTCGTCCCACGACACCTCGCCCGCGATGAAGAATCCGCCCGCCGCGTACGTGAGGGCGCCCTCGTAACGGTTGATCGTGCGGTCGAAGTTCCCGCCCTGACCGCCCGGGACGACGATCTCGGCCGGATCCTCCGAGACGACGAGGTTCTGCTGCGTCTGCGACCATCCGGCGCGGATGCCGAAGGGCCCGAAGACCTTCGCGGACGCCTGGACGTCGTAAACGTCTTCCGTGCGCTCGATGGAGTTCTTCGCGTTCAGCAGCGTCTGGAGGTCGGCGAGCGTGAAGCCCGTGAACGTCGTGGTGCCGCTGTACAGGGTGCTCACGAGGTCCTGGCCGTCCCACGTGGCGTTGCGACGGACGAAACCGCCCGTCACGTCGACGCCCTCGAGGGCGTGCCACTCGACGCGCGCGCCGGCTCGCCAGACGGAGTTCTGGACGCGGGACGACGCACTCTCGGTGAGGCCGGTGAAGAAGCGCGAGATGGGGAACGACACGAGGGAGCCGGAAGCGCTCTCTTTTTCCGTGTCGTCTCCGGACGCGTTCGCCTTGACGTAGAAGCCGATCAGCTGAAGGGAATCGGTCGCGAAACCGCGCAGGAACACCGAGGTCGTCGGGGTGTTGATGTCGGTGACGCTCGTGCGTGAGTAGGAAGAGAGGTTCAGGTTCTTGTCGAGCACAGGACCCGGGTTGTTGCCGGCGCCCGCCCCGTTGAGGAGGCTGAGCGTCTCGGTCTCCCGGTAGCGGCGCCAGCCCTGGAGAAACTCGCCCGACACCGGTCCGGCGCGGAAGCCGGCGCCGACGCGGATCTCCTGGTCGTGGACCTTGAGATCCTGCCCGAGGCGAAATTCATCCTGGCCGAGAAAGGTCGTCGAAAATCCCGGACCCTTCAGCTTGTTGGACGTGTACCCGACGAGAGGCGTGACGACGGCCCCGGGCAGAAGCTCGAGGTTGAGGTCCACCATGTCCCGGGTCCGATCCCAGGTCTGCTGACCGACCGGCGCGCCGAGCGGATTCGCGAAGCCGGCGAGCGCGCTGAACTGATCGAGGTGGCGATAGGAGGCACGGAGGCGATAGGCGCCCGTGAGGCCCGCATCGAGCCTCAGGGACCCGGCGGGGCCGGCCCCGAGCTCGGAGCCGTCGATCCGGAGGCGGTCGAGAATCGGGAATCCGTTCGTTTTTCCGTCCTCGCCGATGTGGATGCTGCGCACGAGAACCCCTTCGCTCTCGTTGATCTGAGAGCGATAGGACTCTTCGCTGCCGCTGAGAGTGAGAAAGCGGTAGCCCACCTCGATGTCGAACGGAATCGCCTGGGCACGGGCGACGCCGGCCGAACCGAGGACGGAGGCGAGAGCGGCGACGAGGAAGGCGGAGCGGAATGTTCGCATCGGCCTGTCCTTACTTCAGCAGCTGCGGCGAGCGCTGGGAACCGTGCACGGCGATGTGACAGGTCGTGCAGTTCTTGTAGCGCGGCAGCGAGATATTGTGGAAAGAAGGCGGCTGCGAGCCCAGAGTCCCCTTCGCGAGCGTCGAGTGACACTCGAGACACTGCGAGGCGATCGTGGCCCTCTGCAGCTGGTGGGGATACGAGGAGCCATGCGGGATGTGGCAGCTCGTGCAGTCGCCGGCGACACCGTTGACGTGGGGATAGACGAACGGACCGCGCACTTCCGCGTGACAGGAGACGCAGCCGGGCTCACCCGCCCGGGTCTCGCGCACCGCGTGCTTGGCCGAACGGCCGTGCGGGTCGTGGCAGGACACACAGGAGAGCGCCCCTTCTTTCAGCCTGTGTGCGTACGGAAGCGTCCGGAAGGAGGACGCCGCGTCCTGATGGCAGGTCGCGCAGAGCCGCGTCGGCTCGGACACGAGCAGGTTCGCCTGCTTCGGGCTCGACTTGTGGATCGCGTGGCACGAGAGGCAGTTGACCGCCTCGGACGACGCATGAACTCCCGTCTTGAACGACGAGCGCTCCGCGGACTGCTTGTGACAGGTCGCGCACGTCTCGGCGCCGGTACGGCCATGGAGCGTCCGGATGAGGGTCTTGTCCCCCCCGGCCTCCATGTGCTTCGTCCCGTCGCCGTGACACGTGGCGCAAACCTCGTTGCCCAGGGCGCCCTCGTGGGCGGCGCCGTAGGCACGCGTGTGGGGATTACCCGCGAAAATCTTGGCCTCGTCGTGGCAGTCGGCGCACGCGGGGCCGGCCTCCACCTTCGCGGGAGCCGGGCTGGCTGGGGCCTGGGCCGTGGCCACCCCCGCCGTGAGCACGGCGAGGGCGGCGGCGGCGAATGCCCCGGGCGAGAGGTGTTTCACGGCCTCTACTCGTTACCGCGCGTGAACTTTCGCGACGTCGAGATCGGTTCCGGTGCCGTGGCAGGTTCCGCAGGCCTCGGCAGGAGCGGTCGGGTCTTTCGGGAAGAACGCCGTGTTGAGGAATGCGTGCGCGGCGACGTCGCGGCTGTCATGGCAGCCGGTGCATGCGGCAGTCGCCGAGCCGCGCGGGGAGAAGAAGTCGCGATCGGTGACGACCGGAACGTTCGTGAGCGGGAGCGGGAGCGCGTAGCTGGCCGCGTTCACGTGGCAGGCGAGGCAGTTCCGGCGGTCGCCGGGGTACAGAACCTCGTTGAAGCTGGCCCCGGTGCCGGAGTTGCCGAAGATCGTGAAGTCCTGCGTCAGATTCTCGCCCGTGTGGATGCGGTGGATCATGCGCGCGAACTCGATCGACTCGCCGGGGGCGTCCTCGGGCTTGGCACGACGGGCAAGGTCGGTGCCGTTCGGGTTGTGGCAGATGACACAGTGCTCGATCGTGATGCGCTGGTTGCCGTGCGAGAAGAGGACCTTGAGGTCCTGGTGGCACGAGTTGCACTTCGTGAGAGAGACGACCGTCCTGCGCGGAACGACCGTCGTGCCCGTGACCGCGAAGGAAAACGGCTGGTTCGGGGCGCCCTCGTTGACCGAGGTCGGGCCATTCGTCGGGGCCGGGTTCAGCACGATCGGGCGGCGCGTGTCGATCGAGACGGTGTACGAGCCCTTGGCCGCGGCCGGGAGGGCGTTCGTGAACGTGTATGTCGCGGTGCCCGTGGCCGCGTCATAAGTGACCGGTGTCCCGCCCGTGGGCGGAATGGCCGGGCTCTCACTGAACGGCTGGCCGTTCGCGGCCATGCCGGCGTTCGTGTAGTCGGTCGTCGGTCCGCCGAGTTTGATGCTGAGGGAGCCGTTCGAGGAGGTCTTGTAGATAGTCGGGTCGACGAACGAGCCGTCGCCGTTCTTGAGCTGGAATTTCACGGTGATCTTCTTGCCGGGGCCCGCGTTCGAAACCGAGAGGATCGTGGCCGTGTAGCCCTTGAGCTGGGCCGAGTGGAGCGGAACGACGTGGGCGTTCTTGATGCCGGCGTCCCACTCGACGTCGCCCTGGGGCTTATGGCAGTCCACGCACGTGCCGTCCGCGGCCGGTCCGACGTTCGAGTGGTTCGCGCCCGTGACGAAGTTCACGTCGCTGTGGCAGGAGCCGCAGGCCGCGATCGAGGGCTTCGTGTACCAGCTGTCTCCGCCGACCGCCGTCTTGTCGTGGCAGGACTCGCAGTTGCGGATGTCCTGCGGGTACGTCATGCCCGGAACGACCTCCTCTTCCAGCCCCGCGTGGATGCGGTGCCAGAAGACCTGGCCGTTGTACCGGCCGCGGTCCTCGCCCGGCTCGCCGCCCGAGCCGGCGATCAGGCCCGTCATGTTGTTCGGGTTGTGGCACATCGTGCACGTCTTGAGGTCACGGTAGTTGCCGCCGTGCAGCGCGAGCGGGTCGTGGCACTGGTTGCACTTCGCGAGCTTCGAGGCGTTCCACGTCGTCGCGACCGCGTTCGTGGACGGGACGAAGTCCAGGTACTGCGGCACCGCGTAGTACTGCTTGCCGATGATGTCGGTCGTGTTGCGCGCGCCCATGACGGCGAGCGTGTGCGGCTTCGTCGCGTCCATCGTCGCCGGGAGGGCGTTCGCGAACGTGTACTTGTAGTGGCCGGTCTCGAGCTCCTGGAATGTGCCCGTGTTGTCGCGGCCCGGGTTCGCGTTCTTGGCTGGGTCCGCGTTGAAGCCGATGTAGTTCGTGTAGTACTTCTTCGTCGCGTCCCAGACGGCCGGGATGAACCGGATCGAGATGACGCCCGGCGTCAGAAGGCCGTTGCGGTCCAGGGGTCCCTTCAGGTCGTCGGTCATGAAGATCTCGACGACGGGCTTCTGGCCCGCCGCGAAGTTCGTGACCGAGGCGATCTTCAGGTTGAAGCCCGGGCGGATGTACGTGAGCTGGTCCGGCGCGAGGAAGGCTTCCTTCTGGGTGGACGCGTAGGCCACCGGAACGTCGGCCGCCGCCGGGGTATGGGGGCTGGTGCGCGTCACGGGCGTCATGGGCACCGCGACGAGACCAGCGAGGAGAGTAAGAGCCGTACGTGATACCAGTGACATCGTCAGCCTCCTTGCCGGAAATGAATTTGCGAAACGTTAACGAACAGACGTTCGAAGGAAGTGGCCGTTTTCATCCGATGGTCAGAGTAGGAGCAAGGCCATACCGAAGCTTTGATTCAGTTGCATCAAATTACTGCAAGGTACAAGCTTGGGGTTTGTCCGGCACATATTGATCAGAAAGAGGTAATCTCCTCCGAACAGCAGGTCCGCTTCTCGGAACTCTCGTTGGAGTACCTTATGCGGCGTTTCCGCAACGCATTGCTCGCACTTGGACTTCTCGCGGCGTTCGTGCTGCCGGCCCGGGCCGACGATGCCTTTCTCCGGAGTGGAACGCTCTCCGTCGGGGTGGCCGACGACTTTTTGAACCAGAAAGCCGAATTCCAGTACGAGCTCCGGACGGACGACGGGGAAACCCTCCGCCTTCGCTTCACGGAACCCCCGGAGGGACTCCGGACGGGAGACCGGCTCGCCGTCCACGGGCGCGCCCGCAATGGGGGCTTCGACGTCGACGAGGTCGAGCCGCTCGTGGATTCTCGCGCTCCTCTTTCGCCTCCTTCCTCCCGCGAGGCCCTCAGCGCCTGGACCGTCGGTGCCAAACGCGTGCTCGTCATCCTGGTGAACTTCACGAACGACACCTCGCTGAACGGAACGACCGTCACGAACGCCCAGAATCTCTTCTTCGGCGCCGGCTCGAGCGTGGCGCGCCTCTACAACGAGGCCTCCTACGGCCTCGTCTCGATGACGGGCGACGTCGCCCTCGTCACGGCCACCGTCGTGAAGCCCACGACGTGCGCCACGGGCACGATCCAGTCGCAGGGGAACACGCAGGCCGCGGCGGCCGGCTACAACCTGGCGAGCTACAACTTCGTTCTCTGGGTCTTTCCGGGGATCGGCGCGTGCGGCTGGAACGGGCTCGGGTACGTGGGCGGGTCGGGCGCGTGGATCAACGGCACGGGGTCGATGGGCCTGCTCGTCGCTGCCCACGAGCTGGGCCACAACTTCGGCGTCTACCACGCGCACTCGTGGGACTGCGGGGCCGTTCCGATCGCGCCCTCGGGCTGCTCGCGGAGCGAATACGGCGACCGATTCGACGTCATGGGGAACTCCCGCGCGGGACACTTCAACGCGCAGTTCAAGGACACCTTCGGATGGCTGCCGGCCGGCTCCGTGAGGGTCCACGGCGGCGGCTCCGCGACGTACACGATCGGCGCCCTCGAGGCGCCGGGCGAGTCCGCGTACGCCGTGAGGATCCCGACGGCGATGGCGGGCCGCACGTACTGGATCGAGTGGAGGAACCGGACCGGCTTCGACGCTCCGGAGCCGGCCACGATCCTGAACGGCGGGCTCATCCGGCTCGCGCCGAGCGCCGTCGGCGGGACCGACCTTCTCGACATGAAGCCCGCGACGGCGACGTTCGACGACGCCGAGCTCGACGTCGGCGCGACGTTCACGGACCCCGAGCTGTCGCTCACGATCACGGCGCTCTCGAAAACGGCGACGTCGCTGACGGTTCAGGTGAACTATGCCGCGCCGCCCCCCGCGTCGCTGTTCCACACCTTGACGCCGTGCCGCGTCCTCGACACGCGGAACCCGAGCGGCACGTACGGCGGTCCGGCGCTCTTCGCGGGCCAGGCCCGCTCGTTCGTGGTCCGCGGCCGCTGCGGCGTGCCCGCGACGGCGAAGTCCATCGCCGGGAATCTCACCGTCACGGCCGCCTCGGCCGCCGGCTCGATCCGTCTCGTCCCGGGCGGCGCGCCGGTCACGGGCACGTCCACTTTGAACTTCCAGGCGGGCCAGACCCGCGCGAACAACGTCGCGATGGCGCTTGGCCCGAGCGGCGACGTCGTCGTCGACGGTCTCCCGACCGGAACCGCGCACGTCATCCTGGACGTCGTCGGCTGGTTCGAATAAGAGGCCGCCGGGCGGTCCCGGTCAGGTGACGGCCGGACCCTCGTCCGCGAAGCGCCGCCAGCGCTCCTCGTCGAGCACACGCCGGAACCGCGCGACCGCTTCGACGAGGTCGGAAAACCGCGTCGCGAGCGGCGAGAGCCCGAAACGGATCAAGTCGGGCGGCCGGAAGTCGGGAATGACGTTCATCTCCCCGATGAGCGCGCGGTCTACGGCGAGGCCCTCGGGGTGGCCGAACGAGACGTGCGCGCCGCGCCGCGCGGCGTCGCGCGGCGAACGCAGCGTCACGCCGCGCGTTTCGAGAGCCGACTCCCACAGGCGCACGAGGAACTCCCCGAGGGCCACGGTCTTCTTCCGGGCCGGCTCGATACCCGCCTCGAGCGCGAGGTCGACACCCGCCTCCGCGCCGACGAGCGAAAGGATCGGCGGCGTGCCCACGAGGAACCGCGAGATGTCCCGCGCCGGCTCGTACCCGTCCCGGAACGAGAAGGGCTCGTGGCGCGAGAACCAGCCGGGAATCGGGTTCTGAAGAGTCTCCTGCAGCGCGCGGCGCACGTAGAGAAAGGCGGGCGCGCCCGGCCCTCCGTTCAGGTACTTGTACGTGCAGCCGACCGCGAGATCCGCGCCGGACGCCTCGAGGTCGACCTGGACCGCGCCGACGGAATGGCTGACGTCCCAGAGAACGAGCGCGCCTTTCGCGTGGGCGCGCGCCGTGACCGCCGGGAGGTCGTGGAGGAATCCGCTCCTGTAAGCGACGTGCGACAGCGACACGAGCGCCGTGTCCTCCGTGATGGCTGCGCCGAGATCCGCGTCGTCGATCGCGATGCCGTCGCGCGACGGGACGACGACGACGCCGTGTCCCGCCTCCAGGAGGGCCGCCGCGCCTTCGAGGACGTAGAGATCCGACGGAAAGTTCAAAGCGTCCGTGACGATCGTGCGGCGTCCGCGCCGCGCCCGGAGCGCCGCCACGGCGAGCTTGAAGAGATTCACGCTGGTGCCGTCGGACACGGCGACCTCGCCGTCCCCCGCGCCGAGGAGACGCGCGAGCTTGTCGCCGACGCGGCGCGGCGCGTCCACCCACCCGTCGTTCCAGCCCCGAACGAGGCGCGCGCCCCATTCCTCCTGGACGGCGCGCCCGACGAGAGCCGCCGACCTCTTCGGCAACCGCCCGAGCGAATTGCCGTCGAAATAGAGGAGGTCCTCGTCGTCGAACACGAACTCGTCGCGGAAGCGCGCAAGCGGGTCCGCGCGGTCGAGCGACCGGGCCTCCTCGCGGAGCGCTTCCCAGGGAATCGTCAACCGCCGGCCGGAAGTGAAAAGGCCGCTCTCAGCCCGGCTTCGTGAGCCTTCACGGTGGCCGCGACGTCGCGTGCCGTGTGCGCGGTCGAGACGAACATCGCTTCGAACTGCGCCGGAGCCACGAAGACGCCGCTCCGGAGCAGCGCGTGGAACCAGCGCTTGAACGCTTCGAGGTCGGACTTCTTCGCGTCGTCGAAGTTCTTCACGGGGCCCACGGTGAAGAACGGCGTCAGGATCGATCCCACGCGGTTGATCGAGACGCGGTCCTGGACGCCGAGCTTCTTCGCGGCGGCGTTCAGCCCGCGTTCGAGCTCCTTCGCGGTCTTCTCGAGCTTCACGTAGACGGCGGGCGTCAGGCAATCGAGCATCGCCTTCCCCGCCGCCATCGCGAGCGGGTTCCCGGAGAGCGTTCCGGCCTGGTACACGGGGCCGTCCGGCGCGATCCGCGCCATGAGGTCCGCGCGGCCGCCGTAGGCGCCGACGGGCAGTCCCCCGCCGATGATCTTGCCGAGGCACGTCAGGTCGGGCCGGATCCCGTACAGCTCCTGCGCTCCGCCTCTCGCCACCCGAAAGCCGCTGATGACCTCGTCGAAGAGCAGCAGCGCTCCTTCGCGGTCCGCGATGCGGCGGAGGCCCTCGAGAAAGCCCGGGGCAGGCGCCACGACGCCCATGTTCGCGGCGATCGGCTCGACGGCGATGACGGCGATGCGCTTCGGATGCGCCCGAAAGAGGTCCTCGACGGACTCCAGGTCGTTGTAACGCGCGGTCAGCGTGAGGCCGGCGAGAGAGCTCGGGACGCCGGGCGAGCCCGGAATGCCGAGCGTCGCGAGACCCGAGCCCGCCGAAACGAGAAACGAGTCGGCGTGCCCGTGGTAGCAGCCCGCGAACTTCAGGACGAGGTCGCGGCCCGTGGCGCCGCGCGCGAGGCGCAGCGCGCTCATCGCGGCCTCCGTTCCCGAGGACACGAACCGCACCTTCTCGATCGACGGGAAGGCCTTCGTGACGCGCTCGGCGAGCTCGACCTCCCCCTTCGAAGGCGCGCCGTAGGACGTGCCGCGCGGCAACGCCCTGCGGACCGCCGACAGGACCGGCCCGTACGCGTGCCCGAACACGAGCGGCCCGTACGACATGACCCAGTCGACGTACCGGTTCCCGTCCGCGTCGATCAGGGTCGCGCCGCGGCCCTTCTTCACGAAGAACGGCTGGCCGCCCACGGACGCGAACGAGCGCACCGGCGACGACACGCCGCCTGGCATGCGTTTCTTGGCTCGTTCGAAGAGCGCTTCGGATTGAAGAGTTCTGCGGTGACGCTTTCGACCGGTAGTGGCGCTTCGTGCTGATTTATCGCTCATCGTCATGTCGCATTTCTTTCTGCTATGCGGCGGCCGCTTTGCGGCCGCCGACGGAAGTCAATCTCTGCCCGAATGTCCGGTGTCAAGGGCGCGCTCGCGCGCCGCGCAGCGGTCACCGACCCTTGACATCGGACATTCGGGAGCACATTCGTTTCTTCGGGTGGCCGCGAATGCGGCCACCGATAGCAGGAACCCCCTCTTTCTTCCCTCTTCTTCTAAGCCAGCCACTCGGCGGCTTCCTTCGCGTGATACGTGAGGATGAGGTCCGCGCCCGCGCGCCGCATCGACGTGAGGATCTCGAGCGTCACGCGCTTGCCGTCGATCCAGCCGTTCGCCGCCGCGGCCTTCACCATCGCGTACTCCCCGGACACGTTGTAGCAGGCGACGGGCACGTTCGTGGCCTCCTTCGCCGCGCGGACGACGTCGAGGTACGCGAGCGCGGGCTTGACCATCACGAGGTCGGCGCCCTCCTCGACGTCCGAGAGGATCTCCTTCACGCCCTCGCGCACGTTCGCCGGATCCATCTGGTAGGAGCGCCGGTCGCCGAAGGAGGGGGTCGACCCGGCGGCCTCGCGGAACGGGCCGTAGAACCCGGACGCGTACTTCGCGGCGTACGCGAGGAGCGCGACGTCGCGAAATCCCCCGCCGTCGAGCTTCGCGCGGATCGCGCCGACGCGCCCGTCCATCATGTCGGAAGGCGCGACGACGTCCGCGCCCGCCGCCGCGTGCGCGAGCGCCTGCGCCGCGAGGAGAGGCAGCGTCGCGTCGTTGTCCACGGTGCCCTCGGCGAGCGCGCCGCAGTGGCCGTGGTCCGTGTACTCGCACAGGCAGACGTCCGTCATGACGACCGTGGCCGGGCTCTCGGCCTTGATCGCCCGCACCGCCCGGCAGACCGGGCCCTCGGGATCGGCGCCCGAAGTGCCCATCGCGTCCTTGCGCTCGGGAATCCCGAAAAGGATCACGGAGAGGACGCCGAGGGAGGCGAGGCCCTTCGCGTCTTTCGCGGCCAGGTCGGCCGAGACCCGGTCGACGCCCGGCATCGACGGCACCGGCTGCCGCACGCCGCGTCCCGGCACGACGAAGAGCGGCGCGATGAAGTGCGACGGAGCGAGAGACGTCTCCCGCACGAGCGTCCGCAGGCTCTCGGAGCGCCGCAGGCGGCGGTAGCGGTGGAGGGGAAAGCTCATCGTATTTCCTTCCGGAGGAGGGCGAGGAGTTCGGAGAGGCGCGCGTGGGCGGGAACCAAAGGCGTGGGCAGCCCCCGGGCCGTGACGGCCTTCGCGGTCTCGGGCCCGAGCACGCCCCATCTTAACGGCGGGAGAGACGCGGCCGGCGCGGCCAGGGCGGCGAGAAGCGCGTCGAGACCCGCCGTCGAGCCCACGGCCACGGCGGCGAACCGTCTGGCACGGAGGTCGGAGAGGATCGACGGATTCATCTCGGAGGCGGAGAGAGGACGTTTTTCGTAGACCACGGGGGCGACGAGCTGAATGCCGAGCGCACGAATTCCCTCGAACGCCTCCGGGGCCGAATCCGAGCCGTGTGGCCAGAGGAGGCGCATGTGCGAAGGAGCAGGGGACTTCTTCAGGTAGGCGATGACGCCCGCGGCTCCCGGTATCTCGGGAACGACGATCGGCGCCGCGTTCTGGGTCGAGGCCGCGGCGCGGCGTCCCGGGTCGCTGCCCCCCATGATCACCCTTCTCAGCAGCTCCCCGGTGCCCTCGCCGACCGCCAGCATCTGCGCGAACGACGAGCGAAAGAGCGGAAGAAGAAACCCGATCGTCTCCTTCGACGAGACGACGAGCGTCGCGCCATCCGTGTCGAACGCGAGCGCCTCGGCAATCCCCTGGGGGCGCGGCGAGACGGCGTGCGTGTAGAGAACGGTCACGTCCCCCGAGAAGGCGTCTTCGGATCCGGCGGCGCCGGAGCGAAGGAGAAGGATCCTCACGGCGCGAGGATACCCAGTCGCGAGCGCATCACGGAGTCGTCGCTCGCGCCGCGTCGATGAGCCGCGCAGCGCCGCGCGCGAGGAGGCGCTCGGCGAGCTGGCGGCCCAGGGAGGAGGAGAAAGAAGAAGAGGAAGAGAAAGAGGAAGAGGAAGATTTCTTAGAAGGAAGAGAGAGGGGAACCTGTGGCAGAGGCGTGCTCAAATCTTCTTCCAGGCATTCGCGCCCATCGAGTGAGAGCACGCGGCCCACGAGCTTCAGCGTGCGATTTCCCTCTTCACCTTCTAAGAATCCTCGAGCGCCGACAGGCGCTCGACATCCCCCTCTTAGAACAAAACAGAAGCTCTCTCTCGGCCTCCGCCGCAACTCGTGAGCTGAAATCGTCCATTTGTTCCAGCGCCGCGATCGTCTCGGCGTCGTCCGCCCGGCAGCCGATGCCGAGCGCGCCCTGCGCCGGCGCGCCGAGCATCTCGTCCCGCTCGAGCCGGCGCGTGATGACGCCTCCCCTGTCGAGCCTGTCGAGGCCCGCGCACGCGAGGATGAGCGCGTCGGCGCGGCCCTCCTCGAGGCGCTGGAGGCGCGTGTCGACGTTGCCGGCGATCGCGACCGTCACGAGGTCGGGCCGGATTCGGAGGAGCTGCGACACGCGCCGGGGCGACGACGTGGCCACGCGCGCGCCGGGTGGAAGCGCGCTCACGCTCGTCACGCCCGCGTGACGCGAGGCGACGACGAACGCGTCGCGCGCGTCCGCGCGTCTCGGCACGGCGGCGAGCCGGACGCCCGCGGCCACGACCGTGGGGACGTCCTTGAGGGAGTGGACCGCGAAGTCGATCTCGTTCGCGAGGAGCGCCTCGTCGAGCGCGCGCACGAAGACGCCCGCGGCATCGCCTCCGGGAGGGGCCTTGCCCTCGCTGGAGAGCTGGTCCCCCTGGGTGCGGATGATGACGGTCTCGACGGGGCGGCCCGAGATCCGGGAAAGCTCCGCCGCGAAGGCTCCCGACTGCGCGCGGGCGAGCGCGCTGGCGCGCGTGCCCATCCGGAGCGGCCGCGTCGGGACGGCGGGAGCCGCCGTCATTTGGAGCTTTCGTCGAGGCGGAACAGGGCGCGCACGGCCGCGGCGCGCTCCAGGCGCTCCGAGCTGTCGCCTTCCTTCAGGCCGACCGTCGGATCGTGGAGGATGTGGGCGACGAGCGTCTCCGTGAGCCGCTCGACCGCGGCGCGGTCGGGCGCGCTCAGCGCCGCGAGCTTGCCGGAGTGCTTGTCGAGCTCGGCGCGCCGGATGCTCTCGAGCTTCTCGCGAAGCCCGCGCACGACGTCGGTCTGCAGGAGTCCGCTGCGCCAGTCCTGGAACTTCAGGACGCACTCCTCGACGATGGTCTCCGCGCGCGGCACTTCGCCCGCGCGGGCCCGCGCGTTCTCGGCCGCCATCTCCTGCAGCGCGTCGAGGTCGTAGCGGTAGACGTCCGCAAGCTCGCCGACCTCGAGTTCGACGTCGCGCGGCACGGCCAGATCGAGGACGAGAAGCGGTCCGCGGCGCGGCGCCGCGTGGAGCGCGGTGCGAAGCGCCCCGGCCGTCAGGACGGGCTCGGTCGCATTCGTGGCGGAGAGAACGAGGTCCACGCCCGCCGCCGCCCGGGCGCGGTCATCCCACCGCACGGCACGCCCCCGGCTGGCCGCGGCGAGAGCCTCGCCCCTTTCGTGCGAGCGGTTCGTCACGAGGATCTCCGAGACGCCGTCCTCCGCGAGGAGGCGGGCCGTGAGCTCGGCGGTCTCGCCCGCCCCGATGAGGAGGACCTTTCGGCCCTTCAGCGACTCGAAGACGCGCGCCGCGAGGCCGAGCGCGAGACCGGCGACCGAGGTGGGCTTCTGGCCGAGCGCCGTCTCCGCCCGCACGCGTTTGCCGCATTCGAGAGCGCTCATGAACAGCCGGTTCATCACCGTTCGGATCGTTCCGGCCGCCGTCGCGAGGCGGTGCGCCTCGCGGATCTGCCCGAGGATCTGCGCCTCTCCGACGACCATGGAGTCGAGGCCCGCCGCGACGCGGAAGAGATGGCGCACCGTCGCGTCGCCGCGGCCCGAGAGCGCCGCCTGCCTCAGGACCGCGTCGTCCACGCGGTGGAAACGCGAGAAGAATCCCGCGAGCGCGTCGAAGCTGTCCTCGTGCACGGCGATCCCGTAGATCTCGGCGCGGTTACAGGTGGACACGATCGCGCCTTCCGACAGGATGTGCTCCGCGAACAGGCCGTCGAGCGCCTCACGCGCCTTCTCGGGCGTGAAGGCGAGTCTCTCTCTCAGGTCGAGAGGCGCCGCGCGATGGTCCCAACCGACGAAGAGGAGGTTCATGACGTGAAGTCGTGCAGCTTGCTGACGAAGAGGTTTACGGCGGTGTACGAAAGAAGCACGAGCAGGAACCCCGCGACCGACAGCCGCGCCGTCGAGACGGGAGCCGCGCCGCGGTGCGCGCGCAGGATCACGAAAATGTAGAACGCGAGCGTCGCGAGCGCGAACCAGATCTTCGGATCGAGCGCCCACAGCGGATGCTCGCCCTTCCACATGCGCGACGCCCAGAAGAGCCCGAGGAAAAGCCCGACCGCGAGGGCGAGGACACCGAGAGAGAGCGACGTGCGGTTCGCGCGCTCGAGGTACGAGAGGCTCGGGAGCCGCGAGGCCGGACCCGAGAAGGCGCGCTTCTTCAGCGATCGGCCGACCCACAGATACAGGAGCGACAGCGCGCACGCGACCGCGAACGCGGCGTACGCGAGCATGTTCAGCGTGACGTGCAGCGCGAAGACCGGGCCCTTCAGCTCGGGCGCGTCCGCGTGGACGGGCGACGTCAGGGACACGGAGAGGAGCAGGAACGCGAGGGCCGCGGGCATCAGGAACGGGCCCAGGGACCGGTCCCGGTGCCGTAACTCGAGGACGATGTTCAGGACCGCGAGAAAGAACCCGAAGAGCTTCATCGAGCCGAGGAGGTCGCGGTACGGAACCGTGTGGAGCGCGGCGGACCGCGCGTAGAGCGTGCCGAAGTTGAAGGCGGCGCCGAGGACTGCGAACGCGGTCGCCGCCCGGCCGATCGCCTGGTGCGTCCGGAAGAGCGACGTCGTGTAGAGAACCGCCGACAGGGAATAGGCCACGAGGGCCGCCCAACCGAGCGTCGTCGCGAGCTGCGCGGCATCCGTCACGGCCGCGATTATAGGAACCCCGTGAGAACGACGATTTCGTGCGGATGCATCAGGCGCCCCGAACCGGCTCGCGCGGCCGATGCTAACCTCCCGCGCCATGCCCGATGCCGCACGGCGTCCGTCGCGCCAGCGTTTCCTCGATGCGGCCTTCGGGCGTCCGACGGACGTCCCGCCGGTGTGGCTCATGCGCCAGGCCGGCCGCTACCTGCCCGAATATCGCGACGTCCGCAAGCGCCTCAAGTTCCTCGAGCTGTGCGCCGACGTGCCGGCCGCCATCGAAGTGACGCTCCAGCCGTTCCGGCGTTTCGGGATGGACGGCGTCGTCTTCTTCTCCGACATCCTCATCCCGCTGCCGCCGATGGGCATCGAAGTCCAGCTCGACGAGGGAGGCCCGAAGCTCCCGAACCCGATCCGCACCGCCGCCGACGTCGCGAAGCTCCGGGAATTCGACCCGCACGTCGAGACCGCGTTCGTGATGGACATCCACCGCGGCATCAGGCGCATCGTCCACGACGACGCGGCCACGATCGGCTTCTGCGGGGCGCCGTGGACGCTCGCGACGTACGCGATCGAGGGCGGCTCCTCGAAGTCGTTCACGGCGGTCAAGACGATGATGCATCGCGAGCCGAAGGTGCTCGAGGGCCTGCTCGCGAAGCTGGCCGACGCGTGCGGCCGGTACCTCGCGGCGCAGATCGAGTCGGGCGCGGACCTCGTGCAGATCTTCGACTCGTGGGCCGGTGAGCTCTCGCGCGCCGACTACGACCGATTCGCGCGCCCCGCGACCGAGCGGCTCCTGTCGCACCTGCCGCGGCGCGGGCAGGTGCCCGTCGTCCACTTCGCCTCGGGCTCGTCGCACCTCATCGACTCGTTCGCCCGGATGCCGGTCGACGTGCTCTCGATCGACTGGAAGCTTCCGCTCGACGAGGCGCGCAAGCGCGCGCACGGCAAGGCGCTGCAGGGCAACGTCGATCCGGGCCTCCTCCTCGGAACGCCGGAGGGAGTCCGGGAAGCCGTGTATGCCGCGCGGCGGGCGGCGGGCCCGACCGGTCACATCGTGAACCTCGGACACGGCATCCTGCCGCCCACGCCGATCGAGAACGTCGCCGCGTTCGTCGCGGCGGCGCGCGCCCCGCTGCCGTAGCGCGCGCAGCTGGCGTCACTCCGCGATGTCCGTCTCCGTCGAACCGGCGGGGGTCGCGCGGAAAACAAGAGGCACGGACCCAAGGCGGATTTCGTCGCCGTCCGCAAGCGCCGTGGGCCCGGCGATCCGGCGCCCACGAACCCAGGTGCCGTTCTTGCTGCCGAGATCCTCCAGCGTGGCCACGTCTCCCGAAACGACGATCCGCGCATGGCGCCGCGAGATGGACTTCATCGAGATTACGATGGACGCGTCGTCGTCCCGCCCCAGCACGTTCTCGCCCGGCAAGAGCTCGAATTCCCGGGCCAGGTGGGTCACGCGAAACCGTGCGGCGGGCGCGACGAACGCGTCGAAGCGAAAGGCGTAGCCGAATCCGTAAACCGTCTTGAGGAATCGGGGGCTCCGCGCATCCTCGCGGATGGCGGCCCGTACTTCGGAGACGAGGCTCTTGAGGTTCGATTCCTCAACGAAGAGGCTCGGCCAGAGCGACTCATAGAGGCTCGCCTTGGAAACGGCCTTCGGGGCGTGCCCGATGAGCAGTTCCAATAAGCGGAAGGCCTTCGGGGAGAGATGGACTGGCACTTTTCCGCACCGCAGCTCTCGAGCCTCCGCATCGAACAGAAACTCGCCGAATCGGATCATCGAAACCTACCAGATCCCTACCATTTGCTCACGACTTCCAGCGCGCGGGGAATGCACGTTGTCGGCAGAAAGGAGAACGCCATGAATCTTCAACGAAACCGCGCGCCCGCTCTTCTTCTCTCGCTGCTCTTCCTGCTCGTTTCTCCGGCGATGCTAGCGCAGGCCATGAGGGCCGAGAACGACGACGTCCAGCTGCCGGAGGTGGTCACGGAAGGGCAGCTGCTCTTCGAGTTCGTCGGGCAGGTCTCGAACTTCACCCCGACCACCTCCGCGCAGTATGGGTACTTCACGTGGGTCAGAGGCATCGACACCCTGTTCTCGGGAAGCCCGGCGAACGAGACGTCGGCACGGTTTACGTTCTACCGCGAGATGACGAACGTCGCCGTCGTCGTCAACGGGACGCTCAAGATCATCTCCCGCGAGGGGACCACGACGCTCTATCTACAGCCGTCCGGCGGCGCCACGTTCTCGAATCCCGACTCGTTCAGGGCCGGCACGCCCATCCAGACGTCTCACTCGCACCAGCAGGTCATCGTCGACACCGTGACCTCGGCTTTCACGGTGGTCAACTTCGAAACGGTCACGGCGACGCCGCGATTCATGCTCGACGGACACGACACGACTCTGGGCCGTGTCGGAGACGTTTACCGCACTTCCAAGCAGGGCCACCTCTTCTCGCCGAGCCCTGCCGGCTATTTCAGCGGCTACTCCGTCAGCGTCTCCCGGACGACGGGCGGCAGGGGCGCGATTCAGGAATAGGGCCGCCCGAGCTCAGGACGGAAACCCGACGCGCTTGATCAACGCTTCGAAGCGGGGGTCGGAACGGATCGGCTCCCAGCGCAGGTCCCGCTTGAGCCAGACGAGCCAGTGGGTTCGTTCCTCGACTGCCTTGTCCAGCCAGGCGAAGGCCTGATCCTTGTCGCCCAGCGCCGCATGAACGAGAGCAACGGCGTAGGCGGTTACGTACTCTTTTTTCGACCGCGCCTCCAGGTTGGAGAGAACCTGGAGCGCTTCCTGGCGCTTGCCCTGGATCCCGTAGACATACCCGATTCCCGCGACCGTCGGCACCCACTCCTTGAGCGGTCCGGTCGCCTGGTATTCGGCGATGGCCTGGTCGTAAAGACCCTTCGCCTGATAGACCCGCCCGAGAAAGAGATGCGCGGGCGGGTACTGGGGGTTCATTTCGAGGGCCTTTCGCAATTCCTCCGCCGCCTGGTCCTGCTCGTGGCTGTAATGAAGAAGGAAACCCATGTCCGACTCGATCGGGACGGAGAGGGGATCGAGCTCGTGCGCTCGCTGGATCTGGGCGCGTGCTTCGGGAAGGCGCCCGGTCGCAGTCAAGAGGTAGGCGTACCAGTCGTGGGCCGTCGCGTAGTTTGAATTCAGCTCGATGGCTCGCCGAAATTCGCTTTCGGCTCCGGCCCAGTCCCAGTCGAAATAGAACTTGACGTAGGCGAGCGACGCGTGCGGCTCGGCGAGCGTGGCATCGATCTCGAGCGCCCTCTCAGCGGCCGATCGCGCCTTGGGAAAAACCTCTCGGGGCGCGAGAAGGCTCAAGTAGCCGAGCTGAGTGTAGGAGTCGGCGATCC
Source organism: Thermoanaerobaculia bacterium (assembly GCA_963809425.1). Lineage (GTDB taxonomy): Bacteria > Acidobacteriota > Thermoanaerobaculia > UBA5066 > UBA5066 > Fen-183. The sequence continues at coordinate 344,633 of CAWEJK010000009.1, forward strand.
CCGAGTACGCCACCGCATAGGCCGGATCGACGTCCAGGGCCTGCTGGAAGAACCCGATCGCTTTCTTCAGGTCTTCGCCGCCGCGCTTATTCCAGAAATACCGCCCCTTCACATAGGCCTCGAAAGCGGCCGGGTCGACGCTCCTGGTCTTCGCGAGCTGCACCAGCTCCGGTGAAGCCAGCTCGAGCCGGCCGGCGCGGGCGATCGCCCCCGCAATTTCACTTTCCAGGGCGACCACGTCGCCGAGGTCGCGCTCGTACGTCTGAGCCCAGAGGTGCTTGTCCGACGCTCCGTCGATGAGCTGGGCCGTCACGCGGACCTTCCCGTCCGCGCGCGAGACCGATCCCTCCACGACCGCCTCGACGCCGAGCTCCTTTGCGATCTCGGGCAGTCGTTTTTTCGTGTCGCGGTACGACATGACTGAAGTTCGGGAGGTGACGCGGAGCCCGCTGATTCGGCCGAGACGGCCGATCAGCTCTTCGGTAATACCGTCGGCGAAATACTCCTGGCTCGGGTCACCCGAAAGATTCTGAAGGGGAAGCACGGCGACCGATCGGATAGCGGCGCCCTTCCCACCGCCAGTCAGGCGGTTTCGCAATCCGCCGATGTCGAAGATGGCAAAGAGCGCAACGGCCAGGACGATTACGCCCGCTGCGATGGCGGCAGCCCGACCGCGGCGCACCGCCGGTCCCGCCGTCGCGACGCCGGACATCTGAATCGCCGAAGCCGACGTCGACGCAATCTCGCGGAGCGCGTAGGTCAGATCGCGGGTCGACTGAAACCTCTCGTCAGGGGCCTTCTCCAGGCAGCGCGTGATGACGCGCGCGAGCGCGAGCGGGATCGTCTTCCCCGATTCCGCGAGATCCGGCGGTGACTCCTTGAGGATGGCCGCCATCGTGTCGGCGCTGGTCTTGCCCGGGAACGCCCGCCTGCCTGTCACCATCTCGTAGAGCACGGATCCGAACGAGAAAATGTCGCTCCGCGGGTCCACCGGAAGCCCGCGGACCTGCTCGGGAGACATATAGGTGGCCGTCCCCATGACCGTTCCGGGCTCCGTCGCCGTTACCGTCGCGAGAGCGCTTTCGGCCCCGACGGCGGCATCCGGCTCGTGCCGCGCCAGACCGAAATCGAGAATCTTCACGCGCCCGTCCTCGGTCAGAAAGACGTTCTCGGGCTTCAGGTCGCGGTGGACGATGCCCCGCGCATGTGCCGCCGCGAGCCCATCGGCGATCGAAATGGCGATCTCCGTCGCCTTGCGCCACGCGAGGGACTCCCGATCGAGGCGAGCGCGCAGCGTCTCACCGCGGAGGAGCTCAGTGACCGAGTAGCAAACGTCGCCTTCGATCCCAAAGTCGTGGATCGCAAGGATGTTCGGATGGGACAGTGCCGCGACTGCGCGTGCTTCGCGTTCGAAGCGGGCGATCGCCGCCGAGTCCGAGATGAGATGCTCGCGGAGCACCTTGACGGCGACCTCACGGCCGAGACGCGTGTCACGCGCCCGGTAGATGGTGCCCATTCCCCCTGAGCCCAGCTCGCCGAGAACCTCATAGGGCCCGAACCGAGCGCCTGCGGGCAACAATTCCAAATCCTGAAGGCATTCTACGCCGGTGCTAACCTCGCGCCCGCGAGCGCCATTCCGATCCGACTCGGCGGCGAGACGCTCCCGATGACCACGGAGCTGTTCGACAAAGACAACGTCCAGTCTTAAGGACGATTCGTCAATATTGCGTCCGGCACGATCCGTGCTGTACGTCACAAAACCGGAGGCCCCGATGAAGAACTCAACGGTTGCCGGCCTGGTGCTTCTCCTCGCCGCACCTGTCCAGGCGCAGACACCGAACGCCCCGCGCCCCGTGAAGGGCTCCGTCGAGGCCGTCGCCGCCGAGGTCGAAGTGCTCGTCGTCGACAGGAAGGGCACGCCGGTCGACGGCCTCACGAGGGACGACTTCAGGCTCTTCGTGAACGGCAAGGAGATGCCGCTCGACTGGTTCGAGGCGCCGCCGGCGCCGGGCGCTTCCGCGACGCCTTCCGTTCCCGTTGCTCCAGCCGCGGCGGCGGCTCCGCCGGCAACGGCGTCGACGCTTTCGTCCCGCGCCCACAGCACGGTCTTCGTCATCTCATCCCTCCACGTCGACGCGGGCGCCCAGAGAGCAGGCCTCGATGCCCTGCGCGCGTATGCGGACCGCCTGCCGGACGGCGAACAGGCCTCCGTCTATCTCCTGGACAACGGCGCTCGCCGCCTCGTGGGATTCACGAGCGACCGCAAGGTGCTGAAGAAGGCGATCGAACGGCCGAAACGAATCCTTCCGTCGTCGTACGCCTTCGACGCGCGGGACGACGAGTGGGTCGGCCGCTCGCGCCAGATGCTTCGAAACCTCGGGACCGTTTTCGACGGCCTCGCGAGCCGGCCCGAATCGAAGACGGTCGTCATGCTCACGGGCCCGCTCTGGCCCACGGGAAACATCGTCCCGCCGAGCGGCGCGAGCCTTTTCAAGGGGTCGCACGCCGCCCCCGCGGGCGGCCCCAGGTCTTCGGCCAGCCCTCTCGACACGGCCGGCGCGGTCACGCATTACAGCAACCCGGTGACGACCCGAGGCGAGCGCCAGTGGAACTTCCTGGGGGAGGCCAGAGACCTCGAGAACCAGGCTTTCCTCGCGCGCGCCACGGTCGTCGCGCTCGACCCGAGCGGCATCCTCGCGCCGGCCGGACAGGCCGACTCGAAGGAGCCCGACAACCGGGACCTTCTCGCGGCGGGCGATTCGTGGGAGTTTCGGAACGACACGTTCGCCTTGATCGCGGAGGCGACGGGCGGCTCCCGCCTCGGGTTCTCGAACAAGCCCGTCGACCTCATCCTCGGCGCGTCGCGCCTCCTCGCAAGGCGTTACCGCCTCGGCTTCACGCCGCCGGACGGGACGTCCGCGCGGCGGGACATCCGCGTGGAGATGGCGCGCCCCGGCCTCGTCGTGCGCACGGCGAGCGGCCAGCGCTCCCTGACGGCCGAGACCGCCGCGCGCGCGCGCTTCTCGGGACTCCTCCTTTCGTCGGATGCGCCCCAGGGTGACTTCACGATCGCGGTCGAGATGAAGTCCCGGGTCTCGAAACGCACGGACGACGCGCTCCCCTTCGACATCCTCGTGCCCGTTTCCGGCGTCTACGCCGAGGAGCGGGGCGAGAGCAGGCGGGCGGAGCTGGAGCTTCTCGTCTCGGCGGTCGACGGCGAGGGACGCGCCTCGGAGCCGATCGTCATCCCGTTCTCCGTCGAGCTCGACACGGCGGCGGCCCGGGACGGCGCCTTCTTCCGCAAGGACTCGAGCTTCAGCATCGACAAGCGCTGGAAGGGGCGCCTGTTCGTCGGCGTGCGCGACACGGCCACGAACCGCCTCGGGGCGGTCGCGATGCCGATCGGAGGCTGAGGATGCGCGCTCGCGCCGCCGCGTGCCCGGGCGGTGACGGTCCTCGAGTGAGCGCGGCCCCGACCTCCTGATGCAATTGAAGGACGAGACTCCGTCGCGACGAGTGCTAACCTCGCGCCCGTGAGCGCCATACCGATCCGTCTCGGCGGCGAGACGCTCCCGATGACCACGGAGCTGCTCGAGAAGTACAACGTCCAGGGTCCCCGCTACACGTCCTATCCGACGGCGCCCGAGTGGACCGACAAGGCCCCCGCGGACGCCGAGGCCGCCTGCGCGCGGGCGAACGCGAAGAAGTCGCCGGTCTCGCTGTACGTCCACCTCCCCTTCTGCGACGAGCAGTGCTGGTTCTGCGGCTGCTTCATGAAGGTCGTCCCGAAGCCCGATCGCGCCGGCGAGTCGCGCGACGAGATCGAGCCGTACCTCGCGGACCTCCACCGGGAGATCGAGGTCCTCGCCTCGCGCATCGACCGCTCGCGCCCCGTGAAGCAGATCCACTGGGGCGGCGGCACCCCCACGTACCTCTCGCCGCAGCAGGCGGACAGCCTCGCGACGCATCTCCTCGACACGTTCCGCCCCGCCGCGGACGCCGAAGTCTCGGTCGAGGTGGACCCGCGCGTGACGTCGAAGGAGCACCTCGCGGTCCTCCGCAGGCGCGGCTTCAACCGCGTCTCGATGGGCGTGCAGGACTTCGACCCCGAAGTGCAGGAGCTCGTGAACCGCGTCCAGCCCTTCGAGATGACGAAGGCCCTCGTCGACGACGCGCGCGCCCTCGGCTACAGCTCCGTGAACCTCGACATGATCTACGGCCTCCCCGGCCAGAAACGCGCCGGGTTCGAGAAGAGCGTCGAGCAGATCCTCTCGCTGCGCCCGGACCGCGTCGCGATGTACTCCTACGCGCACGTCCCGTGGCTCAAGCGGCCCCAGCGCGTCCTCGCGGCGCACCTGCCGGAAGGCACCGAGAAGTTCGCGATCTTCGTCTCCGGCATCGAGCGCTTCGTCGCGGCGGGCTACGTCTACATCGGCATGGACCACTTCGCGCTGCCCCACGACGAGATCGTGAAGGCGCAGCGGGACCGCACGCTCCACCGCAATTTCCAGGGCTACACGACGCACGCGGGGTGCGACCTGTACGGGCTCGGCGTCTCGGCGATCGGCTCGATCGACGACATGTACGTCCAGAACACGAAGGACTACGCCGACTACCACCGGGCGACGGAGGAAGCGCGCTTCTCGACCGTGAAGGGCCACCGGTTGACGCCGGCCGATTTCCTGAGGCGGGACGTCATCACGCGGCTCCTCTGTCACTGCGTCATCGACAAGCGTGCGATCGAGCGTGCCTGGAGACTCTCCTCGTTCGACGAGACGTTCGCCTCGGCCGTGGCACGGCTCCCCGAATTCGTCCTGGACGGGATGGTCGCACTGACGCCCGACGAGATCCGCGTGACGACGCTCGGGCGGATCTTCATCCGGAACGTCGCCATGCTGTTCGACGAGTACTTCGAGAAGAAGGCTCCGACGGCGCCGAAAATCTTCTCTCGTACCCTGTGAGCGGTTCGGCAGGGGCGATATTGAATTTCTTAGAAGGCGAATGAGCGACCGTCTCGGGGTTCTCCTCGTCCAGCTCGGCGGGCCCGCCTCCCGGGCCGAGCTTCGACCGTTTCTCTATGAGCTATTCGTAGACCCTGAAATCCTCGGAATCAAGTTCACCCCTCTGCGCCGCCTCGTCGCCTGGACGATCGCGACGACGCGCGCGCCGAAGTCGGCCGCGATCTACGAGCGCATCGGATGGTCGCCGATCCGCCGCTGGTCCGAGACGCAGGCGCGCCTCCTCGAGGCCGAGCTCGCGAAGCGGTCTGCGGGAGCAGGCTCCCCGCCCGTCGTGCGGATCGGGATGACGTGCTCCTTTCCGTTCGTCGAGGACGCGCTCCTGGACCTCCGCAAGGAAGGCGCCACGCGCCTCCTCGTTCTGCCGCTCTATCCCCAGTACTCCGTGACGACGACGCGCGGGTCGTTCAACCGGGTGACGAGCGCCCTCGCGAAGCTCGGCTGGAGTCCCGAACGGACAAACGCGCCCGACGCCTGGTACGACGAGCCCGGCTTCGTCGCCGCGCACGTCGCCCGCATCCGCGCCGCGGCCGCCACGCTGCCCGACGCCGATCCGTCCCGGACGGTCGTGCTCTATTCCGCGCACTCGCTGCCGGTGAAGACGGTCGAGACGCAGAAGGACCCGTATCCCCGCCACATCGAGGCAACCGTGAGGGTGATCGACGCGGCGCTCGGGGGCCGCACCCGCTCGCGCCTCGGCTATCAGTCGAAGGTCGGCCCGGTGCCGTGGCTTGGACCGTCGACGCCCGAGGTCCTCGCGGAGCTCGCGAAGGACGGCGAGAAGCAGGTGCTCGTCGTGCCGGTCGCGTTCGTGTCCGATCACGTCGAGACGCTTTACGAGATCCGCCTCCTCTTCGGGGGCGCGGCGGCGCGCCTCGGAATTCCCCACTACGTCGTCGCCGAAGGGCTCAACGACCACCCGGAGTTCATCCGGGGTCTCGCGGACGTCGTCCGGAAGGCGGCCCCGTGACGCGCGTCGTCGTCCTCGGGGGCGGGATCGCCGGCCTCACGGCCGCGTTCCGGCGGGCGGGCACGGGCGAGACGGTGGTCCTCGAGGCCGGGCCCCGCGCGGGGGGCTCGATCCGGACGATCCGGGAGGACGGATTCACCCTCGAGTGCGGACCGAACACGCTGCGCACGACGGAAGCCGCCGAGCGCCTCCTCGCCGATCTCGGCCTCGAGCCGGAGACCGTCAAGGCAGACGGCAAGGCTCCGCGGTGGATCGTGCGCGGCGGGTCGCCCCGCGCGGTCGTGCCCGGGCCGGCGGCGCTGTTCAACACGGTCTTCACGGCGAAAGGAAAGCTGCGCCTCCTCAAGGAGCCGTTCGTCGCGCCGAGGCCCGCGACTCTCGGCGACGAAAGCGTCCACTCGTTCTTCGCGCGCCGCTTCGGCGAGGAAGCCGCCCTCTACGGCGCGGGACCGATGGTCTCCGGGGTTTACGCGGGCGACCCGCGCGCGCTTTCGATCCGCTCGGCGTTTCCGCGCCTCTGGCTGGCGGAGGGAAGATCCGGAAGCGTCATAAGGGATTTTCTTAGAAGGAAAGAGAAGAAAGTAGATGCGCCGAAAGAAGGTGCAAAGGCCGGTCCGCAGCGCGCTCCGGCGCGCCATCGGGCTCGGACCCTGACGTTCGGGGGCGGCCTCTTCACCCTCATAGAAAGTCTTCAGACCCGCTTGAGCGCGCGACCCGGGTGCCGCCTCGAAACGAACGCGGGCGCAGTCGCGATCGAGGGTCCTTTCCCTTCCCCCGGCCCGCGCTGGCGCGTCCGCACGGCCGACGGCCGCGCCTTCGACGCGGATGTCCTCGTCTCGACGCTTTCGGCCCCTCAGACCGCGCGGCTCTTCGGCGACGTCCTGCCGCGCTCCGCCGCCTCCCTCGCCGCCGTGCCGTACTCCCCGGTGACGGTCGTCCTCGCGGCCTATCGGGCTCCGGCGTCGCCGGCCGACGCGCCGCGCGGGTTCGGCGGGCTCATCCCGCAGGTGGAGGGGTTCCGCTCCCTCGGAATCCTCTATCCCGCGTCGCTTTTCACGGGCCGGGCGCCCGAAGGCTTCGTGCTGACGACGTCGTTCCTCGGCGGCGCGCTCGACCGCGCGTTCGCGGGCGCGCCGGACGCCGATCTCCTCGCGGTGGCGGGCTCCGAAGTGGCCCGTTTCTTCCCGCGGCTCGGTCCGCCTTCGCGCTCGTGGATCGTGCGGTGGCCCGAGGCGATCCCGCAGATGCCGCTCGGCCATCACCGCACGCTCGCGGCCCTCGACGCGGACCTCGCGGCCCTCGAGGCCGTGGCTCCCGGAGCACTTTTCGTGACGGGAGGCTTCCGCGACGGCATCGCGCTCGGCGAACGCATCGCGTGCGGCGAGGCGATCGGCATGGCGCTCACGTAGGATCCCGAGAGCAGGAAGCAGGAAAGAAAGAGGAAAAGAAAGAAAGACAAAGATGCTTAGAAAGGAAAGAGGGAGGCCTCGCGGCCTCGGGCGCGGGGCTCGCGGGCTTTCAGCGGTCGCGCTCGCCGCGCTCCTGCTCTCGTTTCTTTCATTCGCAGAATCCTCTTTCTCTCTCTCCCCCCATTCTTTCGATATCGACCGCAGCCCCCTGCGCGAGCACGTCGAAGCCGCCGCCAAGCGCGCGCGCTTCGAGGCCGCCGCCCGGGCGCGCGCCCTCGCCGGAGCCGTCCCGCCCTCGGTCGAGGGAACCGACCGGGGCCTCGACGTCCTGTCGTACGACATCTCCTTCGACGTCGACCCCGCGATCCGGTTCCTCTCGGGCACGACCGTGATCCGCGTCGCGGGCTTCGCTCCCCGGACGACCGCCCTCGCGCTCGACCTCGACGACGCGTTCGCCGTGTCGTCGGTCAGGCGCGACGGGCTCGACGTGACCGCGGCGCACGCCGGAGGGAAGCTCGTGATTCCGTTCGAGCCGCCGCTCGGCGTCACGGACCGCGCGACCCTCTCCGTCTCCTATCGCGGCATTCCCCCGGGGGCGTCCGCCCTCGACTTCCGGCTGCACCCGAGCGGATGGGCGGCGACGAGCGTGGCGGAACCGTTCCTCGCCCGCACGTTCTGGCCCTGCGTGGACGACCCGAGAGACAAGGCCGTCGCCACCGTCCACGCGACCGTCCCGGCCGGCTACGTCGTGGCGTCCGCGGGCACGGTCTCCGTCGCCGACGCGGACGGCGGCCGGAGAACGTATACGTGGAGGCTCCCGCAGGCGATCCCGACGTATCTCGTATCGCTGAACGTCGCGAACTACGAGACCGTCGAGGATGCCTACAAGGCGATGGACGGGCGCATCATGCCGATCCGCTCGTACCTCCTGCCCGAGAACGCGGCCGCGAACGCGCCCCGGCTCTCCGAGATCAAGAACCACATCTCGGTCCTCGCGTCCCTCTTCGGCGAGTACCCGTTCGTGGACACGAAGTACGGGATCGTCTCGGCGTTCTTCTCGGGCGGAATGGAGCACCCGACGTTGACGTCCATCGGCGAGAACATCCTCTCGGACGTCTCGCGCAACATCACGATCCTCCTCGTGCACGAGCTCGCGCACCAGTGGTGGGGTGACAGGGTCACGATGCGGACGTGGGACGACATCTGGCTCAACGAAGGCTTCGCGACGTACGGCGAGGTCCTGTACCTCGAGAAGGCGCAGGGCAGGGATCCGGGCCCGACGCTGCGCGCGTCCTACGACGACGGGCTCTACGGCGGCCGACTCGCGCAAGCGGTCGTCGCCGACCCCGCGGACCCCTTCCGGTTCACCGGCGCCGTCTACAACAAGGGCGGCTACTTCCTCCACATGCTGCGCCGCCTCGTCGGCGACGACGCCTTCTTCTCGGGGCTGCGCGCGTACGGCGACGCGCACGCCTGGGGCACCGCGACGCGCGGCGAGCTGCGGGCGCTCTTCGAGGAGAGGACGGGCCTCGACCTCAAGCAGTTCTGGGACCAGTGGCTCGAAACGCAATTCCGGCCGACCTTCCGGGCGACGTTCCAGACCTCCCTCGACGCCTCGACGGTGACGCTCACGATCACGCAGACGCAGGGCCACACCGTCGTCCATCCCGCCGCGGGTCCGAACGACAAACCGTTCTACGTCTTCCCGCTTCCCGTGCGCATCACGCACCTCGACGGGACGACGTTCGACGCGACGGTGAACCTCGACGGCGTTTCGACGATCGTCGCCGTGCCGAATCCATCCAGGAAGCTCGTCGCGGGAATCCAGCTCGATCCCGGCACGGACATCCTGAAGATCGTGGAGTCGACCGGACCGGCGTGAGCCTCTGCCCGGCGCTCAGGCTCCCTCCGCGACCGCCCCCCGCACCGCCGCGATCACCTCGTCCACCTGCGCGTCCGTCATCGCGGGCCAGAGCGGAATCGTGATCGTCGAGTCGCCGATGCGCTCGGCGTTCGGGAACATGCCGCGGCGGAAGCCGAAGCGCTCCTGGTAGAACTTCGTGAGGTGGACGGCGCGGTAGTTCACGGCGACGCCGACACCGCGCGCCTGGATTCCCGCGAGAACGGCGTCCCGTTTCGCGGGATCGACCCAGATCGTGAAGAGGTGCCGGCCCGACGTCATGCCCTCGGGCACGACCGGGAACGACACTCCGGGCGTCTCGCGGAACGCCGCCTCGTACTTTCGGCAGATCTCCTCGCGGCGTGCGAGCCGTCCCGCGAGCTTCGGGAGCTGCGGCAGGAGAAGCGCGGCATTCACGTCCGACAGGTTGTACTTGTATCCGAGGCGCTCCATGTCCCAGTGCTGGTATTTCCCGGCATAGCGGTCGGCGGCGTTCTTCGACATCCCGTGCGAGCCGAGCTGCCGGAGCAGAGTCTTCTTCGCGCCGTCGCGGGCCGTGATCGCGCCGCCTTCGCCGCACGTGAGGTTCTTCGTCGCGTAGAAGCTGAAGCAGCCGTAGTCGGCGAGCTGTCCGGGCCCGAAGCCGTCGCGCCGCCCCTCGACGCAGTGCGCGGCGTCCTCGACGAGCACGAGGCCGCGCCGGTTCGCGATGGCCCGGAGCGCCACCATGTCGGCCATGAGACCGTACAGGTCGACCGCGATGATGGCCCTCGTGCGCGGCGTGATCGCGGCCTCGACGGCGGCGGGGTCGATGTTCGCGGTCGCGGGGTCGACGTCGACGAAAACGGGGGTTCCGCCCGCGTACACGATGGCGTTCGACGAGGAGAGGAACGTCATCGGCGTCGTGACGACCTCGTCGCCCGGGCCGATGCTCGCCGCGAGCATCGAAAGATGGAGAGCAGCCGTGGCGTGCGCCGTGCAGACGACCGCGGCCACGCCGAGAAACTCCTCGAACGCGGTCTCGAACGCGTAGACCCTCTGTCCCGTCGTCAGGAAGAGCGAGTCGAGGACGGCGCGGACGGCCGACTTCTCGTCCTCGCCGAGGGAGTGCCGATAGAAGTCGACGGCCATGCGTGCCTCAGCGCGCCACGGCGGGCGCCAGTCCGGCGAAGGCGTCGAGCGTCTCTTTCACGGCGCGCGCGGCGTCTTTCGGAAGGCCCGAGCCTGCCCCCGGCCACTCGGCGACGATGGGCCGAAGACCCTGCTGGCGGAGGACCTCGATGCCGCGCCGGCCCGCTGCGAGCTCGGCCGGCGGGGCGTCGCGCGAGAACCCCAGGAAGAGCCGCGTCCCGCGGAGCCCTGCCGGATTCGGCGCGGTCCCCGGGTCGAACGGCCCGCCGATGGACCCGACTCCCGCGAACGTGCCGGCGGGCTTGCGGGCGGCCACCCGGATGGCTTCCGTTCCGCCACGTCCGACTCCGACGAGAAAAACGGGAAGCTTCGGGTCGGACGCCTTGGCCCGGGCCGCGGCGACGGCCGCCTCGACCGCCTTTTCGGCTCGCTCGGCCGACCCCCAGCCGAAGCGCCTCTTCGCCGAGCGCCCGGGGCCGCGCGGCGCCGCCACGAGCAGGTGATGCGAAAGCGCGACGTCGGTGAACGGGCCGCTCACGGTGAAGGGATCCGACTCCTTGTCGTGGAGAAGGAGGAGGACGGCGAGCGCCTTCTCCTTCGGCAGAAGGAACACGCCTTCCTTCACGACGGCGGCGTCCCCCGCGGCGCGGTTCTTCGCGGCGCCCGACACGATCGCGGCGAACCGCGGCTTGCCTCGGAGCGGGCCGAGGTCGGGATCCTTCTCGAGCGAGACGCCGTCGTCGAAACCGGCGGCGATCGCCCTGTCGAGCCGGGAAAGGGCCTGATCGGCGCGGCCCGAACGGGCGTCGAGACAGGCGAGGTTGTATGCCGCCGAGGGAAGCTCGCCGCGCTTCCACGCCTGCTCGAAGAGGGCGCGGGCGCGGTCGAGCTGGTTCGCGTTCACGGCCGCGAGCGCGAGGCGCTCGAGCTCGAAGGGATCGGCCACTCCTCCCTCGAGGACGCGCACGTCCTCGACCTTCGCCGGGGAGCCGCCCTTCGGAGCCGTGCTTCCCGTGGTGACGAGGAGTCCTGGCGCCGTGGCGGGCGCGGGCGTGCGGGTCTGGGAACGAGCGGAGAGCGCGAGGACGACGGAAACCGCGAGCGCGAAGAAACCGGAGAGAACAGCCTTCATTCGATCGATTGTAAGGCCGGTCGATCGACGGGAGAGCGGCGTCAGACCGGGCGGCGCAGCTTCGCGGCGAGAGTTCGCCGGTACAGGAGCCGCATCGCGGCGCGAAGAACCGCTGAGTACGCGCGGGTCGTACGGAAAGGCGAGGTTCTTCGCGAGGAAGCGATCCACGGGCGCGAGGAGCGGGCGCCGCATCGTGACCGCCTCGACGCGCGTCCACTGCCGCAGGCCTTCGATTCCGTGACGGAAACCGAGCCCGCTCGCCCGCCAGCCGCCGAGAGGAGACTCCACGACGAAGTAGTTCACGAGGACGTCGTTCACGATCGCCTGGCCGGAGTGCAGGCGGCGCGCGAACGCCTCGGCCTCGCCGGGCGGTCCGAAGACCGTCGCGTTGAGACCGAGGTGCGTGTCGTTCGCGAGCTCGAGCGCCTCGGCGTTCTCCCAGAAGCGCATGACGGGAACGAGGGGACCGAACGTCTCCTCGCGCATGACCTCCATGTCGTGCGTCGCGCCCGACAGGACCGTTGGCTCGAAGAAGAGGCCGGGGCCGCTTCCCCGGCGCGCGCCGCCGACGAGGACGCGCGCACCTTTCGCGACCGCGTCGGCGATCTGCCGCTCGACGACCTCGAGCTGGCGCGCGAACGTCACCGCGCCGAGGTCGTGAGAGCCCCCGGCGGGATCCGGCGGGCTCTGTCGGAGCGCCGCCACGCGCGCGACGAGGAGCTGTTCGAAACGGTCCGCGACGGAGGCGTGCACGTAGATGCGCTCCGTGCGGATGCAGACCTGGCCCGAGTGGATGAAGCTCGACCACGCCGCCGCCTCGGCCGCCCGCTCGAGATTCGCGCCCGGGAGGACGACGAACGGCGACTTTCCGCCCAGCTCGGCCACGCATGGAATCAGACGTTCGCCGCAGCGCGCCGCGATCTTCCGCCCCGTCGCCACGGAGCCGGTGAACATGACGGCGTCCGAGAGATCCACGAGCGCGGCTCCCGCGGCGCCCCGCCCCGTCACGACCTGGAAGACGTCCGGCGGATTTCCCGCTTTCACCCAGAGGTCGATGAGGACGCGCGACGTGAGCGGCGTGATCTCCGACGGTTTGAGGACGACCGTGTTGCCCGCAAGCAGCGGCGCGACGGCGTCGGCCGCGTTGTTCAGGATCGGAAAGTTCCAGGGACCGATGACGCCCACGACGCCGAGCGGGTGCCGCACGAGGCGGGTCTTCTTCGTGAGGAAGAGGAGCGGGTTCCGGGTCTCCTCGGCAAAGGCCCGGCGCGACAGGCGCGCCATCGCCCGGATGAGCTCGCACAGATAGAGGACCTCGATCCCTTCGGCCTCGTGACGCGGCTTGCCGCTCTCCCTCACGAGCGTCTCGGGAACGAGGGGCGTGTCGAGAACGAGGTCCCGCCACCGGAAGAGCGCGTCGACGCGCTCTTCGAGCGGCCGGGCGGCCCACGCCGGGGCTGCCGCGCGGGCGCGCGCGACCGCCTCGCCGACCGCCGCCGCGTCGAGATCGGGAACCTCGCCCAGGAGCTCGCCCGTCGCGGGGGAATGCACGCGAATCACGCGCACATCCTACTCAACGGAACGGCCCGGCCGGATACTGGATTTTCCGAAGCGTGGGTGGCCACGCGGCGATCGGCGACTCGGCAAGGCGCGCGTACTCCCGGCGCGGGCTCAGGGCGAGCACCTGCCCGAGGATCTGTCGCGCGAGCGCCTCGTTCCCCGTATCGCGTGCCGCGAGGGCGAGCACGATCCCGAGGTCCGGCGTGCTCCTCTGGGCGGAAGGCAATGCCTTCATGAAGTCGCGCAGCGCCTCGCGCCGGCCAGCCAGGCGGTAGCCCTCGGCAAGAGCGGTGATCGTTTGCGGCGAAGGAACGCGCCGGTAGAGCTCCTCGCCGAACTCGATCGCCCGGTCGCCGCGGCGCATGTCCTGGGCGCGGAGAGTCTGGTCGTAGAGGCAGTCGATGAAGGCGAGCACGGTGTCCGTCTGGCTGGCGCTCCGCGTAAGCGACATGCCGAGATGAGGCCAGCGGAACGGAGACGTCATGAAGACGAGCGCGCTCGGCGGGATCGCCTCCTCCGGCGTCGCGCCGATCTCCTGCCCCGCCACGTCCGTCCGCCACGGCGGCGTCCGCAGGGCCGCGAGGACGTCGCCTCCGGCGAGCCGCTTCCCGAGGAGCCACGCGTTGGCCCGCAGCGGCGAAAGCGCCGCGCGGTTCGCGACGTCGTGGATCGGGAGGAGCCTCACGCCGCCCGCCGGGTCGGGCTCGGTCGCGAAGGCCGGAAACGCCCGCGCCTCGTCAGCCGTCAGCGTGCGCGGCTTGACCGTCGCGTAGTACCACGTGAGGACCGCGTCGGGCTGCAGAGCGCCCAGGGCGTTCACGGCGACGCCGATTCCGAAGAGAACGCGAAAGGCGACCGGCGGGATCGGCGCCGCGACGACCACGGCGAGCGCGGCGAGCAGCGGGACGAGAGGCACGAGTAGCCGCGGGCCCCAGCCCGACGTCCCGTCCCAGGACCACCACGCCGCCGTCGTGACGAGGAGGAAGAGAGAGAAGCCGGCGAGCGCGAGCGCGAGGACGCGCCGCTCGCGGGCAAGCCGCAGGAACCCCAGGATGGCGAGAAGGGCGAGCGGGAAGAAGAGAAAGAGGCCCTTGTTCGCGCCCACCGTCAGACGCCACAGGCCGTCGAGCACGGCGTGGCTGAAGCGCTCTCCCTGATACGAGGCGAACGGGCGTCCGAAGCGCACGATCTCGAAGGCAAGCCAGAGAGCGGCGAACGGCGCGGCACCGGCGAGGAACGCCAGCGTGCGCGAACCTCGCTTCCCGCGCGGCGCCTCGAGGAAGACGACGACAAGGACGAGGGGCAGGAGAACGACGAAAATGGACTTCGTGAGAAGAGCGAAGCCCGCGAGCGCCCCGGCACCGGCCGCGAGGGGTCCCGGGCGCCGCGCGTCCGGGTGCCCCGCGAGCGCCGCGCACGCGAAGGCGCCGCCGACGCAGGCGGCCTGGAGCGGCTCGGACCAGTCCGACGACACGTAGGCCCACAGCGGCGAAGCGAGCGCCGTCGCGAGAACGGCCCGCCGGACGCCCGCAGCGCCCGCCCCGCAGGCGCGGGCCAAGAGGCCCGCCGCGAGAGCCGCGAGGAGGACGAAAATGATCTGCTCGAGGACGAAGAGCGTCTGGGACGCCCCGGTTCCAAACGCGTTCTCGAAAGCGCCCGCAACGGCCGCGACCGGCGCGCGGACGAACGACGGTCCCATCCCGTAGCGGGTCACGGCGTCGCCCGCGGGTCTCAGGATGTCGACCGGATGGCCGAGCGCGATGCCGATCTCGGAGAGCGCGGCCATCGCGTACGCCGTGCGCGTCATGATCTGGCCGTCCGTGACGAGGCCGAAGACCCGTTCGTCCGCCGTGAGGGCGAGGACGAAGGCCGAAAGGCCGAGCGAGAAGAGGAGGGGGCGGCGTTCGGCGAACCGGCGCCATGAGCGCGCTAGATCGTCACTTGGATCGGGAGGATGACCGTCTGGAGCCCCTCGAACTGGAGGCGGCGCTGCACGGCGAACGGCGTCTGGTTGTGGAGAAGCCGGTTCGCCAGGTTCTCGTTCGGGAAGATCAGCTTCGACGCGAAGAAGACCGGCCGGTCGTACCGCTCCTTGACCTTGTGGCAGAGCTCGACGATCTCGTCGAGGAGGTCCGTGCCGATCGAGGAATAGTGCTCGGCGTGCATTCCGAGGCCCTCCGCGAACTCGACGTACCGGTGGAGATCCTGCTCCGTCTCCCGCGCGAGGTTCTTCGACCTCGCTCGCGCCCTTGAACTTCGCCGAGTCGAGGACGCCCACCGAAAGGAAGATGGCGTTCGTGAAGTAGCGCGGGAAGTACTTCTGGACCTGGAGGAGCGAATGGATCCCGAGCCCGTTGAAGCCCGAGACGAGGAAGACCGCCGTCGGGGTGTTGCGGAGAGGGGGCGCGGCGGCCTTCTTCGTGATTCCCGAGTCTCCGGGTTTCGGCTTGGGCAGCGTCGTGAGCACGTCGTCGGCGCGCTTCATCAGGAGACGGATCGAGTTGTAGTGGCGGCGGATTCCGAGGCACAGCGCGACGACCGCGCCCGTGATGACGACCGTCATCCACGCGCCTTCCCGGAACTTCAAGGCCGTCGAGACGATGAGAATCGTCACCGAGATGAAGAGACCGGCCCCGTTCACGGCGAAGCGCCGCCCCCAGGTGCGATCCGACTTCCGGACCTTCCACCAGTGCACGCACATCCCGAGCTGGGAGAGCGTGAACGTCAGGAAGACGTTGATCGAGTACATGAGGACGAGAACGTGGATCGAACCGCGCGCGTACACGAGCATCCCGATCGCGGCCGCACCCATGAGAATCACGCCGTTCTGCGTGACGAGCCGCTCCGAGAGCAGGCTGAAGCGGTGCGGCACCCACGAGTCGATCGCCATGTTCGCGAGGACGCGCGGACCCGCGAGGAAGCTCGACTGCGCGGCCACGAAGAGAAGCATGCCCTCCGAGACGAGAAGCACGAAGACGAACGCGGCCGAAACGGCGCCCGCGCCGAAAAGCTCTCGCGAGAGGATCTGGTAGAGCGCCGCGTTCAGCGTCGTGCCCTCGGCCCGTCGAGCATTCGCGAGGAGGTAACAGAGGATCAGCCCGCCCGCCATGAACGAGAGCGAGACCGCCATGTACGCCATCGTGCGCTTGCCGGTCTTCACGCGCGGCTCACGCAGGATCTGGAGGCCGTTCGAGACGGCCTCGATCCCGGTGTACGTGCCGCCTCCGAGAGAGAACGCCTTCAGGAGGAGCATGACGGTGCCCCACGCGCCGAGCTCGACCCACGTCGATTGCGTCTCCCGCGCCGTCTGCGCCACGAGCTCGGGAACCGCGCCGACGTGGCGGAACACGCCGAACAGCACGATCCCGACGTGCGTCACGAGAAACGCGAGAAAGATCGGGAGCAGCACCTGGATCGACTCGCGGACCCCGCGCAGGTTCAGGACGACGAGGACGACCACGGATACCACGGCGTAGACCAGCTGGCGGGCCGGGGACACCGCGCCGAAGAACGAGCAGAGCGCCGCGACGCCCGCGGCGCACGACGTCGAGATCGTGAGGACGTAGTCGATCAGGAGCGCGGCGCCCGAAACGAGCCCGGCCTTCTCGCCGAGGAGGTGTGTCGCGACGAGGTAGCCGCCGCCTCCCGACGGGAACAGCTCGATGAGCTGCGCGTAGGACCCCGAGATCAGGACGACCGTGAGCGCGGTGGCGACCGCGAGGAAGACGGCGAGGTGCGTGTGCGTGCCGAGGGCGAGAAACGCCTCTTCCGGGCCGTACGCGGAGGACGACAGCCCGTCCGCCCCCAGGCCGACCCACGCGAGGAAGGCGACCAGGGACATCTGATGGAAAATCTGTGGGTCGAGGGGATCGCGGCTCTTCCCGAGAAAGAACCTCTTTGTGAGTTCCCGGAAAGGCACGGTTCGCGCGAGTATATCGAACCAGCCATGAAGCGTTCTAAACGCTACAATCGGGCCGGATGACCGTCCCCGCGGGGAAATTCTCCGACCACCTGACCGAAGTCTACTTCACCGACCTGAAGCTCCCGCACGCCGTGAGCGCGGGCATCGCGGGCTGTGGATTCATCCGGGCGACGCCCATCCAGGCCGCGACGCTCCCCATCCTCCTCGCCGGACGGGACGTCGCCGCGCAGGCGCAAACCGGGACGGGGAAGACCGCCGCCTACCTCATCGCGATCTTCACGCATTTCGTGCGGACGAGGCGCTCCAGGCCGTCGCCGAACCCGCGCGCGCTCATCGTGGCGCCGACGCGCGAGCTGGCCGTGCAGATCCAGGAGGACGCAAAGGCGCTCGGACACTTCCTCAAGCCCCGCATCGTGACCGTCTTCGGCGGCATCGACTACGGCCGCCAGCGCGACCAGCTGCGCGCGGGCTGCGACCTTCTCATCGGAACGCCCGGGCGGCTCCTGGACTACGAGCAGCAGGGCGCGACCTCGTTCGGAGAGGTGGAATCGCTCGTCGTCGACGAGGCGGACCGCCTCTTCGACCTCGGTTTCATCAAGGATCTGCGGCGCATCCTGCGGCGCTGCCCGCCGCCCGGCCGCCGCCACTCGATGCTCTTCTCCGCCACGCTCTCGCTCCGCGTGATGGAGCTGGCGTACGAGCACCTGAACGACGCGCGGAAAATCGAGATCCGGCCCGAGCAGATCACGGCCGACCGCGTCACGCAGGTCCTCTACCACGTCTCGCAGCGCGAGAAGATCCCGCTTCTCCTCAACCTCCTGCGCCGGGAGGGCGTCGAGCGCACGATGCTCTTCGTGAACACGAAGCGCTTCGCCGAGCGCCTCGTCTCGAACCTCGAGCGGCACGGCTTCAAGATCGGCGCGCTCACCGGGGACATCCCGCAGCCGCGGCGCCTCAAGATCCTCCAGGACTTCAAGAGCGGCGTCCTTCCCCTGCTCGTCGCGACGGATGTCGCGTCGCGCGGGCTCCACATCGACGGCGTCACGCACGTCATCAACGTGGACCTTCCGCAGGATCCCGAGGACTACGTCCACCGGATCGGGCGCACCGCGCGCGCCGGCCAGGCCGGAAAGGCGATCTCGCTCGCGGACGAGGACTACGTCTTCTCACTCGACGCGATCCAGCGCCTCATCGGCATGAAGATTCCGGTCGAGTTCGCCGACGACAAGCTCTTCGCCGCGGCGAAACCGGCGCCCGCCGTGAAGCCGGCGGCGCCGAGGAGCCCTGCAAAAGAAGAGAAGACGGCGCCTCCGGCGCCGGAGATTTCCTCGAAGGTGGTAGAGGCGGCGGTGGCGCTTCCCGCCCGGCCGCGCGCGACGGCAGCGGCGCAGCCCGAACGCGTCACGGAGCGCGAGCCGGCCGCTG
Source organism: Thermoanaerobaculia bacterium (assembly GCA_963809425.1). Classification (GTDB taxonomy): domain Bacteria; phylum Acidobacteriota; class Thermoanaerobaculia; order UBA5066; family UBA5066; genus Fen-183. The sequence continues at coordinate 363,100 of CAWEJK010000009.1, forward strand.
CGGCTCCATCCGCTTTCGAGGAAATCCCCGTCTCTCTCCCCTCTCCCGTTTCGGCATTCGCAGAATCTTCTTCCGAATCTTCTTCCGACCCATCTTCCGAAGAATCCCCGGCCCTTCCCGCCGATTTCTGGACGCGCGAGGCGTTCGGCCTCGCGGTGCCGCCGGGCGGATTCGGGACCGAGCCCTCGGAACCTCCGCTGCCGCCCCCGGATCTCCGCGTCGCGCCTCCGAAGCGCCGCAGGCGGCGCCGCGGGCGCCGCGTGGCGGGCCGCGTCGAAGCGGGCGCGCCGGCCTGAGCCGGGCCGATGCCGTACGCGAGTCTCGGCGGGCACCGCTTCTACTACGAAGTCGGCGGCGAAGGCGAGACGGTGCTGCTCCTGCATGGCTCGTTCGCCGACGCGGATCTCCTCGAGGCGCCCGCCACCGCGGTCTCTTCGGGCTTTCGCGCGCTGCGTTTCGATCGAAGGGGGCACGGGCGCTCGAGCGACGCGCCGGAACCTCTTTCGCTCGCGGACGAAGCGGCGGAGATGGCGGCCCTTCTCGACTGGTTCTCGGCGGAGAAGACGCATCTGCTCGCCCACGACGACGGAGCCGAAGTCGCGATCCAGTTCGCGCTCGACTTCCCGGCCCGGACGCTCTCCCTCGCGCTCCTCGCTCCCACGCTGGAGGGGTTTCCGTGGAAAGACGAGACGCTCGCGGCCCGGCGCGACCTTCTCTCGGCTTTCGCGCGCTCGCCGCGGGCGGCGATCGAGGAAAAGTGGCTCGCCTCGCCGGCCTTCGACGTGGCGCGCGCGCTCGAGGGGCCGTTCGAGCGCCTTCAGGTCGTCTACGGCCGGGCACGCGTCGCGGGCGGGTCGCTCGCGCGTCCCCCGCACACCGGGCCGACGCAGGCCGAGAGACTCGGCGCGATTCGCACGCGCACCGTCGTCCTCGTGGGCGACCGCGAGGACCCCGAGCGGCTGCGCTGCGCGGCCGCGATCGTCCAGGGGATTCACGGGGCGGAGGGGACGACGTTCGCCGGCGCGTCCCGCTTTCTCCACATGGAGGACCCGCGCCACGTCATGCGGCGGCTGACGGACTTCTACATTCCGCCAGAGGAATAGTCCAAGAGAAGAAAGAGAGAGAATACTTTCTTCTGCTATCGGTGGCCGCGTGCGCGGCCACCGGAAGGAAAAACGTGTTGCCGGGCGGCGGCTGTCAAGGACGCGCTCCGCGCGCCGCGTAGCGGTCGAAGATCCTTGACAGCCCTCGCCCGGCCCAGATTCATTCCCCGGCGGCGGCGAACTGCGGCGCCGATAGCAGAAATGAATTCTCTCTCTTAGAGGATGCTCTTCAGGAACTCTTTGTTCGTCTTCGTTTTCCCGAGCTTCGAGAGCAGGAGCTCCATCGCGTCGATGGGCTTCACCGAGGAAAGGGCCCGACGGAGCTTGTGGATCTTCGGCAGCTCGTCCGGCGTCGTAGAGCTTCTCCTCCTTGCGGGTGCCGGAGGCCGGGATGTTGATGCACGGGAAGATGCGCCGCTCGAAGAGGCCCCGGTCGAGGATGATCTCGCTGTTTCCCGTGCCCTTGAACTCCTCGAAGATGACGTCGTCCATGCGGCTGCCGGTGTCGATGAGGCACGTGGCGATGATCGTGAGCGAGCCGCCGCCCTCGTGGTTCCGCGCGCCGCCGAAGAAGCGGCGGGGCTTCTCCATCGTACGGGCGTCCATGCCGCCCGAGAGGATGCGGCCGCTGCCGCGCTGCTCGTTGTTGTAGGCGCGGCTCATGCGCGTGATCGAGTCGCAGAAGATGACGGCGTCGTGCCCGATCTCGACGAGGCGCTTGGCCCTCTCGAAACAGGCTTCCGAGACCGCGATGTGGTGGGCGGCGTTCAGATCGCTCGGCGACGCGACGACCTCGCCCGTGATCGACCGCTGCATGTCCGTCACTTCCTCGGGCCGCTCGTCGACGAGGAGCATGAAGATCTTCACGTCCGGATTGTTCTTCGCGATGGCGTTCGCCATCGTCTTCAGCAGGAAGGTCTTTCCGGCTTTCGGGGGCGCGACGATGAGACAGCGCTGACCGCGGCCGATCGGGGCGACGAGGTCGAGGACCCGGCCCGAGATCTCTTCCGGCGCGGTCTCCATCCGAAGACGCTCGTCCGGATCGACCGAGATGCCCTTGTGAAACTGGATGTACTTGCCGCGATATTCCGCGGGATCCAGGCCTTCGATCGCCAGGATCTTCTGGACCATCGGACCCTTCGGTCCTCGTGACACGGCCTCGGCCTCCACGAGGAGCCCGTCCTCGAGATCTTCCGACTCCACGAGGAACTTCGGAAGGAAGGGATCCCCCCGCTCCGCGAAGTAGGTCTCGGACGAGACGAGCGTCCCGGAATGGTCGCCGTGCAGCTTGACGATGCCGCTGACCGTCGTGCGCGGTTGCTGGGCGGCGGCCACCGGCTCGACACGAGCCGCGTACCGGCCGCGCGCTTCCGGCGAGACGGCCTCGGCGACGTTCGTGACACCGCCTTCGCCCGGGCCACCGGGCCCTCGCCCGCGGCCGCGGCGGCGCCGGCGGCGCCGCCGCCGGCGGAACGGATCGAACGCGCCCCCCTGGGACGCATCGCCCTCGCCGGCCGGCTGCCCTTCGGTCGAGCCGCCCTCCAGGGCCTCGCCCTCGTCGCTTTCACGACTGTCTCCACCTGGGGAATCGGCTTCGAATTCGCCCTCAGCGTCGACCGCCTGCGGGTCGTCGTCGGGCGCCGTCAGGACTCTGTCCTTCGGGTCCATCTCACTCAATCGGTCCTCCGGGGTTGGCTCCTCGTACCGAGCCAACGGACTTCCCTCGTGGCCTCCGGTCGGAGACGGCGTTCCATGGTGAACGCACGGGTCTTCCGGACTTCGGGCCCCTGACTTGGGTTCTCCCTGGCGGGGCGGCGCGGTTTCGTCGGCTTGTCGGCTTCGCTCGCCGTTCCGGTGCCGGTTCACGGCGCCGTGGGGCTCCGACGTTCGAGGCCGCCCTGCAGAAAGGAATGCTACGCCAACCGTCCGGGGCGCGTCAATCCGGCCACTTTCCGCGACAAACGGGGCGGAACGGACCGTGCATCCGGGGGTCGCTACAATGCCCGACGTGACACGCATGAAGTCTCCCCGTCGTTTCCTTCGATTCGTGGTCGCGCCTGTCGTCCTTGCCGCGCTTCCAGCCCTCGGACAGACCCCGACGCCGACACCGACTCCGACACCCACGCCGAGCGCCACGCCGACGCCGACTCCGTCCGGGACGCCGACCCCCACTCCCGCTCCAACGGCGCGCCCCGTCTCGGCCGGCTCCGAGGTCTGGACGTTCACCGGCGCGGGGAACTACGACGGCTCGAACCTCGTCAAGGACTCGAGTGGCGCGATCTGGGCCGTGTCCGCCGCGGAAAACGCGATCTCCCGCATGTCCGCGGACCGCACGAAGCTCTCGCGCTGGATCATGGCGAAAGACAGCGCCCCGAGCTCGCTTCTCCCCGACTCCGACGGTACGTTCTGGGTGACGGAGCTCGGCGGCTTCAAGGTCGCGCATTTCGACCCCGCGAGCGGGAACGTCACGGAGTACGTGGACGGCGCACGGCGCCCCACGGCCCTCCTAAAACGGCCCGACGGCAAGTTCTGGCTGCCCGAGACCGGCGGCCTGCTCGCGCTGTTCGACCCCGCCGTCCCGAACTTCGTCTATTACCAGACGCCGGGCGTCATCTACCTCTCCTATCCCTGGCAGGACGCCGATGGCACGCTCTTCTCGCTCGACTTCGTCTACGGGATGATCGTGCGCTGGGCGCCCGACCTGTCGACGTCGCGTGTCTGGACGATTCCGACGACGTCGTTCTCCCCTTCGAAGATCGTGCGCCTCGCCGACGGCAAGCTCTGGATCTCCTTTTTCAACTCGGGGGAAATCGGGCGGTTCGACGACCAGACGGGCACGCTCGACATCTTCACGCTGAATGCGGGCTCCTTCCCCTTCGACCTTCACAACTATCGCGGGCTCGTCCTCTACTCCGACCTCGGCGGTCAGGTCGGCTTCCTCGATCCGGCGAAGGTCGCCCCGTCGTCCTCGACGACCCTGACGCAGGCGGACGTCGTGCCGGTCGTGCGCTCGACCTTGCCGACGACGGCCGTCACGACCACGCTCCCGTTCGACGAGCAGGACATGATCCCGCCCTTTTCGGTGCTCGACGCGGGAAGCAGCGAGGCTCCCGGCCTGGCGCAGATTCTCGTGAACGGCGGGAGCGCGCTCTGGGGACTCCTGATCGACGAGGTGCGGGGCCGCATCTTCTTCGGAACGATCGGCGCGATCGGCATCCTGGGACCCCCGCCGCAGATCGACGTCCGGGACCTGTACCTCGCCTCCGCGTCCGCCGCGGCCTTCTCTTCGGAACCCGCCCGCGCGTACCGCACCGGCATCGTCACCTGGAACCGTGGGACGCCCGACGCCACGGGGGCGACGAAGACCCTCAACAGCATCCAGCGGATCCTGCCCGACGGGTGGATCGCCGGGCTGTCGGGAACCGCGACGACGGCGGTGCCGGCCGGAACGCTTCTCGCGCAGGAGGACGTCGTCGGCACCGCCATGGACTCCGCCGGCGTCTTCGGCGGCCTTCAGATCACGTCGGACGTTCGCGACGACGCGTTCGCGTGGTCGCGCGTCTCGCTGCCGGCTCCCGGCGGCGGGACCCTGGGGTTTGCCGCGAACGCCGTGAAGGACGCGGTCGGACTCGGCGCGGGCGACACGGGCTTCCTGTTCGCCTCCCCGGACGCGGCGCAGCGCACGATCGCGGGGCTCCTCGTGACGCAATCGTCGAGGGGAACGCTCTCGATCGTCGACGCGAGCGGCGCAACGAGGGCCACCACCGCGTACGACTGGCCCGGCGGTTATCGGGTCCAGCGCACCTCGATCTTCGATTCCTTCGGCCTCCCGCCCCTCCCGTCCGCGCGCATCGTCTGCAAGGTCACGACGGGGCGTGTGCTGCTTTTCGGCACCGCCGTCGATCCGGTGAGCGGCGACGGGGCGAACCTCGACACGATCGGAGCCGCCGCCTTCTCCGCCGGGCTCCAGATCACCGGCTTTGCGCGCGGCGGGGGACTGTCGTCCACACTCCAGGTTTTCAACCCCGGGGCCGACCCGGCGCACGTCAACCTCTCCCTCCGCGTGGCCCAGCCCGTGGACGGGCCCGCGCTCTCGCCGGCCCCGTTTTTCACGACGGCCACCGTGCCTCCGGGAGCCGTGGCGACGCTCGACCTGAGCGGCGCCGGGTCGACGGTCACCGGTACGCTCGACGTCTACTCGGACCAGTCCGTCGCGGCCTTCGCGACGTTCCGCACGGCCCTGCCTTCGGGCGGAAACGCCGTCTTCACGGCCCCCGCCGTGTTCTTCGCGTCTCCCACGGGGGTCTCCCCCGGATCGCGCGGCGTCTTCCTCGCGGCCACGCAGAACGACTCGTTCTCGTCGACGATTCAGCTCACGTCGACGTCCCCGAATCCCGGCGACGTGACCGTGAACTTCGTGGGCGCCGACGGGACGGCCACCGGCAGCCGCACCGTGACCGTTCCTCCCTGGGGCGTCGTCTCTCTTCCGGGCTCGCCGGCCGGCGTCGCCACCGATCTCGGGCGCGTGGACGTCGTCCCGGCCGACGGCACGACCCCGTTCCTCATGGTCCTTCTCCGGCAGGACAGCAAGACGCTCGATACGGACATCATTCTGCCGCTCGTGACCGCGAAATAAGGGAAGGTAAGGAGAATCGATGCAACCGAATCTCCGGAGTGCCGCGTGCGTAGCGGCGGTTCTCCTCGCGTGGCGTGCTCCGATCGCCGCCCAGGAAGGCATCAAGGGCGTCGCCACGGACGTCGGGAACCGCTTCATCAATACGAACACTCCCCTCACGAACGACCCGGGGGTCTTCGAGGTCGTCATCACGCACCGCTTCGACCAGCCGGTCAAGGATGCCGCCGGCAGCAACCTCTGGGGACTCGACGGCGCCGCCGAGATCGGCCTCGGCGTCGAATACGTGCCGCTTCGGAACGTCGCGGTGCAGATCTACCGTGCCCGTTCCCATGCCGACTACGAGTTCGCCGCGAAGATCACGCTCTTCACGCCGACGAAGGACGTCCCGATCGGCATCGGCGCCCGCGGGGGCGTGAACTGGCTTTCAGGCTCCGACCTCGCGGGCTCCGGCCTCCGGAAGCAGTCCGGCGGCTTCGGGCAGCTGCTCGTCTCGGCCACGCTTCTCGACCGCGTGACGATCGCGACGGCGCCCACCTACGTCCAGCGCACGCCGATCCAGTCGAAGGTCTGGAGCGTTCCCGTGATGGCCCAGATCAGATTGACGAAGTCCGTCGCCCTCATCGGCGAGTTCATCCCGAGGTCGAAGGCCGACCTGAAGGGATTCGACGTCGGAACGGGCACGTTCGTCGACGTGGCTCCCGTTTACCAGTGGTCGGTCATGCTCGAGAAAGCCGTCTTCCACCACAGGTTCGGGCTCTATCTCGGCAACACGGTCGCGTCCACCGTCGACCAGATGGTGGGCGGCGATTTCGGCGCGGCCCGCACACTCGACCAGGGCGGCAACAGAGTCGTCGTCGGCGGTGTCACCGACCGGAACATCCACTTCGGTTTCAACGTGACCCGGAGCTTCGACTTCCCCGCGAAGTAGGAGCCGGAACGGAAAGGGGCCGCCCCCGAGGGAGCGGCCCCGCCGATTCGAGCGCGAAGTCGAACGCTAGAACGAGACGCGCGCCCCCCACTTCAGCTGGTAGCGCGAGCGGAGGTCGCTCGTGCTGTATTGCCGGTCCACGTTGACCGCGTTCGCATTGACCGTGTAGATCGGCTTGCCCGTGGCCGAGTCGATCCCCGAATAGTTGAGCGCGGTGTACGTCTGGAAGTTGACGAAACGGAGGAGCCCCGAGTTGCTGTCGATCAGATTGATCAGGTTCAGGACGTCGAAGGTGAGCTGCACCCGGACCACCGAGATCGGCAGCTCCACGTCGTAGTGGAAATCGAGCGAATGAAGCCACGGGGCGTCGAGCGCGTTGCGCGGCAGCGATCCGGCCGCGGTACTTGTCGAGGCCCGTCGTCGAGAGGAACGTGTTCCACGTCTCTTCGGTCGGAGCCCCCGCGCCCCTCCAGACGATGTCGCTGTAATTCGTCGGCACGAAGATCTGGTCGTTGCCCGAGGCTCCGTCCTTGTTCGGGTCACCGCCCATCAGGATCGAGTAGGGCTGCCCCGACTGCGCGAAGTAGACGAGCCCGACGTTGTGGTTCAGAGGGCCCGTCCGGAAGGCCTGCGACACGACGAGGTTGAAGCGATTCGGCACGTCGAAGAAGGAGCGCGTGAGCTGCTGGGTATCGATGTCGCCGTTCCCCGTCTGGAACTGCCAGTTCGAGTACGCCACGCTGGAGGTCCCCTCGAACGCGGCCTTCGCGTTCATGTAGGCGTACGTCCCGTTGACATAGAGACCGAAGGGGAAGCGCTTCTCCAGCTGCACGACGAGGTTCTGCTGCTCGCCCTTGGACGTGTTCGAAAGGAAGGTGACGTCGGAGAACGAGGTGCTGGAGTTCTTGTAGATGGGCGCGCCCCAGAACGTCGTGGTGCCGGACGGGACCTTGTTCCTGTTGTAGTAGAAGATGTCCTGCAGCGTCTTCGTGAACATCGCCTCGATGCTCCCGCGGATCCCGAACGGGAGCTCGCGGTCGTACGCCAGGGTGGCGCGAAGAACCTGGGGGAACTTGAAATTGGGATCGATGGTGTCGACCGAGACGGCGCCCGATCCGGGCGGGAAGTTCTTCGGCGGGTTGTTCGGATCCGGGTTGAAGGTGACGTTCGTCGAGCTCAGGCCCGTGATCTCGATTCCGGTGCCGCCGTAGGCGTTGGAGATCCAGACGAACGGCGTGCGGCCCGCGAAGACGCCGACGCCGCCGCGCACCTGATCCTTGCTCGATTCGCTCGGGGTCCAGTTGAAGCCGAGGCGGGGCGAGATCATGAGCTCGTTGTTCGGGACGTTGCTCGTGTCGATCCCGAAGGTGCTGTTGACGAGCGGGTTGAAGGTCGGCTGGTCCGTGAGCCGCGGGAGATCGGCCCGGATGCCGAGGTTCAGCGTGAGGCGGTTGTTGAGCCTCCACTGGTCGCCCACGTAAAGGCCCCACTGCTGGGCACCGAACTGGGTCGGCCGGCGCGGATCGGCTCCGTTCGCGAACTTGACCTGGTACCGGGCCGCCTTGCCGGCGTCGAGGTCGTCGATGCTGTTGAAGAAGTACGTTCCGTAGACGTCCTGGATGAAGAGGTTCTCGAACTTGAAGAACTCGTCGTGAGTTCCGAGCGTGATCGTGTGGTTCCCCTTGATGAGCGTGAAGTCGTCGGTGATTTCGAGAATGTTCTGGTTCAGCGAGTTCGCTCCGGACGAGCGCTCGGTCCCGGCGACGAGGTTGTAGGTCCCGCCGCCGGTGCAGCTCGTGTTCGGCGATTTGCAGACGTAGACCGACGGGAAGGACACCGGCACGGCACGGGCGTCCCGGATCGTCTGGTAGCCGACGCGGCCCTGGTTGAACGAATCGGCGCCGAAGACGCTGTTGACCTGCAACACCCCCGAGTTCGTCTTGTCGGTGATCGCGTACCCGGCCGTCTCGAACGTAAAGGCGCTGGAGCTGCGGCTCTGAGAAATGATGTCGCTCAGGGCGTCGATGTAGTTGTACCGGAACGTCACCTGGTTGGAAGGCGTGGCGTTGAGGTCGAGCCGTCCGAACAGCATGGGGGTGCTGTTCGTCCTCTGGTTCGTGTCCCCGAGTCCGCCCGGGTTGTAGCCGTACTTGCTGGTCAGGATGCTCTTGAACCGGGCCGCCCCAGCCGGGTCGCCGTACGTGTTGCTCGTCGAGCCGTCGGCGGACCCGCCGGTCGGAGCCGAGAGCTTGTTCCTCTCGCCGCTGACGAAGAAAAAGAGATTGTCTCTCAGGATCGGTCCGCCCACGCGGGCGCCGATCTGGTCCGAGTTGAAGGAAGCGAGCGGCTTGTCGAGCGCATCGCCGCTGGCCTGCGGGACCTTGCTGCTGATGTAGCTCTCGTTCCGCTTCGAGCCGTAAACGGATCCGTGAAAGTCGTTCGACCCGCTCCGCGTGACCGCGTTGATCGCGCCGCCCGTGAACCCGCCCTGCTTGACGTCGTAGGGCGACACGGCGACCTGGATCTCCTGGATCGTGTCCAGCGAGATGGGCTGCGTGTCCGTCTGGCCGCCCGGGGTGCCGGTCGCGGCGAGCCCGAACAGGTCGTTGTTGACGGCGCCGTCGATCTGGATCGTGTTGTAACGATTGTTCTTTCCCGAAATGGAGATCTGGGTTTGCGTCGAATCGAAGGCCGCCACGTTGACGTAGGGGCTCACCCGGGCGAAGTCCTGGAACTGCCGCCGAATGGTCGGCAGGGACTTGATCTCGGCGTCCGAGACCGACTGGGAGGATCCCATCCGGTCCGGGCTGATCAGCGGCATCGACTCGGCCGTCACGGCGACGGTCTCCTGCACGCCCTCGAGGTCCATCTCGAACGTCAGGTTCCGCTTTTCTCCAAGACCGATTTCAATGCCGTTCTGGGTAGGGGTCTTGAAACCGCTGAGCTTGGCGGAAACCGCATACGGGCCGCCGACGCGGACGTTCAGGATGTTGAAACGCCCGTTCGCCCCGGTGACGGCGGTGTAGTGCGTGCCGGTGGGCACGTGGAGGGCCTCCACCGTGACGCCGGGCAGGGGGCTCTTGTCCGACTTCATCGTCACGAGCCCCTGGAGACCTCCGGCGGTCTCCTGGCCCATCGCCGCCGTTGCGACCCCCAGGGCGCAAACGACAGCCAAGGCGATCAGCACACCTGGTGATTTCGGTCGATCTTGCATGCTCACTTCTCCTCTCATCGAAATACGTAAATGGGTATTTTGGAAACTACGGGCTGAGACGCATGGCGTGGATTTCATTCGATTTCGTCATTGGCGCGCCGGGACCTCGGGGGCCCAGCCGGCGTCCGGCGCGACGACCCAGTTGTGGTCCGACTGCGGGCGTATGTGGCCGACCTTCCGAAGCCGCTCGATGAGGAGCTCGCGGATCTCGTCGGGAATCTCCTTGACGACCCTGGCGCCCTTGAGCGCCTTGTATCCGCCCGAGCCCTGGGCCCGGTAGGAGTTCACCGCGAGCGTGAACCGGTCCGACGGCTGCACGGGGCGTCCGCGGTAGGCGAGGTCCTTGATACGCGAGCCCGGAGGCGCGGTCGGGTCGATGCGGTACGTCGCGCCCTGAATGACATCGAAGTTGTAGGGGATCATCCCTTCCTTCGGCTTCAGGACGAGCCGGCCGGCCTCCCACGCCGCGCTCCCGTAGAACTCGGCGGCGTGCTCGAGGCAGGCCTTGAGGGTCGCCCCGTCGATCTCGATCGCGACGAGCGCGTTCTCGTACGGATAGAGCGTGTAGACGTTTCGGACCTTGATCGGGCCCTTGCGGAAGCCCTCGAACCGCCCGGGGAGAAGCGACGTCATCGAGAGGTCCGCCCCGGTGGCGTCCCGCATCGTGTCGTTCACGAAGTCGAGAAGCGCCGTGTCCTCGAGCCGGGCGCGCGCGCCCGGGAAATCCTCCTCGGCGACTGCGACCTGCTCGTCCATGTAGGCACGCGCCTCGGCGTCATGGGGCGCCGCGATCGCGGCTACGACGGGATCCGTCGCGACGGAGGCGTCCGAGGGAAGAAGCGCGGCGGAAACGTCCGCGACGCTCACCTTCCCGCCGGACGTCTCGAACGTGACGTCCACCCGCGCGAGAACGTCGCCCCAGCGGCCCGGCTGGATCATCGGAACGCCGTTGAGCCGCGTCAGCGGTATGCGCCGGTGGGTGTGCCCCGTCAGGAGAAGGTCGATCCCGGGGACCTTCGAGAGCGCGACGACGCGGTTCTCGTCGTTCGTGCCGTCGGGCTCGCCCGTCTTCAAGTCGACCTCCGGCCCGCTGTGGATGAGCGCGACGACGAAGTCGCACTTCTCCTTCACGCGCAGGACGGGCACGAGGCGGGCGGCCGCCTCCACCGGGTCCTCCCAGCGCAGGCCGGGGCGGTTGCGCGCGGGCTCCCAGTTCGGAATGTTCGGCGTCGTGAGGCCGAGAACGCCGATCCGGATACCCGCGACGGTCTTCACGAGGTACTCGGGGAACGCGGCGGAGCCGTCCGAGACGTTCCGCGTGTTCGAGGACAGCCAGGGAAACGCGGACTCCTTCTGCGCCTTGCGCAGAACCGCGAGCCCGAAGTTGAACTCGTGGTTCCCGACGGACATCGCGTCGTACTTGAGGGCGCTCATCGCCTCGGCCATCGGGTCGGGACCCTTCGAGGAGTCCTTCGCGTGCAGGAACTCGATCGGCGTGCCCTGGATCGTGTCGCCCGCGTCGAGAAGGAGGACGTTCGGCGTTTCCTTGCGGATCGCGGCGACGCGCGAGGCGACGCGGGCCAGGCCCTCGTCCGCGGGCCGGGCGCGCTGGTAGTCCCACGGCAGGAGGTGGCCGTGCAGGTCGGTCGTCTGCAGGATCGTGACGGCGACCCGGTCCGCTCCGGCCAGGGAACCCACGGCCAGAAACGCGGCCGAAGCGGCAACCGCGAGCGCGCGACGCACAAAGCGGAAAGAGAGCCTCAAGACGGTGACCGTCTTAACACTACCGCAAGGGGGGATCAAGAATGCGAATTGCTTATTTCCCCGATCCACGTTTCCACCCTGACGACCTCGCGGGTATCCTCCGCCCTCATGCCGGCGAAGCGTCTCCCGCCCGCGCCCGTCCCCGACGCGCTCGCCCGCCTCGAGCACCTTTACGGCGACGCGGGCTGCTCGCTCGATTTCGGACGGCCGCTCGAGCTCCTCGTCGCGACGATTCTCTCGGCACAGTGCACGGACGCGCGCGTGAACCTCGTGACGCCCGAAGTCTTCAGGCGATTCCCAGACGTGGCCGCGCTTGCCACGGCGCCTCCCGGCGCCCTCGAGGAGGTCATCCGCTCGACGGGTTTCTTCAACGCGAAGGCGAAGTCCCTGCGCGGGATGGCGCGGGCGCTCGTCGAGAAGCACGCCGGCGAGGTCCCGCGCACGATGGAGGCGCTTCTCGCCCTGCCCGGCGTGGGACGCAAGACGGCGAACGTCGTTCTCGGAAACGTCTGGGGCACGCCCGACGGCGTTGTCGTGGACACCCACGTCGGCCGGCTCGCGCGGCGTCTCGGCTGGACGCGCGAGACCGATGCCGTCAAGGCCGAGCGGGATCTCAACGCGATCATCCCGAAGGAGAGATGGACCTGGATTTCCCATGCCCTCATCCAGCACGGCCGCCGCATCTGCACCTCGCAGCGCCCGAAGTGCGACCTCTGCACGCTCGCGGACACCTGTCCGAAGGTGGGCGTGGTCTCAAGAGAGACAAATGGAAACAAAGCTGCTAAGAAAATTGGAGGAAAAGAGAAAGAGAAGATTTCTTTGAAAGTGAAGAGGGCAGCGGCCACAGGCGCGGTGCGCCGAGTTCGGCATGCGAAACGCCCTCCGCGCCTTCTGAGAAGTCCCCGGTTCCGAACGCGCGGCCGCAGGCCGCGTGCAGAACTCCCGTTCCCCTCGCGCGGCCGAAGGCCGCGCGCAAGTCTTTCTCCCGCAAAGGACCCTCCCGATGACACCACCCGGAGTCGGTTCCATCGAAGTGATCTGCGGCTCGATGTTCTCGGGCAAGTCCGAGGAGCTGATTCGCCGCCTGACGCGCGCGCAGATCGCGCGGCGCCGCGTGCAGGTGTTCAAGCCGAGGATCGACGACCGCTACTCGGAAGTCGAGGTGGTCTCGCACGGGGGCCTCCGGCTCGTGGCCGTCGCCGTCGCGAACTCTGCCGACGTGTTCGAGAGGACCGACGCGCGCACGGAAGTCGTGGGGCTCGATGAAGTTCAGTTTTTCGATGCCGGAATCGTCGACGTCGCGAGCCGCCTCGCCGACCTCGGCAAGCGGGTCATCGCCGCAGGCCTCGACCAGGACTATCTCGGTAGGCCGTTCGAGCCGATGCCCGCGCTCATGGCGGCCGCCGAAGAGATCACGAAAACGCGCGCCATCTGCGTGCGCTGCGGCGCGCCCGCGAGCCGCACCCAGCGCCTCGTGGACTCGAAGGAACGCGTCGTGGTGGGCGCCGCAGGCCTGTACGAAGCGCGCTGCCGGCGCTGCTTCGAGCCAGGCGTCGCCTCGGTCGAGGGCTCGCTCCCATTTCCCGAAGACGGGGACGGGACTCGCTCAAACCCCTGACGCGGCGAGGCTTCGGATGAAACGCAGAGCTTCTGTGGGTTTCCCTGTGAATTCCGGTGTGCAAAAAGCCGAGGATTCCTCGCCGATGCGTTCTTCGGGACTTTGCACACGTTTGGGTGCAAACCCCGAAGTTGTTTTCTGACAGCTATTTGCGCTCTCGACGCCAGGTAAAGACCGCGCAAACCCTTTTTCCGTGCGGCTTCCGGCGAATTACACAATGGCGAGACGGCTCTCCATGCGGTTCGGAGCTTCTCGCGACTCTCCAAACCCGCATGGAATGCCGGTTTGGCGCGGTTCCGGGCCGCAGCCGGACTCACCAGGCCGTTGTCTCATGATGCTCGCCGAAGACCGAACGCAGGGACTCCACGATCTCTCCGAGCGTGACGAGATCCGTCACCGCTTCCAGCATCGGCGGCAGGACGTTTCGCCCCTCGCTGGCCGCTTCGACGAGCGCCGCGCGCCGTCTTTCCACGGCAGCCGCATCGCGGCGCGCGCGCAGCGCATCGAGGCGCGCGACCTGATCGGCCTCCACGCCCGGATCGACCACGAGAGTCGGTATCGCCCGGGCTTCCGGCGAGGCGAACGCGTTGACGCCGACGACGACCTGCTCTCCCCCCTCGATCGCGCGCTGGGCACGCCACGCGCTCTCCTGGATCTCGCGCTGGAAGAACCCGGCCTCGATCGCCTTCAGGGCGCCGCCCATCGCGTCGATTTTCCGGATGAGAGCGCCGGCTCCGTCGACGAGGCCCGCCGTAAGGGCTTCGATCGCCCACGAGCCTCCGAGCGGATCGACGACGCGCGCGACCCCCGTCTCGTGCGCGATGACCTGCTGGGTGCGGAGCGCGAGGAGCGCGGAGGCCTCGGTGGGAAGCGACAGGGCTTCGTCCTTTCCATTCGTGTGGAGCGACTGCGTCCCGCCGAGGACCGCCGCGAGGGCCTGGATCGCGACGCGGACGACGTTCACGTCGGGCTGCTGCGCGGTGAGCGTCGAGCCCGCCGTCTGGGTGTGAAAGCGCATCGCCGCCCCGCGCGGGTCCACGATCCCGAACCGCTCGCCCACGAGCCGCGCCCAGAGGGTCCGCGCGGCGCGGAACTTCGCGATCTCCTCGAGGAAATCGTTGTGAACGTTGAAGAAGAAAGACAGCCGGGGCGCGATCGCGGCGGGGTCGAGGCCCGCGGCGCGCGCCGCGGCGAGGTACTCGAGCCCGTCCGCGAGCGTGAACGCGATTTCCTGCACGGCCGTCGCCCCGGCCTCCCGGATGTGGTACCCCGAGATGGAGATCGTGTTCCAGCGCGGGACGTTCTCCAGACAGAACGCGAAGACGTCCGTCACGAGACGCATGGATGGTTTCGGTGGAAACGCGTACGTCCCCCGGGCCGCGTATTCCTTGAGGATGTCGTTCTGGATCGTTCCCGAAAGCTTCTGCCAGGAGGTTCCGCGGCCTTTCGCGACCGCGAGGAGAAACGCGAGGAGGATCGACGCGGTCGCGTTGATCGTCATGGAGATCGACACGGCGTCGAGCGGAATACCGTCGAGGAGCGTTTCCATGTCCTCGAGGGACGCGACGGGAACGCCGACCTTGCCGACCTCGCCGCGCGCGAGCGCGTGGTCCGAGTCGAAGCCGATCTGGGTCGGGAGATCGAAGGCCACGGAAAGGCCCGTCTGCCCACGGTCGAGAAGAAACCGGTATCGGCGGTTCGACTCTTTCGCGCTCGAAAATCCCGAGTATTGCCGCATCGTCCAGAGCTTCGTGCGGTAGCCTCCGGGGAGAGGCCCGCGCGTGAAGGGGGCCACTCCCGGAAGGGAAGGCGCCCAGTCGGGCGGGACGTCCTCCGGACGGTAGACCGTCCTGAGGGGCAGACCGGGGGCCGCGGGCTCCGTGAAATCGCTCATGACCCCGATGCTAATCTCGACACGCCGTGGTTTGAAAGGGCGGCGGGAGCGACGCGCAATCCGCGCTCCGGGCGGCTTCGTGTCAAACTCTTCGCGGCCGTGGCACGCACGCTCAGCGGAAACCTCGACACGTTCTCCCTCGCCGACCTTCTTCAGTGGCTGGAGATCAACGCTCTCTCCGGCCGCGTGACGGTCTGGCGCGGAGAGGTTCTGCGCACGATCGACCTCAAGGGCGGGGCGATCGTCTTCGTCTCCTCGTCCCTGCCGAACGAGCGGCTCGGCATCTACCTGACGCGCCGGAGGATCCTGTCCGAGGCCGCGGTGTACGAGCTTCTCGCCGAGAGCTTCGCGACCGGCAAGAACCTCACGCGCCTCATCCTGGAGCGCGACCTCCTCGCACGCGAGAAGCTCGCCGAGGCCGTCGAGGGCCTCGCGATGAAGATCCTCCTCGACCTGTTCCAGTGGGCGGGCGCCTCGTTCGAATTCGACCCGCTCTTCAAGATCGAGGACCTGATCCGGATCCACCTGTCGTTGCGCGGGCAGGTTCTCGCGTTCCACGGCGCCAAGGCCATGGACGACTCCCGCGTGAACGTCGGAACCGCCACCGGTGCGGACGAAACGGGCGCGCGCTGGGAGAGGGAGTTCAAACCGGACGCGCTCGCCTCCCTGTTCTGGACGATCCTCGAGGGCCTTCCCGGCGAGGTGCCCGCGCCGGCCGCTCTTCGCGAGGCGTTCCAGGGCTTCACCTCGTTCGCGAACCGCGTCCACAAGCGGCTGCGCGAACCCGCGCGGCTTTTCCCGATCTACGACGACACGGCCACGATGCTGCGGGCGTCCCTCGACGAGGGCGGGGATCCCGAGCGCCTCGTCCAGGTCGCCGCGCTCGACCCTTTTCTCACCATCGATCTCCTGTACCTCGCGAACTCGCTGCGCACGGAGCCGGCCGAGCTGATCGGGACGGCTCGGGAAGCGGTCCGGGTCGCGGGACCGCCGGCCATCCGGCGCTTCGCCGGCCTCCTCGCGGACGCGGGGTCTCCGAAGGTGCCGTCGGAGGAGAAGATGGAGCGCGTCGTCAGGCGCTCGGCGCTGTCCACCGCGGTGGCCAGCTCGCATCTCGCCGAGGAGTTCGGCCTCGAGCGGGAGGACGCGTACACGCTCGGGCTCCTCGAGCCTCTCGGCAGCTACGAGCTCCTCAAACTGTTGATTTCGGTGGCTTTTCCGCCGGGGCCAATTCGCGCCGCCGCCCTTTCGCGCTTCCGGGCGGCCGCGGGCCGCGTCCTGGCCCGGAAATTGAATCTCCCCCAGACGGTCGAGGATGTTCTCGGCTCGAGCGGGCGCGTCACGATGAAATGCCCGGTCGTCGAACGGATGATCTTTCTCGCCAAGCAGGCCGCTCCCTCGGAACAGATCGGACAGGAGTGGTCGAGCGACGATCCGCGACTGACGGAGCAGGTCGTCGCCCTCACCGCGCGCCGTGAGCGGTGCGATGTGATTTCCCGGGATGCGGCGATGCTGCGAGACATCCTGCAGCTTTGAGCTTCACTCTTCTCACTTCTTTCACCGAGGTCACCCATGAACGTCGCCCGTCTTCCGCGGCCCGTCTTCGCCCTGCTTCTTCTCCCCGCCCTCTCGTCCGTGGCGGACGCGGTCGACGCCCCTCTCCGATCCCCGGGCGTGCGCGCGGCCGTCGACGTCACCGTGATGGACCTCGACGTGGTCGCGAGGGGGAAAGACGGCCGGAACGTGCCGGACCTCACGCGAGCCGAAATCTCGGTGACGGTGGACGGCAAGCCGCTTCCGCTCGACTATTTCGCCCGGATCGAATCGGGCCAGCTCCACGGCCCGGACCTCGCGACCGCGTCGCCGGACTTCATCCTCGAGACGACCGCGGCGGGCCCCGACCGGTACGTGCCGCGCCAGTTCCTGGTTTTCTTCGACGACGAGCACCTCCTGCCGACCGACCGCAAGCGCGTCATCGAAGGTCTTCGCGATTTCGTCACCCGGCTTTCCCCCTCGGACAGCATGGCGATCCTGTCGTACAACAGCTCGTCGCACGTCATCACCCCGTTCACGAGCTCCAAGGAGACCCTTCTCGACGGCCTCTCGCGCCTCGAGCACGTCGCCTCGCGGGGGCTTCACTGGGAATCGCAGTTCCGCCAGGACGTGAATCTCGCGCGGCGATCGCGCGCGTCGACCCGTGACGCCATCATCCGGAGCTATGCCGACCAGATCAGAAGCCGCGAGAAAGGCACGCTCGACGAGCTCAAGCGCGCGTTCGCGGCTCTCGCGGCGCGCTCCGGCAAGCGCGTGGCGTTCTGGGTCTCGAGCGGGATCGAGCTCCGGCCCGGGCAGACGTTCGCCCAGGCCCTCGCTTCGTCGCCGTTGAACCAGTTCGAGGTTTCCGTCGCCGAGGACTTCCGCGCCGTCGTCGCCGAGGCAAACCGGTCCGGCATCACCGTGCACGCGCTCGACGCGCGCGGCCTCGCGACCGACACGGACGCCTCCGAGCCGGATGCTCCCGTCGTGTCCTCGTTTTCGGCCGACGTGAATCGCCGCGAGGCGCTCGCAGGCCTCGCCGAAGAAACGGGCGGAATCCTCGTCCGGAATCGCAACACGTTCGGCGGTGCCCTCGAGCGCATCTATCAGGAGTCGGCGAGCTACTACTCGATCGGGGTCACGCTCACATCCCTCGACCCGAAGAAGACCGACCACACGGTGCGGGTCACGTCGACGCGTCCGGGCGTGACGGTTCGCGCGCGCCGCGCTTACGGCGCGAAGACCGCGGACGCGAGCGCCCGCGACCGTATGGAGCTCGCGCTCGTGACGCCGGACGCAAGCGGCGAGTTCCCCGTCACGCTCGCGATCGGCCCCGCGAAAAAGGGAGGCGGTATCGGGCGCCGGCTCGCGCCGTTCAAGGTCTCCGTCCCCCTCTCCGCGTTCACGTTCCTCGACGAGGGACAGAAGAAGAAGGCGGTCGTGGACGTCTCTCTCGCGGCCGTCGAGGACAGCGGCGCGCGTTCGAACGCGGTTCCGGATCGCAAGACGATCCTCGTGGACGCGTCGGCCCTCGCGAAGGCCGAGCACGAACCGTTCGTGTACACGGGCGAGGTCAAGTCCCGCAAGGGCAACATGCGGTTCGTGGCGACCGTGCGAGACGTGGCGACGAACCGCATCGGCGTCGGCTCGGCGAGCGTGAGGGTCGAGTAGAGCCTGTTCGAATCCATTCCCGTGGATTGAGATTCAATATCTGGCACGCGCTCTCGCGGGCGAACTAGGTATTCGCGCCTTCATCACGCTCCTGGGCCATCTCGAACCATGGCCTCGTCCTTGCGAAGCGCAGACGCGCATTTTTGAATGTTGCGATTCCAGTTCTCGAGTGTCGGCGTGCCGGTTCAATTGACGAATGGATGGAGGATTCGCATGAAGAAACTCTGCCTCGCTTTGCTTCTCGTCGTCCTGTGCTCCGGGGGAATGGCCCTGGCGCAAGCAGGCGGCAGCCTCACCGGAACGATCGAAGGCATCGTCAAGGTCGGTGACAACCCCGTCCCCGGCGCCCTCGTGACGATCGCTTCGCCCGCCCTCCAGGGCAAGCGCTCGATCGCGACGGGGACGAATGGCGACTACATCTTCCGCCAGCTTCCTCCCGGCACGTACGCCGTCACGTTCGCCCTGACCGGCATGAAGACGGTCCAGCGCTCGGTTCCCGTCACCCTCGGCGGAACGTCGCGGCAGGACGCGACGCTCGATGTCTCCGCGGCCGCCGACCGTGACCGTCTCGGGCGCGAGCATCGCCGCCGAAGCAGGAGAAGGCCGCGGTTCACAGCTCGACCTTCAGCGGCGAGACGATTCAGAATCTCCCGGTCGCCCGCACCCTCGACGCGATCGCCTCGCTCGCGCCCGGGCTGACGACGAACACGCCGAACGCGACTCCGGCCAGCTCTCGATCTCCGGCGCGTTCGCCTACGACAACAAGTTCCTCCTGAACGGCGTCGACATCAACGACAACCTGTTCGGGACCGCGACGAACCAGCTCGTGATCGAGGAAGCGGTCCAGGAAACGCAGGTCCTGACGTCGAACATCTCCGCGGAATACGGCGGGTTCTCGGGCGGCATCATCAACGCGATCACGAAGAGCGGCGGCAACGTCTATTCCGGATCGGCGCGCGTCGATTTCGCGAACCCGAACTGGCAGGCGTACAACCCGAACGAGGCGAAGAACCAGGTCTCGCGTCCGTCGGACCTCTCCGAGGCGTACTCCGCCACGGTTGGCGGGAAGATCATCACCGACCGCCTCTGGTTCTTCCTGGCCGGCCGCTACATCAGCCAGACGGCGAGCACGCCACGTTGCCGCTCACGAGCGAGGCGGTGTCCACGCCGACGACGGAACCCCGCGCTCGAGGGCAAGCTGACCGGCAACATCAACGAGAGTCATACGCTGCAGTTCGACTACACCTGGTCGAACAACAAGGCGACGAACCTCCCCCCGTTCGACTTCACGGCCGAGAGCGGCGCCGACTTCGTGAGCGGGGAGCAACCGACGAACCTCTGGGTCGGCCTCGTACAACGGCGTCTTCACGCCGGCGCTCCTCGGGAGCCTCCGCTACTCCGAGAAGAAATTCCAGTTCAAGGGACAGGGCGGCACCGTGACCGATCTCGTGGCGGGCTCGCCCTTCCTGTCCGACGCCTCCGGAACGCAGGACTTCGTCCACTACCACGCGCCGTACTTCGACGCGACCGACCCGGAAGACCGCAACAATCGCGACATCGCGGGCAGCCTTTCGTACTACCTCTCCGCGGGAAGGCTCGGCAACCACGAGCTGAAGGTCGGGGTCGACATCTACACGTCGATCCACACGGGCGGCAACTCCCAGTCGCCCACGAACTTCGTCTTCTACACGGACTACAAGACGGACGCGGCGGGGAACCCCGTCTTCGACGCGAATCACCACCTCATCCCGACGTTCGTTCCCGGCACCTCCCTTCTCCAGAATTGGATCGCATCGCGGGGCGCGGAGGCGGACCTGAAGACGAACGCGTTCTACGTCAACGACTCGATGCGCATCGACCGCTTCTCGTTCAACATCGGATTTCGCTACGAGACCGTGAAAGGCACCGGGCCCGGCGGCTCGACGATCACCGACACCCATGCGTTCGTCCCGCGGCTCGGAGCCGTGTGGGACGTCAAGGGGGACGGCCGCTACCAGGTCGGGGGCTCGTACGGTCAGTACGCCGGGAAGTACAACGACTCGCAGTTCAATCAGTCGACGGTCGTCGGGAACCCGAGCCTCATCTTCGGCGTGTACACCGGTCCCGCCGGTGAGGGCTACGGCTTCGCGCCCGGCTTCGACAGCGCGAACTACGAGACCTTCTTCGCGAGCTTCCCGCTCGCGAACGTCTTCTTCGGCACGAACGTCTCGGCGCCGATTACGACGGAATTCACGCTGAGCGCGGGCGGGAAGCTCACCCCGACGCTCACCGCCGCCATGACGTACGTCTGGCGCGACACGAAGAACTTCGTCGAGGACTTCATCGACAACCCGACGGCCTCGGGCAAGACGGAGATCATCAACGACGGCGTCGACTACGGAACGTTCGACAACAAGTACATCCGCGAACTCGGACGTCCCGAAGCGTCGCTACCAGGCGCTGCTGTTCCAGACGGCCTTCTCCGGCATTCGGGACCTCCAGCTCCAGGCGAGCTACACGTACATGCTGAAGTTCGAAGGAAATTTCTCGGGCGAGAACGCGAACCAGCCCGGCGTCTCGTCGAATTACGGCGATTATCCGGAGGTCGTGGCGAACGACCGGGCTGCGCCGTACGGCAACCTGGCTGGTTTCCAGCGGCACAAGCTGCGCCTCATCGGGGCGTACAACGTCAGGACGCCCATCGGCATCTTCACGCCTGGCGTCATCTACAACTTCAATTCGGGGACGCCATACAGCCTCACGACGACGGAGAATCTGACCGACATCCAGAAAGCGCTGGATCCGGGGTACGCGAGCCTGCCGAATTCCCAGACGGTCTACTTCGGCGGCCGTGGATCGGGCACGTTCCCGAGCCAGCAGCGCTGGGACGCGTCGCTCGAGTGGAACGCCCCCCTTTACAAGACGATCGCGCCCTACGCGCGCTTCGCGATCCGCAACGTTTTCAATACGGCTTATCTCCTGTCCTTCAACACCTCGATAACCTCGAACACCGGCCCCGGCGCTCCGGTGGACGCGCACGGACTCCCGACGACATTCACGGTGGGCCCGAACTTCGGCAAGGCAACGAACAGCGGCAACTATCAGCTCGCGCGCACGCTCACGGCCGCGGTGGGCATCCGCTTCTAGTCCAGGCAACGACGGGACGACGAGGGGGCGGCTTCGGCCGCCCCCTTTTCCTCTTCCCTCGTGGACGGCGCGACCGCGACGCCCCATCATCCGGCGGTGCGGTACACGGGCATCCTTCCCGCTCTCGATCGTCGTCCTCGCGCCCGCGTGCGGAAGACAGGCGAAGCGTCGCTCCACCGACGCAGCGCTCCGACGGCGCCCCGGTCGTCCTCGTCTCGATCGACACGCTCAGGTCCGACCACCTCCCGCTCTACGGCGCGCGAGGTCCCGCGACCCCGACTCTCGACGCCATTGCCGCGGACGGCATCGTCTTCGAGCGCGCGTACAGTCCATGCCCGCTGACGCTGCCGGCGCACGCGTCGATCCTGACCGGGCTCGACCCCGCTGGGCACGGCGTGCGGAACAACGTGGGATTCACGTTGGACGCTTCGAAGCATCCGACGCTCGCGACGCTCCTCGAGGCGCGAGGCTACAGGACGGGCGGCGCCGTCTCGGCGTTCGTCTTGCGCGGCGCGACCGGCCTTGCGTCGTCCTTCGAGCTCTACGACGACCGCGTCGACGCTCCCGCCGACACGTCCGCGGCGGGAAGCGTCCAGCGGGCCGGGCCCGAGACGATGCGCCGGGCGCTCGCGTGGCTCGACGGGATCGCGGGGGGCCCGTTCTTCCTCTTCGTCCACCTCTACGAGCCACACACTCCGTACGACCCGCCCGAGCCGTTCCGGAGCCGCTCGGCGAGCGCCTACGACGGGGAGATCGCGTTCGCCGACTCGATCGTCGGCACTCTCGTCGCCGACCTCAAACGCCGCGGCCTCTACGACGGGACGCTCCTCGTCGTCCTCTCGGACCACGGCGAAGGACTCGGCGACCACGGGGAGCAGGAGCACGGGATCCTCGTCTACCGCGAGGCGCTCCAGGTTCCGCTCGTCGTCAAGCTCCCGGGCGCCCGCCGGCGCGGCACGCGCGTCGCCGAGCCGGTCGGCCTCGTCGACGTCCTCCCGACCCTCGCCGGGGAGCTCGGCTTCGCGCCTCCGCCGGGCCTCCCGGGAATCGACCTTTTCGCGGTGGCTCCCGACCCCGCGCGGCCGAGCGGCGGATCTTCTCGGAGACGATGTACCCGCGCATCCACCTCGGCTGGAGCGAGCTCCGTTCGCTCGTCGGGCACGCGCGATCACTTCATCGAGGGCGTCCGTAACGAGCTGTACGACGTCGTCTCGGATCCGGGTGAGACGCGCGATCTCTCCGCATCCTCCGGCGACACCGCGCGGGATTTCAAACGTGCCCTGAACAGGATCGAGGCGCCGTACACGGCCCCGGGCCAGGTCGCGTCCGAGGACCTCAGGAAGCTCGCGTCACTCGGCTATCTCGCTGGAGCGCCCGACGCGACCGGCCCGCTGCCCGACCCCCGCGCGAGCATTCCGATCCTCGAGGAGATGAAAAAGGCTTTCACGCTCGGAGCGAAAGGCCACGACGCCGAAGCGCTCGCGCGTCTGCGGTCGGTCCTCGCGCGGCAGCCGCGTTTGTTCGACGCCCAGTTCGCGGAAGCGGAAGTCCTCGCCCGAATGGGACGCTTCGACGAGGCCGCCGCCGCGTATGCGAGGGCGCTGCGCCTGTCGCCCGCGCTCGCGAGCCCGATCGCCCTCGCGCTCGCCCGGGTCACGCTCGAGCTCTCGCGTCTGGACGAGGCGGAGGCGAACGCCCGCATCGCCCTGCGCGAGAGTCCCGACGAGGCCCACGAGATCCTCGCCCGCGTGGCTCTCGAGCGAAACGATCTCGAGGGCGCCGGGCGCGAAGCGCGGCTCGTCCACGGCGGAGTTCTGCTCGAGGCGCGTGGCGCCGTCGTCCTCGCGGAAGTGGCTCTCCGGCGCAACCGGCCCGCCGAAGCGCTCGCGATTCTCGACGGCGCACGCAAGGCGGTCGCGGCCGCCGGTCTCGCCCTCCCGCGGAACCAGTCGTTCCTGACGGGGGATGCCCTGGCCCGCTCCTCGCGGCTGATCGAGGCGGCTGCCGCCTTCCGGGAGGAGATCCGCGCTTACCCCACGAACGCGCAGGCCTGGGCCCGGCTCGCGATCGTCCTCGCCGTCGAGCACCAGGCGCGCGGCGAGGTGACCGCGCTCCTCGAATCGATGTACCGCGCCGAATCCCTCGCCCGCGACGGCCAGGCTCGCCGAGAAGACGTTGGACTCCATCGGCGATCGCTCCGGGGCGACCCGCTGGGGCGAGCGGGGGCGGTCCCCCTCCGCGCCCCCGACGATCCACCGCTGAATGGCGCCTGCTTCGGGCCTCAACCCTTCTTCTTCGGAGCGGCGGCCGGAGGCGGCGCGGCCGGCAGCGTTCCCACGACGGTGAAGGGCGTGGCGAGGTCGAGCTTCTTCTGGGTCGTGGGCTCGGTCAACGTGACTCTGAGCTCGTAGTCGCCCGGCTTCAGGTACTGCCCGAGGTTCGACTCCACGACGCCTCCGGCGAGGTCGAGCACGAGCGTCCCCTGCTCCTTCTGCTCGGGCACCTTCGCCGGCTCCTCGGGCGGGGTCGGCACGTCGATCGCCGGCAGTCCCTTCGGCTTGATCTTCACGGTTCGCTTCAGCGTGATGGTCTGCGACATGGGGTCTATCGGAGCGTTGTAAACGCGTACCGCGTACGAGAGGCCGTCCGCCGGGTCGACCCGCCCATCTCCCTTGACCACGAAGCGCCGCGCCGAGAAGGTGAACGGCTCGTCGGGTTTCGGAGCGTCGACGGGAAAGTCGTTGACGGCCACGACGAGCTGCGAGGCCGCGAATTCCGTCGGGGGCGGAGGCACCGTGACGTGCCGTCGCGCCGACACGAGCGTTTTCCCGGCCGGGTCCACGATGGCGGCCGTGACGTCGTAGTCACCCGGAACGACTCTGACGGCACGGTCCGTGAAGAAGTCGGCTTTCGTCTTGCGGAGAGCCGCCGCCTCCTCGAGACGAACGGCATCCTTGCCCTCCTTGTCGCGCGCGAGGACGAGGAGCTTCGCTCCCTCTCCCGTTCCGGCCGCAGCGGCCGGAACGAAGAGCTGCAGCATGAGGCGCGACGCCCCGTCGCGGTACGAGACCGGCAGGAGCGCGAGCGGTCCGAACGGCTCTTTCGCGATGCCGTCGAGCGTCGCGCGCGCGCCCTCCGAGAACGCCGGGCCCTTCGACTCCTCGGCGGCCTTGTCGGCTGCCGCCTTCTGCTCCGCGGCGACCTGCTCCTTCGTCTTGAAGACCGGCGCCTCCTTGAGCTGAGGGTTCACGAGCGCCATTTGCGCGGCCTTCGACTCGAGCCGTCTCGCGGGACCGCTGCCATCGACGAACCGCTCGATTCCCAGGCCCGGATCCACCTGGATCTTCAAATCGAGTCTCTGGACGTCCGCCCAGGGAGGGAGCTGTGGCTTCTCGTAGAGTAACTGCGTGATGGTCGCCGAAGCGTCCGCGCCCCCCGTCCCTCCGCCCAGCGGCAACCCCTCGCTCCCGATCGTGACGGCGCGCTCGCCAGTGGGCATCGTCGCCGACGCCGACGGGTCCGCCTTCTTCGCGATCGACTTCGGGGGGCCGATGAGAACGAGCGCCTTGCCGCGCTCGGTCAGGGCGCCGCGCTTGCGGCCCAGCGGGAAGAGCTCGTCGGCCTTCTTCACGAGGACGTCGAAGCGCTCACGGAATTCGTTCGCGGGCGTCTTCAGGTCCGGATCGCGACGCGCCCAGAAGAGCGCCACGAACTTCTCGGCTTCCGCGTCCGAGGTGATCTTCTTCCATTCCTTCTTCTCGTCGTCGGTCGCGAGATAGACGGACTCGGGCGACTTCTCCCAGTCCTTGTACGTGTCGAGAGCCGCGAGGCTCGGTGCGGCAGCGAGGAGAAAAACGAGCGCGAGTGGGGCGCGGCGAAGCGTCATCGAGAACTGTCTCCCTTCTATCGGGGCGAGCGTCGCCCCCGGCCGGTGATGATAGCGGCCCGAGGGCTGCGCGGGCACCGTCGAAACAAAACTACGAATTCTTGGATTTGCATTCGTTTCCTTGTCGAAGGGAATGCCCGGGCTCTTCCGGCCGCCGTTCATTTGCAGGGATTTCGGGGGCATGGACGAGGCCGTTTTTCGGCACGCCAAGTGCTTATGAGACTGATTCGCCTCTGATATCGTGAGTACGGAAATTCGAAACCCGTTCGTTCGTCGCGCGTACATCGAGTCTCTTCGTCGAATCAAAGGAGGACAGGAAATGACCCGTAGTTTCGGAGTGAAGCTCGCCGCAGCAGGACTCCTGCTGTTTCTCGCTCTGCCTGGGCTTGCCCAGCAAGGCTCGTTCGCGACCTTGACCGGAACCGTGACGACCGAAGGCGCGGATCTGCCCGGCGTCAAGGTCTCCGTCTCGTCACCGGCCCTTCAGGGGGTGCGCTCGACGGCCTCTTCTGCGAACGGAGACTACATCCTGCCGCTGCTCCCGGCCGGGGACTACACCGTCACGTTCGAGCTGGCCGGGTTCCAGACTCACAAGCAGGTGCTCAAGCTGAACGCCGCACAGACGAGCCGGCTCGACGCGAACATGCGCCTGACCTCGGTCGCGGCGGAAGCCACCGTCACGGCGACTCAGGAGACGATCTCGCAGACGCAGAAAGGTCTCCACGACGTTCACGGCGGCCGCCATCGACAAGCTGCCCGATCGGGCGCAACTTTCAGGCCGCCGTGCTGCTGACACCGGGCGTGAACGGTAACGGGCCGGGAACGAACGCAGGCGAACCCGACCATCACGATCTCGGGCGCCCAGTCGTACGAGAGCCTCTTCCTCGTGAACGGCGTCGTCGTGAACGAGAACCTCCGCGGACAGCCGCTCGGCCTCTACATCGAGGACGCCGTCCAGGAGACGACGACGTCCACGGCCGCGATCAGCGCCGAGTACGGCCGCTTCTCGGGAGGCGTCGTGAACGTGATCACGAAGTCGGGCGGCAACGTGTTCAGCGGCTCGTTCCGGACGTCGTTCGCGGACGACGCCTGGACCGCCGTCTCCCCGGCGAAGGAGACGCGCGTGCAGAAAGTGATCCCCACGTACGAGGCGACGCTGGGAGGACCGATTCGTCAAGGATCACCTGTGGTTCTTCGGCGGGTTCCGGAGCAACGACCGCTCGGACCAGGGAGGGAACCAGACCGCCATCACGAAGATCCCGTTCCTCGGCGGTCCCATCGAGAAGCGCTACGAGGGCAAGCTGACGTTCTCGGTCACACCGCAGCACACGCTCACCGGCGCGTACCAGAAGATCGACCGGACGAACGTCAACGGATTCCAGTTCAGCGTCATGGACCTGGACAGCCTCTACACCAGCAAGCGCCCCAGCAGCTCTATTCAGGAAACTACGCGGGAACGCTGACCTCGAACTTCTTCCTCGAGGCGCAATACAGCAAGCGTGATTTCACGTTCCACGGAACCGGCTCTCCGTACACGGACATCCTCCGAGGCACGCTCCTGCAGGACCTCCAGAACGGCACGCGGTACCACACGTCGACGTTCTGCGGGACCTGCGAGGACGAGCTGCGCAACAACGAGAATTACCTCGGCAAGGCGAGCTACTTCCTCTCGACGAAGGAGCTCGGCTCGCACAACATCGTCGCCGGCTACGACCACTACAACGACATCCGGAACGCGAACAACCACCAGTCGGGCAGCGACTACCGCGTGCAGGGCACGACGACGTACATCCGCGACGGCGTCATCTACCCCGTCTGGAACAACAACGGCACGTCGACGATCTTCCAGTACAACCCGATCGCTCTGCTCGCGCAGGACACGGCTTTCGTCACGTACGGCGCGTTCCTGAACGACTCCTGGCAGGTCACGAACCGGCTGACCGCGAACCTCGGCCTCCGGTACGACAAGAACAACGGCAAGAACAGCGCCGGCGTCACGACCGCGAACGACAGCGCGTGGAGCCCGCGCCTCGGCATCGTGTACGACGTGACCGGGAAGGGCGACCTGCGCGTGAACTTCTACTACGGCAAGTACGTGCAGGCCATCGCGAACAACATCGCGGACGGAACCTCGGCCGCGGGGCAGCCGGCGACGTTCCGCTACGGCTACAACGGCCCCGCCGATCAACGTCGGCGTGAACGACCAGACGCCGCTGGCCCAGCTCATCACGCAGGACGCGGCGATCCAGACCATCTTCGACTGGTACAACGCGAACCTCGCCGCCGGCACGCTCAAGTTCGCGTCCGCACCGAGCATTCCGGGCCTCACGGGCGGCATCAACGGCACGCTCATCTCGCCGAGCGCCGAGGAGTTCACGGGAGGCGTGAACGGGAATCTCGGCAAGCGTGGCGTCTTCCGGGTGGACGCGGTGTACCGCAAGTACAGCAACTTCTATTCCTCGCGCACCGACACGACCACGGGAATCGTCTCGGATCCGTTCGGAAGGCAGTTCGACTTCGCGCTCACCGAGAACACGAACGACGTGAGCCGCAAGTACGTCGCGCTCAACACGCAGGCCAGCTACCGCGCGCTCGACCGTCTCCTCCTCGGCGGCAACTGGACGTGGTCTCACGCCTACGGCAACTTCGACGGCGAGACGAGCAACAACGGGCCGATCTCGGCGACGATCCACAGCTATCCCGAGTACTTCGACGCGGCGTGGAACCAGCCCGTCGGGGACCTCTTGATCGACGAGCGGCACAAGGTACGGCTCTACGGCAGCTATGACATCCCGGTGCCCTCGCGCTTCGGCACGGCGAGCGTCAGCTTCCTCCACAGCCTCGACACCGGCACGCCGTACGGCGCGGTGGGCACCATCGCGACCGCCGCCTACGTGCCGAACGCGCCGCGCTCGGTTACAAGGGAGCGCCGACGACCGTGAACTACTACTTCACGCCGCGCGACGCCTTCCGCACGCCCACGATCAACCGCACCGACGTCGCGCTCAACCTCGGCTTCAAGTTCCATGCGTACACGGACATCGAGATCTTCGTGTCGCCCCAGGTCACGAACCTCTTCAACAACCAGGGCGTCGTGGTCGTCAACACGGCCGTTCTGACGAACTCGAGCCAGTCGGCCAACTTCGCGAAGTTCAATCCCTTCACGACGGCGCCCGTGAAGCGCACCAATCCGACCGACAAGACCGCGAACTGGGACACCGGCCCGCTCTTCGGCACGGCCACGAGCGTCGCCGGCTACCAGACGCCCCGCACGTTCCGTATCTCCGCGGGAATCCGCTTCTGATGTGATCCCGGGGGAACCTGGCCGTCAGGTTCCCCCGTATCCCTTCCCGACGAATCGCACCCGCCTACTTCTTCTTCGGCGGCAGGACCCCCGTCACGGTGAAGGTCGCGGAGGTCTCGATCGTCTTCTGCGCGACCTGGTCCGTGACGGCCACCCTCAAGTCGTAGTCGCCCGGCTTCCTCAGGTACTCGCCCAGATTCGCCTGGATGACCTCCGTGGCCAGATCGAGCGTGATGAGCTCCGTTCCATCGTTCGAGTCCGGCACCGCGACGGGCTGGTCGGGGGGCTGGGGCACGTCCATGGCGGGGGCGCCCTTCGGCTTGATCTTCACCGTGCGCGAAACGCGAATCGTCTTCGAGGCGGCGTCCACCTTCGGGTTGTAGACCCGGACGACGAAGAGGAGTCCGTCCTCGGGCTCGAGCCGGCCGCCCTTCGTCACGAAGTGATTTCCGTTCAGGGTGAAGGCTTCGTCCGTCTTCCCCTTCGCCGCGGGGAAGAAGCTCGCCGCGACGACGAGCGGCGACAATGAAAAATCCGTTCCGACCGCGGCAACGGACACCTTGCGTCTCGCGGAGAAGAGGAGCTTCGAGGAGCCGTCGAAGACTCCCGCCGCGACGCCATACGAGCCCGGCGGAACGGCGAACGTCCGCGACGCGACTGATCCCCCGGCCGTGGCCTCGAACGCCGTCGTCTCCTCGAACCTCACGGCGTCGGCTCCGGCGTCGTCCTTCACGAGAATCGCCAGCTTCGAATCCACACCCGGAGCCCCCGCGGACGACGGAACGAAGAGCTGAACCTGAAGGCGCGGTTCCCGGTCGCGCCCGGCGATCGGAAGGAGAGAAATCAGACCCGTGTCCTCCCCGGCCAGGAGGCCCTCGAGAGCCACGCGAACGGACGCCGTAAGGACCGGCCCCTTGAGCGCCTCGGCGGCGGCCGCCTCGGCCGCCTTGCGTTCGGTCTCGAGCTCGGCGGCCGTCCTGAAGTGCGGGGCCTCCTTGAGCGACGGATTCCGGATCGAGGCTTCGCGGGCCTTCGTCTCCATGCGACGAACCTCCGCGCCATTGCCGCCGCTGACGAAATCCGAAGAGGGTTCGACGATGAACTCGGCCCGGAGGGATTTCAAGCCGGCCCAATCGGGAAGTTGCGCTGCTTCGTAAACAAATGTCGCGACAGCCTCGCCGACCGAAGTGCCCGGGTTGTTCGGAGGAGGCGGCGGCTGCCCGGGAGCGGCGATCGGCTGCGGCCTGATGCCGGTCACGCGCAGCAGGTTCTTCGGCGCGCCGACCAGGATGTAGAGCTTGCCGCGCTCGGTCAGCGCGCCGCGGGTCCGCGGCATGGCGAAAAGCTGGTCGGCCTCCGTCACGCGCTTGTCGAATGCGGTCTTGAACTCGTTGACCGGCGTCTTCAGGTCCGGATCGCGCTTCGCCCAGAAGAGCTGGATGAAACGCTCGGCCTCCTCGTCGGAAGCGACCTTCTTCCATTCCTTTTGCTCGGCGTCAGTCGCGAGGCCGCTGAACTCGGGGGACTTCTTCCAGTCCTTGTACAGCGTGAGGCCGGCGCCGAAACCGGGAAGCGAGGCCGCGAGGAGGACGAGCAACTCGAAACGAAAAGTGGCTCTCATCCTCGTGGAATACCTCAAAGCGGAATCGATGACAATGATCCACACTTCGGCCCGGACACCATTCGGGAGTGAGCGACTAGAACCGACGTTTGAGCCTCCGCCGGAGGCATTTATCCAACGCGCTGGACGCGACTTCACTATTCAGTAGAGTCGATTAATATCCGCCGATCAGCAAACTGTAAACTGTTTATTCTAAATAATTTATAGCCACCAGGAAAGCCACCTTCGCTGGCAGGGTACTTGCCTCGCAGAGTACTGAACGAAAGCTGCAGATTCTGGATGCAGCGGCCGTCGGCTATGAGTCAACAGAATCATCGCGGGCAAGGAGGTCTCCTGTTACGTTTCTGCGAGTTTTCATCTAATCGCTCAATTAATCTAGGAGGAATGTAAGTGCCGAACAAAATGACCACCACAATTCGAAGGCTATCGGCGGGAGCGGCCCTCATCGCCGTCGCTTTCGCGCTCCTTCTCACGGGCCCGGCCTTCGGGCAGGGCCTCCCGACCGCGAACCTGTCGGGAAGAGTCTCGAACGATGCCATGGAGCTCCCGGGAGTGACCGTCACGGCGAAATCCCCGAGCCTTCAGGGAACCCGGACCACGGCGACCGGAGCCAACGGCGACTACGTGTTCAACAACGTTCCCGCGGGCGAGTACACGATCACCTTCACGCTTTCGGGCTTCCAGACTCAGACGAAGACGATCACGCTCTCGTCCTCGCAGGCGAGCCGGATCGACGCGAACATGAGCCTCGCGGCCATGGCGACAGAGCTGACCGTCTCCGGCAAGAGCGATTCGATCTCGCAGACGACGATGGCGGCCACGACGTACACGAGCAGCCTTCTCAGCATGCTGCCGACGGCTCGGACGATAACGTCGGCCGTCCTTCTCTCTCCGGGCGTCAACAACAACGGTCCGAACGGCCTGTCGATCGCGGGCGGCCAGTCGATCGAGAACCTCTACACGGTCAACGGCGTCGTCATCGTCGACAACGTCCGCAGCACCGCGAACAACCTCTTCATCGAGGACGCGATCCAGGAGACGACGACGATGACCTCCGGCGTCTCCGCGGAGTACGGCCGGTTCATCGGGCGGCGTCATCAACACGATCACGAAGTCGGGCGGCAACACGTTCAGCGGCTCCGCTCCGCGCGTCGCTGTCGAACGACGCGTGGAGGTCCACGTCGGCCTACCGGACCGCGGCCGGCGTCAACCCGCAGGAAGGGACGTTCCTCCAGAAGGTCCTCCCGACCTACGAGGCGACCTTCGGAGGCCCGATCTTCAAGGACATGCTCTGGATGTTCGCCGCCGGCCGCTACCAGGACCGGACGACCTCGAGCCTGACCACCTACACGAACATCTCCTATGCGCCCCAGACCACCGAGAAGCGGTACGAAGGCAAGCTGACCTTCTCGCCGTTCCAGAGCCACACGATCACGGGCTCGTACATCGGGATCGACACGAAGCAGAACAACTACACGCAGTTCACGACGTTCGATCTCGAGAGCCTCGTCGAACCGGCAGCTGCCGCAGTCTCTTCTCGCCTTCAACTACAACGGCGTCCTCACGAACTCGTTCTTCGTCGAGGGGCAGTACTCGAGGCGGAAGTTCGCCTTCGAGAATTCAGGCTCCCCGTTCTCGGATCCCCTCCTCGGAACGCCGGTCGTCGACTTGGTCCTCGGCCCGCAGATGAACTCGGCCTATCTTCTGCGGCCACTGCCCCGCCAAGGAACGCAACAACGACAATTACCTCGTCAAGGGGACGTACTTCCTGTCCACCCCGTCGTTCGGCTCGCACAACATCGTGGCCGGATACGACGATTTCGGCGGACAGCGGCACGAGGACAACTACCAGTCCGGCAGCAACTGGATCATCTACACGTCGGCCTCCTCGATCATCAAGGACGGCAAGGCTTACCCGGTCATCGACCCGAACGGCGAGGTCGACTTCTGGCCGATCTTCGGGAGCGGCACGTCGGACATCCGGACCCGGTCGCTCTTCCTCAACGACTCGTGGCGGCTGAACAACAACCTGTCCATGAACCTCGGCGTTCGCTGGGACAAGAACCACGCCGTGGATCCCCTCGGCGTCACGACGTCGAACGACAGCGCGTTCAGCCCGCGCCTTTCCGCCATCTTCGACCCGACGGGTAACGGCAAGCTCCGCGTGACGGCGAGCTATGCGAAATACGTGACCGCTCTTCAGGACACGCAGGCCACCGGGGCCTCCGCGGGTGGAAACCCTGCGGACTTCTGGTGGTACTTCGACAAGCCCGGCGCCCCGCGATCAACACCGACCCGACGAAGCCGCTCGTCTCCGCCCGCGACGCCGTCGGGCAGGTCTTCTCCTGGCTGACGGGACTCGGCTGCTACCCCGACCCGCTGGCCGCGGCCTGCACGATGCCCATCGACGCGGGAAGGTACTCGGGCGTCTCCACCCAGCTCCGCGGCTCCCTCGCGTCCCCCTACGCTCAGGAATACGCGATTGGCGTCTCCGGCAGCATCGGCACGAAGGGCACCTACCGGGCCGACGTCGTCCGCCGGAACTACAAGAACTTCTACGACATCCGGAGAGACCTGTCGACCGGCAGGGTGACGGATCCCGTCGGCAACACGTACGACCTGGGATTGATCGAAATTTCGAACGATTACCGGCGCGAATACACCGGTCTTCAGACGCAGTTCTCGTACAGGCTGACCTCGAGCCTCAACGTCGGCGGCAACTGGACCTGGTCTCATCTGATCGGCGACGCCGTGGGCGAGACTTCGGGCGGCGGGTCAGCTACGCTGGGAGACCACAGCTATGCGGAGTATGCCCAGAAGAGCTGGAACAACCCGATCGGAGACCTCAGCAGCGATCAGCGGCACCGCGTCATCCTCTATGGGACGTACGACGTGCCCATTCCGAAGTCCATGGGGATGTTGAGCATCGGCCTCATCCAGCGGTGGGACACCGGCACGCCCTACGCGGCCTTCGGAACCATCGACACCCGGCCGTACGTCACGAACCCGGGCTACTTCAACACGGTTTCGGCCGGGAACGCCCGCACCTATTACTACAGCGCGCGCGACGCGTTCCGGACCGAGGATGTTTTCAATACCGACCTGTCGATGAACTTCTCGTACAAGATCGCGAACACGGTGGAGCTGTTCGTCATGCCGCAGGTCTACAACCTGTTCAACGCGCAGCACATCGTGAGCCCGAACAACACCGTATTGAATCCGAAGAGCTCCACGGGCTTCACGAAGTTCAATCCGTTCACGACCGCTCCGGTCCAGGGGGCCAAGGGCACCGCCGGCGCGAACTGGGACTACG
This sequence comes from Thermoanaerobaculia bacterium, assembly GCA_963809425.1. GTDB lineage: Bacteria > Acidobacteriota > Thermoanaerobaculia > UBA5066 > UBA5066 > Fen-183. The sequence continues at coordinate 396,714 of CAWEJK010000009.1, forward strand.
GCCCGAACTTCGGAAAGGCGATCTCGCCGTCCGGCTACCAGACCCCGCGGTCCTTCGCGGTCGGGGTAGGCCTCCGCTTCTAGTCTCTCTTCTTCCTTCTCTTTCGAGGGTCCCGGCGTTCGCCGGGACCCTTTTCTTTCTCCCCGCGGTCTTCGGCATGGCCCCACGCTAGACTCTCCGCCGATGTTGCTGCGGCGCTCGGTGCGATGCGCAATCGGCATCGGCCTCGGCCTGGCCCTCGTCGCCGCTCCGGGTTGCCGGCGCCGAGGCGCCGGCTTCGCCCGCGTCTTCCCACACGCTCCCGTCGTCCTGATCTCGATCGACACGCTCCGCTCCGACCACCTCCCCTTCTACGGCTACCCGAACGTGGACACGCCGGCCCTCTCTGCTCTCCGGACGGATTCCATCCTCTACGAGAACGCCTATACGCACGTTCCCCTCACGCTTCCGGCGCACGTCTCGATCTTCACGGGGCTCCTGCCGGACCGCCACGGCGTCCACGACAACCTCGGGTACGCGGTCGACCCGAAGGTCCCGACCCTCGCGGAGCTTCTGAAGCAAGTACGGCTACGCAACCGGCGGAGCCGTCTCGAGCATCGTCCTCAGCGGCGTCAGCGGGGTCGGGCGAGGCTTCGACCTCTGGGACGACGACGTCGTGCCGAAGCACGCGTTCCAGGCTCTGAACCGCGTCCAGCGGCCTGGGGATGAGGCGGAAGCCTCGCTCTCCGCGTGGCTGGAGAGCGAGAAGGATCGCCCGTTCTTCGCGTTCCTCCATATCTACGAGCCCCACAGCCCGTACGAGCCGAAGGAGCCGTTCAAGAGCCGCTACGCGAATCCGTACGACGGCGAGATCGCGACGGCCGACGCCATCGCCGGCAAGTTCCTCGACCGCCTTCGGGCGAAGGGGCTCTACGACCGCTCGCTGATCATCTTCCTCTCGGACCACGGCGAAGGGCTGGACGATCACGGCGAGAGCGAGCACGGGATCTTCCTCTACCGCGAGGTCCTGCAGGTCCCGCTGCTCGTGAAGCTCCCGAAAGGGGATGCTCCCGCCGGCTCGACGGTTTCGTCCCCGGTCCAGCTGATCGACGTGTTTTCGACGATCGCGAAGGCGGTCGGCGTGCCGGGTTTCGTTCCGCCGCCCGGAACCGTGTCGCTGATCGACGTTGCGGCCGGCGATCCCACACCCGAACGAAGGATCTTCGCCGAGACGTTCTTTCCCAGGATTCACTTCGGCTGGAGCGAGCTCCGCTCCCTTCTCGACGTCCGCTGGCACTACATCGAGGGACCCCGCCCCGAGTTTTTCGATCTCGCGAGCGACCGCGGGGAAAAGGCAAACCTGATCGAGGGCAAGCCCGCCGCGTTCCGTGCGATGCGCGTCGAGATGGAAAAGCTCCGGACGGCATTCCGCACTCCCGGCGCCGTCGACCCCGAGGCAGCGAAGCAGCTCGCGTCGCTCGGCTATCTCAGCTCGGGGCAACCTGCGGGAAGCGGTCCGCTCGACGACCCGAAAGACCACATCGCGACATTCCAGCTCATGAAGGACGCACTCGATCACCTCATGCAGGGACGACCCGGGAAGGCGGCCGAGCTCGCCGGAAGGCTCCTCGCCGAGAACCCGAGGATGCTCGACCTCTGGGAGCTTCGCTCCCTGGCCCTCGTCCGGCTCGGGCGGAATGACGAGGCCCTCGCCGCGCTGAAGAAGACGGTCGAGCTCGCGCCGGCTGGCTCCACGAACTACCTGCGGCTCGTGGCGAACGGCGCTCTCGACATGGGGAAGGTCGACGAGGCGATCCGGCACGCGGAGGTGGCCAAGCGGCTCGGAGACCCGGCCGGCGACGAGATACTCGCGAGGGCTCTCCTCGCAAAGGGAGATCTCAAGGGCGCCGAGACGGCCGCGCTCGCCTCCCTCGGGTCCCCGGCGAACAAGAATCGCGGATACCTCGTCCTCGCCCGGATCGCCATCCGGAAGAACGACCTCCCCCGCGCTCTCGATCTCACGGCGAAGGCCGAAGGCGAACCATCCAGGCACCAGCTCCCGCCCGCCGGACTTCACTCTCTTCGGGGCGACATCCTCGCGCGGATGAGCCGACACGCCGAGGCCGAGGCCGAATTCCGCGAGGAGATCCGCGCCCATCCGGCGACACTCGCGGCCTGGAGCTCCCTCGTCATCCTGTACACGGCGCAGAACCGGCAGGCCGACGCGCGCAAGACGATCGAGGAGATGGTCTCGGCGTCACCCGGTGTCGACTCCTACCTCGCCGCGTTCCAGACCCTGTCGATCCTCGGCGACCGGGCCGGGGCGGACTACTGGAAGCGGGAAGGATTGAAGCGGTATCCCGACGAAGCGAGGTTCCGCCGCGCGCCCCGACCGGGCTGAGTTTGTCCGGGATTGGAAGGCGCCGGGAGAACAGTGGTTTCGATCCAAAATTCCGTCCCAACTCCGGTATTTTGGAATTCGGGACCGCCATCCGTTATTTGACCAAATGTAAACTACTTATTTTAAAAGACTTGTATTCGTGAAGAGCTCTCCTTCGATGGCAGGTTCCTTGCCTGCAATTCTGCAAAACTCCGGGCTCTGTTTCGTTCTCGTCACTTTTCACTTGACCGTTCGACTCACGAAGGAGGATGCGCGTGCAGAATGAAAGCGGAAGTTCGATCATCTCAATCCGAATTCGAAGGCTCATGGCCGGCGCGGCTCTGATTGCCCTCGCGTTCGGACTACTCCTCGCGACCCCGGCCTTCGCGCAGGGCATCCCGACCGCCACCCTGTCGGGAAAGGTCATGAACGACGCGCTCGAGCTCCCGGGTGTGTCGGTCACCGCGAAATCCCCGACTCTTCAGGGGACCCGGACGACGGTCACGGGAGCGAGCGGCGACTACGTCTTTGCGAACGTGCCTCCCGGCGAGTACACGATCACCTTCACGCTCTCGGGCTTCCAGACCCAGTCGAGGCCCATCACGCTCTCGTCCTCGCAGTTGAGCCGGCTCGATACGAACATGAGCGTCGCGGCCGTCTCGACGACGCTGACCGTTTCCGGTAAGAGCGAGTCGATCTCGCAGTCCCCCGCCCAGTCGACGACCTACACGGGCGACCTCCTCGGCAAGCTCCCGACGGCCCGGACCATCACCGCGGCCGTCATCCTCGCCCCCGGTCTCAACCAGAACGGCCCGAACGGGGTCTCGATCGCGGGCGCCCAGTCGACCGAGAACCTCTACACCGTGAACGGCGTCGTCGTCAGCGAGAACATCCGCGGCCAGCCCTTCACCCTCTTCATCGAGGACGCGATCCAGGAGACGACGACGACGACCTCGGCCGTCTCGGCCGAGTTCGGCCGGTTCACCGGCGGAGTCATCAACACGATCACGAAGTCGGGCGGAAACTCGTTCAGCGGCTCCCTCCGCAGCACGTTCACGGACGACGCCTGGCAGTCGACCTCCAAGTATCGGACCGCGGCCGGCGTGAACCCCCAGGAGGGGCTGTTCGTCAACACCGTCATCCCGACGTACGAGGCCACGCTCGGGGGGCCGATCCTCAAGGACAAGGTCTGGTTCTTCGGAGCCGGCCGGTACTTCGACACGAGCGACGCCATTTCCTCTCTCACGCGCCTCACGAACGTCGGCTATACCTCGGGGGCGAAGGAGCTGCGATACGAAGGGAAGCTGACCCTATCTCCCTTCCAGAGTCACACGCTCACGGCGTCCTACCTCGCGGTCAAGCACGACGACGTCAATTACTCCTTCCCGAGCATTCCCGTCTCGGATCTCGCGAGCATCTACAACCGGCAGCTCCCCCAGGAGCAGCTCGCCATCAACTACAACGGCGTTCTGACGAACTCGTTCTTCGTCGAGGGCCAGTACTCGAAGCGGAAGTTCACGTTCGAGAACTCGGGTGGAGTCTTCACGGACCCGATCCAGGGGACGGTCTTCCGCGACCTCGCGAACGGAATCTCCTACAACGCTCCGATCTTCTGCGGCATCTGCGGACCGGAGAAGCGGGACAACAACAACTACCTCGTCAAGGGGACGTACTTCCTCTCCACGCAGTCCCTCGGCTCTCACAACCTCGTGGCCGGGTACGACGACTTCGGCGGCCAGCGCGTCTCGAACAACTACCAGTCGGGAAGCAACTTCATCCTCATCTCCCGGACCGCCTCCATCGTGCAGGGACAGAACATCTATCCCGTCATCGACACGGGCTCGAGCACCATTCTCCACTACTGGCCGATCCTGAAGCTGTCCGGAGGCAGCGACCTGAGGACCGCGTCCGCGTACCTCAACGACACGTGGCGGCTCAACAACCGCCTCTCGTTCAACCTCGGCGTCCGGTACGACAAGAACGACGCCACGGACGCCGCCGGAAACGTCACCTCGAAGGACTCCGCGTTCAGCCCGCGCCTGGCCGGGACCTTCGACGTGAAAGGTGACGGCAGCCTGCGGGTCACCGCGAGCTACGCGAAGTACGTGGCGGCGCTCCAGGAGACGCAGGCGGGAAGCGGCGCCACGCTGGCCGGCGCGCCCGCGAACTTCTACTGGTTCTACGACGGACCGGGCAATCAACACGGACGCGACGAAGCCGCTGCTCTCGCCGAACGCCGCCATGCAGCAGTTCATGGCCTGGTTCCAGGCAGGAGGGTGCCTCCCGGATCCTCTCGCCGCGAGCTGCACGCTCGCGCAAGGCGGCGCGCCGTCGATCGGCGGCGTCAACGTCCAGATCCAGAGCTCACTCGTCTCCCCGAGCGCGAAGGAATACGTCCTCGGCTTCGCCGGCAACTTCGGGGCTTCGTCCCGAGGCTCCTTCCGGGCCGACATCGTGCGGCGTGAATACACGGACTACTACGACCTGAAGAAGGACATGACGACCGGCACCGTCGTGAGCCCCTTCGGCGCGAAACAGGACCTCGGCCTCGTCGTCAACTCGAGCGACTACCGGCGCGAGTACACGGGTCTCCACACGCAGTTCTCCTACCGCGTCGGCGCGCGCCTCAACCTCGGCGGCAACTGGACCTGGTCGCACCTGATCGGAAACATCGTCGGCGAGACCAGCGGCTCGGGCCCGGTCCGCGGCGGCGACCACGTCTACCCCGAGTACTTCTCGACGTCGTGGGAAAACCCGATCGGAGACCTCAGCAGCGACCAGAGGCACCGCGTCCGCCTGTACGGGACGTATGACGTTCCGATCCCGGCCCGGTTTGGCGCCCTCAACATCAGCGCGATCCAGCAGTGGGACTCCGGCCAGCCGTACGGCGCCGTCGGCGCCGTCGACACGAGAAACTACGTCACGAACCCCGGCTATCTCACGCGGCCCGCGTCGGAAACGTACTACTACACCTCTCGCGACGCCTTCCACACCGACAGCATCTACCGCACCGACCTCGCCATGAACTTCTCGTACCGGATCGGCGGCGCGGTCGAAATCTACGTCGCGCCGATCGTGTACAACGTCTTCAACTCCCAGCACGTCACCACGGTAAACACGGCCGTAGAGACGGCGTTGACGAATCCCACGTCGTATGCCGGCTTCAACCCGTTCACGACGACACCGACGCGGGGCCCACGCGGCACCGGCGCGAACTGGAATTACGGCCCGAGTTTCGGCGCGGCCACGGGCCCGACGAGCTACCAGACGCCACGGTACTTCCAGGTCTCGGTCGGAGCCCGCTTCTAGGTAGCGGCACACCTTCCAGCGGAAGGAAGGCCCCGGCTCACGCCGGGGCCTTTTCTTTTCCGCGCCACGCGCCGTCACCGGCCCCGGGCCGCCGTTCAGCGCCCGGGGAGCTTCCGCCCTTCCTCGAGCCAGCTCTTGAGGTCGCCGAGCATGCGTTCCCAGCCCGGTCCGAGCTGAGCGCGATAGGCGGCCCCGGCCGCGGATTCCTCGAGCCCCGCCTGCGTCACCGTGACGCGCGTTCCGTCCGCTTCCCTCTCGAACGCGACGACGAGGCGCATCGGGCCGAAGGACTCGCCCCCGGGCGTCGAGAACACCAGATTGGAGACGACGAAGCGGCGGCCCGGGTCGAAGACCTCGAACTGGCCGATCGAGCTGTAACCCGCGTCCGAATCGGGATGCGCGTACCAGCCGAGGCCCCAGTTCCCGCCGAGGCGCCGCCCGATGACGGCGCCATCGGCGAGCCAGGCGAGAACGTCGGAAAGCTCCACGAAAGCGTCGAAGGCGCGCTCGGGTGTGACGCGCACCAGTATGTCCCGCGTGATCGGATCTTCCGCCACGGGGGAATGTTACGACGTGCGAGAATCCGCGCCGCCATGGTCGAAAGAGAGATGCGCACCCGCGAGAGGAGCGCCGCCGCGTGATTCCCGGTCTCAAACGTGAGCTCGAGAGCGCCGTATCGGAGGCGTGCCTCCGCGTCTTCGGCGTTCCGGCGCCGCGCATCGTCCTCGAGACGCCCCCGAAGGTCGAGCTCGGCGATCTCGCCTGCCCCGTCGCTTTCGAGCTCGCGAAGGTCCTGCGGCGGCCCCCACGGAAGATCGCGGAGGAGCTGGCTCCCGCCCTCGCCCTGCCCCCGGTCGTCGTGAGGCGCTCCGTCGAAGGCGGCGGCTACGTCAACTTCTTCCTCGATCGCCCGCGTGTCCTTCGCGCCATGCTCGTCGCCGAAAGCGCCGCGCAGGAGGCGGACGCGGGCGCCGGCAAGCTCATCGTCGAGCACACGAACATCAATCCGAACAAGGCCGCGCACATAGGGCACCTCCGGAATGCCGTCCTCGGCGACGTCCTCGTGAGCACCTTCAGGCGGCTCGGCCGCCGCGTCGAGGTTCAGAACTATCTCGACGACACGGGCGTCCAGGTGGCCGACGTCGTCGTCGCGCTGCAGAACCCGGAAGAAATGATCGACGCGTCGCGCGCGCGGCGTCTCGGCGAGGAGATCCGCGAGATCCTGGATGCCTTCCCCGAGCATGCTCCGGGCGTCGAGCCGCGCCGCCTCGGCGATCTCGCGTGGGACCTCTACGCGCTCGCGGGAAAGAGCTACGCGGCGGACCCGGCGCTCGAGGAGAAGCGCAGGACCACGCTCCACGCGATCGAGGGTGCCGCGACGGGCCAGGAGCAGACCGCCGAAGCAGCGGCGACCGCCGACCTCGCGAGACGGCTCGCCGAGGCGGTCGTGCGCTGCCATCTCTTCACGATGGAGCGCGTGGGCGTCACGTACGACCTCCTGCCGCGCGAGAGCGACATCCTCGCGCGCCGTTTCTGGGTGAAGGCGTTCGAGCTCCTGCAGGCGGCCGGCGCCGCCAGACGCGAGACGGAAGGCAAGAACGAGGGCTGCTGGGTCATGCCGCTCGAGGGCTCTCCGGAGTTCGAAGGAATGGAGGACGCCGACAAGGTCCTCGTGCGATCGAACGGCACGGTCACGTATACCGGGAAGGACGTCGCCTACCAGCTCTGGAAGCTCGGCGTCCTCGGAATCGACTTCGAGTATGAAGAGGTTCCCTATCGGGACGTCGACGGATCGCCCGAGTTCCATGCCTCGGATGGTGTTTCTCCGCTCTACAGGACGCGCCGGGACGATCGCGGCGCCGACCCGTCCGCGCGCGGCCGGTTCGGCAGGGGCAACGCCGTCATCAACGTCATCGACGTGCGACAGTCGTATCCCCAGAAGGTCGTGAAAGAGGCGGTGCGGCGTGCGGGCTTCGCCGAGGCGGCCGACCGATCCGTCCACTTCGCGTACGAGATGGTCGCCCTGACGCCCGCTTCGGCGGAGGCGCTCGGCGTGGAGCTCACCGACGAGGATCGCGCGCGCCCCTTCGTCGAGATGTCGGGCCGGAGGGGGCTCGGCGTGAAGGCCGAGGATCTCCTCGACCGGCTCGTCGAGAAGGCGCGGGAGCAGATCCTCTCGCGCGCTTCCGAGCCTCCCGAAGCGGGCCGGGCCGAGGCGATCGCCGTCGGAGCTCTCCGCATCTACATGACGCGCTTCTCGCGAAACAAGGTCATCGCGTTCGACTTCGACGAGGCGCTCGCCTTCGAGGGCGACACGGGGCCGTATCTCCAGTATGCGGCGGTGCGCGCCGCGAACATCTTCCGGAAGCTCGAGGAGACGGGCCTCACGGGGCGCCTCGACGCCGCCGAAATCGACGGGCTGTCCGCGCTGCCCGCGTCGGCGCTCGACGACGGGCTGTGGGACGTCGTGAGGACCTGCTCCCGGACGCTCGAGACGTTCGAAAAGGTGGCCGAGTCGCTCGAGGTCTCGCTCCTCGTCCGGCACGCGCTCGCGGTCGCCGCGGGCTTCCACCACCTCTATCACACGCATCCCATCGCGCAGGAGAAGGACGAGACGACGAGGCGCGCCCGCCGCGCCGCCCTCCAGGTCGTCTCCATGCACCTCGCGGACGTCCTCGGCGTTCTCGGCGTTCCGATTCCCGGAAGGATGTGAGCGTGCCGGGCGCGAACGTCGTGTACCGCCACCGAGGTGCGGACGCCCTCGACGCCGTCCGGGCGTTCGTGGAGAGACTCGTCTCGAACGAGTACGAGGCGGCCGTCGCCGACGTCTTGCGCAAGGAGGCCGCGTCCATCGCGGCCGATTTCGACCCCGAGCACGATGCCCTCGTGACGGCGGAACGCGACGGCCGGCTCGTGGGCGTTCTCCTCGTGACCCGTGACCTCGTCGACCCGGCCGCCGCGCGCTTCAACTGGCTCCTCGTGGAGGGTTCCGAGCGGAGCGGCGGGGTCGGCAGGGAGCTGCTTTCCCGCGGCATCGAGACGTGCCGGGAGCGGCGCCTGCTCGTCCTGCGCGCGCGGTCGTTCGCCGGCTCTCCCGCCGGGCCTCATCTCTACTGGCTTCACGGGTTCCGGGTCGTGGATCTCGTTCCGATAGCCGTCGGTGAAGGCACGCGCGAGTCGATCCTCTTCGAGAAGCGCTTGAGTCCGCCCGCCCTTTCTTCCGAGGCCTAGAGACCGAGGCTCCGTCCGGAATTCAGCGGGCGACGGCGGAAGTGGCCGTCGCCGCGGATTCCGGAAGCACCTCCACGACGTCGGCGAGGCCGCTCGTCTCGTCGAGGCTCGCCATCAGCGCGACGTGCCGGCGCACCGGACCGTCCGCCTCGAGGAGGGAGCGCACCGGATTTCGCGAGCGCAGGACGAACAGCTTCCCATCCCTCGTGAGGAGGACGGGGCGGTGCGGCGTTCCCGCGAGCCGGGCGGCCATCCCGGGCAGCCCGTGACCCATCGCGCAACGCAGGCACACGAGCTCTCCCTCCACCCGCTGGATCGCGAGAGGAAGCGCGGCCGCCGTCGGAGACGGAGTCCGGAACCCGACCGCCGCCCAGCCCAATGCGATTCCACAGCCCGCGGCGAAGACGATCGTGACGGACCTCGGGAAAGCGCGGCGCGGACGCGGACCCGGAGGCGTGTCGAGGCGGCGGGCGAGGCGACGGGCCAGCTCCTCGGGGCAGTGATCCACGGGGCGGCAGGTCTTCAGCGTCTCGCGGAGCTTCCCCGCCTCTTCGCAGTGCTGGCGGCACCCCGGGCATTCCTCGAAGTGCGCGAGAAGGCGGGCCGCGTCCACGAGCTCCAGCTCGTCGTCGTGATACGCCTCGATCAGGAGGCTCGCCGTGCGGCAATCCATCATCCCGTCGCCCCTGAGTTTCTAACGCTCGCGGCGCCGGCGGTATTCCGAGAGCGTGACGGGATTCCTCCCGGCCCCCGGCCCGGAAGTTTCGGGAGCTTCTGGTCCTGGAGCGGCGAGCCGAGTCCGCACGGGCTTCTCCGGGCCGAAGTAATGCCGGCGGCGGCCGTAGTCGAGAAGGGCCGATTCCAGGAGACGGCGGCCCCGGTAGAGGCGGGACATCACCGTGCCGAGCGGCACCTCGAGGATGTCGGCGACTTCGCGGTAGGAGAAGTCCTGCAGGTCGACGAGCTCGACGACGAGCCGAAAATCCTCGGGCAGAGCCGCAAGCGCTTCGGACACTCCCCGGTCGAGCGTCGCCGCAAGAAGGCCTTCCTCGGGCGTCGCGTCCTTGCCGCCCTCCTGAGCTTTCGAGCGGGCCGCATCCAGGGCTTCGTCCCCCCCGGCGCCGAGATCCATCTCTTTCGGCCCGGCCTTCACGCGCCGGTACCCGTTGATGAACGCATTCTTGAGGATGCGAAACAGCCACGCCTTGAGGTTCGTGCCCTCTGTGAAGCCGTCGTAGTGCGCGTACGCCTTGAGAAATGTCTCCTGGAGAAGGTCCTCGGCGTCCTGCCGGTTCCGCGTCAAACGGAGCGCTGATCCGTAGAGGGCGTCCGCGTACGGAAGCTCCCCGCTCCCGAAGTTCCAGGCGGTGGGCGTCGCGGAGGGTCTGGGAGGTGAGGAAGCGGCCATATCGAAAGTTCCAGCCTCTCTCTATGCAATACGCAAACCGGCGCGTTCCGGCTTCGCGTCCCCGAAAAGAAAAGCGGCCCCGGTAAACCGGGACCGCCCATCTCACTGAGAGGAAAGGTCTTACTTTCCGTTGATGACGAAAGCGATGACGAGGGCATAGATGACGAGGGACTCGATGAGGACGAGTGCCAGGAATGCCATCGCGCGAATCGAGGCGCCCGCGCCCGGGTTCCGCGCAATTCCTTCACAGGCCGCCACGGCCGTGCGGCCCTGCGAGAGGGCGCCGCCGAAAGCGGCGAGACCGATCGCGATCGCCGCCGAGAGGTGGCCCCACCCGGCGCCGCCGCCGGCCTTCGCGGCTTCCTGGGCGAGGGCGAGATTCGGGAGCAGGAGGGCGAGCGCCGTGAGGACGCCGGCCGGGAGGATTCTCTTCAACATGTCGGGAGCTCCTTTCGTTCTCGAAAAACTCGATTTCGTGCTCTCTTTGAATTCTCAATGCTCGTGGGCGGTGGCTCCGCCCAGATAAACGGTGGTCAGAAGCGTGAAGACGTAGGCCTGCAGGAGCGCCGTGAAAACGCCGAGCGCCATCATGGGCCACGGAACGACGATCGGGACGAGGCCCGCGAAGATGCTGCCGGCGGTGTGCTCGCCGAAGATGTTTCCGTAGAGACGCATCGAGAGCGACAGGGCGCGCGCGAAGTTTCCGATCATCTCGATGAGGAACATGAGCGGCGCGAGCACGAGCATCGGACCGAGGAAATGCTTGAGGTAGCCGAGGAGCCCGTGCTCCTTGATGCCGGCGGCGTTGTAGAGGAAGAAACAGGTGATCGACAGCGCGAACGTCACGTTCAGGTTCGCCGTCGGGGGCTGCAGGAAGAAGAAGAGACCGCAGAAGTTGCACAGGAAGATGAAGAAGAAGAACGTCCCCGCGATCGGCAGGTACTTCTCTCCGTGATGCGGGATGTTCTCCTTGACGAGGTCGCGGAGAAAATCCACAAAGACCTCGAGGACGTTCTGCGCGCCTGAGGGAGCACCTTTCCGGTAGCTCCGCGACACGAAGTACGAAAACACGGCGCAGAATAAAAAGACGACGACGGCCATCGCGATGTGATCCGGAATCCAGCCGAGGAGCTCGCCGTGCTCCCCCCGTGGGGCGATGCCGGCCACGTGAAAGCCTCCGAGCGCGACACCATCCCGCCACCAGGACGGGGCATTTTCGACGGGGCCGAACAGGCGGGTCAGGAGGGCGTTGAAGAGCCCGAAGAAGATCGAATGTTCGTGGTGCACGTCGTCCCCGCCCTCACTGGGCCGAGCCCGTCCCGCTCCGGCGGCCGGCCAGGATTTCGAGGAGCCCGTCGATCACCACCGCGGCGACCACCGTCGAGAGGCCCACGACCACCCACCGGACGTCGGCCGGTAGCATCCGCAGCCCCCCCCACAGGGCGAGACCGACGAAGGCGTACCGAAGAACGGCCTTAAGCCCGAATTTCCAGTCAAATCCGGCTGGCGCAACCTTTTCGGGCGCTTTGAAGCGGCCGACGAGATCCGACAGCCAGAGCGCCGAGACGATAGCCACGCAAGCCCCGAGAGTCAAGGCGAGCGCCGCCTCGAACTGGCCGCAGGCCGCCAGTCCGGTGGCTCCGAGCAGGCCCAGAGCCGCCGCGAGCCGGAAGAGACGCCCGTGAGACGCGGGCGCGGCCGCAACGGCATCCTTGCCGACTTCCGTCACTTTCGCGTCACTTCCGGGAGCCCGGCCCCTCGTCCGAGAGCGCTCCGGACTCGCGATAGATCTGCCGAAGTCCGGCCACGAGGCCGAGAAGCCCGAGAGCCGCCGTCAGGACCGGGAAGATGCCGAAGATCCGGTCGCCGAGGTACCCGAGGCCCGCCCCCGCCGCGATCGCTCCCGGGAGAACCCATCCGAACGTCAGGACGTCGCCGAAGAACCGCCGGGATCCGGGATCGTCGGGAGGCCGGTCGCCGCTCACGGCCCGAAAGGCAGGAGACAGGTCCGGGCGAACTGCACGAAGGGCCCCGGGAGAATTCCCATTGCGAGCGTGCCGGCCGCGCAGAGCGCGATGGCGGCCGTCACGGCGGGCTCCTCGCGCCAGTGGAGCGTCCCTTCGCCGTCCACGAGGTACATCGCGCGCGCGATCCGGAAGTAATAGAAGAGCGAGACGGCCGACATGAGCACCGCGAGAAGCGCGAGCCAGAACCAGCCGGCCTTCATCGCCGCCGAGAACAGGAAGTACTTTCCGACGAAGCCCGCCGTCGGCGGAATTCCGGCGAGCGACAGCAGGAAAACGAGCATCGCCGCGGCGAGCCACGGGTTCTTTTTCGCGAGCCCGTTGAAGTCGTCCACGCTCTCACCGGCGTACCCCTTCGCCTCGAGCAGGATCACGAGCCCGAAGGCGCCGAGGTTCATGAAGGCGTAGGCGAGCAGATAGACGAGGATCGACCAGAGGCCGAGGCCGCTCGCGTCTCCGTACGCGAGGAGGCCGAGCAGCGCGTAGCCGGCGTGCCCGATGGACGAATACCCGAGCAGCCGCTTCACGTTCGTCTGCATGAGGGCGCCCACGTTCCCGACGACCATCGTGAGAGCCGCCGAGGCCGCGACGATCGCCGTCCAGTCGCCGGCGCGCGGACCGAACCCCACGAAGAAGATGCGGGCGAAGATCGCGTAAGCCGCGAGCTTCGGCCCGACCGCGAAGAACGCGGAGATCGGTGTGGGAGCGCCCTCGTACACATCCGGCGCCCACACGTGGAAGGGCGCGGACGCGATCTTGAAGAGCATCCCGCAGGCCACGAAGATGATTCCGACGACGAGGAAGGCCGGCGGCTTCGGCGCCGCGAACGCCGTGGCGATGCCCGCGAGAGAGAGCGTCCCCGCCGCTCCGTAGACGAGGGAGACGCCGTACAGGAGAACGCCAGACGAGAACGCCCCGAGGACGAAGTACTTCGCGGCCGCTTCGAGGGACTTCGTCTCGCGCTTGAAGTAGCCGGCGAGCACGTACTGCGAGAGCGCCATGAGCTCGAGCGCCACGACGATGGACGCCAGGTGCGTTCCCGAGGCCATGAAAAGCATGCCGACCGTCGCGAAAAGGAGCAGGCCGTAGTACTCGCCGCCCGGATAGGACGCCGAGCCGATGAAGCGCAGCGAGAACAGGATCGTCACGATCGACACGAGGATCAGGATCGCCTTGAAATACAGGCCGAAGCGGTCCATCACGATCATCCCGCCGAATCCGGCTCTGGGCAGCGCTCCGGCCGTCCGCGCGGAGACGAAGAGCAGGAGTCCCGTCACGGCGAGCGCGCCGACCGAGAAGACGGCGAGGCCGCGCTCTCCCTCGCGGCTCGTTGCCGTCGCCCAGAGGAGGACGACGAGGGCCGCCGTCGTCAGGAAGAGCTCGGGCAGGATCAGGAGCGTGTCGCCCGCGGGAAATGGCACGGTCTACTTGACCTCCGGGACCGTGCCGGCGACGGCGGCGGCGGGTACGAGGGGCACGGCCAGGGGCGACGGCGCCGGCGGCGTCGTGGACGCGAGCCGCGGGGCGGCTTCCCGGGCCGCTCGGCGGGCGTTCGGCGCCGAGACGGCCGTCACGATCTTCTCGGCGGACTTCGCCGTCATCTCGAAGAACGGTTTCGGATAGAGCCCGATCCAGAAGCACGCCGCGATGAGCGGGGCGATCGTCAGGATCTCGCGGACGTTCACGTCCTGGAGCCCCTTGTTCTTCTCGTTCGTGAGCTCGCCGAAGAACACGCGCTGGTAGAGCCAGAGCATGTAGGCCGCCCCGAGGATGACGCCGAGGCTCGCCCACGCGGCCCAGCGCCAGTCGGTCAGGAACACGCCCGTCAGGATCGTGAACTCGCCGACGAACCCGTTCAGGAGCGGCAGGCCGATCGACGCGAGCAGGATGACCATGAAGAGCATCGCGTACACCGGCATGACGCCCGACAGGCCGCCGTAGTCCACGATCATGCGCGTGTGGGTCCGCTCGTACACGATCCCGACGAGAAGGAAGAGCCCGCCCGTCGAGAGCCCGTGGTTGATCGACTGGAGGATCCCGCCCTGGATGCCCGCGTTGTTGAGGGCGAAAAGACCGAGCATGACGAAGCCGAGGTGCGCGACCGACGAGTACGCGACGAGCTTCTTCATGTCCTTCTGGACCATCGCGACCATCGAGCCGTAGATGATCCCGACGATCGAGAGGACGGCGACCCAGCCGACCGACGTGAGCCCGAGGAAACGCGCGTCCGAGGCGAGGGCGTCCGGGCAGAGCGGAAGCGAGAACCGGAGGAACCCGTACGTCCCCATCTTGAGGAGGACGCCCGCGAGGATGACCGAGCCGGCAGTGGGCGCCTCGACGTGCGCGTCGGGCAGCCAGGTGTGGAACGGGAACATCGGCACCTTGATCGCGAAGCCGATGAAGAACGCCCAGAAGAGCCAGAGCTGGAGGTCCGCCGGAATCGAGGAGGCGATCGTCTGGAAGTGGACGATGTCGAACGTCGCGGGATTTCCGAGCCCCTTCCACCACAGGAAGCCGGATGTGTTGAAGAAGTAGAGCGCGATGATCGCGAGCAGCATGACGACCGAGCCCGCGAGCGTGTACAGGAAGAACTTGATCGCGGCGTAGAGCTTTCGGGGGCCGCCCCACACGCCGATCAGGAAATACATCGGCACGAGCATGACTTCCCAGAACACGTAGAAGAGGAAGAAGTCGAGCGCGCAGAAGACTCCCACCATCCCGGTCTCGAGGAGGAGGAGGAATACGTAGTACTCCTTCTCGCGCTTCGTGATCGCCGAGAACGACGAATAGACCGAGATGAAGGAGAGGAGCGTCGTCAGGAGGATCAGGAGGGCCGCGATGCCGTCCACGCCGAGGGAGTACTTCGCGCCGAGGGACGGGATCCAGTCGTGCGTCTCGCGGAAGAAGAAGTCCCCGGACTTGCGGAAGCCCGCGAACGTCCAGAGGGGAATCGACACGAGGAACTCGGCGCCCGCGAAGAGCGTCGTGACCCACCGGATCACGGAGGTTTTCTCGCGCGGCACGAAGAGCACGACGAGCGTGCCGACGACCGGCAGGAAAATCAGGAGCGACAGGAGTGGGAGTCCGTTCATTCGCCGTCCTTCACTTCAGGAGGAGATAGAGACACACGAAACCGAAAATGCCGGCGGCCATCGTGAGCGCATAGTTCTGGGCACGGCCGCTCTGGACGCGGTGCATCCCGCGAAACGCGGCCTGGAACACGTTCCCGACGCCGTTCACCGCGCCGTCCACGAACGTGCGGTCGACCCACGAGGACACGTGGGAGAGACCGAGCGCGAGGCTCGCGGCCCCGTTCGGAATGAGGTCGACGACGCGCGCGTCGATCTCCCACAGGAATCGGCCGCCTTTCTTGATGAGACCGTTCACGAAAACGGCCTCGTAGAGCTCGTCCACGCGGTACTTGTCGCGCACGAGGCGATAGAAGCCGCCGAGGGAAGACGCGATCCTCTCGGGCATGCGGAACGGGTAAGCGCCGGAGTAGAACGAGACGGCGAGAGAGATTCCTAGAAAGGCGATGGCCACGGAAGTTCCCATGAGGCCCCATTCGGTCGCATGGGTCATCTCGTGCGGACGCGGCTGCCAGCCGGCCGCCAAAGGAGTGATGATCGGTTCCAGGAACCTCTCGAAGAAATTCTCTTTCCCGAGAATGAAGCCTGGAATTCCGAACCAGCCCACGACGACCGCGCCCGCCGCGAGGGCGTAGAGCGGCAACGTCATCGAGCCCGGTGACTCGTGGACGTGCTTGAGCTGCTCGGGCGTCCCGCGGAACGTCCCGTAGAACGTCATCCTGATGAGCCGGAACATGTAGAAGGCCGTGAGGCCCGCCGTGAGGACGGCGAGGACCCAGAGGACCTTGTACCCGGCGCCCCATGTCTCGGCGAGGATCGCGTCCTTCGAGAAGAAGCCCGCGAGGCCCGGGACGCCCGCGATCGCGAGCGTCGCGACGAACATCGTGAGGAACGTGTGCGGGATGAGCTTGCGGAGCCCGCCCAT
Organism: Thermoanaerobaculia bacterium; assembly: GCA_963809425.1. Classification (GTDB taxonomy): domain Bacteria; phylum Acidobacteriota; class Thermoanaerobaculia; order UBA5066; family UBA5066; genus Fen-183. The sequence continues at coordinate 413,059 of CAWEJK010000009.1, forward strand.
CTTCGTCATGTCCTGCTCGCCCCCCAGCGCGTGGATCACGGAGCCCGCTCCGAGGAACAGGCAGGCCTTGAACCAGGCGTGCGTGAAGACGTGGAACATGCCCGCCGAGAACGCGAGCGCGCCGCAGCCGAGGAACATGTAGCCGAGCTGCGAGACCGTGGAGTACGCGAGGACCTTCTTGATGTCTGTCTGGGTGAGGCCCATCGTGGCCGCGAGGAGCGCGGTCGCGCCGCCGACGACCGCGACGACGAACGAGGCGTCGTGCGTGAGGAGGCCGCCGATCGTGGCATGTTCGCCCAGCACCTTGAGCGCCCACTCGTGCGAGATGCGGTAGAAGACGTTGCAGCGCGCGACCATGTAGACGCCCGCCGTGACCATCGTGGCCGCGTGGATGAGCGCCGAGACCGGCGTCGGGCCGGCCATCGCGTCCGGGAGCCAGACGTAGAGCGGGATCTGCGCGCTCTTGCCGCACGCGCCGATGAAGAGCGCGACGCAGACCGCCGTCAGGAGCCCGCCGGCGGCGTAGCGGCCGGGGTCCCCTGCCGCGAGCGCGAACATCCGGTCGAAGTCCGTCGTCCCGAAGAGCGCGAAGCACCCGAAGATGCCGAGCACGAACCCGAAGTCGCCGATGCGGTTGACGACGAAGGCCTTCTTGCCGGCGTCCGCGGCCCACGTCTTCGTCCAGTAGAAGCCGATGAGGAGGTACGAGCACAGCCCGACGCCCTCCCAGCCCACGAACATCACGGGCAGGTTCGCGCCGAGGACCAGCGTGAGCATCGCGAACATGAAGAGGTTCAGGTACGAGAAATACCGGCCGTACCCCGGGTCGTGCCCCATGTATCCGACCGAGTAGACGTGGATGAGCGTGCCGACGAGCGTGACGAAGAACAGCATGAGCGCCGAGAGCGCGTCGATGCGGAGAGCGGCATCGACGGCGATCGCCTTCGCGCCGAACCACGTCGCGTTCTCCCCGATCGGCATCCAGGACCAGAGCGTCGCGACGATGCTCTCGTGGCCGTGGGTCTCGGCCCACCACGCGGTGATCGCGAGGATCGACGCGAGGAACGACAGGGCGCAGGCCGCGGGCCCGATGATGGAATGGGCGCCCGCGAACGGAATCTCGTGATCCGCGCCATGCCCGCCGCCGTGCACGGCGCCGTCGTGGGCGCCGCCATCGTCCCCGTGCGCGTGCGGGCCCTTCGGCGCGTCCTTTCCGCCGAGCTTCGCGTGCGAGGCGAGATAGAGCAGCCCGTTCACGAGGAACCCGATCAGGGGAAAGACCGGGATCCAGGGCAGGATGGCGGCGGCTTTCACGGGGCTATCCCTTCAGCTCCGCCACGTCATCGAGGTTCACGGAGCCCTTGAGGCGATACATCGAGATGATGATCGCGAGCCCGATCGCGGCTTCGCCGGCGGCGAGCGTGATGACGAAGACGGCGAAGAGCTGCCCGTTGAGGTCGCCGAGCTGGCGCGAGAACGCGACGAGGTTCAGGTTCGCGGCGTTGAGAATGAGCTCGATCGACATGAGAACGGTCAGGAGATTGCGCCGGATCAGCACGCCGGTCACCCCGATGGCGAAGAGCAGGAACGAGAGCGCGACGTAGTGCGTGACGCTGACCATCAGTCGACGTGCTCCATCGTCCGCTTCCCGAGCACGACCGCGCCGATCATCGCGACGAGCAGGAACACGGACACGATCTCGAACGGCAGCAGGTAATCGCGGTAGAGCCCCCAGGCCACCGCCTGGCTGTTTCCGGCGACCTCCTCCGTGACGGGAGTCGAGACTTTCTTCCCGTTCACGACGGTCGTCGCGTCCCGGGTGACGGACGTCGAGGCAAGGCGCGCCGGGTCGGCGGGAGCGCCGGCGTCGGACAGCCCGCGCACGCGCGAGGAGGCGACCACGACCCCGCCCACGATCGCGAGAATGAGAATCCCCGCGAGGAGGCCCGCGCCGGCCTGCGTGTGCACGAAGGGCTGGCCCGCCGTGCGCCGGATGTTGACGAGCATGATCGTGAAGAGGAAGAGCACCATGATGCCGCCCGCGTACACGAGGATCTGGACGGCCGCGAGGAACTCGGCGTGCGCCATGACGAAGAGCGCCGCGACGCCGAGGAACGAGAGCAGGAGGAACAGCGCGGAGTGGACGGGCTGGCGCATCGCGACGACGCCGACGGCGCCGAGTACGACGAGCGCCGCGAAGAACCAGAAGAAAAAGGCCTCCGTCACCGCCCTTCCCCCCGCTCGACGACGGTGAACGGCTTGACGTTCTCGTCCCACTTCACGAGCTTCCGGATATCGAGGTAGAGGGCCTCGTGCCGCTCGTACGTTCCGAGCTCGTAGGTCTTCGTCCGGAGCCAGATCGACTTCGGGTTCGTCGGGCACGCCTCTTCGCAGAGGCCGCAGAACATGCAGCGCTTGAGGTCCACGTCGAACCGGTCGAGGACCTTCTCGTTCTTGCCCGCCTCGTTCTTCTCGTTGTGCCAGTCGATGAAGATGATGTTGATCGGGCACTCGATCGCGCAGAGCGTGCACTTGATGCAGCGCTCCTCGTCGAGCCGGAACATCCCGCGGAACCGGTCGCTCGGCTCGCGGGCCGCTTCCGGGTACTCGACCGTGTCGGCCTTCCGGAAGAGGTGCCGCCCGGTCATCCTGAGGCCGGCGAAGATGTCGAGGAGGAGAACGTCGTCCCAGAAGCTCATGTCAGGCCTCCGCCTTCCGGGCGCCGGCCGGCGCCGGAACCAGGCGCGCGGCGGGCGGCTTCGCCGTCCGGAGCCGGGTCACGATGAGGAACGCTCCGGCGGCGACGACCCAGAGGACCGTGCCGAGGATTCTCAGGCCGCGCATCCCGCCGAGCGCCGCGAGGGCGACGAGGACGAGGTTCCCGAGCGAAATCGGGATGAGGGTTTTCCACCCGAGCGCCATGAGCTGGTCGAACCGGTAGCGCGGGAAGGTCCCGCGGAACCAGATGTAGACGAAGAGGAAGGCCGCGACCTTCATCACGTACCAGATGACTCCCGGCACGACGTCGAGGAACGCGAGGGCCGCGACGTTCGGGAAGGGACGCAGCCAGCCGCCGAAGAACAGCGCGGTCGCGACCGCCGAGATCGTGATCATGTTCGCGTACTCGGTCAGGAAGAAGATCGCCCAGCGGAAGCCCGAGTACTCGGTGTGGAACCCGGCGACGAGCTCGCTCTCGGCCTCCGGGAGGTCGAAGGGGATGCGGTTCGTCTCCGCGACCCCCGAGACGAAGTAGAGGAGGAACGAGACGAGACCCGGGAGGATGAACCACATGTGGTGCGTGCGCTGCGCCTCGACGATCTCGACGAGGGAAAGCGAGCGCGCCATGAGGACCGCGCTCACGACCGCGAAGCCCATCGGGACCTCGTAGCTGATGAGCTGCGCCGCCGAGCGGAGACCCCCGAGGAGAGGGTACTTCGAGTTCGACGCCCAGCCGCCGAGAATGATCCCGTAGACCCCGATCGACGTGATCGCGAGGACGAGGAGGAGCGAGACGTTCAGGTCCGCCGCGTACCACGCCGTCGTGACCTTCCCGAGGCCCGGAATCCGCATCGTGAACTCGGGGCCCCACGGGAGTATCGCGAAGACCGCCAGGCCCGGGACCATCACGAGAACCGGCGCGAGGAAGTGGATGAAATGCTGCGCCTTCGCGGGGACGACGTCCTCCTTCGTGAGGAGCTTGACGACGTCCGCGACCCACTGGAGGACCCCCTGCGGTCCGACGCGGTTCGGGCCCTTGCGGACCTGGAGGAACGCGAGCGTCCGGCGCTCGATGTACGTGAGGATCCCCGCCGCCGTGGCCACGAGGATCACGACCACGACCGCCTTGACGGCCGGGATCAGGAAGTAGTTCAGGACGCTTTCGGAGATGTCCATGTCTACCTGTCGACCTCGCCGAGAACGATGTCGATCGTGCCGATGATCGCGACGAGGTCCGACACCATGTGGCCCCGCGCCATCTCGGGCAGCGCCTGGAGGTTGATGAAGCTCGGCGGCCGGACACGCAGCCGGTAGGGCTTGTTGCCGCCGTTCGAGACGAGGTAGAAGCCGAGCTCGCCCTTCGGGGACTCGACGCTCGCGTACGCGTCCCCGGCAGGCGGCTTGATGACGCGCGGGACCTTCCCGCGGATCTCGCCGGTCGGGTTCGCCGTCAGCCAGTCGCAGCACTGGAGGAGGATCCGGCGGCTCTGGCGCAGCTCGGCGATTCGCACGAGGTAGCGGTCGTACGTGTCCGCGTTCTGCCGCGTCGGGATCTCGAAGTCGAGCTCCGGATAACACTCGTAGGGAATCGCCCGCCGGATGTCCCACTCGAAGCCGGAGGCGCGAAGAGGCGGGCCCGTGACGCCCCAGGCGATGCAGCGCTCCGTCGTGAGGATTCCGACGCCGATCGTCCGATCCTTCCAGATGCGGTTCTCGGTCAGGAGCTCCTCGTACTCGTCGATCTTCGAGCCGAGATCTTCCGTGAACGCGCGGAGCTTCTCGATCCAGCCGGGAGTCAGCTCCTCCTCGAGGCCGCCGACGCGCATGCAGTTGAGCGTGAGGCGCGCCCCGCAGTACTCCTCGAAGAGGTCGAGGATGACCTCGCGCTCGCGGAACGTGTAGAAGAAGGGCGTGATCGCGCCGAGGTCGATCGCGGCCGTCGCGAGCCAGAGGAGGTGCGAGGAGATGCGTTGCATCTCGTCGAGGACGACGCGGATGTACTGCGCGCGCTTCGGGATCTCGAGACCGAGCAGCTTCTCGACCACGAGGACGTAGGCGTGGTTGTTCGTCGCGGCCGCGACGTAGTCGAGGCGGTCCGTGTGCGGGATCACCATCGGGTAGGTCTCGGTCTCGAAAAGCTTCTCGGTTCCGCGGTGAAGGTACCCGATGTCCGGGCGCGCCGAGACGATGCGCTCGCCGTCCACCTTGAGGACGATGCGCAGGACGCCGTGCGTCGACGGGTGCTGCGGCCCGAAGTTGAGCTCCATCTCGCGGAGCCCGAGCATCGTGTCGCCCGAGTCCTCGACCGCGCCGACGGTGCCGACGATCTCGCTCACGAGACGGTCTTTCTGTTCTTGTCGTCGGGTCCGGGGCCGCCGCCCTCCGGGTAGCGGTCCGGGTAGATCGCGGCGCCCGTGTCGATCCCCTCGACCGGGAAGTCCTTCCGGAGCGGATGGCCCTGGAAGCCGTCCCACGTGAGGATCCGGCGGAGATCGGGGTGGCCCTCGAAGGAGATCCCGAAGAGGTCGAACACCTCGCGCTCCATCCAGTTCGCGGTCTCCCACACGCCGGACACCGTCGGGCAAAGGGCGCCGTCCTTGACGCCTGCCTTCAGGCGGATCCGCTCGTTGCCGCGGGCGAAGGAATGCAGCCAGTAGACGACGTCGAAGCGCGGGTCGCGCTGCTTCCAGTCGACGGCCGTGAGGTCGACGAGGAACGTGAACGTCTCGGCGTCGCGCAGGTGACGGCAGGCCTCGACGAGCTTTGCCGGCGCAATCTCCACGGTCGTCTGGCCGACCATCTTCTTCGCGGAGACGACCGCGCCGGGAACGGCCGCCGAGAGCGCGGCGACGAGTGGCTCGCTTGATGCGTCCGTGGCCGCGGGGACCGGCGCCTTTGCGGGCGCGGCCGGCTTCGCAGGTGCGGCCGGTTTCGGCGCGGCGGCGCCGGCCGCGGGCGCCGGAACGGCGGGCTTCGCAGGATCGGCCGGCTTCGCAGGCTCGCCGGCCGCAGGCGAGACGGGAGCGTCCTTCGCGTCTTCAGCCAACGGCCAGCTCCTCCGGCGTGCGCCTCACGACGCGCATCTTCTGGATCTTCTTCTGGAGCTCCATGAGGCCGTACAGGAGGGCTTCGGGCCTCGGCGGACAGCCGGGCACGTAGACGTCCACGGGCACGATCCGGTCGACGCCCTGCGTGACCGCGTAGCTCCGGTACGGGCCGCCGCAGGTCGCGCAGGAGCCCATCGCGATGACCCACTTCGGGTCGGC